>NZ_JBVJHB010000001.1:0-960882 GCF_055587045.1 Streptomyces sp. NPDC048671 | reverse complement strand
CTCCGCCGCGATCGTACGGGTCGATTTCACAGTCCACCGCAGCGGCGACATCGGGTCGCCTCTCTCATCGGGCTCGACCAGCGCCAGCAGTGCCGGCCGCAGCCCCGGGTCTAGATCGGCGACCCGTTTGCGTCCTCCGCCGGGACGCCGGACCCGCCCCAACGGCTCGACGCCGGATTCCAGCTCGAACACGCCATCGCGGACCGTCGTCTCACTGACCTGGGCCGCCCGAGCGACAGCGCGGATGCCACCATGCCCCAGCTGCCGGGCCTCGGCCCCCATCAACAGCCGTCGCTGCCGCTCGTCCAGATGCGGGAACAACACCGCGAACTTCGTGGATAGTTGGTCACGGATCTCGTCCGGGATGCGCATACCAGACCAACGAGCCCCAGGTCGGGAAGAAACACCTTGATGATCTGCAAGCCCTTAGCTGAATGTCGGACCGCTCGGGAGTTCCTTCAATCCCTGGTACGCCTCTCGCAGGTCCGAAGCTTCCGGAAGCTGCCGCAGCTCAACGGCCTTGACGACCTCCAGCGCACGCCAGTGATTCGACGGCACGATGCGGCCGGACAATATGGCTTGCTGTGCTGCATTGCACGCCTCATCCAGCCGGTCACTGCCGAGCAATGCTAGCGCCAAATCGATGTTCGCAGACGCCACTCGGCGGGGCCATTTCGCCACGTCGTCAGCGGGCGCGAGACGCGCGATTACCTGTCGTGCGTAGTCCTCTGCTGCGGGATCTCCGACCCATGCAAGCGTCGTCGCTGTGTAAGCCAACGCCTTACCGGGGTCGTATTGGTAGTGATGTTCAGTGCCCTTGTGCGGGACGATCGCACCCGACATGCGCTGAACTCGGTCGATGGTCGCATAAGTTTCGACCCCTTCCCCGAGTCGGGCTCTCGCCCGCCCCTCTTGCGCTGTTGACTGGATTGCAGCCGAGGTTCCGACCGGTGCCAACTCCTGTGCAATCTGGGAGAGTTCTAGCGCGCGTGCGTAGTCGCCATCCGTGAGGACTCGCCAAGCATCCGTCTCGTAGCACCACGCCTCAATTTCGCGGTGCTCGGCGTGCTGCGCAAGGGTGGCCGCTGTCTGCAAACGAGCCGTCGCCGCGTGTTCCTGATTCAGGTCGATATGCAGCGTGGCGCCCAACAGTTGGAACCACCCCCCGACCACATAGAGGCGGCGCTGTTCCGCGAGAGTCATGCGCGCGTCCATGAGATGGGCAACGTATGCCGAGTGTCTGCGCACCCTGTTGAGCAGGTTTTGCGGAGGGGACGCCGGGTATTTCATCGCCAACTCATCAAAAGCATATTCGAGACGGCTCAGTGTTTCCTTTCCCACATCGCTAGCGGATACGCGTCGGGCCAATTCGAGGGCGTCGAATTCGTCGTCACTGTCTGAGGGTGCGACAGCGAGCCAACCGGTACGAGACTGCGGCGGAGCGTAAGCGTCGGGAACTAGCAGCGCATCGAGTTCACCCGTTGTGATGGACAACGCCTTTGCGATCTTCGGGCGCTGCCAGGGTTGAGGGTCGTTCTTTCCGCTTTCCCAGCGCTGGACCGTTGAGCGATCAGCGCCAACCGCTTCCGCGAATTCCTCTTGGTTGAACCCGCACGCTTTCCGGCGCTCCGCCAACCTTCGCCGCCTGCTGGTCATCGTGGCCGGTCCCCTCTCACGAATGCGTCTTCCCTGGTCAGCGTAGCCAGTGCGGCCAGGGTGCGGCAGGACTGCGGCCTTTCTGCTGTGGCCCCCGCCCCATCGTCGCGCTTGTCTATGGCAACACTCAGCAGCAGCAGTGGACTTGACGGGATGGCGACCATGACGAGCCGCACCACGGAAGACACCGACGCACGACAGTGGGAGTACACGACGTTCGCCCCGCCTGGCGAGACGTGCCCAGCGTGCATGAAGCCGATCAAGGCCCTTGAGCGCTGCCGACGCGGGGAAATCGAGGTTCAGTCCGGGACCTCGGCCACGATCTACCGGCACACCGACTGCGCCGACCCGCAGGGCATCAAGCGACGGGCGAGGCGGTGATGTCCCTGGTGAGGCGACAGGAGTGCCGCACACGGCCTCTCCCCGGGCCTGAGCTAGTCAGCCTCATGGGCGGCCCCGAAAGTTCGTACGCGATCTCTCCGGCCGGTTGGTGGGATCAGCGCGGCGGTGTGCTGGGCGTGGCCTACCTGCCCGGCCCGAACCATCCGCCGAACCGCCGACACAAAGACTGCCCGAACTGCGTTCCCTTGCGGGACAACTCGTGAGGTACGCACGGTAATTCGGCCGGTCGGTGTTCGTCTTCACAGTCTCCGCGCTGTGCACGGCGATTCCCACGCTGACCGCTATGGGCCGTCTCTGACTCCCGCCCCTGCCTGACGCATCCGAATCCGTTCCCCCACGAATTCGAAATCTCGGCAGGGGCGGGCACCAAAACACCAACGGTCAAAGGAGAACGCACATGAGTACTTCCGAGAACCGACTCTTATTCGCGTGGCTTGAGGTGACGGGGCTCTGCAACGAGTTCTGTTATCACTGCTACGCAGACAGCGGACCCAAGGGAACACACGGGGCCATGACCGTGCGGGACTGGTTGAACGTGATTGACCAGCTGGCCGACATGGGCACCCTGGACGTTCAGTTCATCGGAGGAGAGCCGACTCTCTACCCAAGCCTGCCCGCGCTGATCAAGCACGCCCACGGACGGGGCCTCGGTATCGAGCTGTTCTCAAACATGACCCACATCCGCCCGGAACTGTGGGATGCGTTCACGGAATACGGTGTCAAGCTCGCTACCTCGTACTACTCGGACAGCGCCGAGGAACACGACTCGGTGACGCAACTCCGAGGGGCGCACAAGAAGACGCGCGCCAACGTGCAAAAGGCGCTCGCACTCGGTATCCCCCTGCGGGGCGGAGTTGTCGCCGTGAGGGACGGGCAGCGCGTACAGGAGGCGGCGCAGGACCTTGCGGCGCTCGGTGTCGGAACGGTCGGCGGAGACCGGACCCGCGCATTCGGGCGGGCAAGTCAAGGAGCCGTGCCGACCATCGCGGACCTGTGCGGGCACTGCGCACACGAGAAATGCGCCATCGGTCCGACCGGGGATGTGTGGCCGTGCGTTCTCGGCCGGTTCCTGACCATGGGCAACGTGCTGGATAGGCCGATCTCCGATATCTGGGGTGGCGAGCGGATGACCGGCGTCGCGGCCGATATCGCAGCGGTGCACGGGGGCGGTGTCCAGTCCTGTACTCCGCCACAGTTCCTTCCCATGTGCGGCCCCTGTGGTCCGTGCGTTCCCTCGGTCGGGCACTGTGACCCCAGGGAAGCGGACAGCGCCGCTACCATCGCTGCACCGGCCTAACCCGCTGAATACCAGGGAGCGCACAGATGGACGATCACGGGGACGACTTCGGCCCGTGGGGATGGGAGAACGAGGGCAATGCCGCTCGGCGGACCGAGGACGAATGGTTGACCATCGCTCGATACATCCGACACGCAGCCAACAAGCTTGGGCCGGAACTCCCCCTGTGCCTCCCTGGTGAACCGCAGGAGTGCGGGCGGACGGCTCAGCAGCATGTGGTCGCTTGGGCTGCGCACCTCAAAGCCGTGTCCCATCACCTGATCGAACAGGCCACCCCGAGCGAGGCCAGGGGCGCTCACGCCATCGGCCCGCTGTACCAACGTCGGCTCGCTGAGCTGCGCGCGACCACCACCGCGCCGCACTGACCGATCACGTCAGCGGGCTCTCGTTACCCGTATGCGGCTGGGACCAGCCTTGAGGTCATGACCACGACCATGACTACGGCCACGGCCAAGACTTCCGAGGCAACTGCCGTTCCGTATCCAGTAAAACCCGCACGGGCCCGTGGGCTGGATCTGGTGGGGCTGCTGATGCTCGCGGCGGCCGTCGTCCTGTTCACCGTTCCGCTGGTGCTCGGACAAGAGTTGGGCCGGCCGGCCTGGACCCGGATCTGCCTGCTCGCCTCCGTGGTGTTCCTCGCCGGATTCACGCTCGTGGCCGTCGGTTCGGCGGCTCTCGGCTACCTGATGCGCGACGGCGGCGATGGTGGTGCCGGGCGGTACGCGGCCTTCGTCATCATCGGCGTGGGCATGGCGCTCGGCTTCAGCCCCACTCTTACGGGTGCCCTGGCGAACGTACGGCCGGAGGACGCCGCCGATGCGAGCGGCGTACTGGTGACCGTCACCCAGCTCGGCCAGCTCATCGGTGTCGCGGGGTTCGGCACGCTCTACCTCAACCGCCTTGATACGCCTGGGGCGCAGGGTTCGGGAGAGGCGCTGTGGGTATGCGCTCTCGCACTGTCGGCGGCCGCCGTCGCGGGTGTGCTGGTGGGTCTTGTACGGCGTCGGCGGACGACGGGATCTCGGCAGGGCTGACCCCCTTGCGGGGCCATGGCAGAATCGGAGCGCCGGAGGGGGCGACGGACCGAACGGGAGGGAGTGCGCGATGCCTGCGAGTCGCCACGAGGTCCCGGACCTGCCCCCTGTTCCAGAGGCCCGCGTATGCGCCGGCCGCCCCGCCGGCAGTTCGCCCCCCACAGTCCGGACGCCCGGCGGGAACGGCGGAATCCTCCCCTTGTGCACGGCCCGCGGCCGCAGCCGGAGCTGACCCATGGGCGCCCACAGGCGGAAGTGCGACTGGTGCGGCAGCGGCACGCCCATCGTCAGGGACATGGACCCGGTCAACCAGGACTACCAGTACTGGTGCGAGGAGTGCGCGCGGGCGCTGGTCATAAAGGGCGACCCGATCGAGACCTACCGGGAGCTGGAGGGCGAGCCGATCTACGGCCGCCTGCTGGAGGAGCACTGCACGCTCAAGCGCTTCTACTCCTTCGCCACCGCCTGACCGGGCCCCGCCGATGGGGCGGAATCGGGCGGACCGGAAACGATTTGGTGGACGGCCGGGGTGACCGGTAATGTTCTCGATGTCGCCGCGGGAGACCGGGCGGCACGACGCGGGGCTATAGCTCAGTTGGTAGAGCGCCTGCATGGCATGCAGGAGGTCAGGAGTTCAATTCTCCTTAGCTCCACAGTGAAGATCGAGCAGCGGGCCATCCGGATTCGGGTGGCCCGCTGCTCGTCTGTGTCGCCGTACGGTTCCATCCCGGTGTGTCCACGGATCGGCGGCGCCCGGATGGTGGCCGGGCCATTGCGGTACCCTGACGCCATGCGTGCCGTACGCCTTCTGCTTAGCGAGCCGCGCTGATCACTCCCGACCGGTGAGAATGCCTGGTCGGCATCGGCGCGGCGTCCCCTCCTGTGCGAGGGGATTTTTCGTTTCCGTAGACGCGTGTCCGTAGACGTGGGCGCCGGCAGATGACGATCGATGGAGCTTTGAGGATCATGAGCGAGACGAATTCCGCAGCCGACGTTGCTGCGCCGCACCGCTATACGGCAGCGATGGCCGCCGACATCGAGGCACGCTGGCAGGACTTCTGGGACGCCGAGGGCACCTACGAGGCACCCAATCCGACCGGTGACCTGGCGGACAATCCGGAACTGGCCGCCAAGCCGAAGAAATTCATCATGGACATGTTCCCGTACCCCTCGGGTGCGGGCCTGCACGTCGGCCACCCGCTGGGCTACATCGCCACCGATGTCTTCGCCCGTCACCAGCGGATGACCGGCCACAACGTCCTGCACACCCTGGGCTTCGACGCCTTCGGCCTGCCCGCGGAGCAGTACGCCGTACAGACCGGCACCCACCCGCGGCTGTCCACCGAGTCCAATATCGAGAACATGACGGCGCAGCTGCGCCGGCTGGGCCTGGGCCACGACAAGCGCCGCTCGTTCGCCACCATCGAGTCCGAGTACTACAAGTGGACCCAGTGGATCTTCCTGCAGATCTTCAACTCCTGGTACGACGCCGAGGCGGACCGCGCCCGGCCGATCGCCGAGCTGGTCACCCAGTTCGAGAGCGGTGAGCGCCCGACCCCGGACGGCCGCGACTGGAGCGCGCTGAGCGCGGCCGAGCGTGCCGACGTGCTGAGCGGCCACCGCCTGGCCTACGCCTCCGACGCGCCCGTCAACTGGTCGCCGGGCCTGGGCACCGTGCTGGCCAATGAGGAGGTCACGGCCGACGGCCGCTCCGAGCGCGGCAACTTCCCCGTCTTCAAGGCCAAGCTGCGCCAGTGGAACATGCGCATCACCGCCTACGCCGACCGGCTGCTGGACGACCTGGACGGGCTGGACTGGCCCGAGGCCATCAAGCTGCAGCAGCGCAACTGGATCGGCCGCTCCGAGGGCGCGCGGGTCGACTTCCCGGTCGACGGCGCCGGCGACATCACCGTGTTCACCACCCGCCAGGACACCCTGTTCGGCGCCACCTACATGGTGCTGGCGCCCGAGCACGAGCTGGTCGAGCGGATCATTCCGGCCGCCTGGCCCGAGGGCACCCACCCGGTCTGGACCGGCGGACACGCCTCCCCGGCCGAGGCCGTCACCGCGTACCGCAAGCAGGCCGCCGCCAAGTCCGACGTGGAGCGGCAGGCCGAGGCCAAGGACAAGACCGGTGTCTTCACCGGCGCGTACGCGACCAACCCGGTCAGCGGCGAGCAGGTCCCCGTCTTCATCGCCGACTACGTGCTGATGGGCTACGGCACCGGCGCGATCATGGCCGTGCCGGCGCACGACGCGCGCGACTTCGCCTTCGCGCGCGCCTTCGAGCTGCCGATGCGCTGTGTCGTCGAGCCGTCGGACGACCGCGGCACGGACGCCTCGACGTGGGAGGACGCCTTCGCCTCGTACGAAGCGAAGCTGGTCAACTCCGCGAACGACGAGATCTCCCTGGACGGCCTGGGCGTCGTTGACGCGAAGGCCCGCATCACCGACTGGCTGAAGGAACACGGGGTCGGCGAGGGCACCGTCAACTTCCGGCTGCGCGACTGGCTGTTCAGCCGCCAGCGCTACTGGGGCGAGCCCTTCCCGATCGTGTACGACGAGGAGGGCATCGCCCACCCGCTGCCCGAGTCGATGCTGCCCCTGGAGCTGCCGGAGGTCGACGACTACTCGCCGCGCACCTTCGACCCGGACGACGCCGACACCAGGCCCGAGACCCCGCTGTCCCGCAACGCCGACTGGGTCAACGTCACGCTGGACCTGGGCGACGGGGCTGGTCTGCGAAGCTACCGCCGCGAGACCAACACCATGCCCAACTGGGCCGGCTCCTGCTGGTACGAGCTGCGCTACCTGGACCCGAACAACGCCGACAAGCTGGTCGACCCGGCGATCGAGCAGTACTGGATGGGCCCGCGCGAGGGACAGCCCACCGGTGGTGTCGACCTGTACGTGGGCGGCGCCGAGCACGCCGTACTGCATCTGCTGTACGCCCGCTTCTGGTCCAAGGTGCTGCACGACCTGGGGCACATCTCCTCCGCCGAGCCGTTCCACAAGCTGTACAACCAGGGCATGATCCAGGCGTTCGTCTACCGGGACAGCCGCGGTATCGCGGTCCCGGCGGCCGAGGTCGAGGAGCGCGACGGGGCGTACTACCACCAGGGCGAGAAGGTCTCCCGCGTTCTGGGCAAGATGGGCAAGTCCCTGAAGAACGCCGTGACGCCCGACGAGATCTGCGGCGAGTACGGCGCCGACACCCTGCGCCTGTACGAGATGGCGATGGGCCCCCTGGACGTGTCGCGCCCCTGGGACACCCGGGCGGTCGTCGGCCAGTACCGGCTGCTGCAGCGGCTGTGGCGCAATGTCGTCGACGAGGAGAGCGGCGAGGTCACCGTCGTCGACACGGAGCCCGGCGAGGACACGCTGCGTGCCCTGCACAAGGCGATCGACGGTGTCGGCGGCGACATGGGCGCAATGCGCTTCAACACGGCCATCGCCAAGGTCACCGAGCTGAACAACCACCTGACCAAGGCGGGCGGCCCGCTGCCGCGCTCCGTCGCCGAGCCGCTGGTGCTGCTGGTGGCGCCGCTGGCGCCGCACATCGCCGAGGAGCTGTGGCGCCGGCTGGGCCACACCGAGTCGGTCGTGCACCAGGACTTCCCGGTGGCCGACCCGGCGTACGTCGTCGACGAGACCGTGACCTGCGTGGTGCAGATCAAGGGCAAGGTCAGGGCGCGCCTGGAGATCTCCCCGTCGATCACGGACGCCGAGCTGGAGGCCCTGGCCCTGGCCGACCCGGCCGTCGTCGCCGCGCTGGGCGGGGCGGGCATCCGCAAGGTGATCGTCCGGGCGCCGAAGCTGGTGAACATCGTCCCGGCCTAGGCATTCGCCTTCGGTATCGCGGTGTGAGGGCTTTCCCTTACGGGCAGGTTGGGGGTTCCGATGGAACCCCCAACCTGCCCGTTCCGTTTACGGTGGAGGGGCCGGTAAACACGTGTCGGCAGACGTCACACCATCCGAGGGGCGCTCATGGAAGCCGTGATCCTGATCCTGGGGCTGCTCGTCGTCGCGTTCGTGGCCCTGGGCATCTATGTGAGTGTCAAGGTCATCGGGGCGGCCAGCCGCGGGGTGGACCGTACGATCACGCAGGCGCGCCGGGCCGTGGAGGACACCACGCTTCGGGCGAAGAGCTACGGACAGCTGGGCGTCGTCGGGGAGCTGGCGCAGCTGCGGCTCTCGCTGCGCATGTCGATGCGGGCCACGCAGGAGGCGTTGCAGACGGGCGTGGCCGAGGACGCGTCGCTCTCCGAGTCGCTGGGACTGTTCCAGCGGCTGAGTGTGCACGGCCGTGAGCTGGACGACGAGCTGAAGCGACTGGAGCGGGAGCCCGACAAGAAGACCGTGGCCTCGTTGCTGCCGGGACTGAAGAAGCGCACCGGGGAGATCACAAGTTCGGCGGAGTCGCTGCGCTGGGCCGCGCGTGACCGGGCCCGCCGGTTCGCCGACGACGATCTGGCGGCGCTGAACGTACAGATCGACGTGGAGGCCGGTGCGCTGCGGCACTGGACGACGCAGGAGCCGGCAGCGGGGCAGCAGCCCGACCGCTCGGCCGAGCGCGGCCCCGGACCGGGGCAGGACCAGGACGGAGCCCCCGGGACCGCCCAGCGGCACGGGCAGGGGCCGCGAAGCGGGCCGGGAGACGAGGGGATCGCGCAGGCCGTCGCGGCTGCGGACCCGCGGCAGCGGACCGGGTACCCATGGCAGAAGACGGCGCGGCCCGAGACCACGAACTGAAGAAATACCCGCCCCTTTTCCCGGCACCCGAGCGGAGCGCCGGGGGCCGCGGTGCTGACCGGGGCGTCGAGCGGGGCCGGGCATGGCAGGATGCGGCTCGAAGCGACCGGAACTGATCATTCGGTCGGGGTCGGACTGCCGAGCCACCGCCCCGGAAGGTAACCTCCCGCTCATGTCCCGCCATGTCGCGATCGTCACCGATTCAACGGCCTACCTGCCGCCCGAGGCGATGGAACGGCACGGCATCACCGCGGTGCCGCTGACCGTCGTCCTCGGTGATCAGGCGCTGGAGGAGGGCACCGAGATCTCGGCCCGCTCCCTCGCGCTGGCGCTCCAGAAGCGCCGCCCCGTGACGACTTCCCGGCCCAGCCCCGAGGTGTTCGCCGCCACCTACCGTGCGGCCGCCGACGCGGGGGCCAGCGGCGTCGTCTCGCTGCACCTGTCCGCTGAGGTCTCCGGCACGTACGACGCCGCCCTGCTCGCGGCGAAGGACGCGCCGGTGCCGGTGCGGGTGGTGGACACCGGCATGGTCGCCATGGCCCTCGGCTTCTGCGCCCTGTCGGCGGCGGAGGCCGCGGACGCGGGCGGCAGCCTGGACGATGCGGTGGCGGCCGCCGAGAAGCGTGCGGCGGGCACGTCCACGTACTTCTACGTCGACACCCTGGACTACCTGCGCCGCGGCGGCCGGATCGGTGCCGCACAGGCGCTGCTCGGCTCGGCCCTCGCCGTGAAACCGCTGCTCCAGCTGGACGGCGGCCGCATCGAACTGCTGGAGAAGGTGCGGACGGCCTCGAAGGCCATCGCCCGGCTGGAGGAGATCGTCGTCGAGCGGGCGGGCGGCGGGCGGGTGGACATCGCGGTGCATCACCTGGCGGCCCCGGAACGGGCCGAGCGACTGGCCGAGCGGCTGCGTGAGCGGGTTCCCGGACTGGTCGACCTGCATGTCAGCGAGGTGGGCGCGGTGATCGGCGCGCACACCGGTCCGGGGCTGCTGGGAGCAGTGGTCTCGCCGCGCTGATTCACTGCCCGGAGTGGTCGAGTTATCCACAACGGGCAGGTTTTCCACCATATTTGGGCGCCCTCAGCGGGTTCCGGCGGAAGTGCCTAGCGTCGTGAGGCATGGCTTCCCGATCACATCGTGCAACCAGCGGCCCCGGTGGCGGAACCGGCCGTACGGGCCGTGCCGGCCCCTTCGGCAGGACCGGCGGCGGACCCGGCAGCGGGCCCGGCCGCGTTCCCGCGTCGGACGGGCGCGCCCGGAGCGGGGCGGGCGCCGGACCCGGCCGCCGTCGCCACGCGCCAGACCGCACTGCCGCCGCGGCCTCGCGCGCCCGTGCCGACGCACTCATGGCGGGCGGGTACGGGGAGCGGGTGGCCCGACAGGCGGTGGGCATCGCCCCGAGTCCGTCCGGGGCAGCGGGTCTGCCCCGAGCTGAGGGTCCGTCCCGAGCTGACGGCCTGCCGCCGGTCCCGGCCCCGGCCCCGGTCCCGGCCTCGGCCCTTGGACCGGCAGCGGCGGCGGAGGCGGCAACCGCAGCGGAGGCGTCCACGGCGGAATCACTGTCCGGGCCGGCGGCGCGTGGGGGACCGGAGGGGCGTGCGGAACCGGAGAGGCGGTGGGCGCGGGCTGTTCCCGCGCTGCGGGAGCGGCTGCCTATGTGGGTGCAGCTCAGATGCGGTCTGGAGCCAAAGGCCCTCGCCGCACTCGCCGTTGTCCTGGTCGCGGCGGCACTCTTCGCCGCGATGCACTTCTGGTCCGCCCGCCCCGAAGGCGTACGCGCCCCCGATCCCGCCGGCGAGATCGGGCACGCCCCCGTACCGCGCGCCGGCGCGGACCCGGAGGCCGGCGGGGCCGGTGTGCCCGAGCCGTCCCCCGGGCCGCCGCCCGCCGCCGGGGGGACGGCCGGGCGGATCGTGGTGGATGTGAGCGGGAAGGTGCGCCGGCCCGGGATTCACCGGCTGCCGTCCGGCGCACGGGTCGCCGACGCGCTGCGGGCGGCGGGAGGGGCCCGGCCCGGCGTGGATCTCGACGGCCTCAACCGGGCCCGGGTGCTCGTGGACGGGGAACAGATCCTGGTGGGCGCACCGCCCGGCACGGTTGCCGCAGGCGGTACGGAGGGGGCCGGTGCGGGTCCGACGGCCCCGGGCGGCACCACCGGACCGGTGAGCCTCAACAGCGCGACCGCCGATCAGCTCGAAGCCCTGCCCGGAGTGGGTCCCGTCCTCGCCCAGCACATCATCGACTACCGCGCCCAGCACGGTGGTTTCCGGTCCGTCGACGAACTCCGCGAGGTCACCGGGATCGGCGACCGCCGGTTCGCCGACCTTCAGCCACTGGTGCGACCGTGAGCGCCGGGGACGTCCACGCGGCGTCGGGCCGGCGGCTCGGGGTCTCCGATCCGCGGCAGGAGGGTCCGCCCGATCTGCGACTGGTTCCCCCGGCCCTGGGGGCCTGGGCCGGTGCCGCGATGGCCGTGGGCATGCCGGGCCGGTGGGTGGCGGTGGGGGTGGTGCTCTGTCTCGGGGCGGCCATGGTCCTGCTGGCCGTGCCAGGGGGCCCACCCGCACGCGCCGCACGCGCCGCACGCGCAGCGCCGGACGGCAACGGGGACAGCACGGCCGGCGTACGACGGCGACTGCACGTGGCAGGTTATGGGCAGCGGCGACCGCGCCCCACCGGTGACGGAAGGCTGCGACTGCACGCGGCAGGTCATGGACGGCAGCGACCGCACCCCACCCGTGACGGGAGTCTTCGACTCGGAAGGCTGCGACTGCACACGACGGCCGCCGCGGCGGTACTGCTCTGCGCGGCGGCCGGGGCGGCGTCGGCCGGACTGCACAGCGCCGCCGCGCGGCAGGGACCGGTGCCCGGACTGGCCCGGCAGTTCGCGAGGATCGAGGCAGAGATCACCCTCACCTCCGACGCCCGGCAGACCTTTCCCCGGGTGCGCGGCGACCACAGCACACCCGTCTCCCTCCTCCTGGACGCCGAGATCACCCGGCTGACGAGGCCCGACGGCACGGCTGCCCGGCTGCGCACGCCGGTGCTGGTCATCGTCACACCCGGCGGTGCGGCGGAGCAGTGGCAGCGGCTGCTCCCCTCCACCCGGTTACGCATCGGTGGCCGGCTGGCGCCGCCGCTGCACAGCGGGGAGCGGGCCGCCGCGGTTCTCCGCCCCGAAGGCAAGGGCCCGCCCCGCGTCACCGGCCCGCCCACGCTTCTCCAGCGCACGGCGGGCGGGCTGCGCGCCGGGCTGCGCACTGCGACCGAGGGACTCGGCCCCGATGCGCGGGCGCTCCTGCCCGGACTGGTCGTCGGCGACACCACCAGGGTCACGCCGGAACTGCATGATGCGTTCAGGGCGACCGATCTCACCCATCTCATGGCAGTCTCGGGTGCCAATCTGGCGATCCTGCTCGTCCTGCTGATCGGACCGCCGGGCAGCGCGCAGCGGGTCGAACGCCGGGGACTGGCACCCGCGCTGGGGATCCCGTTGCGGATGACCGCCCTGCTCGGCGGCGGGCTCACGCTCGCCTTCGTGCTCGTCTGCAGGCCCGAACCGAGTGTGCTGCGGGCCGCGGCCTGCGGCCTGATCACCCTGCTCGCCATCGGCACGGGGCGGCGCAGAACACTCATCCCCGCGCTGGCCGCCGCCGTTCTGCTGCTGGTGCTCTACGACCCCTGGCTGGCGCGCGGTTACGGATTCGTCCTGTCGGTCCTGGCCACCGGCGCGCTCCTGACCATCGCCCCTCGGTGGAGCGACGCGCTGCAACGGCGCCGGTTGCCGTTCCGGCTCGCCGAGGCACTGGCTGCCGCGGCGGCGGCTCAGGCGGTGTGCTCGCCCGTCGTGGTGCTGCTCGCCTCCCGGGTGAGCCTGGTGGCGATCCCGTGCAATCTGCTGGCCGAGCTCGCGGTGGCGCCGGCCACGGTCCTCGGGTTCGCCACGCTGGCCCTGGCCCCGGTGGCCATGCCGGCGGCCGAACTGCTCGCCCGGGTGGCGGGGTGGCCGGCCGGGTGGATCGCCTCCGTGGCCCGGACCGGGGCGGCGCTGCCCGGCGCGGAGATCGACTGGCCCGACGGCCGGCCGGGCGCACTCCTGCTGGCCGTGCTGACCGGGCTGGTGGTGCTGTTCGCCCGGCGCATCGGACGCCGTCCCTGGGTGTGTTCGGCCGCGGCGCTGCTCCTGGTGCTCGCGGTGTTGCGCCCGGTGCCGCTGACCCGGGTGCTGACCGGATGGCCGCCGCCCGGCTGGGCGTTCGCGATGTGCGACGTGGGTCAGGGCGATGCCCTGGTGCTCGCGGCGGGGCCCGGATCGGGGGTGGTCGTCGACACCGGGCCGGATCCCCGGCCGGCCGACCGGTGCCTGCGCGACCTGGGGATCACTCGCGTTCCGTTGCTGCTGCTGACCCATTTTCACGCCGACCATGTCCGGGGCCTGCCCGGTGTACTGCGGGGCAGAGAGGTGGGCGCGATCCAGACGACGAGCCTGGACGAACCGCCGGAACAGGCCGCGTTCGTGGCGAGAACGGCCGCGGCGGCCCGTATCCCCGTGGTGCGGGCAGTGCCCGGCGAGCGACGACGGATCGGCACGCTCGACTGGCAGGTGCTGTGGCCGGTGGGCGGTGCGTCGGCGGGTCCGGCGGCCGGTCCCGTACCGCAGGAGCCGAACGATGCCAGCGTCACCCTGTTCGTACGGGCCGGCGGACTCACTCTGCTGCTCCCGGGCGACCTCGAACCTCCGGCCCAGCAGAGCCTGTTGCGCAACTACCCGGCGCTCCCGCGCGTGGATGTGCTCAAGGTCGCCCACCACGGCTCCGCGTACCAGGACGCCGCCCTGCTGCGGACCGCGCACCCGAGATTCGCCCTGATCAGCGTGGGCCGGGACAACCCGTACGGGCATCCGGCCGCCCGTACCGTCGACGCGCTCAAGGCCGGGGGAGCGGTGGTGCTCCGTACCGACAGGGACGGTGCGATCGCGGTGACGGGCGCCGGGCCGGGACTGCGGGCGGTGGGCCGGTCGTGACCGACTGCTCAGTCCAGCCACCGCCCTGCGGCCATCAGCTCACGGCCGGCCAGCTCGTTCTCCTCCCGCCACGCCTTGAGCGCGGTCGGAGTGAAGCGCAGGTACACCCAGGCGGGGCGGCCCCGCAGGTCCCAGTTGAGCTTGGCGGCGAAGGCGTCGCCCGACTCCGTGGCAAGGTCGGCCCCCTCGATCACCTCGGCCGTAGCCTCGACGAGGACCACGTCACGGGTGTGGCCCACGGCGATCCGGGCGTGCCCGGCCGGCGTCACGTTGACCGCGGTGGGGTTGGTGCGCCGGGTGGCCATCAGGAACGTCCCCCGGTCCCACACGAACGACAACGGCACCAGGGTCGGCACCCCGTCCGCCGAGGCGGTGGACACCCAGGCGTCCTCGTCCTTCTCCAGGCGATCGAGCACATCCTGCTTGCGCTGCTCCCGGCTGCGGGCCGGCTCCTGCTTCGTCATGTCCCCCACGCTAGTCAGTGCGACCTGCACCGTGCCTCCGCCGCCGGTCCTAGGACCACCGGCTCATGGCGGGTCCCCGGCCCCCAGGACAGACTGCCGGTATGGACCCGCACCTGCCGCACACCGTTGACTCCTACCTGGCACGCATCGGCGCCACCAGGCCCGGCCGCCCCGACGCGGCGGCACTGCGCGAGCTGCAACTGCGCCACCTCACCGCCGTGCCCTTCGAGAACCTCTCGATCCATCTCGGCGAGGACATCGTGCTGGAGGAGCAGGCGCTTCTCGACAAGATCGTGGCGGATCGCCGCGGTGGGTTCTGCTACGAACTCAACGGGGCCTTCGCCTGGTTGCTGCGCGAGCTGGGCTTCGACGTCACGCTGCTCCAGGCCCGGGTTTACGGGGACGGAGGGAAGCTCGGCATTCCCTACGACCACCTGGCGCTCCGGGTGGGGACGGACGACGGCACCGGTCCGTGGCTCGCGGACGTCGGCTTCGGCGACCACGCGCAGCAGCCGCTCGCACTCGACGACCGCACGGACCAGGAGGACCCGCGCGGCACCTTCCGGATCGGTCGGGCCCCCGCCGACGGCGCCGACGGCGAGGACCACGGGGACGTCGAGGTGCTCCGTGACGGTGCGCCGCAGTTCCTTCTGGATCCCCGGCCCCGGGCGCTGGCGGACTTCCGGGCCGGCGCCTGGTACCACCGCACCTCACCCGACTCCGGCTTCACCCGGTCCCCGGTCTGCTCCCGTTTCACCGCCGCCGGCCGGATCACGCTCAGCGGCCGGAAGCTCGTCACGACGGTCGGAGCCGAGCGCCACGAGACACCGCTGGGGAGCGACGAGGAGGTGCTCTCCGCCTACCGTGAGCACTTCGGACTGCGCCTCGACCGGCTGCCCACCGCCCGCGGGGCCGGTGCGTCCGCGTCGGACGGGTGACACACACAAACGGAGTGATCAATTCGGACCTTCGGTAACACCTCCACCCAAGCGCCGGCGAGATGCCCTGTTTGCCTCGAACGCCACAAGGGTGATCGAATGGATGCTCGTCGGCGGGCCGCTGCTCCGACAACGAAGTCCAGCCACCCGGCCCCAAGGTGAACGCGCCCCCGGGAGTACGTGAAAATGTTCGGCCGCTGGCTGGGAAGCATGGGAAACAAGGGGGCGACGGGTGCCGCGCGCGGCAGCGCCCTCGCCGGACTCGCCGTACCGGAATCGGCCGGCGTCCTCGGCTGCCGGGTGCTAGACCCGGTCAACGAGGCCGTACGGCAGGCCGAGTTCGTGGTCACGGACGCCTCGGGACGCAAGATCGTCTCCGGTGAGACGGACCCGTACGGCAATGTCCTCGCCACGGTCCCGGCGGGGGAGTACCGGCTCGCCGTCACGGCCGAGGGCTTCACCCCGTTCCACGGATCGGTCTCGATCGCCGAGGGCGAGCACGCGGGTCCGGGCGATGTCACCCTTCAGGTGTCGGCGCCCCCACAGCTGCCCGACCCGGGCGAGTGGGAGATCGAGCCGATGCACTCGCAGATCGGCTTCACGGCCCGGCACATCGGGATGGCCCGTATTCACGGCCGGTTCAACACGTTCGCGGGCGCGGTCCGGATCGCCGACCGCATGGAGAACTCGGCCATGCACGTGATCATCGACGCCGCGTCGATCGACACGAACGTCCGGATGCGCGACGACCACCTGCGCTCCGGCGACTTCCTCGACGTCGGCCGCTACCCGACGCTGGAGTTCTACAGCGACCGGTTCGTCCACCGCGGCGGCACCCGCTGGGGCGTGAGCGGCGCGCTCACCCTGCACGGCGTGAGCCGTACGGTCACGCTGGACACCCAGTACCTCGGCCTCGGCAACGGCCTGGAGGGCGAGACGCGGGCCGCCTGCCGGGCCACCACCGAACTGCACCGCGAGGACTTCACCCTCACCTGGCAGACCATGCTGGCCCGCGGGATAGCCGCCGTCGGCTCCAGCATCTCCATCGACATGGACATCCAGATCGTCCCGAAGGGCTGAGCCCGCCCGGACGCCCCCTACGGGGCCTCCAGCCACCCCTCGTACTCCGCGGCGAACCCGTCGAGCGCCGAGGCGTCCAGCCGTCGGTCCGGGTCCTCCACGACCACCAGCCACTGGGCGTCCTCGGCGTCGTCCTCGCCGGCCAGCGCGTCGCGCACGAGCTGCGGCTCCTCGGTGACCCCGAACCGGTCGGACAGCTCGCCCGCCACCTCCTGCGCCGTGTCGCGGTCGGGCAGCACCAGTACATGTCTCACATCGCTCACCCGACCATTCTCCGGTACGGGCAGCGGCGTCCGGGCCTCGGTGTCCGGGCAACGGTGTCCGCACGGCGCCCGGCCGGGTTGTCAGTGGGGCGTGGGATGCTGGACGGCGATGGCCACCAGAAGGAATTCCACCGACGACCCGCTCGCCCCGCTCACGCTCGCCGTGGGCCAGGAGGACCTGCTCCTGGACCGCGCCGTCCAGCAGGTGGTGGCGGCGGCCCGCGCCTCCGACGCCGACACGGACGTCCGCGACCTCACGTCCGACCAGCTCCAGCCGGGCACGCTCGCCGAGCTGACGAGCCCGTCGCTCTTCGCCGAACGCAAGGTGGTGATCGTGCGCAACGCGCACGATCTCTCCGCCGACACGGTCAAGGACGTCAAGAAGTACCTGGACGACCCGGTCGAGGAGATCACGCTCGTGCTGCTGCACGCGGGTGGCGCCAAGGGCAAGGGACTGCTGGACGCGGCGCGCAAGGCGGGCGCGCGGGAGGTCGCCTGCCCGAAGACCACCAAGCCGGCGGAGCGGCTCTCCTTTGTACGGGGTGAGTTCCGGGCGCTGGGGCGTTCGGCGACGCCCGAGGCGTGCCAGTCGCTGGTCGATTCCATCGGCAGCGATCTGCGGGAGCTGGCGAGTGCGGTGTCGCAACTCGTCGCGGACGTCGAGGGCACGATCGACGAGGCGGTCGTCGGGCGCTACTACACGGGGCGCGCGGAGGCGTCGAGCTTCACGGTCGCCGACCGGGCGGTCGAGGGGCGGGCGGCGGAGGCGCTGGAGGCCCTGCGCTGGTCGCTGTCGACCGGAGTGGCAGCCGTCCTGATCACCAGCGCGCTCGCGCAGGGCGTGCGGGCGATCGGCAAGCTGTCGTCGGCGCGCGGGGGGCGGCCGGCGGATCTCGCCCGTGAGCTGGGGATGCCGCCCTGGAAGATCGACCGGGTGCGTCAGCAGATGCGCGGCTGGACGCCGGACGGGGTCGCGGTGGCGCTGCGGGCGGTCGCGGATGCGGATGCGGGGGTCAAGGGGGGCGGGGACGATCCGGCGTACGCGCTGGAGAAGGCCGTGGTGGCGGTGGCGCGGGCTGCGCGGGCGGGTCGGTAGTGGTGGCGGTGGCCGGGGGCGCGGGTGCGGTAGTGGTGGTCCTGGGCAAGGCGGTCCCGTGGACGCCGGGTGCGTCCGGCCGTACGCGCTGTCCTCAATCGCCGGACGGGCTTGAACCTGCGGTTCGTGGCGTCCTCAATCGCCGGACGGGCTTGATGTGGCCGGACCGGACCGTGAAGCGCAGCCCCCGCCCTGGACCAGGCATACGCGCATGAGACGAAGGCCCTGTCGACACGCGGAGGCTGACGAAGGTCCCTGCCGACGCTCCGAGGCTGACACCCTGGACCAGGCATACGCGCATGACGAAGGCCCCTGTCGTCGCCCTGGGGAGGGCTGCGGCCGGGGCCTTCGGTCTCTGCTTGGTGCGCCGCACCCGCGTGGCGAACGCAGGTTCGGTGTGCGGCGCGGGGTGCCGGTCAGGAGCGGGAGAGAGGGCCCGCTGAGTCCGTTCCGGCGATCACATCGGGAATGCTCAGCCCTGGAGGGTGGCAGCCTTGGTGGCCAGCGCCGACTTCTTGTTGGCGGCGGCGTTCTTGTGGATGACACCCTTCGAGACAGCCTTGTCGAGCGCACGGGAGGCGTCGCGGACGGCCAGGTTGGCCTTCTCGGCGTCACCCGCAACGACGGCCTCGCGGGCCTTGCGGATTGCGGTCTTGAGCGACGACTTGACGGCCTTGTTGCGCAGGCGCGCCTTCTCGTTGGTCTTGTTCCGCTTGATCTGGGACTTGATGTTCGCCACGAAAGAGCCTTTTCAGGTTCGTTGGATCTTCGATGTGCGCCCTGTGGCCGGAAAGCCACGAGGCACAGCTGTCCACGGTAGCAGCCGCGCTCCGACCGGCCCAAACCGGTCTCCGCTCCGCAGGCGTGGGACGATGGAAGCTACGTACAGATCCGAGTACAGATCCGACCGACCCGACATCGACCCGAGACACGGCGTTCGGCGTCTCAAGAATCAGGACCCTGCGTGCCCGCGACTCCTCTCCACGTGCCCGAGCCGAGCCGTACCGACCCGGCGCTGATCCGCAATTTCTGCATCATCGCGCACATCGACCACGGCAAGTCGACCCTTGCCGACCGGATGCTCCAGCTGACCGGTGTGGTCGACCAGCGGCAGATGCGCGCTCAGTACCTCGACCGGATGGACATCGAGCGCGAGCGTGGCATCACCATCAAGTCCCAGGCCGTCCGGCTGCCCTGGGCGCCCACCGTCGGCGAGGACCAGGGCAGCACCCACGTCCTCAACATGATCGACACTCCGGGGCACGTCGACTTCACCTATGAGGTCTCCCGGTCGCTCGCGGCCTGTGAGGGCACGGTCCTGCTGGTCGACGCCGCGCAGGGCATCGAGGCCCAGACCCTCGCCAACCTCTACCTGGCGATGGAGAACGACCTCACCATCGTCCCGGTGCTCAACAAGATCGACCTGCCGGCCGCCCAGCCCGAGAAGTTCTCCGAGGAGCTGGCCAACCTCATCGGCTGCCAGCCCGAGGACGTGCTCAAGGTCTCCGCGAAGACCGGTGTCGGCGTGGACGCGCTGCTGAACCGCGTGGTCAGGGACGTCCCGGCGCCCGTCGGCAAGGCCGACGCCCCGGCCCGCGCGATGATCTTCGACTCGGTCTACGACTCCTACCGCGGCGTCGTGACGTACGTCCGTGTGATCGACGGCTCCCTGAACAAGCGCGAGCGCATCCGGATGATGTCCACCGGTGCCACCCACGAGCTGCTGGAGATCGGGGTCTCCTCCCCGGAGATGACCCCGGCCGACGGCATCGGCGTCGGCGAGGTCGGCTACATCATCACCGGGGTGAAGGACGTCCGGCAGTCCAGGGTCGGTGACACGATCACCTCCCTGCACAAGGGGGCGACCGAGGCGCTGGGGGGTTACAAGGACCCCAAGCCGATGGTGTTCTCGGGTCTGTACCCGCTGGACGGATCGGACTACCCGGACCTGCGCGAGGCCCTCGACAAGCTTCAGCTCAACGACGCCGCCCTGGTGTACGAGCCGGAGACCTCCGCGGCGCTCGGCTTCGGCTTCCGCGTCGGCTTCCTCGGGCTGCTCCACCTCGACGTGGTCCGGGAGCGGCTGGAGCGCGAGTTCGGCCTCGACCTCATCGCCACCGCGCCCAACGTGGTCTACCGGGTCGAGATGGAGGACGGCAGCGAGCACACCGTCACCAACCCGAGTGAATTCCCCGAGGGCAAGATCGACAAGGTGCACGAGCCGGTCGTCCGGGCCACGGTCCTGGCGCCCAGCGAATTCATCGGCGCGATCATGGAGCTGTGCCAGCAGCGCCGCGGCACCCTCCTCGGCATGGACTACCTCTCCGAGGACCGGGTCGAGATCCGCTACACCCTGCCGCTCGCCGAGATCGTCTTCGACTTCTTCGACCAGCTGAAGTCCAAGACCCGCGGCTACGCCTCGCTCGACTACGAGCCCACCGGCGAGCAGTCCGCCGACCTCGTCAAGGTCGACATCCTGCTGCACGGCGACAAGGTCGACGCGTTCTCCGCTGTGACGCACAAGGACAAGGCGTACGCGTACGGCGTCCGGCTCGTCGCCAAGCTGCAGAAGCTGATCCCGCGGCAGAACTTCGAGGTGCCGATCCAGGCGGCCATCGGCTCCCGGGTCATCGCCCGTGAGACCGTCCGCGCCATCCGCAAGGACGTCCTCGCCAAGTGCTACGGCGGTGACATCTCCCGTAAGCGGAAGCTGCTGGAGAAGCAGAAGGAAGGCAAGAAGCGGATGAAGATGGTCGGCAACGTCGAGGTACCGCAGGACGCGTTCATCTCCGTGCTGTCGACGGACGAGTCCGCCGGGGAGAGCAAGGCCAAGAAGTAGTACGTCCCCCGCATGTCGACCCTACTGATCGGTAGGCCGAACGGGCCCCCGCATCGCAGAACGCTGCGGCGCGGGGGCCCGTTCGTTGTGAACGCGGGGGCCCGTTCGTTATGAAGCGGGGTTCGATTGCCCCTTACGCGGCGGACGCGGGCGCTCTACCCTGATCACGACTTCGTAGTTACTCATGAGTTAAACAAGCGGGACCAAGCACCCAGACACGCGCGGCGAGCAAGCCGCGAACCAGCAGCCGGTCGTGAAGCACTGCCGTAGGCCCGGAGGATGTCGTGAGCGACACACAGACCATGATCGAGAACCGTCCGCCGTCCGTGGCGACCCTCTTCATCGACCGGGTGGCCGCCACCCCGGACGCGGAGGCCTACCGCTACCCCGTCCCCGCGGCCGGCGGCCAGGGCGCCGACGAGTGGAAGTCGCTCAGCTGGGCGCAGGCCGCCGAGCGGGTGTACGCCATCGGGGCCGGGCTGATCTCGCTGGGGGTGCGGCCGGAGGAGCGCATCGCGCTCGCCGCCAGTACCCGGGTCGAGTGGATCCTCGTCGACCTCGGCGTCATGTGCGCGGGCGCCGCGACCACCACGATCTACCCCTCGACCAACGCCGAGGAGTCGGCGTTCATCCTCTCCGACTCCGACAGCCGGGTCCTGATCGCCGAGGACGCCGGACAGCTGGCCAAGGCCCGTGAGCGCCGCGCCGAGCTGCCGGACCTCGCCCATGTCGTCGTCATCGACGCCGAGGGCGCCGGACCCGCCGAGGGCGACCCCGAGGGCTGGGTCCTCACGCTGGCCGACCTGGAGGCCCTGGGCACCGAGCACCTGGCGAAGAACCCGGCCGCGATCACCGAGCGGGTCGACGCCATCACCCCCGGACAGCTCGCGACCCTCATCTACACCTCGGGCACCACCGGCCGCCCCAAGGGCGTACGGCTGCCGCACGACAACTGGTCGTACATGGCCAAGGCCACCGTCTCCACCGGGCTGATCAACAAGGACGACGTCCAGTACCTCTGGCTGCCGCTCGCGCACGTCTTCGGCAAGGTCCTCACCTCCGGCCAGATCGAGGTGGGACACGTCACCGCCGTCGACGGCCGGGTCGACAAGATCATCGAGAACCTGCCGATCGTCCAGCCGACGTACATGGCCGCCGTCCCCCGTATCTTCGAGAAGGTCTACAACGGCGTCGCGGCCAAGGCCCGCGCCGGTGGTGCGGCCAAGTACAAGATCTTCCAGTGGGCGGCAGAGGTCGCCCGCGAGTACGCGAAGGTCTCCCAGGACAACTTCCGGCGCACCGGCACCGCCTCCGTGCCCTTCGCGCTCGGCGCCAAGCACAAGGTCGCCGACACCCTCGTCTTCGCGAAGATCCGCGAGGCATTCGGCGGCCGGCTCCGCGCCTGCGTCTCCGGCTCCGCGGCCCTCGCACCCGACATCGGCTTCTTCTTCGCGGGCGCCGGAATCCACATTCTGGAGGGCTACGGCCTCACCGAGACCAGCGCCGCCTCCTTCGTCAACCCGGGCGAGGCCTACCGCACCGGCACGGTCGGCAAGCCGCTCCCCGGCACCGAGGTACGGATCGCGGACGACGGCGAGATCATGCTGCGCGGCCCCGGTCTGATGGAGGGCTACCAGGGGCTGCCGGAGAAGACCGCCGAGGTGCTGGAGGCCGACGGCTGGTTCCACACCGGCGACATCGGCGAACTGTCCGTGGACGGCTATCTGCGGATCACCGACCGCAAGAAGGACCTGATCAAGACGTCCGGCGGCAAGTACATCGCCCCGGCCGAGGTCGAGGGCCAGTTCAAGGCGGTCTGCCCGTTCGTCTCCAACATCCTGGTGCACGGCGCGGACCGTAACTTCTGCACCGCGCTGATCGCCCTCGACGAGCCGACCATCCTCGGCTGGGCCGCCGAGAACGGCATGGAAGGCAAGTCGTACGCGGACGTCGTGGCCTCCCCGCGGACCGTCGAGCTCATCGACGGCTACGTGAAGCGCCTCAACGAGGGGCTCCAGCGCTGGCAGACCATCAAGAAGTTCCGGCTGCTCCCGCGCGACCTCGACATCGAGCACGGCGAGGTGACGCCCAGCCTCAAGCTGAAGCGGCCGGTCGTCGAGCGCGCCTACAAGAACCTGATCGAGGACATGTACGCGGGCTCCCGCGAGGCGTGACGGCGGCCCGCCGGCCCGCTCCGGCCGGCCGGCCCCCGCGTTCCGGCGCGGGGGCCGGGCCGTCGTCCCCGCGCCCGTTCCGGCGCCCGCTTCTCTCCGTACTTCTCCGCTCACTTCGGTAACTCGACGCGTATGGGCTGGGCCGATCTGTCACTCTGTCCCTGTCATCAGTGGGCCAGGAACGAGAACAGGCAGAACGAGAACAGGCAGAGCGAGAACAGGTCAGGAGCAGCCCTGTGGGGTCCATTCCCTTGCAGCGGGACATCGTGCAGCGTCCCGGAACCAGTGTCGCGTCCACGGGCACCCAGCCGGCCGCCCGCACGAGCCTGCCCGGGAACCTGCTCGCGCCCGCCGCGGCCCGGCGGTTCGTCGCGGCCGCGCTCGCCGAGTGGAGCGGGCTCGGCCTGCCCGCGGCCGTGGGGTTCAGCGACCGGCTCTCCGACGACGCGGCGGTGATCGTCAGCGAACTGGTCACCAATGCCGTCGTGCACGCCGGGACCAACGTCGAGCTGCTCTTCCGGCTGGAGGAGGCGACGGAGGACGAGGCGTCGGCGCTGGTGCTGGAGGTCTCCGACCACCATCCGGCCCGCGCCGTGCGCAGCGACGGCAGCGAGAACGGCGCCGCACCGGGCAACGCGGCCGGTCCGGGAGAGCCCGCCGAGTACGGGCGCGGACTGGAACTCGTCGCCACCCTCTCCGAACGCTGGGGCATCACCTACCGCACCGGCCTCAAGACCGTCTGGGCCCGGCTCCCCGTCGACGACTGGAACCCCTTCACCGACGCCCGCGCGGAACCCGGCTTCCAGCACGGGCTGCGCGCGGCCGAGCTCCTCGCCCCCACCGCCCGGCGCGCCCTGCGGGACGACGCGGACTGGGCCGGGCGCGGCGCGCTCTCGTTCCTCGCCGAGGCCTCCGACCTGCTGGCCGGACAGCTCGACGAGGACATCGTGGCCGCGCTCGCCGGACAGTTACTGGTACCCAGGCTCGCCGACTGGTGCGCGATCTGGCTGGAGCCGGAGAGCGGCGGCAGGGCGGCCGTCCCTCGGCTCGCCAAGGTGTGGCACATCGACGAGACCCGCACGGACCCGTTGCGCGAGGTGCTGGAGGGGGACCCGCTCCGGCTCCCCGAGCGCGTCGGCACCGGACCCGTCTCGATTCCGTGGCCCGGCAGCGCGGAGGACGGGGAGAAGGACGGGGAGAAGCCGGACGGGAGCGAGGGCGTCGCGCTCGCGTACCGGATCACCTCGGGCGGCCGCACCCTCGGCGCCGTGCTCGTCGGCCGCGAGGGCATCGCCCGCGTCCCCGACGAGGTGACGGCCCTGATAGAGGACTTCGTACGCAGGGTCGGCCTCGCCGTGGGCGCGGCCCGCGCCTACACTCGGCAGGCCACCATCAGCCGCATCCTCCAGCGCGGACTGCTGCCCAGCAAGGTCGCGGACATACCGGGCGTCGCCAGTTCACTGGTGTACGAACCCAGCGACGACGGAGTGGTCGGCGGTGACTTCTACGACATCTTCCCGTGCCCGAACGACCGCTGGTGCTTCGTCCTCGGCGACGTCCAGGGCAGCGGCCCCGAGGCCGCCGTCGTCACCGGCCTCGCCCGCCCCTGGCTGCGGCTGCTGGCCCGTGAGGGCTTCCAGGTCGGAGAGGTCCTGGTCCGGCTCAACCGGCTGCTCCTCGACGACGCGATGGAGGCCGCCGAGGCGGCCGCGCTGATGGTCGCCGCCGCGGGCGGCCAGCAGTCGGCGGAGAGCGGACCCCGGTTCCTCTCCCTGCTGTACGGGGAGCTCGTGCCGCTGCCCGACGGCGGCGCGCGCTGCACCCTGGCCAGCGCGGGCCACCCGCTGCCGCTGCTGCTGCGCCCCGACGGCACGGTGCGGATCGCCGCCGAACCGCAGCTGCTGCTCGGTGTCGTCGACGACGCCACGTACGAGAGCCAGAGCTTCGACCTGGCCCCCGGCGACAGCCTGCTGTGCGTCACCGACGGGGTGACCGAGCGACGCTCCGGCCCGGTGATGTTCGATGACGACGACGGCCTGGCGCAGGCGCTGGCCGACTGCACCGGGCTGAGCGCCGAGGGGATCGCGGACCGGATCAACCAGGCGGTGCACGCCTTCGCCGAGCGCCCGCCGGACGACGACCTGGCGCTGCTGGTCCTCCAGGCCCTGTAGCGCCCGCGGGGCGTGCGGCCGGAATCCGGGGTGGCGTCCGGTTGCCGGGCGGCGCGCGACAATGGACGGTATGCCTTCCGTACTGCCCGATGGTGAGCCCGTGCCCGACGACGGGGCGCTGCCCCGCCATGCCCTGGAAGGCGCCGCAGGGCGGCCGCTCGGCTTCTACCTGCATGTGCCGTACTGCGCGACCCGCTGCGGCTACTGCGACTTCAACACCTACACCGCGACCGAGCTGCGCGGCTCCGGGGGTGCGCTGGCCTCCCGGGACAACTACGCCTCCCATCTGATCGGCGAGGTCCGCCAGGCCCGCAAGGTCCTCGGGGACGACCCCCGGCCGGTCCGTACGGTCTTCGTCGGCGGCGGTACGCCGACCCTGCTGGCCGCCGCCGACCTCGTCGCCATGCTGGCCGCGATCCGGGAGGAGTTCGGGCTCGCGGACGACGCCGAGATCACCACCGAGGCCAACCCGGAGTCGGTCGGCCCGGCGTACCTGGCCGAGCTGCGCGAGGGCGGCTTCAACCGGATCTCCTTCGGGATGCAGAGCGCCCGGCAGCACGTACTGAAGATCCTCGACCGCACGCACACCCCCGGCCGGCCCGAGGCCTGTGTCGCCGAGGCGCGGGCGGCCGGCTTCGACCACGTCAACCTCGACCTGATCTACGGCACTCCGGGCGAGTCCGACGACGACTGGCGGGCCTCGCTGGACGCGGCGATCGGCGCCGGACCCGACCACGTGTCCGCGTACGCCCTGATCGTCGAGGAGGGCACCCAGCTGGCCCGCCGGATCAAGCGCGGCGAGATCCCGATGACGGACGACGACGCGCACGCCGACCGCTATCTGATCGCGGACGAGGCGATGGCCGCGGCGGGCTTCTCCTGGTACGAGGTGTCGAACTGGTCCCGGACGCCCGAGGGCCGCTGCCTGCACAACGAGCTGTACTGGCGCGGCGCCGACTGGTGGGGTGCCGGACCCGGCGCGCACAGCCACGTCGGCGGCGTGCGCTGGTGGAACGTGAAGCACCCGGGGGCGTACGCGCAGGCGCTGGCCGAGGGGCGCTCGCCGGGGGCGGGACGCGAGATCCTCTCCGCGGAGGACCGCCGCGTCGAGCGCATCCTGCTGGAGCTGCGGCTCTCCGACGGCTGCCCGCTGTCCCTGCTCGCCCCGGCCGGGCTCACGGCGGCCCGGCGGGCCGTGGACGACGGTCTGCTGGAGTCCGGGCCGTTCGGCGACGGCCGGGCCGTGCTGACCCTGCGGGGGCGGCTGCTGGCCGACGCCGTGGTGCGCGACCTGGTGGACTGAGAACAGGACCGGGGGCGGACAGCAGGCGGCTCACCCCACCGGGCAGCCGGCGGGGGTGACCTTGTGCGCCCCGGCCGGCCGGCCGCAGATGATCCTGCTGTGGATCCGGCCGTCCGGATATGTGATCTCGACGACGTCGAGACCGTGGCCGGACTGGGCCTCGTACGGGATGAAGCCGCGGAACGTGATCGTGCCGGTGGGCATCGACTGCAGGTTCACCGCGTACAGGTTCGCCCACGTCTCGGCGGCGCTGTTCACCTTGTCGCCGTGGCTGGCGGCGTCGTACAGGGCGCTCGTCGCACTGTACGAGATGACCGACTGCCCGCTGGCGAACAGGCCGTCCTGATAGGGCTTGGAGGCCGGCAGCCGCGGCAGCTCGCCGCCCGCGGGCAGCAGGCCCTCCAGCGTCTGGTGCGACTCCGGGTAGAAGCCGTCGGCCCGGCCGCGGCTCATCGGGGCGAGCGCCGTGTGGTACAGCGTGACGTCCTGCGCGAGATCCGTGCTCTCGTCGAACCGCGCCTTGGTCAGGTCGTCGCCGGTGAAGACCGTGATCGGCTTTCCCGCGCAGCGCTGGGCGAGCCGGCCCATCAGATTGTTGACGTCCTCGACCCGGCCGGCGAAGTACAGGGCGTCCGTTGCCGGGTCCGCCTCGCAGATCTTCTGGACCGGCTCGTCGAGATCGGCGCTGTTGCGGCGGCCGAGGCTGTACTCCAACGGGTCGGACAGCTTGAACCCGGCCTTCTTCAGCATGGCGCTGCCCACCTTGCGCTGCTCCACCGTGTAGCGGTCCTTGTCGTTGTTGCCCAGCAGCCGGGAGAGCACGCGGGCCCGTGGCTTCGCGGACTTCCCGGCCGCCTGCCCCGCCACCTGCCCGGCCACCAGGGCCAGCGCGTCCGCCTGCTCCTCGTCGGTCGCCGCGATGCCGAAGTAGTTCGAGTAGTCCTTCGCCAGATAGCCGCCGGAGTTGGTCGTGTCCACCACCGGGAGACCGGCCTTCTGAAGCAGCCCGGTGGCCCGGGGACTGTCGGTGGTGTCGCGCCCGAGCCCGACCACACCGACGACCGTACGGTCCTTCCGGGCCACCTCGATGATCTTCTTCACCGCCGGTATCTGCTGGAGCATGTCCTGCCCGCCGTTGGCGGTCAGCACCTTGAGCTTGACGGAGAAGCGCAGCTTGTTGGTGTGGTGCTGGTACAGATACACGCCCGTCAGCTCCTCCAGGGCCTTACGGGTGCCCTCCGGGGACGTGGCGGTGAACGGGCCCGCGTAGATGACGGTGACGTAGTCGTCCCCGGGCATGATGGCGGCGTTCTCCCGCGCCACCGCCCGCTCGATCCGGTCGAAGGTGACGCCCTTGCCGGAGCCGTCCAGCGACAGCTCGTTGCCCGACGCGAAACGCACCCGCGTGGTCGTCGACACGCCTATGCACTCCTTCGGCCCGCCGTCCGGACCCACGAGCTTCACCGAGTCCGTGTTCACGTCGGTGAGCGGACCGTGGCAGTACCGGTCCGCCAGCCGGCTGCTCACCAGGAAGGTCGCCAGCAGTGCGCCGACCAGGACGCACGCCACGGTCGTACGCGACATCACCCACCAGACCCACGTCCTGCGCACGCGCGTCGTGACCAGCTGCGCGTGCGCGTGCTCATGGGTCAGCTGCTCGGTCGAGAGCGGCAGCCGCAGCACCCAGGCGAGCGTGGCGGCGGCCGTCGGGGACTGGCCGATGCTGAGATGGCTGATCCAGTTGTCGTAACGGGCCCGCGCCGCGCCGGTGTGCGTGGGCAGCGGCTCGGCGGGCAGCGGCGGGGTGTGCCGCAGTATCTCGGCGGCCGGCAGCGAGGCCAGGAGCAGCAGCGGATCCACCTCGCTGCGCCGGGAGCGGACGTTGTTGATGGCGTTGATCAGCTGGATGCCGCCGTTGCTCTGGCAGGCGGTGGGGAGGAACACCACCGGCGGCACGGTGCGCTTCCCGCGCCGCCAGTCCAGCGCGTGGGGGCGGTAGTTGTTCCGCAGGTCCTCCAGCAGCGCCTGGACCCGCAGCTCCAGATGGAACTGGCGGGACTGCTCGTCGCCCGCCGCCGCGTCCGCCACCCGCCCGGCGACCACCGCGGCCCGGACCCGGATGACCCGCCACGACCCGCTGGGCGAGAACCGGGACCAGCCGTCGGACGGGTATCCGGTGCCGGCCGCGGCCAGCGAGGACGTGGTGGCGAACCATCTGCTGGCCCGCCGCAGCCACAGCAGCGGCGGCGCCGACGTCGTCACCAGCCGGACGACCGCGAGGCCCAGCACCGCGCCCACGGCCACCAGCGTGGTGGGCACCCAGCCGATCTCGCCGAGCAGCACACCGAGCACCGCGATGACGACGGCCCCGAGGAACGTCTCCGGCCGCACCGACTCCCTGAACGCGCCCAGCCAGTTGCGCGGGCCCCGCCGGCTGACCCGCCAGCGCAGCGTGCTCAGCTGCTCCAGGATCCGTTCGTCGCGGTCATCGGGTGAGCCGCCCGGGTCCGGCTCCCGGACCACGTCCGCGGTGGCCTGCTCGATGGCGCCGAGCAGCCGCGAGCGGGGAAAGACGAAGGGCTTGTACTGCGAGCTGCTCCGGGTCTCCCACGGCTTCTCGGTCAGCGTGCGGACCATGTCGAGCGCTGCCTCGTACGGCGTCTCGCCACGGCCGTCGAGCAGTTTCAGCGGCACGCGGCGCAGCTGGTTGGCGTGGTGGATCCGGCGCACGATCTGTTCGACCCTGGCGTCCACGGTGGCCGGGACGTCCGCGTCGGCGGCCTGGAGGACCACCAGCGGCATCACCGGCCGGTTGTCCCGGTAGCGGTCGATGAGCTGCTGCACGAAGTGGAAGACGGCCGAGGCCGCCTCGTTGTCCGCACTGTCCCGCCATACCTCGCGCACCATCGCCCCGTGCCTTCCCTCGCGAAAAGAGCCAGGAACCACTCAATAACCGATGATGCGCGTGGTGCGCAGGCAATGGTGGGGATCAGCCCGGGATTGGCGGGAAGACCCGCCGGACATCAGGCGGGAAGCGTGACGAAATCAATCAATTCCTCTACGCGGCCCAGGAGTTCGGGCTCCAGGTCCCGGTAGGAGTGGACCGAGGACAGAATCCGCTGCCAGGCCGCACCGGTGTTTTCCGGCCACCCCAGCGAACGGCACACGCCGGTCTTCCAGTCCTGGCCGCGCGGCACCACCGGCCAGCCGCCGATTCCCACGGACGACGGCTTCACCGCCTCCCACACGTCGATGTACGGATGACCGACCACCAGGACGTTCCCGTCCGAGATCTGTGCCGCGATGCGGGACTCCTTGGAACCCGGCACCAGATGGTCGACCAGCACGCCGAGGCGCGCGTCCGGGCCCGGCGAGAACTCGCGCACGATCGCCGGCAGGTCGTCGATGCCCTCCAGGTACTCGACGACCACGCCCTCGATCCGGAGGTCGTCGCCCCAGACCCGCTCGACCAGCTCCGCGTCGTGCCGGCCCTCCACGTAGATCCGCCCGGCCCGCGCCACCCGCGCCCGCGCTCCGGGGACCGCCACCGAGCCGGAGGCCGTACGGGCGGGCCGGACGGGGCCGCCGGCCGACGGCCGTACCAGCGTCACCACCCGGCCCTCCAGCAGGAAGCCGCGCGGCTCCATCGGGAAGACCCGGTGCTTGCCGAACCGGTCCTCCAGGGTCACCGCCGGGCCCGCGGCCGTCTTCTCGCAGCGGATCACCGCACCGCAGAAGCCGGTGACGGCCTCCTCCACGACCAGATCCGGATCGGCGGGCACCTCGGGGGCGGGGGCGGACTTCTTCCACGGCGGGGTCAGGTCCGGCTGATAGCTGCGCATCGCACGACGATAGGACGGCCCGGCCTCACGACACGCCGGAGGGGGCGCCGCCCGTGCCGTTCAGGCCGCGAAGAGCCCGGCCAACGCGTCGCGCTGCGCCCGGACGAACGCGGCGTCCACCACCGCTCCGTGCCCGGGTACGTACACCGCGTCCTCGCCGCCCAGTGCCAGCAGCCGGTCCAGCGCGGCCGGCCAGCGGGAGACGACCGCGTCCGGCCCCGCCTGCGGTTCACCGGACTCCTCGACCAGGTCGCCGCAGAGGACGACCGCGGGCGAGCCGGGCACCAGCACCGCCAGATCGTGGCCGGTGTGCCCAGGGCCCACGTCGGCCAGCAGCACCTGACGGCCGCCGCCGAGGTCGAGCGTCCACTCCCCGTACACCTGGTGGTGCGGGGCCACCAGCACGTCCACGGCCTCCGCCGCGTCGTGTTCGGACACCCCGTGCGCGACCGCGGAGCGGTGCAGGCCGTCGGCCCCGGCCCGCAGCAGGTCCGTCAGACCGGCCGCCCCGTACACCCGGGCCCCGGCGAAGGCGGCCGTGCCCAGCACGTGGTCGAAGTGCGGATGGCTCAGTGCGATATGTGTCACCCTCCGCCCGAGCAGCCGCTCGGCCCCGGTCCGCAGTTCGACGCCCTCCCGGAGCGTCGAACCCGTGTCGTAGAGAAGCGCCCCGCCCGCTCCGACCACCAGTGCGACCGTCGCGTCCCAGCCGGGCAGCCGCCGCCGGCCCACTCCGTCACCCAACCGCTCCCAGCCGAACTCTTCCCAAGCGACGTCCATACGACGACGCTATCGGCAACGACCTGCGCGGTCTCGGGGTAGCGTGGCCGGTCGCCCTTGCTAGGGGCCCACCCCGTCGCCGTACACTGACCGGGGAATTGCTGGCACTCGAACGGACAGAGTGCCAGGAGAAGTCCCGGGAACGACCCGAGATCGACCGAGGTAGACAGCTGGAGGTGTGCGCGATGCTCAGCGAACGCAGACTCGAAGTGCTGCGCGCCATCGTCCAGGACTATGTCGGCACCGAGGAGCCCGTCGGCTCCAAGGCGCTCACGGAGCGGCACAAGCTGGGGGTCTCCCCGGCCACCGTCCGCAACGACATGGCGGTGCTGGAGGACGAGGGCTTCATCGCCCAGCCCCACACCAGCGCGGGACGCATCCCTACGGACAAGGGCTACCGGCTCTTCGTCGACCGGCTCGCGGGCGTCAAGCCCCTGTCGTCGCCGGAACGCCGGGCCATTCAGAATTTCCTCGACGGCGCGGTCGACCTCGACGATGTCGTGGGACGTACCGTACGGCTGCTCGCGCAGCTGACCCGGCAGGTCGCCGTCGTGCAGTACCCCTCGCTGACCCGCTCGACGGTGCGGCACGTGGAACTGCTCCTGCTGGCCCCCGCCCGGCTGATGCTCGTGCTGATCACGGACACCGGCCGGGTCGAACAGCGGCTGGTCGACTGCCAGACGCCGTTCGGTGAGACCGCTCTCGCCGATCTGCGGGCCCGGCTCAACAGCCGGGTGGTGGGACGCCGTTTCGCGGACGTCCCGCAACTGGTGCAGGACCTGCCGGAATCCTTCGAGAGCGAGGACCGGACGACCGTGTCCACCGTGCTCTCGATCCTGCTCGAAACCCTCGTCGAGGAGACGGAGGAGCGGCTGATGATCGGCGGCACCTCCAACCTCACCCGCTTCGGGCACGACTTCCCTGTGATGATCCGGCCGGTGCTGGAGGCATTGGAGGAGCAGGTCGTACTGCTGAAGCTGCTCGGCGAGGCAACGGACTCGGGCATGACCGTACGAATCGGGCACGAGAACGCCCATGAGGGCCTCAACTCCACGTCCGTCGTCGCGGTCGGCTACGGTTCGGGCGACGAAGCAGTCGCCAAACTCGGCGTGGTCGGACCGACCCGCATGGACTACCCCGGAACGATGGGAGCGGTACGCGCAGTGGCACGTTACGTCGGACAGATCCTGGCGGAGTCGTAGGTGGCCACGGACTACTACGCCGTACTCGGCGTGCGCCGCGACGCTTCCCAGGACGAGATCAAGAAGGCCTTCCGGCGGCTCGCACGCGAGCTGCACCCGGATGTGAACCCCGACCCGAAGACCCAGGAGCGGTTCAAGGAGATCAACGCCGCTTACGAGGTGCTGTCGGACGCCCAGAAGAAGCAGGTCTACGACCTCGGCGGCGACCCGCTGTCCGCCTCCGGCGGAGGTGGCGCGGGCGGCTTCGGACAGGGCGGCTTCGGCAACTTCTCCGACATCATGGACGCGTTCTTCGGCACGGCGTCGCAGCGCGGACCCCGTTCGCGCACCCGGCGCGGCCAGGACGCCATGATCCGGCTGGAGATCGACCTCTCCGAGGCGGCCTTCGGCACGACCAAGGACATCCAGGTCGACACGGCCGTCGTCTGCACGACGTGCAGCGGAGAGGGCGCCGCACCCGGCACCTCGGCCCAGACCTGTGACATGTGCCGCGGCCGCGGCGAGGTCTCCCAGGTCACCCGGTCGTTCCTCGGCCAGGTCATGACCTCGCGGCCCTGCCCGCAGTGCCAGGGCTTCGGCACGGTCGTGCCGACCCCCTGCCCGGAGTGCGCCGGCGACGGCCGCATCCGCTCGCGGCGCACCCTCACCGTGAAGATCCCCGCGGGTGTCGACAACGGCACCCGCATCCAGCTCGCGGGCGAGGGCGAGGTCGGCCCCGGCGGCGGCCCGGCCGGTGATCTCTACGTCGAGATCCACGAGCTGCCGCACGCGGTGTTCCAGCGGCGCGGCGACGATCTGCACTGCACGGTCACCCTCCCCATGACGGCGGCGGCCATCGGCACCAAGGTGCCGCTGGAGACGCTCGACGGCCTGGAGGAGGTCGACATCAGGCCGGGCACCCAGTCCGGCCAGTCCGTCCCGCTGCACGGGCGCGGCATCACCCACCTGCGGGGCGGCGGCCGCGGCGACCTGATCGTGCACGTCGAGGTCATGACCCCGACGAAGATGGACCCCGAACAGGAACGCCTCCTGCGGGAGCTGGCGAAACTGCGCGGCGAGGAGCGGCCCACCGGCCAGTTCCAGCCCGGTCAGCAGGGCCTGTTCTCCCGGCTGAAGGACGCGTTCAACGGGCGCTAGTCCCACGCTTCGACACCGTACGGGCCCGGATTTCCGGGCCCGTACGGCATTGCGGACATAACGTGGCCACGGGGTGCGCATCACGGGACAGGAAGGACATGACACCATGCCGTCATGCCATCCGCGTTGACCGATCTCTGCCGGTATCCGATCGTGCAGGCCCCGATGGCGGGCGGCGTCTCCTGCCCGCAGCTCGTCGCCGCCGTGGCCGAGTCGGGCGGACTCGGCTTCCTGGCCGCCGGGTACAAGACCGCGGACGGCATGTACAACGACATCAAGCAGGTCCGCGGACTGACCGGCCAGCCCTTCGGCGTCAACCTCTTCATGCCGCAGCCCAATCTCGCCGACCCGAGCGCCGTCGAGGTGTACCGGCACCAGCTCGCGGGCGAGGCCACCTGGTACGAGACCCCGCTCGGTGAGACCGACTCCGGCGGCGACGACGGCTACGAGGCCAAGCTCGCCATCCTGCTGGAGGACCCGGTCCCGGTCGTCTCCTTCACCTTCGGCTGCCCGACCCGCGACACCCTCGACGCGTTCGCCGCGGTGGGCACGTACACCGTCGTGACGGTCACCACGCCCGAGGAGGCCCAGGCCGCGCAGTGGGCGGGCGCCGACGCGGTCTGCGCCCAGGGCGTCGAGGCGGGCGGCCACCAGTCCACCCACCGCGACGACCCGCAGGCCGACGGCGTCGGGACCGGGCTGCTCAGCCTGGTCGCCCAGGTGCGCGAGACCGTGCAGATCCCGGTCATCGCCGCCGGCGGGCTCATGCGCGGCTCCCAGATCGCCGCCGTGCTCGCGGCGGGGGCCGATGCCGGGCAGCTCGGCACCGCCTTCCTCATCTGCCCCGAGTCCGGCGCCCATCTGCTGCACAAGCAGGCCCTGACCAATCCGCTGTTCGTCCGCACCACCCTGACCCGCGCCTTCTCCGGGCGCCCGGCCCGCGGCCTGGTCAACCGCTTCGTACGCGAGCACGGGCCGTACGCCCCCGCCGCCTACCCGCAGATCCACCAGCTGACCGCACCGCTGCGCAAGGCGGCGGCCAAGGCCGGGGACGCGCAGGGCATGGCGCTCTGGGCGGGCCAGGGACACCGGATGGCACGCGAGCTGACGGCCGGCCGGCTCGTCGCGCTGCTCGCCGAGGAAATCGACGCCGCACGGGCGGCAGTGAGCACAAGGAGCACGCAGTGACGGCACCCGTCTTCGTCGTCGAACAGATGCCCACGGGCCCGGGGTTCGTCCTGGAGGGGCCGGAGGGACGGCACGCCGTCTCGGTGAGACGTCTGCGCGCCGGTGAGGACGTCGTCCTGACGGACGGCCGGGGCCGCTGGGCGCAAGGTGTGGTGACGGCCGCCGAGGGCAAGGACCGGCTGGTGCTCACCGGTCTGGACCCCGTCCACGAGGAACCCCGCCCCGGCGCCCGCATCACCGTCGTCCAGGCCCTGCCCAAGGGTGACCGCGGCGAGCTCGCCGTCGAGACGATGACGGAGACCGGCGTCGACGCGATCGTGCCGTGGCAGGCCGGGCGCTGCATCACCCAGTGGAAGGGCGACCGGGGCCTGAAGGCCCTGACGAAATGGCGCGGCACGGCCCGCGAGGCCGGCAAGCAGTCGCGCCGGGTGCGGTTCCCGGAGGTGGCGGACGCGATGACGACCAAGCAGGTCGCCGCACTTCTGGCCGCAGCCGACTTCGCGGCCGTACTGCACGAGGACCGCGGGTACGACAGCGAACCGCTGGCCACCGTCGCCCTGCCCGAAGCGGGCGAGATCGTGCTGGTCGTCGGCCCGGAGGGCGGCGTCTCGCCCGACGAGCTGGCCGCGTTCGCCGCTGCCGGGGCCCGGACCTGCCGGCTCGGACCGACCGTACTGCGCACCTCGACGGCGGGCACCGCGGCGACGGCCCTGCTGCTGGGGCGCACCGGCCGATGGTCATGAATCGGGCCGTTTCCCGGAACCTTGGCCGGTTCTGGCCGCAATCCGTCTACCGCACCGTCAGGAGCGGTGGGAAGCTGCCCGTATGGGGACATCAAGGGCATGGCGCAATCGAAGGATCCGTCGTTTTCCGGCCGTGATCTGCCTGGCGGGCGCGGTCGTCGCCGGACTGACGGCCTGCGATCCGGTCGACGGCCTGAACTCCGCGTCCATCGCCGTGACGACCGACCGGACCGCCACCCGCGCGCTGGAGCACGAAGGGGTGAACGTGCAGTGGCTGAGCTGCACGGCACGGACCGCCGGCGGGGGCGCGAGCGCCGCCTCCCGGACCGGTCCGTCCACCGCCGTCAGCCGGGTCGCCGACGTCGAATGCAACGGACGCACCAAGGACGGCGAGGACATCAGCCTCGCCGGCAAGGTCGACCGCGAGGTCAAGGGCCAGTGCGTCAGCGGTGACATGACCGCGAAGGCGGGCGGGAAGACCGTCTTCCGCGCCACGATGCTCGGCAACTGCGACGCCGCGCCCTCACCCTCCGAGCCGCCCAGGGCCCCGGCGGGCGGCAGCGGGGGAGGCGCCCGGCCGACCGCGACCGTCACGGTCACCGTGACCGCCTACCCCCAGGGCAAGTGAGGGTGCGGGGCGTCGCGGGCCGGGCGGGACTTCTCGGACACGGGCCGCGTCGTACTCCGGCCAACCCCGTTTCCCGGGGCCCGGCCTCGGCCTAGGGTGATCGATGTGACGCAGCCTTCCTACCTCCGCTATCCCCATGTCCAGGGCGACCTGATCGCCTTCACCGCCGAGGACGATGTCTGGCTGGCGCCGCTCGACGGCGGCCGAGCCTGGCGAGTCAGCGCAGACAACCGACCCGTCACCCAGCCGCGGATATCTCCCGACGGCACCCTCGTCGCCTGGACGTCCACCAGGGACGGGGTGCCCGAGGTGCACCTGGCCCCCGTCGACGGCGGCCCCTCCAGGCGGCTGACGTACTGGGGCGACGCGCAGACAGCCGTGCAGGGCTGGACGCCCGAGGGCGACGTGCTGGTGATCAGCGCCCAGGGCCAGGTCTCGCTGCGCCGCACCTGGGCCCGCGCCGTACCGGTCGACGCGGGCCCCGCGCGGACCCTGCCGTACGGGCCGGTCGGATCCCTCGCGTACGGGCCCGGCGGACGGATTCTGCTGCTCTCGGCCACCATGGGGCGCGAGGCCGCCAAGTGGAAGCGCTACCGGGGCGGCACGGCCGGCAAGCTCTGGATCGCCACCGGGGAGACACCCGGCGACGGGTCCCCGCAGGAGTTCGTACGGGTCAACGAGGAGCTCGACGGCAACATCGAGTGCCCGATGTGGGTGGGCGAGCGCATCGCCTTCCTCTCCGACCACGAAGGCGTCGGAGCGCTCTACTCCTGCCTCCCCGACGGCACCGGCCTGCGCCGGCACACCGGCGTCGAGGGCTTCTACGCCCGGCACGCCACCACCGACGGCACCCGGGTCACCTACGCCAGTGCCGGAGAGCTCTGGCTCCTCGACAGCCTGGACGGCGACGAGCCCCGCCGCCTCGGCATCCGGCTCGGCGGCCAGCGCGCCGACCTCCAGCCGCACCCCGTGCACGCCGGCAGCCATCTGAGCGCCGCGTCCCCGGACCGCACCGGCCGCGGCAGCGCCGTCGGGTCCCGCGGAGCCGTCCACTGGGTCACCCACCGCGAGGGCCCGGCCCGCGCACTCGCCGTCGAACCCGGCGTACGGGCCAGGCTGCCCCGCACCTTCCAGGCCGACGGCGACCAGCACGTCGTCTGGGTCACCGACGCCGAGGGCGACGACGCGCTGGAGTGCGCACCCGCCACCGGCACCTCGCCCGACGCCGTACCGCGCCGGCTCGCCGCGGGCCGGCTCGGCCGGGTCCTCGACCTGGCCCCCGCCCCCGACGGCAGCCGGTTCGCCGTCGCCGCCCACGACGGCCGCGTACTGATCGTCGAACGGGAGAGCGGCGAGGTCCACGAGGTGGACCGCAGCGAGCACGGCGACGCCTCCGGGCTCGTCTTCTCACCCGACTCCTCCTGGCTCGCCTGGTCGCACCCCGGCCCCGAACCGCTGAGCCAGGTCAAGCTCGCCCACCTCGCCGATCTGACGGTGTCCGACGCCACCCCGCTGCGGTTCCGGGACTTCGCACCCGCCTTCACCGCCGACGGAAAGCACCTGGCCTTCCTCTCCGAGCGGGCCTTCGACCCGGTCTACGACTCACACGTCTTCGACCTGGCCTTCATCGGCGGCTGCCGGCCGCATCTGCTGACGCTCGCCGCGACCACCCCCTCCCCGTTCGGGCCGCAGCTCCACGGCCGCCCGACCGAGCGGGAGAAGAGCGCCGAGGGCGACGACAACCCCACCGCGCTCCCGGTCACCCGCATCGACCTGGACGGCCTCGCCGACCGGATCGTGCCGCTGCCCGTCGAGGCCGCCAACTACTCCTCGCTCAGGGCCGCGAAGGACGGGCTGCTCTGGCTGCGCCACCCGGTCACCGGAGTCCTCGGCACGAGCGGGGCCACGCCCGACGCCCGCCGCCCCGAGACCGTGCTGGAGCGGTACGACCTGGAGAAGCTGCGCTGCGAGGAACTCGCCTCCGACATCGCCCGGTTCGCGGTCAGCGGCGACGGCAGGCGGCTGGTGCTGCACAGCCACGGCAAACTGCGCGTCGTACCGTCCGACAGCCGCGTGCCGGGCGGCTCCGATGACGACGACGGCGAGGGCAGCATCACCGTCGACCTCTCCCGGATCCGCCGCACCCTGGACCCGGCCGCCGAATGGCGGCAGATGTACGACGAGGCCGGCCGCATCATGCGGGACAACTTCTGGCGCCCCGACATGGGCGGTGTCGACTGGGCCGGCGTCCTGGACCGCTACCGGCCGGTGCTGGAACGCGTCGCCACCCACGACGACCTCATGGACCTGCTGTGGGAGGTACAGGGCGAACTCGGCACCTCCCACGCCTATGTGAGGCCGTCCGGCGGATGGCACGACGACTCGGCCCGGCAGGGGCTGCTCGGCGCCGACATCTCCCGCGCGGACGACGGGAGCTGGCGCATCGACCGGATCCTGCCGTCCGAGACCTCCGACCCCGCGGCCCGCGCACCGCTCGCCGCACCGGGCGTCGCCGTCCGCGCCGGGGACGGGATCCTGGCCGTCGACGGCCACCCCGTCGACCGTGTCACCGGCCCCGGACCGCTGCTCACCGGCTCGGCCGGCCACCCGGTCGAGCTGACCGTCTCACCGGCCGACGGCGGCGACCCGCGCCATGTCGTCGTCGTACCGGTCGCCGACGAGGAGGCGCTGCGCTACCACGCGTGGGTCGCCGACCGGCGCCGTTACGTCCACGAGCACTCCGGCGGACGCCTCGGCTACATCCACATCCCCGACATGGCCGGACCTGGCTGGGCCCAGATCCACCGCGACCTGCGCACCGAGGTCGCCCGCGAGGGGCTGGTGGTGGACGTACGGGAGAACCGCGGCGGCCACACCTCGCAGCTGATCGTGGAGAAGCTGGCCCGCCGCATCGTCGGCTGGGACCTGCCCCGCGGCAGCCGGCCCCAGAGCTACCCGGGCGACGCGCCCCGTGGGCCGGTCGTCGCCGTGGCGGACGAGTTCTCCGGTTCGGACGGCGACATCGTGAACGCGGCGATCAAACTGCTGGGCATCGGCCCGGTGGTCGGCACCCGCACCTGGGGCGGTGTGGTGGGCATCGACAGCCGCTACCGGCTGGTGGACGGCACCCTGGTCACCCAGCCGAAGTACGCCTTCTGGCTGGAGGGGTACGGCTGGGGCGTCGAGAACCACGGCGTCGACCCGGACGTCGAGGTCGTCATGACGCCGCAGGACCGGGCCGCGGGACGGGATCCGCAGGTCGACGAGGCGATCAGGATCGCGCTGGAGTCGCTGACCCGGACCCCGGCGAAGACGGCCCCGCCACTGCCCGAGCCGCGGAACCAGAGCCCCTCCGGAGCACCGTGACCGAGGCCCCGCCCCGGACCCCGCGCCTCAACCGCCGGCGAGGCCGAACATTCGAGCCCCTCCGGCGGTTGAGGAGCGGGGGTACGGGGCAGCGCCCCCGAAAAGGCCCGCGCCCCGCCCGCTAGGCTGCCCCCGTACGGATCACCGAGACTGAGGAGCACCCCGTGGCAGGAGAACCGCAGCCCGACTGCCTGTTCTGCAAGATCGTCTCCGGTGAGATCCCGGCCACCATCATCCGGGAGACCGACACCACCGTCGCCTTCCGCGACATCAACCCCCAGGCCCCCACCCACGTGCTCGTCATCCCGCGGCTCCACTACCCGGACGCCGCGTCCCTCGCCGCCGCCGAACCGCAGGTCCTCGCCGACGTCCTGCGCGAGACCGGAGAGGTCGCCGCCGACGAGAAGATCGTGGGCACCGGCTACCGGGTCGTGTTCAACACCGGCGCCGGGGCCGGGCAGACCGTCTTCCACACACACGCGCACGTCCTGGGCGGCCGCGGCCTCCAGTGGCCGCCCGGCTAGGGCGGTCCCGCACCGTGTCCGCACGTGAACTCGTCGTCCTCGGCACAGCCAGCCAGGTCCCGACCCGGCACCGCAACCACAACGGCTACCTGCTGCGCTGGGACGGCGAGGGCCTCCTCTTCGACCCCGGCGAGGGCACCCAGCGCCAGATGCTGCGGGCCGGCGTCGCCGCGCACGACATCAACCGGATCTGCGTCACGCACTTCCACGGCGACCACTCGCTCGGCCTGGCCGGGGTGATCCAGCGGATCAACCTCGACCAGGTCCCGCACCCCGTCACCGCGCACTACCCGGCGAGCGGGCAGCACTTCTTCGACCGGCTGCGGTACGCGACCGCCTACCGCGAGTCCGTCGAGCTGACCGAGGCCCCGGTCGCCGCCGACGGACCGCTGGCCACCACGGACGCGTACACCCTCAGCGCCCACAAGCTCTCGCACCCCGTCGAGTCGTACGGCTACCGCCTCGTCGAACCCGACGGGCGCCGCATGCTGCCCGCCCGGCTCGCCGAGCACTCCATCGCGGGACCCGACGTCGGCCGGATCCAGCGCGAGGGCTCCCTCGGCGGTGTCACGCTCGACGACGTCTCCGAGCGCAGGCGCGGACAGCGGTTCGCGTTCGTCATGGACACCAGGCTCTGCGACGGCGTGCACGCGCTCGCCGAGGGATGCGACATGCTGGTCATCGAGTCGACCTTCCTCGACGAGGACGAACGGCTGGCCACCGACCACGGCCACCTGACCGCCGGACAGGCGGCCCGGGTGGCGCGGGAGGCGGGCGTACGGCACCTCGTGCTCACACACTTCTCGCAGCGCTACCCGGACCCCGGAGCCTTCGAGACCCAGGCACGGGCCGCCGGCTTCGAGGGCGAACTGACCGTCGCCCAGGACCTGATCCGGGTCCCGGTCCCCACCCGTCACCAGTAACAGACACCAGCACCACCTGCGTTAGCGAGAAACCGTGCACCTCCCCAAAGCCGAACTCCACCTCCACATCGAAGGAACCCTCGAACCCGAGCTGGCCTTCGCGCTCGCCGCACGCAACGGCGTGCACCTCCCGTACGCGGACACCGAGGCACTGCGCACCGCCTACCTCTTCGACGATCTGCAGACCTTCCTCGACCTGTACTACGCGCTGATGGCGGTCCTGCGGACCGAGGACGACTTCGCCGATCTCGCCGACGCCTACCTCGCCCGCGCCGCCGCCCAGGGCGTACGGCACGCCGAGATCTTCTTCGACCCGCAGGCGCACACCGCCCGGGGCGTCCCGATCGGCACGGTCGTCGAGGGACTCGGCCGGGCGCTGGAGCGCAGCGAGGAGAAGCACGGCGTCTCCACCCAGCTGATCATGTGCTTCCTGCGCGACCTGTCCGCCGAATCGGCCCTGGAGACCCTGGAGGCCGCGAAGCCGCATCTGCACCGGATCAGTGCCGTCGGCCTGGACTCCGCCGAGGTCGGCCACCCGCCCGCCAAGTTCCGTGAGGTGTACGCGGCCGCCGAGGCGCTCGGACTGCGCAAGGTCGCGCACGCGGGCGAGGAGGGGCCGCCCGCCTACATCCGCGAGGCGCTCGACGTACTCGGCGTGGAGCGCGTCGACCACGGGCTGCGCTGCATGGAGGACCCGGAACTGGTGAAGCGGCTGGTCGCCGACCGGGTACCGCTCACCCTGTGCCCGCTGTCCAACGTACGGCTGCGGGCCATCGACACCCTGGAGGAGCACCCGCTGCGGGCCATGATGGACGCCGGGCTGCTCTGCACGGTGAACTCCGACGACCCCGCCTACTTCGGCGGGTACGTCGGGGACACCTTCCACGCCGTCCACGAGGCGCTCGGCCTGGAGCGCGAACAACTGCGCACCCTGGCCCGCAACTCCTTCGAGGCGGCCTTCCTCGACCACGACGAGGAGCGCCGGGCGCGCTACCTGTCCGAGGTCGAGGCCTACGTGTTCGACTGACCGTCCCCGCCGGCCGTCCGGAACGCGCTCCTGACCAGGCGCCTGCGGCGCAGCTCGGGCAGGCTGAGCTCCGTGACGGCCTGCTCGGGCGCGCCGAGCCAGGGCACGGCGCCCGGCACCGAGCCGGTGGTGACCGCGAGCAGGGCCGCCGGAGCACCGCCCCTGCGGCGCACCGATCCCAGTACCAGCGGGCGGCTACCGGTGTGCAGGGCGACAGCCGTCACCGGGACGGCGACCAGCAGGGTCGTGGCGCCAAGGATCAGCCCCATCGTCGGGTAGCCGAACTCCTCGGACAGCACGCTGCCCAGCAGCGGCCCGCAGGCCAGGCCCAGGGACGAGGCCGAGCCGGCGAGGACCGCCCAGCGGCCGCGTACGTCCAGTGACGCGGCCAGGCCGATCAGATACGACAGGACCACCGGGTAGAAGGCATTCCAGATGATTTCTCCGGTCGCGAACGAGCCGAGGTCGCCCGCCGACGAGCTGAGCACGATGCCGGCCGCGATGATCACGGTGCCGAGGCCGATCGGCATCGCGCGCCCGAGCCGTGCGCCCAGCAGCCCGGCGCCCATCACTCCGAGCAGACCGGCGCCGAGCGCGGCGGCGAAGACCGCTCCCGTGGTGACCTCGGAGAGCCCCGCCTGAACCACGCCGATGCGGCTGCTGACGCCCCACAGCGCGTTCTGCGCCATCGACCAGACGAGCATGCCGCCCGCCAGCACCAGACCGGAGCGGCGGTGCGGCAGCCGGCCGGAGGCGGGGGCGGCGGGGCCTGCGGACACCGGGGCGTCCAGCCGTGAGGTGGCGAGGCAGACGAGGAGCGCGGTCACGGCGATCGAGGCGAACGGCAGCCGGTGGCCGCCGCCCAGATGAGGGATCGTCAGGTAGAGGACGCCCGCGGTCGCGGAGACACTGAGCAGCCCGAGCGACGAGGTCCGGTGCGGATCGCGCTGGGTGGCGATGCCCGCCGCGGCGACCGCGGTCGCCGTACCGGAGCCGAAGCCGCCGACCATCACACCCATGACCACCAGCGGCACGGAACCGGCCAGCGCCGCGCAGCCGTAGCCCAGCGCGGCCAGCACCAGCCCGATCCGCGCGGGCCTGCGCGGCCCGTACGTCTCGACCCGGCCCGCCAGGCAGAACCCGGCGGTCGCCGAGCTCAGCAGCAGCGCACTGCCGACCAGGCCGGCCTGGGCGGCGCTGAGACCCAGATGGGCGGAGAGTCTCCCCAGGATGGTGGGGAGCAGATTAGCGGCGAGGTAACCGGCGGTGAACACGGCAACCAGCGGCCACGCGGCGCGAGGGCGCGAGGACATGGGCGTTCCTGAAGACATGCCAGAGGAGGCGGAGAAGACAGCGAGGGGTTGGCACGTCCAGCAGTAGGACGCACCGAGGCACACATGAGGAAAATGCGTGGAAATGCAGAAAATACGGAGAAGGCGACACACTCGCCGGAAACTGCCCCCAACGGTGCTCGCGGGCCAATTTGTATCAAGTGCTCCCGGCCGACCGAAAGTCGCCACGCTGTGATCTGAGCCACTTATGTGTTTGCCACTTTAATATGCGGGTAGCAAAGCATGTTTATGCAGGTCAGGCTCTGTGTGTACGGACTCGGCGCGGACCACCCGGACGGTCGAGTGAATCGGGCACACTGGCCGGAACTGCCACGACCGGGGAGTGCAAGGTGAGCACTGGGATTCCAGGAATCGACCCACTGGACGGACTGCGCGCACCGCAGGACCCGGACTGCGACGTCTTCCTCACCGGCACGGTCTTCCTCGACATCATCTTCACCGGCCTGGACAGCGCCCCCGTGCGCGGCACCGAGTCCTGGGCGCGCGGCATGGGCTCCAGCCCCGGCGGGGTCGCCAACATGGCCACCGCACTGGCCCGGCTCGGCCTGCACACCTCACTGGCCGCGGCCTTCGGCGACGACCACTACGGCGAGTACTGCTGGGACGCGCTGGAGCAGGGCGAGGGCATCGACCTCTCCATGTCGCACACCGTCCGCGGCTGGCACTCCCCGGTGACCGTCTCCATGGCGTACGAGGGCGAGCGGACGATGGTCTCGCACGGCCACGAGGCCCCGCCGCCCGCCGCGCCGGGCCCGGCCACCACCGCCGCCTTCCCGCAGTGCCCGCCGCGGGCCCGCGCCGCCGTCGCCTCGCTCGTCCCGGGCCGCAGCGAGCCGTGGGTGGCCGCGGCGGCCCGCCGCGGCGCCATGGTCTTCGCCGACGTCGGCTGGGACGAGACCGGCCGCTGGGACCTGGCCGGCCTGACCGACCTGGCGCACTGCGAGGCGTTCCTCCCCAACGCGGAGGAGGCCATGCGCTACACCCGCACCGACTGCCCCCGCGCCGCCGCGCACGCGCTCGCCGAACACGTACCGCTCGCCGTCGTCACACTCGGCGCCGAGGGCGCCTACGCGGTCGACGCGGTCACCGGGACCGCCGCCGAGGTCCCCGCGATCGAGGTCGAGGCGCTCGACCCGACCGGCGCGGGCGACGTCTTCGTCGCCGGCTTCGTCACCGGCACCCTGGCCAACTGGCCGCTCGCCGACCGGCTCGCCTTCGCCGGACTCACCGCCGCCCTCTCGGTCCAGGAGTTCGGCGGCTCGCTGTCGGCCCCCGGCTGGGCGGAGGTCGCCGCCTGGTGGCAGCAGGTCCGCACCTGCGCCGACCAGGACCCGGCGGCGCTCCAGCGGTACGCGTTCCTCCAGGACCTGCTCCCGTCGGCGGCCCGCCACTGGCCGCTGCGCAGGGCCGTCCCGACGATCGGCTTCCGGCCGTGACCGGCCCGGCCGCTTCCGCGCGTGAAAACCTCTCGGTGTTGTCGGTACGGAGTCGTACGCTTGGTAGTCCAGAGGTTGTCGAGCAGCGACAGCCCTGCAACGGGAGGTATGCGCAGGCCCGAGGGCCGGCCCATGACTCAGACACCCACACAGCCGCAGGCGCGTGCCCGCATCAGGATTCCGGCCGCACACCCCATGGTGATGCTCCTGGGATCGGGCGACTCGCTGCTGCGCGTGATCGAAGCGGCGTTCCCGGCAGCCGACATCCACGTCCGGGGCAATGAGATAAGCGCGACGGGGAACACGGCGGAAATCGCCCTGATCCAGCGCCTGTTCGACGAGATGGTGCTGGTGCTCCGCACCGGTCAACCGATGACGGAGGACGCCGTGGAACGTTCGATCGCGATGCTCAAGGCCAGCGACAACGGCAAGGCGGACGGCACGGAGACCCCGGCCGAGGTGCTCACGCAGAACATCCTCTCCAGCCGCGGCCGCACGATCCGCCCCAAGACGCTCAACCAGAAGCGGTACGTCGACGCGATCGACAAGCACACGATCGTGTTCGGCATCGGCCCCGCCGGTACCGGCAAGACCTACCTCGCCATGGCCAAGGCCGTCCAGGCGCTGCAGTCCAAGCAGGTCAGCCGGATCATCCTGACCCGGCCGGCGGTCGAGGCGGGCGAGCGGCTCGGCTTCCTGCCCGGCACGCTCTTCGAGAAGATCGACCCGTATCTGCGCCCGCTCTACGACGCGCTGCACGACATGCTCGACCCGGACTCGATCCCGCGGCTGATGGCGGCGGGCACGATCGAGGTGGCGCCGCTGGCTTATATGAGGGGCAGGAGCCAGCCTGTCTTCACCAACGTCCTGACGCCGGACGGCTGGCGGCCCATCGGTGCCCTTCAGGTCGGAGACCTGGTCATCGGCTCGAACGGTGAGCCGACCCCCGTCCTCGGCGTGTACCCGCAGGGCGAGAAGGACATCTATCGCGTCAGCGCCCAGGACGGTTCCTGGACCTTGTGCTGCGACGAGCACCTGTGGACCGTTCGCACGGCATCGGACAAGCGCCGGGACAAGCCGTGGCGGGTCCTGGAGACCAAGGAGATGATCGGCAACCTTCGCGCGGCACGCGCACGCCGCTACGAGCTGCCGATGCTCACCGCGCCGGTCAGCCTGCCCGAGCGCGAGGTTCCGATGGACCCGTACGCGCTGGGTCTCCTGCTCGGCGACGGCTGCCTGACCGGATCGACGACCCCCTCGTTCGCCACGGAGGATCCTGAACTGGCCGAGGCGCTGGAGGGCTCGCTGCCGGGCATTTCCGTACGGCACAAGGGCGGGCCCGACTACGTCCTGAACAGGGTGAAGGCTCCGGGCGACGTGGTCACGCTGGAGAACCCGGTCACCCGTGTCCTGCGGGCACTCGACCTGGTCGGGACACGCTCGCATTCCAAGTTCGTCCCGGACTCCTACCTCTGCAATGCCGCCGACGTCCGCCTCGCCGTGCTTCAGGGGCTGCTCGACGCGGACGGCGGTCCGGTCACTCAGGCGGACCGCACCTGCCGCGTTCAGTACACGACTGCATCGATCATGCTGCGCGACGACGTGGTTGCCCTCGTGCAGTCACTCGGCGGTGTCGCGTACACCCGTCGCCGGGCTGCCGAAGGGCGTGCACCTGGGCGGGCCAAGGGCCGCGAGGTGCATCACCGCTACGACGCGCACGTCGTCGACATCCGGCTCCCCGAGGGCATCGAGCCCTTCCGCCTCGCCCGTAAGGCGGAGAAGTACCACGAGGCAGGCGGCGGCGGCCGTCCGATGCGTTTCATCGACAGCATCGAACCGGCCGGTCGTGAGGAGTCCGTGTGTATCCAGGTGGCGGCGGAGGACTCGCTGTACGTCACGCAGGATTACCTGCTGACGCACAACACGCTCAATGACGCCTTCATCATCCTCGACGAGGCGCAGAACACCAGCGCCGAGCAGATGAAGATGTTCCTGACCCGGCTGGGCTTCGACTCGAAGATCGTCGTCACCGGTGACGTCACCCAGGTCGACCTGCCGAACGGGACCAAGAGCGGTCTGCGCCAGGTGCAGGACATCCTGGAGGGCCTCGACGACGTGCACTTCTCCCGGCTCACCTCCCAGGATGTCGTCCGGCACAGGCTGGTCGGCCGTATCGTCGACGCGTACGAGAAGTACGACAGCCAAGTCGAACAGGACGGCCGGGCCGGCAAGGGCCAGGGCCGCCACAACGGGAAGCAGTAGCAGCGCACCATGTCGATCGACGTCAACAACGAGTCCGGAACCGAGGTCGACGAGCAGGCGATCCTCGACATCGCCCGCTACGCACTCGCCCGGATGCGGATCCACGCGCTCTCCGAGCTCTCGGTGATCGTGGTGGACACCGGCGCCATGGAGCAGCTCCACATCCAGTGGATGGACCTGACGGGCCCGACGGACGTCATGTCCTTCCCGATGGACGAGCTGCGTCCGCCGGCCAAGGACGACGAGGAGCCCCCGCAGGGGCTCCTCGGCGACATCGTGCTCTGCCCGGAGGTCGCCAAGAAGCAGGGTGAGGACGCCGAGACGCAGCACTCCATGGACGAGGAGCTCCAGCTCCTCACCGTCCACGGGGTGCTGCACCTGCTCGGCTACGACCACGAGGAGCCGGACGAGAAGGCCGAGATGTTCGGCCTCCAGGCGGCGATCGTCGACGGATGGCGCGGTGAGCGCGGTATGACCGGTCCGTCGCCCGCACCCACCGTCTCGTGAGTCTGCCGCTCGTATTCGGGGTCGTCGTGCTGGTCGTCGTCGGCTGGCTGGCGGCGTGTGCCGAGGCCGGTATCGCGCGCACGTCGAGCTTCCGCGCGGCCGAGGCGGTCCGCTCGGGCCGTCGCGGCAGCGACAAACTGGAACAGGTCGCGGCCGATCCGACCCGCTATCTCAATGTCGCCCTGCTGGTGCGGGTCGCCTGCGAGATGTCGGCCGGGGTGCTGGTCACGTACGCCTGTCTGAAGGAACTCCCGGAGACCTGGGAGGCGCTGGCCGTCGCCATGGGGGTGATGGTCCTCGTCTCCTACGTCGCCATCGGGGTCTCGCCGCGCACCATCGGCCGCCAGCACCCGCTGAACACGGCCACGGCGTCGGCGTACGTCCTGCTGCCGCTGGCCAGGGTCATGGGCCCCGTCCCGCAGCTGCTGATCCTCATCGGCAACGCGCTGACGCCGGGCAAGGGGTTCCGCAAGGGACCGTTCGCCAGTGAGGCCGAACTGCGGGCGATGGTCGACCTCGCCGAGCAGGAGTCCCTGATCGAGGACGAGGAGCGCCGCATGGTGCACTCCGTCTTCGAACTCGGCGACACCCTGGTGCGCGAGGTGATGGTGCCGCGCACCGACCTGGTCTGCATCGAGCGCTACAAGACGATCCGGCAGGCGCTCACCCTCGCGCTGCGCTCCGGTTTCTCGCGGATCCCGGTCGCCGGGGAGAACGAGGACGACATCGTCGGGATCGTCTATCTCAAGGACCTGGTCCGCAAGACGCACATCAACCGGGAGTCGGAGGCCGATCTGGTCTCCACGGCGATGCGCCCCGCCGCGTTCGTGCCCGACACGAAGAACGCCGGTGATCTGCTGCGCGAGATGCAGCAGGACCGCAGCCACGTCGCGGTCGTCATCGACGAGTACGGCGGCACGGCGGGCATCGTCACCATCGAGGACATCCTGGAGGAGATCGTCGGCGAGATCACCGACGAGTACGACCGCGAACTCCCGCCGGTCCAGGAGCTGGAGAACGGCTGCTTCCGGGTCACCGCGCGCCTCGACATCGGGGACCTCGGAGACCTGTTCGGCCTCGACGAGTACGACGACGAGGACGTGGAGACGGTCGGCGGGCTGCTCGCGAAGGCGCTGGGCCGGGTCCCGATCGCAGGGGCCTCCTCGGAGGTGGAACTGCCCGACGGGCGGCGGCTGCGGCTGACCGCGGAGTCCCCGGCGGGCCGCCGGAACAAGATCGTCACAGTGCTGGTGGAGCCGCTGGCTCCGCAGGAGGAGGCGGCGGCATGACCCCGAAGGAGCTGAGGGCGTTCTGCCTGGAGTTCAACGCGAGCGCCGAGGAGTTCCCGTTCGGGCCGGAGGCGTCCGTCTTCAAGGTGCTCGGCAAGATGTTCGCGCTGAGCTCCCTGGAGGCGCGGCCGCTGACGGTGAACCTCAAGTGCGACCCCGACGAAGCGGTGCGGCTCCGGGAGGAGCACGAGGCCGTCGCGCCGGGGTGGCACATGAACAAACGGCACTGGAACACGGTGACGGTGTCGGGGTTGCCGGACGCGAGGCTGCGCGAGCTGATCGAGGACAGTTACGACCTGGTGGTGGCGGGGCTGCCGCGGGCGGAGCGGTTGCGGCTGGACCGGGGGTAGGGGCGTTTCGGGGGCTCTGTGTCTCCGGGCCCCCGCTCCTCAAGCGCCGGAGGGGCTTGGTTTCGCCTCCGGGCGCTTCGTATGCTCGGCACATGACCGATAGCACCGACCTCGGCGCCGAGGACCGCAAGATCGTCACGCTGGCGCGCAGCGCCCGCGCCCGCAACGGTGTGCCGGAGGGCGCGGCCGTACGGGACGAGACCGGACGTACGTATGTGGCGGGCACGGTGCAGCTGGAGTCGCTGCGCCTCAGCGCGCTCCGGACGGCCGTCGCCATGGCCGTGGCGAGCGGCGCCACCTCGCTGGAGGCGGCCGCGGTCGTCTCCGAGGCCGAGACGCCGTCGGAGGAGGACCGTGCCGCGGTACGGGACCTGGGAGGGGCGGACACCCCGGTGCTGCTCGCCGGACCGGACGGGGTGCTGCGGCTCAGCGTGACGGCGGGCTGACCTCCGCACACCAGGTGCGGGAGCATGGATCTTGACAGTATCTGATGGCACATCAGTCAGCGCGTTTCGATCCCATTGACTTCTTTTCGGCCGGAGTCATCAATGGCCCCCTGCCGGCGCGGAAGAGCCGCTGCGCCGCAAATCCCGCAGGAGGGGGCTCCATGAGTCCAGCCATTCGAAGATCCGACAGCCCGGGGACGCGGCGCCGAAGCCGCCGCTGGGCCGCCGCGCTGGGTGTGGGCGCGCTCGTCGTCACCGGGGGAGGACTGCTCGCCGGGCCCGCCCAGGCCATGGCGGCGGCATCCGTGGCGGTGGACTTCCCGACCCACTGCATCCCGCCCGCGATCGCCGGGATCCCGCCGATCGACGGGACGACGTCCGCGCAGATCAGCGTCGACAACGCGGCCCCGAAGGTCGGCGACACGGTCAAGGTGACGTACACCGTCGTCACACCGGCCGCGAGCAACCCGGTCGACCTGGCGCTGCCCGCCGACATCATGACGCCGACCGGCAAGGTCACCGTCGCCGGTGCGCAGTCCACCGACATCACGGTGGCGGGCCCGAAGAAGAACGACCCGGTGCCCGGCAAGGGCGCGTTCCCGTCGTTCGCCATGACCGGCACCTTCAAGGTCACCGCGCCCGGCGAGATCACCCTCTCGCCCGGCGACTACAACATCCACACCAGCTACATCATGGAGCTGGACACGCCCTGCACGGTCACCGATCCGCCCGCGCCCGTCTCCCAGACGATCATCGCGACGGACGGCGCCGGTCAGGTCAACGAGCGCGCCATCCAGCTCGGTACGGCCTCCGGCGCGGCCGGTGACCAGGTCACCGTGACCGGGTCGAAGTTCACCGCGGGCGCGGCCGTCACCCTCGCCGGCCGGGCCGGGGACGCCCTGACCGGCGACACGGCGACGGCCACGGCGGACGGATCGGGTGCCTTCACCGGACAGCTGACCGTCAACGACCCGGCGACCACCGCGATCGTCGCCTACGAGGGCGCCGGCTGGGACGCCGCCAAGGGTGCGGGCCCCCAGGCCTACACCGTCACCGGCGGCGGCGGAGGGGAGACACCGGACGGCAGCCAGAAGCTGACCTCGTCCGTCAAGGCGGGCACGCTCTCCATGTCGCAGGCCGGGGACTCCGTCGAACTGTCGGCGGTCGACTTCGGGCAGGGCGGCGCATCCACCGGCGCCCTGCGGACCGTGACGGTCAAGGACTTCCGCGGCGGCCCCGCGGGCTGGTCGCTGACCGGAAAGGTCACCGACTTCAAGGGTCCGGCCGGTGCCACCATCGGCGCCTCCGCGCTCGCCTGGAGCCCGGCCTGCACGGCGAAGGCCGGCAGCCCGAGCACCTGCGCGGCGGGTTCCGAGGGTTCGGTCGGCAGCGCGGGAGCCACCCTCGCCTCCACGCCGAACGGCGCCTTCACCGGCGGCGAGTTCACCGTGGACGCCGGGCTGTCACTGGACGTGCCGGCGTACTCCGCCACCGGCACCTACTCCGGAGTGCTCACACTCACCCTGACGTGAGCCGGTAAGCACCGATCCACCGGTGGGCCGGGCGCGCACCCGGCCGGTCCACCACCCCGCCCATGCGTGCACCCTGGGGGCCCGCCACCGTGCGCAAGCTGTCCGTATTCCTGTCGTCCCTGCTGTCCACAGCCCTGCTCCTGCTGGGCGCCCCCGCGGCCGACGCCGCCGACAACGGCAGCTGGTCGGTCTTCCCGGCCACCGCCGCCACCGGCACCCGGCCGTACTTCTATCTCTCGGCCGACCCCGGAGCCACCCTCACCGACAAGGTGACCGTCAAGAACAAGACCGGCGACCCGCTGACCTTCCGGCTGTACGCGGCCGACGCGTACAACACCGAACGCGACGGCGGATTCGCGGTCCGCGCGCAGAACGAGAAGCAGCGCTCCGTCGGCGCCTGGGCCAGGACCGACCGCGACCGGGTCACCGTGAAGCCGCACGGCTCGGTCACCGTGCCCGTCACGATCAAGGTCCCCGAGGACGCCGAACCGGGCGATCACCCCGGCGCCCTCGTCGCCCTGGACGAGCGCATCGACCCCGCCGACGCGGGCGCCGTGGCCGTCGGCATCCAGAAGGCGGTCGGCGCCCGGATCTATCTGCGCGTCAACGGCCCCACGATGCCAGCGCTCTCCGTCGACGACGTCAAGGTCGAGCACACCCAGCCGCTCGTCCCGGGCACCGGGAAGTCCCGCGCGGTCATCTCGTACACGCTCCGCAACCGCGGCAACGTCACCCTCAGCCCCAAGGTCGCCCTCAAGGCCGAGGGCCTCTTCGGCCGCACCCTGCTCGCCCGCGACCTCAAAAAGATCCCGTCCGAGCTGCTGCCCCGCCAGGAGGTCCGGCTCACCGAGGAGTGGAAGGGCTCGCCGCAGCTGGAGTGGGGCGAGGTCAAGCTGACGGCCAGCGCCCGCGACACCCGCGAGTCCGCCGCCGCCTCGTACTTCGCGCTGCCCTGGCTGGTCGCCGGGGTGCTGCTGGTGATTCTTGCCGGGGGCGCGGGGCTGTGGATACGGGCACGTCGGAGCCGTCGCCGCGCGGCCTGAGAGGAGGGGCCCGGCGGCCCCGCCGGACGCCTTGGTGCGGCAGTGCCGCCGGGATCGGGGACAATGGGCGCCATGAGCGCTCGACCTAACCCAGAAGCTGCTGCGCAGCAGGCTGAGAACACCGCCCCGCACCGGGCCGGCTTCGCCTGCTTCGTGGGCCGTCCCAACGCGGGCAAGTCCACCCTTACGAACGCTCTGGTCGGCCAGAAGGTGGCGATCACGTCCAACCGGCCACAGACCACCCGGCACACGGTCCGCGGCATCGTGCACCGGCCGGACGCGCAGCTGATCCTGGTCGACACCCCCGGCCTCCACAAGCCGCGCACCCTGCTGGGCGAGCGTCTCAACGACGTCGTACGCACCACCTGGGCCGAGGTCGACGTCATCGGGTTCTGCCTGCCCGCCGACCAGAAGCTCGGCCCCGGCGACAAATACATCATCAAGGAACTCGCGGGCATCAAGAAGACGCCCAAGATCGCGATCATCACCAAGTCCGACCTGGTCGAGTCCAAGCAGCTCGCCGAACAGCTGCTGGCCGTCTCCCGCGTCGGCGAGGAGCTCGGCTTCGAGTGGGCGGAGATCATCCCGGTCTCGGCCGTCAAGGACGACCAGGTCGGCCTGCTGGCCGACCTGATCGCCCCGCTGCTCCCCGAGAGCCCGCCGCTCTACCCGGAGGGCGACCTCACCGACGAGCCCGAGATGGTCATGGTCGCGGAGCTGATCCGGGAGGCCGCGCTCGAAGGCGTACGCGACGAGCTGCCGCACTCCATCGCGGTCGTCGTCGAGGAGATGCTCCCGCGCGAGGACCGTCCGGCGGACAGGCCGCTGCTCGACATCCACGCCAACGTCTACATCGAGCGGCCCAGCCAGAAGGGCATCATCATCGGCCCGAAGGGCAAGCGGCTCAAGGACGTCGGCATCAAGTCGCGCAAGCACATCGAGGCGCTGCTCGGTACGCCGGTCTTCCTGGACCTGCACGTGAAGGTCGCCAAGGACTGGCAGCGGGATCCCAAGCAGCTGCGCAAGCTGGGGTTCTGACCCCTGTCGGAGCCCCAGCTCGCGGTTCTGACGCCCGCCGGAGCCCCAGCTCGTGGTTCTGTCGCCCGTCAGCGGTGCGCCGGGCTCACGCGCCCTCCTTCAGGACGCGTGAGACCAGCGCGCGCTGGGCGTCGGTCAGCCGCGGGTCCGCGCAGTGCACGGTCCGGTCGCCGACCGTGATCCGGTAGCCGAAGCCGTCCGGAACGCCGGCCGGCGGGGCGTCCCGGCCGCCGGTGAGCGCCGATTCGGCCAGGGTCTCCCATTCGCGGGCGTCGGCCCGCCCGGAGGTGTCGATCTCGCGGTGGCGTGCGATACCGGCGAAGCCGCCGGTCCTGCTCACCTTGATCCGCATACGGTGTCCTTCCTCGACGGGCGGGCCCTGCTGTCTACGCGGTCGGTACGCCCACCTCCGACCAGGCCTTGAGGACCGCCTCCGCCTCGTCCCCCTCGCCGAACCGGCTGCGTGCCGCCGCGACGGTCAGCCGGGCGAAGGACGCGAAGTCCGCGTCCACCGCCAGTTCACCACCGGTGAGCACATCGAACCAGAGCTGTCCGGCCTTCTCCCAGGAACTGCCGCCGAGCGCGGTCGCCAGCAGATAGAACGCGCGGTTCGGGATACCGGAGTTGAGGTGCACTCCGCCGTTGTCGTCGCCGGTGTGGACGTAGTCGTCCATCGACGCGGGCTGCGGGTCCTTGCCGAGCACGTCGTCGTCGTACGCGGTGCCGGGCGCCTTCATCGAGCGCAGCGCCACCCCCTGGACCCTGGGCGCCAGCAGGCCGGCGCCGATCAGCCAGTCGGCCTGCTCGGCGGTCTGGCCCAGCGAGTACTGCTTGACCAGGGAACCGAACACGTCCGAGACGGACTCGTTGAGCGCGCCGGACTGGCCGTAGTAGCTCAGGTTGGCCGTGTACTGGGTGAGGCCGTGCGCCAGCTCGTGGGCGATGACGTCGATGCAGACGGTGAAGTCCAGGAAGATCTCCCCGTCCCCGTCGCCGAACACCATCTGCTCGCCGTCGAAGAAGGCGTTGTTGTACTTCTCGTCGTAGTGCACGGAGCCGATCAGCGGCAGCCCGTTGCCGTCGATCGAACGCCGCCCGTATGCCTTGAGCAGCAGTTCGAAGGTGGCTCCGAGGCCCGCGTACGCGCGGTTGACACTGGCGTCGCCCGTGGGGTCCTCGCCCTCGGCGCGGACCTTGGTGCCGGGCAGCTCGGTGCCGTGCCGGCAGTCGTACAGGGTGCGGTCCGGTTTGCCGGAACGGTCTCCCTCCGGTGCGGGGGCGACGCGTGGCGGTACGGGGGTCGTGACCTGGCGGCGGGTGCGCCGGGCGGCGTCGGCCTCCAGGGTGCGGCGGGCCGGGCCCGCCAGGACGGGATCGTCGGACTGCGACAGCTTGTCGAGGACGTGGGGCGGCACGATGGTGCAGAGGACGGGGTGGAACCCGTGCTGAGTTCGAGGCTGCATGCAATCGACTGTGGCACTGTGTGATCGCTGTGTCACTGGTTGCCACCAGGATTGATGAAATAGAGTGATCGGTCACCGTTCACCCGTTACCGACGCCCGGTCCCGCATACTGATACGGCACCGACCTCTCGGGCGTTGCTCGGTTACTCTCTTCGCATCATGCGTTTTGGGCTGCTCCTTCTTAGCTGCCGCGGCGAGGGTCTGTAAGTCGTAGGCCGACCCCCTCCCCGCGGAGTCCGGTGTTGCAGCGACACGGTCGGCCTCCCCCGAGCTCTTGAAGAGCAGGGGGACCCCCTCTTTGCCGGACTCCGAGGAGCCCCACGTCATGACCGCAGTGAATCCCGCCCAGGCCCCCGCCGCCGACGCCGTCGGCCGTCCCACGCCGATCACCAACGCCACGGGGCTGCAGAAGCCGTCCGGGATGCCGATCGGCAAGTACGGCCACTACGAGGCGGTCGAGATCCCCGACCGCACCTGGCCGGACCAGCGGGTCACGGTCGCACCCCGCTGGCTCTCCACGGACCTGCGCGACGGGAACCAGGCACTGATCGACCCGATGTCACCGGCCCGCAAGCGCGAGATGTTCGACCTGCTGGTGCGCATGGGCTACAAGGAGATCGAGGTCGGCTTCCCGTCCTCCGGCGAGACCGACTTCGCGTTCGTCCGCTCCATCATCGAAGAGGGCGCGATCCCCGAGGACGTGACGATCTCCGTCCTGACGCAGGCCCGCGAGGAGCTGATCGAGCGGACCGTCGAATCGCTGGTCGGCGCCCACCGCGCCACCGTCCACCTGTACAACGCGACCGCCCCCACCTTCCGCCGCGTGGTCTTCCGCGGCTCCAGGGAGCAGGTCAAGCAGATCGCCGTGGACGGCACCCGGCTGGTCATGGAGTACGCCGAGAAGATCCTGGGCGAGGAGACGATCTTCGGCTACCAGTACAGCCCCGAGATCTTCACCGACACCGAGCTGGACTTCGCCCTGGAGGTCTGCGAGGCGGTGTGCGACGTCTGGCAGCCCGAGGAGGGCCGCGAGATCATCCTCAACCTGCCCGCCACCGTGGAGCGTTCGACGCCGTCCACGCACGCCGACCGGTTCGAGTGGATGTCGCGCAACCTGTCGCGCCGCGAGTTCGTCTGCCTGTCCGTCCACCCGCACAACGACCGCGGCACCGCCGTCGCCGCCGCCGAGCTGGCCCTGATGGCCGGGGCGGACCGGATCGAGGGCTGCCTGTTCGGCCAGGGTGAGCGCACCGGCAACGTCGACCTGGTGACGCTGGGCATGAACCTCTTCTCGCAGGGCGTCGACCCGCAGATCGACTTCTCGCAGATCGACGAGATCCGCCGCACCAGCGAGTACTGCAACCAGATGGAGGTCCACCCGCGCCACCCCTACGCGGGTGACCTGGTCTACACCGCCTTCTCCGGCTCCCACCAGGACGCCATCAAGAAGGGCTTCGACGCCATGGAGGCCGACGCGGCCGCCCAGGGCAAGACGGTGGACGACATCGAGTGGGCGGTGCCGTACCTGCCGATCGACCCGAAGGACGTCGGCCGCAGTTACGAGGCGGTCATCCGGGTCAACTCGCAGTCCGGCAAGGGCGGAATCGCGTATGTCCTGAAGAACGACCACAAGCTGGACCTGCCGCGCCGGATGCAGATCGAGTACTCCCGGATCATTCAGGCCAAGACCGACGCCGAGGGCGGCGAGGTCACGCCGGCGCAGATCTGGACGACGTTCCAGGACGAGTACCTGCCCAGCCCCGGGGACGCCGCGGCGCAGTGGGGGCGCGTACAGATCCGCTCCGGCCAGACCACCACCGGGTCCGACGGCCAGGACACGATCACCGTCGAGGCGACGGTGGACGGCGCGGACACCGTGCTCACCGGCACCGGCAACGGCCCGATCTCGGCGTTCTTCGAGGCGCTGCAGGCCATCGGCATCGACGCCCGGCTGCTGGACTACACCGAGCACACGATGAGCGAGGGCGCGAGCGCGCAGGCCGCCTCGTACATCGAGTGCGCGATCGACGGAAAGGTCCTGTGGGGCATCGGCATCGACGCCAACACCACCCGGGCCTCGCTGAAGGCGGTCGTCTCGGCGGTCAACCGCGCCACCCGCTGACCCCCGCGCCCGAAAGGGCATGAAGCAGTACGGTTCGTGACCCCGCCCACCCGCATCCGGGGGGCGGGGTTCGGCCATCTCCGGGCGGTTGTGACGAGCGAGGTGCTGACGTCCTCCGGTCGATGTGGTTAACATCACGTCAACACGGCAATGTTGCCGTGCGGGTACCTCCCGCGGCCTCGGGGCCACGGGGGAGTCACGGAGGTGTGCGACGTGCGGTCAGCCTTGGGACAACGCGCCATAAAGCTGCGTATCTGCGGCATCCGCACCATGTGGGACACCGTCGGTGACGGCGAGTTCTTCTGCACCGGCTGCGGAGGTGACCGCAACTACCGTCGCCTCACCGGACGTCGCCGGTTCGCCGTCCTGGGCGTGCCGCTGCTGCGGCGCGGCACCGTGGGCCCGGTCGTCGAATGCGCCGCGTGCCACGCCCACTTCGACCCCGACACGCTCGACCACCCCACCACCACCCGGTTCTCCGCGATGCTCAAGGACGCCGTCCACACCGTGGCGCTCGGCGTCCTGGCGGCCGGCGGCACCACCTCCCGCACGGTCCTGGAGACCGCGGTCGCCACCGTGCGCGGCGCCGGGTTCGACGACTGCACACAGGAGCAACTCGCCACCGTCGTCGAGGTCCTCTCCGTCGACATCGGCCACGGCTCGGCGTTCGACCCGGCAGCCGAGGCCTGCGGCGCCGCCCTCGCCATCGAGCTCCACGAGGCGCTGGAGCCCCTCGCCCCGCATCTGGCCCCCGCCGGACGCGAGTCGATCCTGCTCCAGGGCGCCCGGATCGCACTCGCCGACGGCCCGTACAGCCAGGCCGAACGCGAGGTGCTGACCACGGTCGGCGGGGCGCTCCAGCTCCGCGCCGAGGACATCGCCCGGCTGCTCGCCGAGGCGGCGCGTACGCCCTCCTGATCCCTCCGGCCCCGCCCGTACTCCCGCGGGAGTAGGACGGGCGCCGCACCCTCCCCGGAAGTAGCGGGGATGTCGGTCTCCGGCGCGAGGAATCGGCCCCGGCCCGACGGGAGTCTGGACATGAACCAGACACCCGGTCGGAAGGGGGGCTCGTATGAGGGCCGCAACGCAGGACAGTGGCAAGCCGCCACAGCAACAGCCGCAGGCACAAGCACAGGCACGGGGCCGGTGGCGGATGCTGCCCTGGGCGATCGTCGCGCTCTGGGTCGCCGCGATCGCGATCGCCGGGCCGCTGGCCGGCAAGCTCTCGGACGTCCAGGCCAACCACGCCGTCGACTATCTCCCGGCGAGCGCCGACTCCACCCAGGTGGCGAAGATCCAGGAGGCGCTGCCCGGCGGCGAGTCCACCGACCTCGTCCTCGTCTACCACCGCGACGGCGGGCTGACCCCGGCCGACCGCACCGCCGCCGCCCGCCAGACCGCCGAGGTGGCGGCCGGCCACACCCTCACCGCACCCCCGCGCGGTGTCCCCTCCGCCGACGGCACGACCCTGATGTACCCGGTCTCCACGACCGGGCCGGGCCAGGACGACGACGCCCGGACCGCGTTCGTCGACGAGGTGCGCGAGATCGCCAGGGGCGGCGACGGACTGGGCGTCGAGGTCGGCGGGCCGGGGGCGCTGAACACCGACGCGAAGAAGGTGTACGGCTCGCTCGGCGGCCCACTGCTCTACACGACCGTCGCCGTCGTCGCGATCCTGCTGATCCTCATCTACCGCAGCCCGCTGCTCTGGCTGGTGCCGCTCGTCGTCGCGGGCGTCGCCGACGCCCTGTCGATGGCCGTCGTCTACGGACTCAACCGGGGCTTTGACGTCACCGTCACCGGCCAGAGCTCCGCGGTGATGACCATCCTCGTCTTCGGCGCGGGCACCGACTACGCACTGCTGCTGGTCTCCCGTTACCGGGAGGAGCTGACCCGCTTCGCACGGCCGCGCGAGGCGATGGCGGCGGCGCTGCGCGGCTGCGGACCCGCCGTCGTGGCCTCATCGGCGACCGTCGCAGCGGGCCTCCTGTGCCTTCTGGCGGCCGATCTCACCAGCAGCCGCGGAATGGGACCCATCGCCGCCGTGGGGGTGCTGTGCGCGCTCCTGGCGATGCTGACGCTGCTGCCGGCGCTGCTGGTGCTCCTCGGCCGCCGGGTGTTCTGGCCGCTCGTCCCCGCGTACGGCGCCGAGCCCCTGCGGCGGCGCTCGGTGTTCGCCGCCATGGGCGGCTCGGCCGGACGCCGGCCCGTCGCCGTACTCGTGACCGGCGGGGTACTGCTGGGCGCGCTGGCGCTCGGGGTGTTCAACCTGCCCGGCGACCTCAGGCAGGAGGACTCCTTCACCAGCAAGCCCGACTCGGTCGCGGCCATGGAGACACTCGCCGACGCCTTCCCCGGCCGCTCCAGCCAGCCGATCACCGTGCTCGCACCCACCGGCCGGGCCGACGCCGTACTCGCGAAGGCCCGCACCACCGACGGAGTCGCCTCCGCCGAGCGCGGCCGAAGCGGCGGCGGCTGGACCGAACTGACCGTCGTCGCCAAGGACAAGCCCGAGTCCGCGGGGGAGCGGGACACCGTCAACGCCCTGCGCGCCGGCCTGGACGGGGCCCACGTCGGCGGCCCCGGCGCCCAGCAGATGGACCTGGAGGAATCCAGCTCCCGGGACCTGAAGGTCGTAGTCCCGCTCGTCATCCTCTGCGTCCTGCTCATCCTGATCGCGCTGCTGCGCAGCCTCGTCGCACCGCTGCTGCTCGTCACCGCCGTCGTCGCCGTCTGGGGCGCCGCGCTCGGCATCGGCGGGCTCGTCTTCGAACCACTCCTCGGGCTCAAGGGCACCGACCCCGGACTGCCGCTGCTGTCCTTCGTCTTCCTGGTGGCGCTCGGCGTCGACTACGGCATCTTCCTGATGCACCGGGTCCGCGAGGAGTCACGGGCCGGCGCCGAACCCACCGAGGCCGCGCTCACCGCCCTGCGCACCACCGGCGGGGTGATCGCCTCGGCGGGCCTGGTGCTCGCCGGCACCTTCGCGGTCCTGACGAACATGCCGCTGACCTCCCTGGTGGAGATGGGCTTCGTCGTCGCCGTCGGCGTCCTGCTCGACACCTTCCTCGTCCGCACCTATCTCGTCACCTCGGCGAGCGTGGCCCTGCAACGCAGGATGTGGTGGCCGGGGGCGCTCAGCCGGATGCCCGCCGTACCCGCGCCGCGGGAACCGGAACTCGTCAGGGCCCCCTGACAGTGCCCCGCCCCGTACCGGAGGATGGCGGCGTGTCCCGAACCGCGCGCCGCCGCGAGCGCATCCTGGCCGTCGTCAACCGCGACCCCATGCACGCGCCGCACCGGACGCGCACCGACGCCCTCATCGCGGTGGGCGCCGGTGCGCTCTCCGCCGCCCTCGCCCTGTCCGGCGACGGCTCCCACGCACCCGACGCGCTCGGATGGCTCCTCCTGACGGCCGGCACGGTGCTCCTGGTGTGGCGGCGGCGCGCACCCGTGCTCGTGCTGGCCGCCCTGGTCCCGCTGCTCGCGCTCTACCACGGCCTCGACAACGTCCACACGGCTCCGATGCCGCAGACCTGGATCGCGCTCTACACCGTCGCCGTGACCGGCCGCCCGCTGCGCACCCTGTTCACCGGCATCGGCGTGATGTCCGTGATGCTGACCGTGGTGCTCGGCATCAGCGCGCACGACGGGTTCGAACTGCTGCGCATCTCCGGCTGGATCGTCGCGGTGCTGTTCTGCGGGGTCGACGTGCGCATCTACCGCCAGTACGTCGCCTCGATGCTGGAGCGCGCCGAACGCGCCGAACGGACCCGCGAGGAGGAGGCCAGGCGGCGGGTCGCCGAGGAACGGCTGCGGATCGCCCGCGATCTGCACGATCTGCTGGCCCACAGCATCACGCTCATCGGCGTGCAGACCTCGGTGGCCTCGCACATCCTGACCGTCGACCCGGAACGGCTGGACCGCAAGGCGATCGCCGCCTCGCTGGACGACATCGCCGGCACCTGCCGGGAGGCCCGCGCCGAACTGCGCACGACCCTCCAGGTGCTGCGCGACACCGGGCACGACAGCCGGCACGACGCGGACGGCCCGCTGCCCGGCCTCGCCGCACTGCCCGGCCTCGTACGGGCCGCGGAGGCGGCCGGGGCGCGGGTCGACCTCCGGGTCCGCGCACCGGAGGTCCGCCTCGCACCGGCGACCGGAGCGGCCGCGTACCGGATCGTGCAGGAGTCGCTGACGAACGCGGTACGGCACGCCGGCGCCGGCGTCCGCGTCAGCGTCGCCGTGGAACCGGCAGGCCCCGCCGCCCTGCGGGTCACGGTCACCGACGACGGGACCGGACCGGTGGACGACGGCTCCGCGCCCGGGTTCGGCATCCTCGGGATGCGGGAACGGGCCCGCAGCACGGGCGGCACACTGGACGCCGGCCCCCGCCCCGGCGGCGGCTTCGAGGTGTCGGCGCTGCTGCCGTTCCAGGCACAGGGACAGACACAGGGACAGACACAGGCCCAGGGACAACAATCACACGGCCCGGGCCAGGGCCAGGGCCAGGCCCAGGGACTGGAATCGGAGACCGCTTCATGATCCGCGTACTGCTCGCCGACGATCAGACGCTCGTCCGGGCCGCGTTCGCGATGCTCGTCGGCTCCGACCCGGACATGGAGGTCGTCGGCCAGGCCGCCACCGGCCTCGAAGCGGTCACGCTGGCCCGCTCCGAGCGGGCCGATCTGGTCGTCATGGACATCCGGATGCCCGAGCTCGACGGCATCGAGGCCACCCGCCGCATCGCCGCCGACGAGGACCTCGCCGGGGTGAAGGTGCTGGTCCTGACCACGTACGACACCGACGACCACGTCGTCGACGCGCTGCGCGCGGGCGCCTCCGGCTTCCTGGTCAAGGACACCAGGCCCGCCGACCTGCTCGCCGCCATCAAGACGGTGGCCGCGGGCGAGGCCCTGCTCTCGCCCGGCCCGACCGCCCGGCTGATCGCCCGGGTCCTCAGCGCGCCCCGGACCCCGACCGCCCCCGGCGGCCCCGAGGCGCTCTCCGACCGTGAACGCCAGGTCCTCGGCCTCGTCGCGCGCGGCCTGAACAACACCGAGATCGCCGAGACCCTCGGCCTCAGCCCGCTCACCGCCAAGACCCACGTGAGCCGGATCATGGGCAGGCTCGGCGCCCGGGACCGTGCCCAGCTGGTGATCGTCGCGTACGAATCCGGGCTGGTCGTGGCCGCCGGCGGCGGAGCGGACGGGGACTGAGCGGCCCGGGTCACGGGGGCGGCCCCGGCGGGCCGCCCGCGTACCGGACAATGGAGCCATGAGCTTGTTCCGGGACGACGGCGTGGTGCTCCGCACGCAGAAGCTGGGCGAGGCCGACCGGATCATCACGATCCTGACCCGCGGCCACGGCCGGGTACGGGCCGTCGCACGCGGCGTGCGGCGCACGAAGTCGAAGTTCGGGGCCCGGCTGGAGCCGTTCTCCCATGTGGACGTGCAGTTCTTCGCACGCGGCAGCGAGCTGATCGGACGCGGCCTGCCGCTCTGCACCCAGGGCGAGACGATCGCCCCCTACGGCAGCGGCATCGTCACCGACTACGGGCGGTACACCGCGGGCACCGCGATGCTGGAGACCGCCGAGCGCTTCACCGACCACGAGGGCGAGCCCGCGGTCCAGCAGTACCTGCTGCTGGTGGGCGGACTGCGCACGCTGTCCCGCGGGGAGCACGATCCACATCTCATCCTCGACGCCTTCCTGCTGCGTTCCCTCGCCGTCAACGGCTACGCGCCCAGCTTCGACGGCTGCGCCCGGTGCGGAATGCCCGGACCGAACCGGTTCTTCTCCGTCGCGGCGGGCGGCGTCATATGCGGCGACTGCCGGGTACCCGGCAGCGTCGTACCCTCGGCGGAGGCCGTCACCCTGCTGAGCGCCCTGCTCACCGGTGACTGGGAGACGGCGGACGCGTGCGAGGCGCGGCATGCCAGGGAGGGCAGCGGGCTGGTGTCCGCCTATCTGCACTGGCATCTGGAGCGCGGACTGCGCTCACTGCGGTACGTAGAGAAGTGACACAGGCAGTCAGGCAGAGGGAGCGAGACAGTTCATGGCAGTACGCGGGATTCTCGGCGGCCGTAACCGGCGCGACTACAAGACCCCGGAGCCGCACCCGTCCGGTGCCGTGCCCCCGAAGATCCCCGGCGAGCTGGTGCCCAAGCACGTCGCCGTGGTGATGGACGGCAACGGCCGCTGGGCCAAGGAGCGCGGTCTGCCGCGCACCGAGGGCCACAAGGTCGGCGAGGGCGTCGTCATGGACGTGCTCAAGGGCTGCATCGAGATGGGCGTCAAGAACCTCTCGCTGTACGCCTTCTCCACCGAGAACTGGAAGCGGTCCCCGGACGAGGTGAAGTTCCTGATGAACTTCAACCGGGACGTCATCCGCCGCCGCCGCGACGAGATGGACGAGCTCGGCATCCGGATCCGCTGGGTCGGCCGCATGCCGAAGCTGTGGAAGTCCGTCGTCCAGGAGCTCCAGGTCGCCCAGGAGCAGACCAAGGACAACGACAAGATGACGCTGTACTTCTGCGTCAACTACGGCGGCCGCGCCGAGATCGCCGACGCCGCGCAGCGGATCGCGGAGGATGTCGCGGCCGGGAAGCTCGACCCGTCGAAGGTCAACGAGAAGACCTTCGCGAAGTACACCTACTACCCGGACATGCCGGACGTCGACCTCTTCGTCCGCCCGAGCGGCGAGCAGCGCACGTCCAACTACCTGATCTGGCAGAGCGCGTACGCCGAGATGGTCTTCCAGGACGTGCTGTGGCCGGACTTCGACCGCCGTGACCTGTGGCGGGCCTGTCTGGAATTCGCCCAGCGCGACCGGCGTTTCGGCGGTGCGGTGGAGGCGGCGCAGAAGGCAGAACCGAAGGCAGAACCGAAGGCCTGAGCCTGGTCCTTTTTGCCGGTACGATCACGGCTCTTCGGACTTCGGGAGGGGCCATGAGCGAGCAACAGGGGACCGTGCAGGGTGGGGTCGAGCTGAGATACCGACCGGAGCTGCGGGACTACTCGGTGGCGCTCCGCGCCCGTAACCGGGTCAGCGCGGCGGGCCGGCGGCAGCGGATTCTGCTGGTGGGCGCGACGGCTTGTCTCGTCGCGGCCACCCTGCTGTCCCTCGCGAGAGGCGCCGACGTGCCGATGCCGCTGCCGGTGGCGTTGCTGGTCTGCGCCTCTCTTCTGTTCCTGAATCCGTGGCTGATGGCGCGCCAGTTGTTCCGGTTCGTGCGGCGGCAGGGCGAGTTCCGGGTGCGGGTCGACGAGTCCGGCGTCAGCGTCGACACGGACAACTCCAGCGTGGTCGTCCGGTGGCAGGCGCAGCCGCGGTACGTGGAGACAGCAGATCTCTTCGTGATGCTCAGCGACGACAGGAACGCCACCGCCCTGACCGTGATAGCCAAGCGCGGCGCCCAGGACCGGTCCGACGTGGACCACCTGCGCGAAATCCTCGACCGGCACCTGGCAAAGGCCTGACAGCCGAAGCCCGGCACCTCCCGGCCTCCCAGCCTCTCCGTGAGGCTGGGGGCCGGGGTGTCACTTCCCCGCGCTCGCGCACTCCGCGCAGGTACCGAAGACCTCCACCGTGTGCGCCACGTTCACGTAGCCGTGCTGCGCCGCGATCGTCTCCGCCCACTGCTCCACCGCGGGGCCCTCGACCTCGACCGCCTTGCCGCACATCCGGCACACCAGATGGTGGTGGTGGTCGCCGGTCGAGCACCGACGGTAGACGGACTCGCCCTCGGTGGTGCGCAGCACATCGACCTCGCCCGCGTCCGCGAGGGACTGCAGGGTGCGGTAGACCGTGGTCAGCCCGACCGAGTCGCCGCGGTGCTTGAGCACGTCGTGCAGCTCCTGCGCGCTGCGGAACTCGTCCACCTCGTCGAGCGCGGCGGCCACCGCCGTCCGCTGCCGGGTCGAGCGGCCTCGTACCGGTGCCGCGTTGGTTCCGCTGATCGGCGCCGTCGCCACAGGAGCCTCCTCGTGTCGCCCGTACGTTCGTGGGGCCATTGTGCCAGTCCGGCCCGGCGCCGGGGTCAGACGTGGACGTCGTCCGCTGCCCGGCGGGTGGCCGGTACCTCCAGAGTGCACCGTTGCGAGGCCGATTCGCTCCTGCGCGCGCGGCTTCTGGCCAGAGGAGCGGCGAGCAGTGTCAGCGCGACGAAGACGCCGATGGCCAGCAGCACGATCGTCGCGCCGGGCGGTACGTCCTGGTAGTACGAGGTCACGGTGCCGGCCAGCGTCACCGCAACGCCGATGACGACCGAGAGCACGAAGGTCACCTTGAAGGACCGGGTGATCTGCTGTGCGGCGGCGACCGGGACCACCATCAGGGCGCTGACCAGCAGCAGCCCGACGACCCGCATCGCCACGGTGACGGTGACCGCCGCGGTGACCGCGACCAGCAGGTTCAGCACCCGCACCGGCAGCCCGGTCACCCGGGCGAACTCCTCGTCCTGGCTGACCGCGAACAGCTGCCTGCGCAGCCCCACCGTCACCAGCAGCACGAAGGCCGCCAGCAGGCCGATCGCGGTGATGTCCTCGGAGGAGACCGTGGCGAGCGAGCCGAAGAGGTACGAGGTGAGGTTGGCGTTGGAGCCGGTGTCGGAGAGGTTGATCAGCAGGACACCGCCCGCCATGCCGCCGTAGAAGAGCATCGCCAGCGCGATGTCGCCGCGGGTGCGTCCGTACCAGCGGATCAGCTCCATGGCGACCGCGCCCACGACGGCGACGGCGGTGGCCATCCAGACCGGGCTGGTGGAGAGCAGGAAGCCGAGGCCGACACCGGTCATCGCGATGTGGCCGATGCCGTCGCCCATCAGGGCCTGCCGGCGCTGCACCAGGTAGATGCCGACGGCGGGGGCGATGACGCCGACCAGCACGGCGGCGATCAGCGCCCGCTGCATGAAGGGAGGGGTGAGGAATTCCATGATCAGCTCAGCAGTCCCGTCCGGACGGGCTCGGAAGCCGCGTGGGGGTGTACGTGGTCGTGGCCGGGCAGGGCGTGCTGCCCGAGTGCCTTCGGGGGCGGTCCGTCGTGCATCACGCAGCCGTCGCGCAGGACGACCGCGCGGTCGATCAGCGGCTCCAGCGGGCCCAGCTCGTGCAGGACGAGCAGCACGGTGGTGCCGGCCGCGACCTGCTCGCGCAGGGTCGCGGCGAGGATCTCCTGGCTGGCCAGGTCGACGCCGGCCATCGGCTCGTCCATGATCAGCAACTCGGGCTCGGCGGCGAGCGCGCGGGCGATCAGGACGCGCTGGTGCTGGCCGCCGGAGAGGGCGTCCACCGAGTCCTTGGCGCGGTCGGCGAGACCGACGAGTCCGATGGCCCGGTCGACGGCGGCGCGATCGGCCTTGCGGGGCAGGCCCAGCCTGGTCCGGGACAGCCGCCCGGAGGAGACGACCTCGCGGATGGTGGCCGGCACGCCGCCGGCCGCCGTGGTGCGCTGCGGTACGTAGCCCACCCGAGCCCAGTCGCGGAACCGGCGCAGCGGGGTGCCGAAGAGCTCGACGGTGCCGCCGGTGAGCGGGACCTGGCCGATGGCGGAGCGTACGGCGGTCGACTTGCCGGAGCCGTTGGCGCCGAGCAGTGCGACGACCTCGCCGCGGTGCACGGTCAGGTCGACGCCGCGCAGCACGGGGCGTGCTCCGAGGGTGGCCGTGGCGTCGCGCAGGACGATCACGGGTTCGGGTGTGGAGCTCGCGGGCTCGGGCATGAGCGCCTCCGGTGCTGCTGCGGGGTTCGGGGTGGTCCGCCTGGTCTGGTCGCTCACTTCGCGCCGAGTGCCTTCTGCAGTGCGGCGAGGTTGGACTTCATGACCTCGATGTAGTCATCGCCCTTGGACTTGTCCGTGATTCCCTCCAGCGGGTCCAGGACGTCGGTCCGCAGGCCGGTGTCCCGGGCGACGGTCTTCGCCGTCTTGTCGCTGGCGAGCGTCTCGAAGAAGACGGTGGTGACCTTCTTCTTCTCCGCGATGGAGTGCAGGGCGCTGATCCGGGCGGGGCTGGGCTCGGCCTCGGGGTCGATGCCGGCGATGCCCTCCTGGGTGAGGCCGTAGCGCTCGGCCAGGTATCCGAAGGCGGAGTGGGTGGTGATGAAGGTCTTGGTGGAGGTGTTCCTCAGCCCCGTCTTGTACGCGGTGTCGAGTGCGCCGAGCTCCTTGACCAGGGCGTCGGTGTTCTTGCGGTAGTCCGCGGCGTGGTCCGGGTCGGTCTTCTCCAGGGACTTCCCGACCCCCTTGGCGACCTCGGCGTACTTCACCGGGTCGAGCCAGATGTGCGGGTCAGCGCCGGGCTCCTCGCCCTCGTGCTCGTGGCCGTGCTCCTCGCCGCCGGCCTCGGTGCCGTGGTCCTCCAGCGTGGTCAGCTTCGCGGCGTCGACGGTGTGCTCCGACTCGGAGAGCTTGATCGCGTCGTCCACGGCGGGCTGGATGCCCTTGAGGTAGAGGATGTAGTCGGCGTCGCTGAGCCCGCCGATCTGCCGGGGGCTGAGCTCCAGGTCGTGCGGCTCCACCCCGGGCTTGGTGAGGGTGGAGACGGAGACGTGGCCGCCGCCTATTCGCTCGGCGAGGAACTGCATCGGATAGAACGACGCCACCACGTTCAGCTTGTCACCGCTCTTCTGGCCGGCGGCGTCGGATGTCGAGCAGGCGGAGAGCACGGTGAGGCCGAGGACGACTGCTCCGGCGACGGCTGCGGTGGGTATGAGGCGGCGTTCGTTCATGACAGTCATTTTCAACAAAAATGGAAACGATTGTCAACAAGGCTGATGAGATGCCTCCGGAAGTGACTGACCCGATACCGATTTGATCGAAGGGGCGTGCCCGCCGGTAATCTGAGGGATCCGCGCACGCGTCTCCTGACCGCCACCCCCCACTGAGGCGCTTCGCGCAGGCCCTGTCCAATTTCGTCGTCGTAATGAAGAGAGCACCGTGGCCGCCGACAAGATCGACTCCATCGTCAGCCTGAGCAAGCGCCGTGGCTTCGTTTTCCCCTCCAGTGAGATCTACGGTGGTCAGCGTGCCGCCTGGGACTACGGGCCGCTGGGCGTTGAGCTCAAGGAGAACCTCAAGCGCCAGTGGTGGCGCTACATGGTCACTTCGCGCGAGGACGTGGTCGGACTCGACTCGTCGGTCATCCTGGCCCCCGAGGTGTGGGTGGCCTCGGGCCACGTCGCCACGTTCTCCGACCCGCTGACCGAGTGCACCTCCTGCCACAAGCGCTACCGCGCGGACCACCTGGAGGAGGCGTACGAGGAGAAGCACGGCAAGCCGCCGGTCAACGGCCTTGCCGACCTCAACTGCCCCAACTGCGGCAACAAGGGCACCTTCACCGAGCCGAAGGAGTTCTCCGGCCTGCTCTCCACGCACCTCGGCCCGACCCAGGACTCCGGCTCGGTCGCCTACCTGCGCCCCGAGACCGCCCAGGGCATCTTCACCAACTTCGGCCAGGTGCAGCAGACCTCGCGCAAGAAGCCGCCGTTCGGCATCGCGCAGATGGGCAAGTCCTTCCGGAACGAGATCACTCCGGGCAACTTCATCTTCCGCACCCGCGAGTTCGAGCAGATGGAGATGGAGTTCTTCGTCAAGCCGGGCGAGGACGAGCAGTGGCAGGAATACTGGATGGAGCAGCGCTGGAACTGGTACACCGGCCTCGGCATGCGCGAGGAGAACATGCGGTGGTTCGAGCACCCGGCGGAGAAGCTCTCCCACTACTCCAAGCGCACCGCTGACATCGAGTACCGCTTCCGCTTCGGCGGCAGCGAGTGGGGCGAGCTGGAGGGCGTCGCCAACCGCACGGACTACGACCTGAAGGCGCACTCCAAGGCCTCGGGCACGGACCTGTCCTTCTTCGACCAGGAGGCCGGCGAGCGCTGGACCCCCTACGTCATCGAGCCGGCGGCCGGTGTCGGCCGCTCGGTCCTGGCCTTCCTGCTGGACGCCTACATCGAGGACGAGGCGCCCAACGCCAAGGGCGTCATGGAGAAGCGCACCGTGATGCGCCTCGACCCGCGCCTGGCGCCGGTCAAGGTCGCGGTCCTGCCGCTGTCCCGCAACCCGCAGCTCTCGCCGAAGGCCAAGGGCCTCGCGGCCGACCTGCGGCAGAACTGGAACATCGAGTTCGACGACGCGGGTGCCATCGGCCGCCGTTACCGTCGTCAGGACGAGATCGGTACGCCGTTCTGCGTCACCGTCGACTTCGACACCCTCGACGACAACGCGGTGACGGTGCGCGAGCGCGACACCATGAAGCAGGAGCGCGTCTCGCTGGACCAGATCCAGGCGTACCTCGGCGCCCGGCTGCTCGGCTGCTGATCCGCCGCATCCACTGGACGAGGCCCCCGGTTCCCCGAACGGAACCGGGGGCTTCGTGCACACTGGGCACAATCGTCCACAGGAGGCTCGGATGCCGTCCATGACCACGAGCAAGGTCAGCAGATGGGACCAGCACGGCCGTGAACACATAGTCCACGTAAGGAAGTCGGGGATGCAGCGGCAGTTGAGCTGCGACACCTGCGACTGGCGCAAGGGGGCGCAGTTCCTGCCCTGGCTGAAGGCCGAGGAACATCTCGCCGAGGCGCACCAGGCGACGGTCGACCCGACGGCGACATAGCCGACGTCATAGCCGGCGTCACCGATCGACGTGACCGGTCGGCGTCACCGGTCGGCGTCACCGATCGACGTCAGTGGTCGACGTCGAAGCCGAAGCCGCCGTCGTCGGCGCCCGCCGTCAGGCGCGCAGGCCGCGCAGCAGCAGGTCCGAGACGGCGGTGAACTCGGCGACGATGGCGGGTTTCCGCCACTCGGCGGCATACGCCGGGTCGTGGAACCGCGCCGTCGCGTCGAAGACCGCCTGTGCGGCCGCCGCGGGGTCGTCCACGGCGAACTGCCCGTCGGCCACCCCTTCCTCGATCATCTCCCTCAGCTGGCCCACCAGTTCGCGGATGTGCTCCTCGACCAGGGTGCTCTCGCCCGTCAGCACCTCATAGGTGGCGAACAGCTCCGGATCGTCACCCGCCTTGTGCCGCTTGGCCTCGAACAGCGTCTCCAGCCACTGCCGCAGCTTCGCCGGGGCCGGCTGGGCCGAGGCGTGCAGGATTTCGGTGAGCGCGAGCTCCGTGCGCGTCAGCCAGCGACCGGTCACGGCCTCGCGGAGGGCGGTCTTCGTGCGGAAGTGGCGGTACACGCTGCCGTGGCTGACGCCGAGCACCCGGGCCACGTCGACCACGGTCGCCTTGGCGGGGCCGTAGCGGCGCAGCACGTCCTCGGTGGCTTCGAGGATGCGCTCGGGAGTCAGTGGGTCGGGCGGCGGCGTCATCGGTGGGTGTGCTGCCTTTCGGGGGCGTCGAGCGGCTTCGCATGGCTACGGGCGGCTGCGGGCCGCTTCGGGCGGTTTCGGGCCGGCGGCCGGACGGGGGCTCACGTGCGGCTTGCCGGCGGTGTCGCCGAACCCTGCTGACCGTACCCGGAGGTCAGCGCTCGCTGTCCAGGTGGGCCATCTGGCTGTCGGGGTAGCGGGCGCCCGCCGCCGCGCCGGCCGGGACCACCTTCTCGATCGCGGCGAGGTCGGCCGCGGTCAGTTCCACATCCAGGGAGCCGAGGGCCTCGGTCAGCCGGTCGCGCCTGCGGGCGCCGACCAGCGGCACGATGTCCGCACCCTGGGCGAGGACCCAGGCGATGGCGATCTGCGCGACCGTGACGCCCTTCTGCTCGGCGATCGCGCGGAGCGCGTCGACCAGGTCGAGGTTGTGCTGGAGGTTCTCGTCCTGGAAGCGGGGGCTCATGGTCCGGAAGTCACCGGCGGTCAGCTCGCGGTCGCGGGCGAAGTGGCCGCTGATCAGCCCGCGGGAGAGCACCCCGTACGCCGTGACGCCGATGCCCAGCTCCCGGCAGATGGGCAGGATCTCCGCCTCGATGGACCGGGAGATCAGCGAGTACTCGATCTGCAGATCGGAGATCGGGGCGACGGACGCTGCCCGCCGGATCGTCTCCGCGCCGACCTCGGAGAGGCCGATGTGGCGGACGTGACCGGCCTCGACCAGCTCGGCGATGGCGCCGACGGTCTCCTCGATCGGGACGTCGGGGTCGAGCCGGGCGATCCGGTAGACGTCGATGTGGTCGAGTCCGAGCCGCTGGAGTGAGTAGGCCGCGAAGTTCTTGACCGCTGCCGGGCGGCCGTCATAGCCGCTGAAGCCGCCCTCGACGGTCCGCAGTGCGCCGAACTTCACGCTGATCAGGGCCTGTTCCCGGGCGGCGGCGGGGGCGGTGCGCAGGGCCTCGTTGATCAGTAGTTCGTTGTGTCCCATGCCGTAGAAGTCGCCGGTGTCCAGCAGGTTGATACCGGTGTCGAGCGCGGCGTGAATGGTGGCGACCGACTCGGCGCGGTCCGTCTCGCCGTACAGCGCGGACATCCCCATGCAGCCGAGGCCGAGCGCGGAGACCTGCGGGCCGGTGGAGCCGAGGGTGTGGGTGCGGAGGGTGGTCATGAGGAACTCCCGGTGGTGGAGGAGGGCGGAAGGGGAGAGGCGGGGGGAGGGAGGAGCGGAGAGGGCAGGTCAGGAGGGAGGGAAGAGAAGGGCGGTGTTGTGCGTGCATATCGACCATGACATATGCGATGACAGCTTTCAATATCTGTCAGTCCATGTTCCCTCTTCCGGGTGATCCCGGCCGGGCGAAAATCCGGTGCTGGAGCCGCATCGGGCGCGGTACCGTTTCGGCATGTCTTCGTTCTTCCAGATCTACGAGTGAGCGCGCGGCGGGCCCGACCACCCGCCGCCCACCGGATCGATCCAGGGTCGTTCAAGACCTCACTTTCACCACGAATGGGAGAACCCCGTGGCCAAGAGCCGTAACAACCTTCTCGGCGTCGGCGGACAGCGGACGAAGCTGTCCCGCGCCGAGCAGCAGGGCGCAGGTCCCGAGCGCAACGCCGACCGGAAGACGGCGGCCGAGCAGAAGCAGGAGCTGCTGCGCAAGATGCGGGAGCGCGCCGGCCACCCCGCGCCCGCGGACGACGCCGCCGAGCAGGACGCCCCGGAGCAGAACACCGCCGAGCAGGACACCGCCGAGCAGGGCACCCCGGCGCAGAGCTGACGCCCGCTCACAGGGAGCGGGTCGCACCACACGTATGACCGGTGGCCCGGAACACCTCAGGTGTTCCGGGCCACCGGCGTTCGCGCCCGAGCGCTACGGTTTCCGGGGTCGACCAGGAGGTCGTTGTGTGTTGTTCCGAAACCGTCGCCGCATGGGATCAGGTGGCGAAATGGCTCAAGACGAACGCGCCGGTCAACTATGCGACGCTTCACGGCCCTGCGACGGAGGAGGCTCTGTCCGCGGCCGAGGCCGGCATCGGCGTCAGGCTGACGCCGGAGATCCGCGAGTGGCTGTCCGTCAACAACGGTGTCCGCACGGAGGCCGACCCGGACGACGGGAGCACCTCGGCCTGCGAGGGCGGCGACTTCCTCGACGGCGGCTACTATCTGCTCTCCGCGTCAGAAATGGTCCGCGTGCATCGCCACATGACGCATGTGGCTGAGGGCGATGAGACCTTCTGGAGCAAGGAGTGGATCCCCGTAGCCGCGGAGTGCGATGTCCTCTGCGGGGTCTTCATCGACTCCAGGGACGGTGCCGTCTCCACGTGGGGGGACTGCGGAGAGAAGAGATTCGGAACGTGTCAGAACCTTGCTGACTACTTTCGCTGGCTGATGAGCGAGTTCACGGAACGAGGTTCAGTGGTGGACGGCGCTCTCGACTGGGGCTGAACGCGAAGAGGCTCCCAGGACAACGTTCCTGGGAGCCGCTTGCCGGATTCCTTACAGCGTGTTCGCCGCCGAGGACTGACCACCGGGCTTGTCACCCGACTGACCACCCGACTGACCACCGGTCCGGCCACCGGTCCGGCCACCGGCCGGACCACGCCCCGCCCCCGCGCCCGCCCCCGAACCCACGGCCGAAGAGCCTCCCGCCGATGAACCACCGCCCGCCGACGGCCCCTTCGCCGTCGCGGGCCCCTCCAGGCGTTCAGCGGTCCGGCGTGCCGTGCCCCGCGCCCAGCGCCCGCTGCTCAGCGCCCCGACCACCAGGACGCACACCCCGCAGCCGGTGATGATCCACCAGGCGGGTCTGCTCGCCGCCACGAAGTCGCCGGCCGGCCCGATGCCGTCCGGGGAGGCGGCGCCGGACACCCCGGCCGCCAGTACCGCCCCGATCACGGCGACACCCAGCGTCTGCCCGATCTGGCGGCTGGTCGAGGCGACCGCGGCGGCGACGCCCGCCTGGGATCGCGGCATTCCAGAGACAGCGGTGTTGGTGATGGGCGCGTTCACCGAGCCGAAGCCCAGCCCGAACAGCACATAGCCGGTGAACATCAGCAGGTTGTCGGTCTCCGCGTCGAACAGCGCGAACATGAGCCCGCTCGCCGCCATCGCGACCCCCGCGACCAGGAGCGGGATACGTGGCCCCCGGCTGGCGACGATGCGCCCCGAGATCGGCGGCAGGACACAGACCATCGCCGCCATCGGGAGCATGTACAGGCCGGCGCCCAGTGCGCTCAGCCCCCGTACGTCCTGCAGATAGAGCGTGTTGACGAAGAGGAAGCCGCCGAGCGCGGCGAAGGCGCTGACCGCGATGACGGTGGCCCCGCTGAACGGGGCGCTGTGGAAGAACCGCAGATCGATCAGCGGATCGGCGCGCCGGGGCTCGTACACCAGCAGCCCGATCAGCGACGCCGCCGCGACCGTGGCAAACAGCAGGATCTCGACGGAGGTCCACCCCTTCTGCGGTGCCTCGATGATCGCGTACGTCAGCGAGCCCAGCAGCGCGATCACCAGCAGCTGGCCCACCGGATCGGGGCGGCGGGCCTTCGCGGCGCGCGACTCGGGGACGTACTTCCAGGTCAGCAGCAGCGCGGCGATGCCGACCGGCAGATTGATCCAGAAGATCGACCGCCAGCCGACCGAATCGACCAGACTGCCGCCGATCACCGGTCCCGCGGCCATCGAGATGCCGACGACACCGCCCCAGGCGCCGATCGCCCGCGCGCGTTCGCGCGGTTCGGTGAACGTGTTGGTGATGATCGACATCGCGACCGGGTTGAGCATGGAGCCGCCGACGGCCTGCACCATCCGGAACACGATCAGCGTCTCCAGGCTGGGCGCGATCGAGCAGAGCGCCGAGCCCAGGGTGAAGAGGACGAGCCCCGCCTTGAAGACCTTGCGTCGGCCGATCCGGTCGGCGGTGGAACCCGCGAGCATGAGCAGGGAGGCGAGTACGAGGGTGTACGCGTCGATCGTCCACTGCATCCCCGCGACGCTCGCGTGCAGTTCCTGGCGCATGGAGGGGAGGGCGACGTTCAGGACGGTGCTGTCCAGGCTGACGATCAGCAGACTCATGCAGCAGATCGCCAGCACCAGCATCCGTCGCCGGTGGCTGAGCTCGGGCATACACGGATAGTACGGCTAACTAACGACCGTCGCCGCTGTTAGCCGCTGCCGCTGCCGCTGCCGCTGCTTGCCGCCGGCGCTACCGCCGTTGCCGTTGCCGCTACCGCTGCCTGCCGGGAGCAGTTCTCCGCGTACGCGACAATGGGGGAATGACCACGCTCGCCCCCGCGCCCCAGCTGCTCCGCATCGGCCCGCACACCGTGCAGCCGCCGGTGGTCCTCGCCCCCATGGCCGGCATCACCAACGCGCCCTTCCGCACGCTGTGCCGGGAGTTCTCGGGCGGCAAGGGGCTGTTCGTGAGCGAGATGATCACGACGCGGGCGCTGGTCGAGCGCAACGAGAAGACCATGCAGCTCATCCGCTTCGACGCGAGTGAGACCCCGCGCTCCATCCAGCTGTACGGAGTGGACCCGGTCACGGTCGGCAAGGCCGTCCGCATGATCGTCGACGAGAACCTCGCCGACCACATCGACCTGAACTTCGGCTGCCCGGTCCCCAAGGTCACCCGCAAGGGCGGCGGCTCGGCGCTCCCGTACAAGCGGCCGCTGCTGCGCGCGATCCTCCACCAGGCGGTCTCCAACGCGGGCGATCTGCCGGTCACCATCAAGATGCGCAAGGGCATCGACGACGACCACCTCACCTACCTCGACGCCGGCCGGATCGCCGTGGAGGAGGGCGTCACGGCGATGGCCCTGCACGGCAGGACCGCCGCCCAGCACTACGGCGGCACCGCCGACTGGGACGCCATCGCCCGGCTCAAGGAGCACGTCCCGGAGATCCCCGTCCTCGGCAACGGCGACATCTGGTGCGCGGACGACGCCCTGCGGATGATGCGCGAGACCGGCTGCGACGGCGTGGTCGTGGGCCGCGGCTGCCTGGGCCGCCCCTGGCTCTTCGGCGACCTGGTGAGCGCCTTCGAGGGTACGGGGACGAGGCAGACGCCCTCCCTGCGCACCGTCGCGGACGTGATGCTGCGGCACGCGACGCTGCTCGGGGAGTGGATCGGCGACGAGACCCGGGGCGTGATCGACTTCCGTAAGCACGTGGCCTGGTACCTCAAGGGCTTCGCGGTCGGTTCCGAGATGCGCAGGAGCCTGGCGGTCACCTCCTCGCTGGAGGAGCTGGGCTCCCAGCTGAACGAGCTCCGGTTGGACCAGCCGTGGCCGGACGGCGCCGACGGCCCGCGCGGACGCACCTCGGGCAACAACCGCGTGGTTCTCCCGGACGGCTGGCTCAAGGACCCCTACGACTGCGCCGGCGTCGGCGCGGACGCGGAACTGGACACCTCCGGCGGCTGAGCCGGTACGGAACGGGCGTGCCGCCGCGCCCCGGGGCCGCCGTGCCGCCGCGCCGCCGGCCTCGGCGGAAGCCGCCGGAGTGCCGTTCGCCCTGGGCGCCTGGAAGAGGCGGACCTCGGGGTACTGAGCGACTGCCTGAGGCGTCCGTGGCGTCCGGATCCTGGAATGCGGGTCCGAAATCAGCGTGATTCGCGCCACGTTTGATCGAGAGTGCGCTCAGGTGAGCGCAATGGTGATTGCTGCACTTCTGGAAGATCTGGCACTCAGTGCCACGTCGTAGCCTTCGGGAAGTGCACTCAGATGCGTAGAGGTTCGCTCATGTGAGTGGTTGAGGGTCAAGAACCGGCCATCCCGCCTTCAAAGTCTGAACGAGGAGCCCCGGCCTGATCGCCGGACAGATTCATTGGATCTGCTGGCGGACAGGTGGTTGCGGCCGCGTGACGGCCAGGTGGACGTACCCAGACACCTTCGATCTGGGTATGTTCCTCGCCGTCAGGGCAGCCACCGCGTCCTCGAGGAGTCGAGACCCGTGTCGGAAAACAAAGACCCCCACGTATCCACCCCGGAGTCCCCGGAGCCTGCGGGTCAGAAGTTCGTTTATGACTTCACCGAGGGCAACAAGGATCTGAAGGACCTGCTGGGCGGGAAGGGTGCCAACCTCGCCGAGATGACCAATCTCGGGCTCCCCGTCCCTCCGGGCTTCACCATCACCACCGAGGCGTGCAAGGTCTACCTCGGCAGCGGTGAGGAGCCGGCCGCGCTGCGCGACGAGGTGAGTGCGCACCTCGACGCCCTTGAGGCGCGGATGGCCAAGAAGCTCGGCCAGTCCGACGATCCGCTGCTGGTCTCCGTCCGCTCCGGCGCCAAGTTCTCGATGCCCGGAATGATGGACACGGTCCTCAACATCGGGCTCTCCGACGCGTCCGTCGTCGGTCTCGCCACCCAGAGCGGCGACGAGCGGTTCGCGTGGGACTCCTACCGCCGGCTCATCCAGATGTTCGGCAAGACCGTCCTCGGCGTCGACGGCGCCCTCTTCGAGGAGGCCCTGGAGGCCGCGAAGGAGGCCAAGGGCGTCAGCGTCGACGTGGATCTCGACGCGGCCGACCTGAAGAAGCTGGTCAGGCAGTTCAAGAAGATCGTCACGCGGGACGCCGGACGCGACTTCCCGCAGGACCCGCGCGAGCAGATGGACCTGGCCATAAAGGCCGTCTTCGACTCGTGGAACACCGACCGGGCCAAGCTCTACCGCCGCCAGGAGCGCATCCCCGGCGACCTCGGTACGGCCGTCAACGTCTGCTCCATGGTCTTCGGCAACCTCGGCCCCGACTCCGGTACGGGCGTCGCCTTCACCCGCGACCCGGCCAGCGGCCACCAGGGCGTCTACGGCGACTACCTGCAGAACGCGCAGGGCGAGGACGTCGTCGCCGGAATCCGCAACACCGTGGCGCTCGCGGATCTGGAGTCCATCGACAAGAAGTCGTACGACCAGCTGATCACGATCATGGAGACGCTGGAGACCCACTACCGCGACCTCTGCGACATCGAGTTCACCATCGAGCGCGGCCGGCTGTGGATGCTCCAGACCCGGGTCGGCAAGCGCACCGCCGGTGCCGCCTTCCGGATCGCCACCCAGCTCGTCGACCAGGGCCTCATCGACGAGGCCGAGGCCCTCCAGCGGGTCAACGGCGCGCAGCTGGCGCAGCTGATGTTCCCGCGCTTCGAGGACACCGGAGCGCGCGGCGGGGAGGGGCCGCAGCGGCTCGGCCGGGGCATCGCCGCCTCGCCGGGGGCGGCGGTCGGCAAGGCCGTCTTCGACTCGTACACCGCGATCAAGTGGTCCCGTTCCGGCGAGAAGGTCATCCTGATCCGCCGCGAGACCAACCCGGACGACCTCGACGGCATGATCGCCGCGGAGGGCATCCTGACCTCGCGCGGCGGCAAGACCTCGCACGCCGCCGTCGTCGCCCGTGGCATGGGCAAGACCTGCGTCTGCGGTGCCGAGGAGATCGAGGTCGACACCAAGCGGCGCCGGCTGACGGCCGGGACCACGGTCGTGGAGGAGGGCGACATCGTCTCCGTCGACGGGTCGACCGGCAAGGTGTACCTCGGTGAGGTGCCCGTCGTGCCGTCTCCGGTCGTCGAGTACTTCGAGGGCCGGATGCACGCGGGCGCCGACGACGCCGACGAACTGGTCGCCGCCGTGCACCGGATCATGGCGTACGCGGACCGGGTGCGCCGGCTGCGGGTGCGGGCCAACGCGGACAACGCCGAGGACGCCCTGCGGGCCCGTCGCTTCGGCGCCCAGGGCATCGGGCTGTGCCGCACCGAGCACATGTTCCTCGGTGAGCGCCGCGAGATGGTCGAGAAGCTGATCCTGGCCGACACCGACCAGGAGCGCGAGACGGCGCTGGACGCGCTGCTGCCGCTCCAGAAGGCCGACTTCATCGAGCTGTTCGAGGCGATGGACGGACTGCCCGTCACCGTGCGGCTGCTCGACCCGCCGCTGCACGAGTTCCTGCCCGACATCACCGAGCTGTCGGTCCGGGTGGCGCTCGCCGAGTCCCGCAAGGACGCCAACGAGAACGACCTCCGCCTGCTCCAGGCCGTGCACAAGCTGCACGAGCAGAACCCGATGCTCGGTCTGCGCGGGGTCCGGCTCGGTCTCGTCATCCCCGGTCTGTTCGCCATGCAGGTACGGGCGATCGCCGAGGCGGCCGCCGAGCGCAAGAACGCCAAGGGCGACCCGCGCGCCGAGATCATGATCCCGCTCGTCGGTACGGTCCAGGAGCTGGAGATCGTCCGCGAGGAGGCGGACCGGGTCATCGCCGAGGTCCAGGCCGCCACCGGCACGGACCTCAAGCTGAAGATCGGCACGATGATCGAGCTGCCGCGCGCCGCGCTGACCGCCGGTCAGATCGCCGAGGCGGCGGAGTTCTTCTCCTTCGGCACCAACGACCTGACCCAGACGGTGTGGGGCTTCTCCCGCGACGACGTGGAGGCCTCGTTCTTCACCGCGTACCTGGAGAAGGGCATCTTCGGGGTGTCGCCGTTCGAGACGATCGACAGGGACGGCGTCGGTTCGCTGGTACGCAGTGCCGTCGAGGCCGGCCGGGCCACCCGCCCCGGCCTGAAGCTCGGCATCTGCGGCGAGCACGGCGGCGACCCGGAGTCGGTGCACTTCTTCCACGAGGTGGGCCTGGACTACGTCTCCTGTTCACCGTTCCGCATTCCGGTGGCCCGTCTGGAGGCGGGCCGGGCGGCGGCCCAGTCGCGCGGCAGCGACAGCCGCTGACGCGGCGGTACCCACTGATTCCGGAGCTGTCGCCGGCTCACCGGACCCCTCACCGGTCCGGCGGCGGCCACGGAATACCCGGAGGCGGCGGCACCCTGTGCGGGGGTGCCGCCGCCTCGCCATGTCGGCCGGGCCCGTGGATCCGGCGGTGCGGCGCGGGGCGCGGGGCCGTAAGCGGGACTGAGCGAGGGCCGGGGCCGTATGCGTCGGCCGTAAGCGAGCGCTTTCCACGATTCCGGGCGCTCCATTGCTTCGTTTAATGCGCAAAGAGATGGGCCGGAGTGGACCGGGGCGGGCCGGAGCGGACCAGGGTGCGGCCCATGGATCCCCATCCATGGGCCGCACCCGGCTTACCCCCGTCGGGTGCGGAGCCGCACCATTGCCAACCGCCGCCGAGCGAGCAAAACCCCCCACGGCCTTCACTCGCTCTTCCGGTGGCTCTGGAATCGCAACCCGACGTCGTACAGCCTTTCGGGTGACACCGGGTCGACGCGAGACGTTTCACCTCTGGCCGAAACCCCGTGGTGACGTGGTGTGACGACTCACATACACTTACGTGGGGGTAATTGCAGGTGCAAGCGGGTGGGGGAACGGTGCTGCGTATCCATATATCCGGATGGGACCTTTCCAGAGTGCGTATGGCCACCGGGCCGGACGCATTGTGGGAGACCATTCTCAGTCTTCACCGGCTGAGGGACCGGCGTGCTTCCACGGTGTTCGGGAAATGGCGCACGGAAACCCGTCCGCGGTTGAATGGTGAAGTACATCTGCTGTCCGCCGTGGTTCCACCGCGCGGCTATTTCCCGGATTTCCTGACGCCTTCTCAGGAAGGTTCCGAACCGCTGGACTTAAGCACCGGAATCGAGGCGCTGCGCGACACCCCGCCCGAGCGGCTGCGGGCCGAACTGGCGATGCTGGGCACCGGGGGAGCAGCCGGCGGCCGTACCGCCACGGCCCGGCGGGCAGTACGGCCGGTGCGGCTGGACGCGCTGCGGGAAGGGCGCTCCGAGCCCCTGGGCCGGCTCATCGGCGCGCTGCGCGGCTACCACCGCGCCGCGGTCGAACCGTACTGGCCGCATATCCAGGCCGGCATCGAGGCCGACCGCGCCGTCCGGGGACGCGCTCTCCTGGACGGCGGCGCGGACGAGCTGCTCGCCTCGCTCCCGCCGGTGATCCGCTGGCGGGCGCCGGTGCTGGAGGCGGACTACCCGGTCGACCGCGAACTGCACCTGGACGGCCGCGGGCTGCTCCTCCAGCCGTCGTTCTTCTGCCGCGGCGCCCCGGTCGTCCTCCGCGACCCGCTGCTGCCGCCGGTGCTCGTCTATCCGGTCGGCCACACCAGCGCCCCGGTCTTCGCCGAACCGGGCCCCTGGCTCGGCCGGCTCCTCGGCAACACCCGGTCGACGGTGCTGCGGACCATCGGCGGCGGCTGCACGACCAGCGAGCTCGCCCGTCGGGCCGGGGTCTCCCTCGCGTCGGCGAGCCAGCACGCCTGTGTGCTGCGTGAGGCGGGTCTGGTGCACACCCTGCGCCACGGCAGCTCCGTCCTGCACACGGTGACGCCGCTGGGCGACTCGCTGCTGCGGGGCGGCGCGCCGCTCGCCATGTCGTGATCCGTACGGGGCCCGCCGGACGGGAGAACGGCCGGCGAGGTTTCCCGTCCCGGCACCGATGAGTTTCCGGCGGCCCCGGCGTCTACCTCTCGTAACGCGTTCGCGGAGAACGCACAGGATTCGCCCACAGGATTCGCCCACAGGATTCGCCCACCGAATTCACGCACCGCATTCACCCGCTGAGAGAGCGAGACGGCCATGCCTCAGATGATCTTCGTGAACCTGCCGGTCAAGGACCTGGAGACGACCAAGGGCTTCTTCGGGAAGCTGGGATTCTCCTTCAACCCGCAGTTCAGTGACGAGAACACCGCCTGTCTCGTCATCAGCGACACGATCTTCGCCATGCTGATGACCGAGCCGCGCTTCAAGGACTTCACCAAGAAGGAGATCGCGGACGCCTCGAAGACCACCGAGATGCTCCTGGCGCTGAGCGCCGACAGCCGCGAGAAGGTGGACGAGCTGGCCGACGCGGCGCTCGCCGCGGGCGGCTCGCCCGCCAACGAGCCCCAGGACCTCGGCTTCATGTACGGCCGGTCCTTCCAGGACCCGGACCACCACATCTGGGAGGTCATGTGGATGGACCCGTCCGCCGTGGACGGCCAGGGCTGAGCCCACCGGGGCGAGAGCCTCTCGTTTGGGCCCGGCTGGGCTCGCGGGCCCCGGGGAATCAGACCCCGAGGCCCGCGAAGGTGACCCCGGTCAGCTGCTCCGACGCCACCCACAGCCGCTCGCTCGCCACATCGTTGAGCGTCCAGCCCGCCCGCCAGGACGGAGCCGGCGCACCGCGCCAGCCCAGCAGCCGCGGACCGGTGAACGAGTCGGGCCGTACGCCGGGCGCGGTGGCCGCGTACAGGCTGGGCAGGGCGCCCGCGGACGCGGGCTGGGCGATGATCCGGTTGCCGAGCTCGATGACCCGCTCCGCCGCTCTGCGGTTCTCCATCCGGACGCCCGCCGTCTGCAGATTGGTCGACGCGTAGCCCGGGTGTGCGGCGGCGGCGACCAGCCCGCTGCCGATGGCGGCGGTCCGCCGGGCCAGCTCGTGGACGAACAGCAGGTTGGCGGTCTTCGAGCGGCCGTAGGCGATCCAGCGGCGGTAGTTCCGCTCACTGTTGAGATCGCCCATGTCGATATTGGACAGGACGTGCAGACCGCTGGACACGCTCACCACCCGCGCGCCCGGGGTGCCGAGCAGCTTCGGCAGCAGCAGCCCGGTGAGGGCGAAGTGCCCGAGGTGGTTGACGCCGAACTGGGTCTCGAAGCCGTCGGCGGTCCTTCCGTACGGAAGGGCCATCACACCGGCGTTGTTGATCAGCAGATCGAGCCGGTCCGGGGTGTACGACGCGGCGAACTCCCGTACCGACGACAGATCGGCCAGGTCCAGCGCGGCGAACTCCACGTCCGCGTCCGGCACCGCGCCGCGGATGCGGGCCGCCGCCTCCTTGCCGCGCCCCTCGTCACGGCAGGCGAGCAGCACCCGGGCGCCGCGTCGCGCCAGCTCCCGTGCGGTGATCAGCCCGATACCGCTGTTGGCTCCCGTCACCACGGCCGTACGGCCGCTCTGGTCGGGCAGGTCACTCGCGTACCGGCGCTGGCTCATGAATCAAGCGTACGACCGGACTTTCCTGCCGCACCGGCAGGACGGTTGGACGCGACATGTGCCGTTTCCTTAGGGTCGCGATCATGCCTGACATAACCGTGACCACTCTCGTCGTGCTGTGCCTCGCCGCGGGAGCGGCCGGCTGGATCGACGCGGTGGTCGGCGGCGGCGGACTGCTTCTGTTGCCCGCGCTGCTGCTGGGGCTGCCGAACGTCCCCGCCGCGCACATCCTCGGCACCAACAAGGCGGTCGCCATCGTCGGCACGTCCGGCGCCGCCGTCGCCTACGCGCGCAAGGCGCCGGTGAAGGTCGGCGTCGCGCTGCGGATCGGCCTCGCGGCGCTGGCCGGATCGATGACCGGTGCCTTCTTCGCCGCCGGGATCAGCAGCGAGGTGCTGCGCCCGGTGATCATGGTGGTGCTGCTGGCGGTCGCGGGGTTCGTCATGCTGCGGCCCCGGTTCGGCAGGGCGCCCGAGGACGGCACGGCACCCCCGGTCACCCGGGCCCGCACCGTCACCGCGATCGTGCTGGTGGGCGGCGGCATCGGCCTGTACGACGGGCTGTTCGGACCGGGTACCGGCACCTTCCTGGTGCTGGCCCTGACCGCGGTGCTCCACCTCGATCTGGTGACGGCCTCCGCCAACGCGAAGATCGTCAACGTCTGCACCAACGGCGGCGCGCTGGCGATGTTCGCGTACCAGGGCAACGTGATGTGGCAGCTGGCCGGTCTGATGGCGGTGTTCAACCTGGCGGGCGGCCTGGTCGGAGCGCGGATGGCGCTGAGCAGGGGCAGCGAGTTCGTCCGCGGGGTGCTGCTGGTCGTGGTGTTCTCGCTGGTCGCGAAGCTCGCCTTCGACCAGTGGAACGCGTGAGCGCCGCGGGCGTGTCCGTGAGGTCCCGCCCGGCGTCAGCGCACTGAGGTGAGGTGCGCGTAGGCCACCACGTTGCCCTCGTAACCCGTCGACTCGGAGAATCCGCCGCCACAGGTGATCAGCCGCAGCGAGGCGTGTTCCGAGGACCCGTACACCCGCTTGTCGGGGAAGTCCTTGCTGTCGTAGACCTCGACGGCGTCGAGTGCGAAGACGGCGGTGCGGCCGTCCTGCCGGAGCACCTCGACGGTGCTGCCCTTCTTCAGCGAGCCCAGGTTGTAGAAGACGGACGGGCCCTGGGCGTTGTCGACATGGCCGGCGACGATCGCACTGCCCTTGGCGCCCGGCGGGGTGCCGTCCTTGTACCAGCCGACGATGTCGGTGTTCCCGGCCGGAGGCACATCGAGGCTGCCGTCGGGGCCGAGCCCGAGCCGCATCATCGGGGCGTCCACCCGGATGCTGGGGATCCGGATGCGGACGGGGGCCGAGGGGCGCAGCGGTTCGGCGACCGGCGATCCCGGCAGCAGTTCCGGTCCGGCGGCGAAGGCCTGGGCGGAGGCCGGGCCCGGCGGGGTCAGCCGGGTGTCCGCGCCGTTCCGGATCAGCCAGACACCGGCCAGCGCCGCGACGACGAGCAGCCAGCCCTTGGCCTTCTGGGACACGGTCGTCCTCCGGGTGACGAGGATGGATTTGCGGTCCCGTCCCGGTGGCGCTGGGCCACCGGGACGGGACCAGGCGGTACGGAGAGGTGGAATTCTCCGTCAGCTGTCGTCCTGCGTGCCGCTCGCCCGGCGACGCAGGAGCCAGGCTCCGCCGACGGCGGTCGCGGCGAGAACGCCTGCGCCCGCCGCGATCTGGGTGGTGTCCGGTCCGACGCTGCCGCCGACACCGGTCCTCACGTGCCCCGTGGGGGCGGTGGGTGCGGCCGAGGAGCGGTGGCCGGAGGGGGTCTCGTGGTCCGACGCGCTGTCGCGCGCGGCGGAGTTCTCGTGCGCGGCGGAGCTCTCGTGTTCGGACGGGCTCGGCCGCTCGCTGGAGGTGCCGCGGACCGGGGCCGCGGGGGAGTCCGGCACGAGGGCGGAACCGGCGGCCTCGGCCTCGTCGAGGCCCGAGGAGTCATAGCCGGAGGAGTCGTAACCCGAGGAGTCGTAGCCGGACGAGTCGTGACCCGAGGCGTCCAGGCCCGAGAAGTCGTAGCCGGAGGAGTCGTCGGCGTCCGCCGGGGAGTCCTTCCCGGAGCCGTCCCGGGCCGTGTCCGTCCGGGCGGCGCCGGGGGTGTCCCTGCTGTCCCTGCCCGCGGTGCCGGCGGGGTCCGCACTGTCCCTGCCCGCGGTGCCCGCGGCCTTCACCTCGATCTCGCCGGTGGCCTCCTTGCCGTTCTCGCAGGCCACGTCGACGCTGTACGGGCCGGGCTCGACGTTGCCGGGCACCCGGAACGAACCGGCCAGGACCTCCTTGAGGGTGGCCGGTGCCAGCGCGAAGCGGGAGGCCTTCAGGGAGCTCGCGTCGCCGGTGGCGCCGGTGTCGTCCCCGCAGGCGGTGGTGTTCACGGTGACCGTGGTTCCCGGAGCCGCGCTCGCCGGGGTGATCTCCAGCGAGCCCAGTTCGTCCCCGTACGCCGACGGGGCGGCGGCGCAGAGGCCGAGCGCGGCGGCGGCGAGGGCCGCGGCGGTGCCGGTCACGAGGCGAGCAGGACTGCGCATGGGGGTTCCTCCGAGCAAGGGGCGCTGGCGGGTGTGTCCTGGCTCCGAGCTAACGGCCGGGCGGCCGCCCACGCCTGCTGACACCGAGTCAGCTGTCACCCGTTCGGACCGGCGCAGCCTCCTTGCCACGCGGTATGCGTGCAGGTCAGAGCGGTGATGGTAGGGGAGGTGCGGCACCCTGCGGCATCCGGTGCCGATCGGGTGATGACCCCCGATGTGAATGTGGTGCACGTCACATGCATGACCTTGTGGCCGAGGGGCACACGCATCACACCCCCCACGGGACGGCGTCCCCTCGCCGCCTCCGGCCGCCGCCCTCATCGGGCCCGCCCCCCTCTGGGCCCGATGAGGACGGCTCCGCCTCCGCACTGGTGTCTCAGGAGATCCGCAGCGGTGCGTCAGAAGAGGGAAGCGCCTGTTCCGGAGCGGCGGCGGACCACTCGACGACCGGCGGCCGGACCCGCGCGCACAGCGGCTGGCCCTTGGCGTCGGAGAGCGGCAGCCGTGCCGTGAGGTGCCCGGAACGCGCGGCCGCTTCGAGGACGTCCGCGCCGATGTCGGCGAACATCAGCTTGGCCCGCCGGAACATCGAGAAGAGGCCGTCCTCGTCGACCGTGCCCCACGACAGGTAGACGAAGCGCCCGCCGAGCCTGTCCTGTACGTACGGCCCGCTGATCTCGACACCGTCCGCACCGTCTGCGGAGGCGGAGGCGGTGGCAGAGGCGGTGGCGGTGCAGTCCAGGGTCCAGGAGGCGGACGGGGTGTCACCCGGAAGCAGCCCGAGGAGTTCGCCGGGCCGGTCCTTGCGCTGCACGCCCACGTGGATGTTCTCGTAGCCGGCGAAGTCGCCGCCGGGCCCGCAGGTGCGGCCGGGCAGACGTGAGCCCTCGATGTGGATCTGCATGCGCGACTGCGGGCCTTCGGTGGGGATCTCCATGTGCCCCATGGTCCCCTCTCGGGGCCACGCCCCCGACCGGCCGTGCGCCGAGGCGCCCGTCCCGCCCGGCCGGGGCCGGAGGTCTCACACGGTGTCCCAGGGCGCCTTCCCGTAGGCCGTGTCCAGCCGCCCCATCAGCTCCTCGTCCACCGTGAACGCGGTGTCATCGATCCGCCGGACCGGCGCGATGCCCTGCGAGTTGGTCACGAACGCCGACCGGTAGGCCCCCAGCCCGTCCAGCGTCACCGGACTCCGCCGCGACCGGACCCCCGCGCCGGGGAACTCCTGCTCCAGCAGCGCCATGGTGATGCCGAGCAGTGCCGGCGCCTGCGGCCAGACGACCGAATCGCCGTCCCAGAAACCGATGTTGGTGATCGACCCCTCGGTCACCGAGCCGTCCGGCAGGGTCAGCACCGCATCGTCGAAGCCCGCGCGGGAGGCGAGATTCCCGTAGTACGTCTGGCCGAACTCGCCGGGACGCTTGAGGTGCGGCACGGTACGGGCGTACGGGACGGACATCATGCTCTTCGGCTCGGTGGACATGCGGGCCGGGGCGCGCACCGTGACCATGACGGTCGTCGCGGTGGCGCCCGGCGGCAGGAATCCCTGCACCCGCACCGAGCCGTCGACGGCCCCCGCCCCCTGGAGCGCGTGCCGGATCAGCTCGCGCACCCGCCCGCCGTCCAGCGGGAGTTCGAAGATCGCCCGGTTCGCGCCGTCCAGCCGGTCCAGGTGCAGCCCGAGCCCGCGTACCCGGCCCTCCCTGACCTGCATGGCGGTGAAATGGCCGTAGTTGAAGAAGGCGGCTGTCCGCAGATCGTCCTCGGTGGCCGGATGCCCGTCGAACTCGGCGTACGGGACCGGTGCGGCTGCTGGATTCGTCATGCGTTCCACCGTATGCCGACACGCACGGCGGAGGGGGCGGTTGTCCGGCGCTTGACCTCAACCGTGGTTGAGGCGTGAGCCTCTTCCCATGGACCTCACCACCACTGACTCCACAGCTGCCACTCCCGCCACCACCGCCGCCTCCGGCGACGCCCCTCTGAAAGTCGCGGTCATTCTCGCCAGCAACCGCGAGGGCCGCTTCGCCCCCGTCGTCGCCGACTGGTTCCTCTCCCGCACCGAGGGCCACCCCGCCGTCGTGACCGACCTGGTCGATGTCGCCGGACTCGACCTCCCGACCGTGCACTCGTACCGCCCCGGACCCGAGGCGGCGGACCGGCTGGCCGAGGTCGCGGGCCGGTTGGCGGCCGCCGACGCCTTCGTCGTCATCACCCCCGAGTACAACCACTCCTACCCGGCCCCGCTCAAGAACGTCATTGACTGGCACCACACCGAATGGCAGGCCAAGCCCGTCGCCTTCGTCTCCTACGGCGGGGTCTCCGGCGGGCTGCGCGCGGTCGAGCACCTGCGGCAGGTCTTCGCCGAACTGCACGCCGTCTCGATCCGCGACACCGTCTCCTTCCACAACGCCGGCGCGCTCTTCGACGACGAGGGCAGGCACCGGGACCCGGCCGGTGCCGACGCCGCCGCGAAGTCGCTGCTCGACCAGCTGGTGTGGTGGGGCAGGGCGCTGCGGGACGCGAAGGAGGTGCGGCCGTACGGCGGTTGACCTGGCGGCAGCGAGTCCCGCCCCTGACAATGGAGGTGGACCGCTGCCGGACCCGAGGAGACCGAAAGAGGAGACCGAAGGTGACTTCGCCCGCATGGCTGACCGTTCTGACCACGACGGACAGCGAGGAGAAGGCCCGGCTGCTGGCGCAGGGCGTGGTGGAGGCGCGGCTCGCCGCCTGCGTACAGATCTCCGCGCCCGTCCTCTCGGTCTACCGGTGGCAGAACGCCATCGAGACCACCGAGGAGTGGCAGCTGCTCCTCAAGACGACGGCCGAGCGGTACGACGAACTGGAGGCCCACCTCCAGGAGGCGCACGACTACGACACCCCGGAGATCATCGCGATCCCGGTGCTACGGGGCAGCGCCGGCTATCTCGGCTGGGTGTCGGCGGAGACCGCGCCGGTCACCTCGCAAGGGAGCCGGGGGCCCCGGCTCCCTTGACGGGGCGCGCTCACCGGGCATCCGCCGCGAGGGCCGTTTCCACGCCCGGCTCCCGGGGGCCCAGGAAGTGCGGGTCGGGCTTGAACAGCGCCTCCAGGGCCGCCTTCCCCGACGCGGCGAGCTCCCGCGTCCCGCCGTAGTACCAGGTCGCATCGTGTCTGGCGTCGACCCCGACGCCGTACGCGTCGATCCCCGCCGCCCGGCACAGCGCGATCGCCCGCCGGATGTGGAAGCCCTGGGTCACCAGCACGGCCCGCTCCACCCCGAAGATCTTCCTGGCCCGCACGCACGAGTCCCAGGTGTCGAAGCCGGCGAAGTCGCTGACGATCCTGCTGTCCGGCACCCCGTGCTCGACCAGGAACGTGCGCATCGCGTCCGGCTCGTCGTACTCCACCCGGCTGTTGTCACCGGTCACCAGCACGACCTTCACCTTCTTGTCCCGGTACAGCTCGGCCGCGGCCCGCAGCCGGTTCGCGAGATACGGGGACGGCTTCCCGTCCCACAGCCCCGCCCCGAACACCACGGCGACCTGCCGCGCGGGCACGTCCGCCGTCGTCCTGACCCGGGCGTCGGCCACCGAGTGCAGCCAGGTGGCGGGTGCCAGGCCCAGCACACAGGCGACCATCACCCCCTGCACGGCCCGGCGCCGTCCCCGCCGGGTCCGCGGCAGCCGGGGCCGCAGCAGGGCCGCCGTTCTCCTCAGCCGGCCCCGGCCCACCCCTGCACCCTGTCGCTTCAGCCGCATGAGAGCGCCCTCGTTCCTGTCTTTGTCCTGTGCCGTGCCGAACTGTCCCCCTATGACGTGACGACAGGACGGCCCAAAGGGTTCTGCGTAACCGCCACCACCGGCACGGACGGCCGGTGTCCCGGCACGCGAAAATCGGATGAACACACATTTCTTGACGTCAGCCTGAGCCCTCTTGTCAGCCCGGCCGATTAATGTCGACCTCATGGAAGGCACGCACGACACGCACCACACGCACCACACGCACGGCCCGCGGGAATCGGACACGGCTCCTTACGGCGCCGCCGACGCCGAGCGCTGGGCCACCGAACCGGACAAACGGCCCGGCCGCACAGCCTTCCAGCGCGACCGCGCCCGCGTGCTCCACTCCGCCGCGCTGCGCCGGCTCGCCGGGAAGACCCAGGTGGTCACCCCCGGCACCCGCAGCTACGCCTGGGACGCCAGCCCCCGGACCCGGCTCACCCACTCCCTGGAATGCGCCCAGGTCGGCCGGGAACTCGGCGCCGCACTCGGCTGCGACCCCGACCTGGTCGAGACGGCCTGCCTCTCCCACGACATGGGCCACCCGCCCTTCGGCCACAACGGCGAGCAGGCGCTCAACGACTTCGCCTCGGACTGCGGCGGATTCGAGGGGAACGCCCAGTCGCTGCGCCTGCTGACCCGGCTCGAACCGAAGCGGTTCGTCCCCGACCCCCGTACCGGCGAGCTGGTCAGCGTCGGGCTCAACCTGACCCGCGCCGCGCTCGACGCCGCCACCAAGTACCCCTGGCACCGGGGCGCACACCCCACCGACCCCGGCTCCCCGAAGTTCGGGGTGTACGAGGACGACCTGCCGGTCTTCGACTGGTTCCGCAAGGGCGCCCCGCAGGACCGCAAGTGCTTCGAGGCCCAGGTGATGGACTGGTCCGACGACGTGGCGTACTCGGTCCACGACTTCGAGGACGGGCTGCACGCCGGGCACATCGACCCCAACTGCCTGGACGCCGAGCCGGAGCGGCAGGAGATCTGGCAGGTCGCCATCGGGCGGTACGTCCCGGCGGACACCGACCCCCAGGAGCTGTCCGAGGCACTGGACCGGCTCATCGGCCAGGACTGGTGGCCGCACGGCTACGACGGTTCGGCCGTCGCCCAGGCCCGGCTGAAGGACGCCACGAGCCAGCTGATCGGCCGGTTCTGCCTCGCCGCCGAGAGCGGCACCCGTCTGGCGTACGGCACCGGCCGCCTCGGCAGATACGGCGCCGAGCTCGTCGTACCCCGCGAGGCGCGCAACGAATGCGCGGTGCTCAAGGCGGTCGCCGACCGTTACGTCATGCAGCGCGCCGAGCAGGAGGCGATCCGCGCCGACCAGCGGATCGTCATCGCCGAACTGGCCGCGGCGCTGACCGCCCGCGCGCCCGAGGGGCTTGAGCCGCAGCTGCGGGCGCTGTACGAGGCCGCGCCCGACGACCGGTCCCGCAAGCGCGTCCTGGTCGACCAGATCGCCGCGCTGACCGACGCGTCGGCCCGCACCCTGCACCACTCGCTCACCGCGCCCGGCCGATGACCCCGCACCGGACTCCGCACCCGGCCCCTCCCGCGCGGTTCCCGCGCCGGCGAAGACCGGCGCGGCCCGCACCGGGGGTCGCCCCGTACGCGTCCCGCCCGCGCATGTCCGGCGGCGACGGGGCGCGGCGGCGACGTCCGGCCATGTGACAGGTGGTGTGCTGGGTGCGCGTACCGCGTGACCCCGCCGCGTACCTGCCACCCTGTTCCCCGTGGTGCGGCACCGGTCCGCGGACCGGCCCATGACCACTGGGTGTGACCTGATCGGGTCACACCCTCTTTCGCCATCACGCTGCGTGCGGGACGCTCGCAGTTGGCGCCGCGCAGCAAGCACCGAGGAGGCATCAAGTGGTCGACGCACATCGGACGTTCGTCATTGTCGGCGCAGGACTGGCCGGAGCGAAGGCGGCGGAGGCGCTCCGCTCGGCGGGTTTCAGCGGCCGGGTCATCCTGATCGGCGATGAGCGCGACCATCCGTACGAACGCCCGCCGCTCTCCAAGGGGTACCTGGCCGGCAAGGAGGAACGCGACAGCGTCTTCGTCCACGAGACGGCCTGGTACGCGGGGGCCGACATCGAGCTCCACCTCGGCCAGCCCGTCACCGTACTGAACCGCGACGCCCGCTCCGTGGAGCTCGGCGACGGCACCGTCATCCACTACGACAAGCTGCTCCTGGCCACCGGCGCCGAGCCGCGCCGCCTCGACATCCCCGGCACCGGCCTGGCCGGCGTCCACCACCTGCGCCGCCTCGCCCACTCCGACCGGCTGCGCAACGTCCTGGCCGCGCTCGGCCGCGACAACGGCCACCTGGTGATCGCCGGAGCCGGCTGGATCGGCCTGGAGGTCGCGGCGGCGGCCCGCGGATACGGCGCCGAGGTCACCGTCGTCGAACCGGAGGCGACCCCGCTGCACCGGGTCATCGGCCCCGAGCTCGGCCAGCTCTTCACCGATCTGCACAGCGACCACGGCGTCCGCTTCCACTTCGGCGGCCGGCTCACCGAGATCGTCGGCCAGGACGGCATGGTGCTCGCGGTCCGCACCGACGACGGCGAGGAGCACCCCGCCCACGACGTCCTCGCCGCGATCGGGGCCGCCCCGCGCTCCGCCCTCGCCGAGGCCGCGGGCCTCGACATCGCCCCCCGCGCCCAGGGCGGCGGCATCGCCGTGGACGCCTCCCTGCGCACCAGCGACCCGCACATCTACGCCGCAGGTGACGTCGCCAACGTGGCGCATCCGGGGCTCGGCACCCGGCTGCGGGTGGAGCACTGGGCCAACGCGCTGAACGGCGGCCCGGCGGCGGCCCGCGCCATGCTCGGTCAGGACGTCTCCTACGACCGGGTGCCGTACTTCTTCTCCGACCAGTACGACCTCGGCCTGGAGTACTCGGGCTGGGCACCGCCCGGCAGCTACGACCAGGTGGTGATCCGCGGCGACGCGGGCAAGCGCGAGTTCATCGCGTTCTGGCTGAAGGACGGCAAGGTGCTCGCCGGGATGAACGTGAACGTGTGGGACGTCACCGACACCGTGCAGGAACTGATCAAGGCCGGTCAGCCGGTCGACCCGGACGCGCTGGCCGATCCCTCGGTGCCGCTGGAATCACTGATCTGAGCGGTCCGGACCGCCTTGTGCCGGAGCCCGGCGGGCCCCGGCACGGGCGGACCCGGGCACCGCGGGCGGCCCGTATCACACCCGGCCCGCACCATGCCTGTCACTGCCCACCCGTAGACTTCACCCCGTGGCAGGCAGGATCAATGACGACGACGTGAAGGCGGTCCGGGACGCGGTCCCGATCGACGCCGTCGTTTCCGAGTACCTCCAGCTGCGCAACGCGGGCGGTGGAAACCTCAAGGGCCTGTGCCCCTTCCACGACGAGAAGTCCCCCTCCTTCCAGGTCAGTCCGAGCAAGGGTCTCTTCCACTGCTTCGGCTGCCAGGAGGGCGGCGACACGATCGCCTTCGTGATGAAGATCGACCACCTCCAGTTCTCCGAGGTGGTCGAGCGGCTCGCGGCCCAGGCCGGCATCACCCTGCGGTACGAGGAGGGCGGGTACAACCCCTCCCACCAGCGCGGTGAGCGGATCAGGCTGGTCGAGGCGCACAAGGCGGCCGCCCAGTTCTACGTCGAGCAGCTCGACGGCCCCGAGGCCGAGATCGGCCGCAAGTTCCTCGCCGAGCGCGGCTTCGACCAGGCGGCGGCCGGCCACTTCGGCGTCGGCTACAGCCCGGCCGGCTGGGACCACCTCACCCGCTATCTGCGCGGCAAGGGCTTCAGCGACAAGGAGCTGATCGCCTCCGGCATCTCCCAGGACGGCAGGCGCGGCCCCATCGACCGCTTCCGCGGCCGGCTGATGTGGCCGATCAGCGACACCGCGGGCGACATCGTCGGCTTCGGCGCCCGCAAACTGCGCGACGACGACAACGGCCCGAAGTACCTCAACACCCCAGAGACCGCGATCTACAAGAAGTCCCAGGTGCTGTACGGCATCGACCTGGCCAAGAAGGACATCGCGAAGGCCAGCCGGGCCGTCGTCGTCGAGGGCTACACCGACGTGATGGCCTGCCACCTCGCCGGGATCACCACCGCCATCGCCACCTGCGGCACCGCGTTCGGCGGCGACCACATCAAGATCCTGCGCCGGCTCCTGATGGACAACGGCAGCGCCCGGGTGATCTTCACCTTCGACGGTGACGCGGCAGGCCAGAAGGCCGCCCTGCGCGCCTTCGAGGACGACCAGAAATTCGCCGCCGAGACCTACATCGCGATCGCCCCGGACAACATGGACCCGTGCGATCTGCGGCTCGCCAAGGGCGACGAGGCCGTCCGCGACCTGGTCGAACCCCGCACCCCGCTCTTCGAGTTCGCCCTCCGTCAGATCGTCGGCCGCTACGACCTGGAGACCCCGGCGGGCCGCGCCGCCGCGCTCGACGAGGCCGCCTCCGTCGTCGCCAAGATCAAGACGGGCAGCGTGCAGCGCGAGGTCGCCGTCCAGCTGGCCGGCTTCGTCGGCATCCTGGACCAGGAGTACGTCGTGCACCGGGTCAATCAGCTCGCCCAGTGGGCCCGCGGCCGGGGCGACCAGCGAGGATCCGCGCGCTCCTCCTCCCGCTCCGGCGCGCAGAGCCGGCAGGCCCAGCCCCCCGCCGCGGCCTCCGGCCCCTCCGGGCCCGCGCTCAACCTCCGCAGCCCGGCCCACCGCACCGAGCGCGAGCTGCTCAAGCTCGCCCTGCAGAAGCCCGCCCTGGTCTCCCCGGCCTTCGACGCCTACGGCACGGACGAGTTCACCGCCCCGCCGTACGCGGCAGTCCGCGAGTGCATCGCGGAGGTCGGCGGCGCCGAGCTGGGCGTAGCCGAGACCCGCGAATACCTCGTCCAGGTGCTCGACGCGACCCCCAACGACACGGTGCGCAAGCTGGTCACCGAGCTGGCGGTCGAGGTCTTCCACGGCAAGTCCATCGACGAGGCCTACGCGGGCGAGCACCTGGTCAAGGTCCGGCTGCGGGCCGTCGACCGCCGGATCGACGACGTCCAGGGCAGCCTCGCCCGGCTCGGCAGCAATGTCGCCCCGGACCACCTGGCCGCCGCGCAGAACGAGGTCTGGGTCCTCCAGCAGTACGCCCAGTCCCTGCGCAACAGCGGAGCCGACGCGCTCTGAGGCCCCAGGGCCGCCTCCGGCGACCCGCCCGGTCACCTGGCGGACTCAGAAAGTCCCCGCACGCCCCTCGTGGCAGCTGTGTGTCGTGCCCCACACTGGGTGGCGGTGCCTGAGTCATCGGAGCGCGGCCGGCCCACCGAACGGTGGTCCTCCATCCCCGCGGTCCGGCAGCGATCACCTGGAGGTCGCCCCCGTGCAGACCCGGACCGTGACCAAGACCGAGCATGTCTCGGCAGTCCCCGCGCAGCACCGGGCCGTACGTCACCCGGAGGCCGCGGCGGACCCGCAGGACATCCCCGACCCACCCGAGGTGGTCATGGAGGAGCCGGCGGAGCTGCCCGAGCCCCCGGCGCGGCGCGGCAGGCCGGACACGAGCGGGCCGTCGTCCGATCTGTTCCGGCAGTACCTGCGGGAGATCGGCCGCATCCAGCTGCTCACCGCCGCCGACGAGGTGGAGCTCGCCCGCAGCGTCGAAGCCGGCCTGTTCGCCGAGGAACGCCTCGCCCGCACCCCGGACCCCGACACCCGCCTCGCCGTCGACCTGGACCGGCTCGTCGTCATGGGCCGGATGGCCAAACGCCGGCTCATCGAGGCCAACCTGCGCCTGGTCGTCTCCGTGGCCAAACGCTACGTCGGCCGCGGACTGACCATGCTCGACCTGGTCCAGGAGGGAAACCTCGGACTGATCCGGGCGGTCGAGAAGTTCGACTACGCCCGCGGCTACAAGTTCTCGACGTACGCGACCTGGTGGATCCGGCAGGCCATGTCCCGCGCCCTGGCCGACCAGGCGCGGACCATACGGGTCCCGGTCCACGTCGTCGAACTGATCAACCGCGTCGTGCGGGTCCAGCGCCGGATGCTCCAGGAGCGCGGCTACGAGCCGACTCCCGAGGAGGTCGCCGCCCAGCTCGACCTGACCCCGGAGCGGGTGGGCGAGGTGCTGCGCCTCGCCCAGGAACCCGTGTCCCTGCACGCCCCGGTCGGCGAGGAGGACGACGTCTCCCTCGGCGACCTGATCGAGGACGGGGACGCCGCGTCCCCGGTCGAGTCCGCCGCCTTCCTGCTGCTGCGCGAACACCTGGAGGTCGTGCTCTCCACGCTCAACGAGCGCGAGCGGAAGGTGGTCCAGCTGCGGTACGGGCTGGCCGACGGGCGGCCCCGCACGCTTGAGGAGATAGGCCGGATCTTCGGCGTGACCCGTGAACGCATCCGCCAGATCGAGTCCAAGACCCTCAGCAAACTGCGGGACCACGCCTTCGCCGACCAGCTCCGCGGCTACCTCGACTGAGTACGCGTACCCGCGCACCCGCCGGGGCAGCCGCGGAACGGCGCCGCGAACAGGCTCCCTAGAGCCTCTCGTTTGGATCATGCTGGGCTCGCGGGGTCCGGCACCGCACCTCGCGGCGTTGTCGTCGGTCGCCAGGACTCCGCCCTGACTCCCTCCTCCGCCTTGCGATGCACGGCACCGGCCCCCGCTCCCTGATCCAGCCTGATCCAAACGAAAGACCCTAGTCGACCTCGGCGACCGCCTGCGCGAACTGGGCCGCGTACAGCCGCGCGTACGCGCCCCGCGCCTCCAACAGCCCGTCGTGCGTGCCCTGCTCGACGATCGAGCCGTTCTCCATCACCAGGATGACGTCGGCGTCCCGGATGGTGGAGAGCCGGTGCGCGATCACGAAGCTCGTACGGCCGTGCGCCAGGCGCGCCATCGCCTTCTGGATCAGCACCTCGGTACGGGTGTCGACCGAGCTGGTCGCCTCGTCGAGCACCAGTATCACCGGGTCGGACAGGAACGCCCGCGCGATGGTGATCAGCTGCTTCTCGCCCGCGCTGACGCCGGTGCCCTCGTCGTCGATCACCGTGTCGTAGCCGTCCGGCAGGGTACGGATGAAGCGGTCGGCGTGGGCCGCCCGCGCCGCCTCCTCGACCTCCTCCCGGGTGACCTCGACCGACGCGCCGTACGCGATGTTCTCCGCGATGGTCCCGCCGAACAGCCAGGTGTCCTGGAGGACCATGCCGATCCCCGACCGCAGGTCGTCGCGCGACATCGTCGCCACGTCCACCCCGTCCAGGGTGATCCGGCCGCCCGTCACCTCGTAGAACCGCATCAGCAGATTGACCAGCGTCGTCTTGCCCGCACCGGTCGGTCCGACGATCGCGACCGTGTGACCCGGTTCGACACTCAGCGACAGGTCCTCGATGAGCGGCTTCTCCGGGTCGTAGCGGAACGACACGTGCTCCAGCGCGACGCTGCCGCGCGGCGCCTGCGGGTGCGCGCCCTTGCCCGGTGCGGGATCGGGGTCCTGCTCCTCGGCGTCCAGCAGTTCGAAGATCCGCTCGGCCGAGGCCACCCCGGACTGCACCAGGTTCGCCATGGAGGCGACCTGGGTCAGCGGCATGGAGAACTGCCGCGAGTACTGGATGAAGGCCTGCACATCACCGATCGACAGCGAACCGGAGGCGACGCGCAGCCCGCCGATCACGGCGATCAGCACATAGTTCAGGTTCGACACGAACATCATCAGCGGCTGCATGATCCCGCTGTTGAACTGCGCCTTGAACCCGGCCTCGTACAGCGCGTCGTTCTGCTCGGCGAAGTCCCGCGCGGACTCGTCCTGCCGGCCGAAGACCTTCACCAGGGTGTGCCCGGTGTACATCTCCTCGATGTGGGCGTTGAGCTTGCCCGTCACCTTCCACTGCTGGACGAACTGCGGCTGCGAGCGCTTGCCCACCTTGGTCGCCACGACCACCGACAGCGGCACCGTCACCAGGGCGACGAGCGCCAGCAGCGGCGAGATCCAGAACATCATGATCAGCACGCCGACGATGGTCAGCAGCGAGTTGATGAGCTGGCCCATCGTCTGCTGCATCGTCTGCGAGATGTTGTCTATGTCGTTCGTCGCCCGGCTGAGCACCTCGCCGCGCTTCTGCTGGTCGAAGTAGGACAGCGGCAGCCGCGACAGCTTCGTCTGGATGTCCTCGCGCATCTGGAACACGACCCGGTTGATCACCCGGATCGACAGCCGCGTCGACACCAGCATCAGCAGCCCGGCACCCACGTACACGGCCAGCGCCGCCAGCAGCACCCGGCCGATCGCGTCGAAGTCCATGCCCTGCCCGGGGACGAAGTCCACCTTGGAGAGCATGTCGGCCAGGCCGCTGTTGGACTTGTGCAGGCCGTCGATGGCCTGCTCCTTGGTCGTCCCCGCCCGCATCTGCCGGCCGATGACCCCGGCGAACACCAGGTCGGTGGCCTTGCCGAGGATCTTCGGGCCGACCACCGAGAGCGCCACGCTCAGCGCACCGGCCACCAGCATCACGTACAGCGTGGCCCGCTCCGAGGCGAAGCGCTTCAGCAGCCGCTTCGTGGAGCCCTTGAAGTCCATGGAGCGCTGGGTCGGTGCCCCGCCCGCCATCATGCGTCCGCCAGCCCCGGCCATTACGCGGCCTCCGCTTCCGTCAGCTGGGAGAGCACGATCTCCCGGTATGTTTCATTGCCGTCCATCAGCTCGTGATGACTGCCGGAGCCGACGACCCGGCCCTCGTCCATCACCAGGATCCGGTCGGCGTCGCGGATGGTGGACACCCGCTGTGCGACGATCACCACGGTCGCGGCGGCGGTCTCCCGCAGCAGTGCCGCGCGCAGCGCGGCGTCCGTGGCGTAGTCCAGCGCGGAGAACGAGTCATCGAAGAGGTAGATCTCCGGCTGCTGGACCAGCGTCCGCGCGATCGACAGCCGCTGTCTCTGCCCGCCGGAGACATTGGTTCCGCCCTGCGCGATCGGTGCGTCGAGCCCGTGCTCCAGACCCTCGACGAACTCCTTGGCCTGTGCGACCTCCAGGGCGTGCCACAGCTCCTCGTCGGTCGCGTCCGGGTTCCCGTACCGCAGATTGGTCGCGACCGTTCCGGAGAACAGATACGGCTTCTGCGGGACCAGGCTCACGGTCTTCGCCAGCAGCGCCGGATCCAGCGTCCGTACGTCCGTCCCGTCGACCAGCACCTGGCCGTCCGTCACGTCGAACAGCCGGGGTACGAGACCGAGCAGCGTCGACTTGCCGCTGCCCGTCGACCCGATGATCGCGGTCGTCTCGCCGGGCCGGGCCATCAGATCCACCGACCGCAGTACCGACGCCTCGGCGCCGGGGTAGCGGAAGTTCGCACCCCGGACCTCCAGATGCCCGTGGGCGCGCAGTTCGGTCACCGGATCGACCGGCGGCACCACGCTGGACTCGGTCTCCAGGACCTCCTGGATGCGCTCGGCACAGACCTCGGCGCGCGGCACCATCATGAACATGAAGGTGGCCATCATGACCGACATGACGATCTGCATCAGATAGGAGAGGAACGCGGTCAGCGCCCCGATCTGCATCCCGCCGCTGTCGATCCGGTGCGCGCCGAACCAGACGACGGCGATCGACGACACGTTCACGACCGTCATCACGGTCGGGAACATCAGTGCCATCAGCCGCCCGGTGGACAGCGCCACGTCCGTCAGCTCGGTGTTGGCGCCGCGGAACCGCTTCTCCTCGTAACCGTCGCGGACGAAGGCGCGGATGACCCGGTTGCCGGTGATCTGCTCGCGCAGCACCCGGTTCACCGTGTCGAGCCGCTCCTGCATCGTGCGGAACAGCGGACGCATCCGCTTCACGATCAGGCTCACCGCGATCCCGAGGACCGGCACCACCGCGAGGAGCACCGCGGAGAGCGGGACATCCTGGCCGAGCGCCATGATGATGCCGCCGACACACATGATCGGTGCCGAGACCATCAGCGTGAACGTCATCAGGACCAGCATCTGGACCTGCTGGACGTCATTGGTCGTACGGGTGATCAGCGACGGTGCGCCGAACCGGCCGAGCTCACGCGCGGAGAACGACTGGACCCGGTCGAAGACCGACGCCCGGACGTCGCGGCCCAGTGCGGACGCGGTACGGGCACCGATGTAGACGGCCCCGACGTTGCAGACCACCTGGGCGATGCTGACGACGATCATGGCGCCGCCGTACTGAAGGATGTAACCCGTGTCCCCCTTGACGACACCGTTGTCGATGATGTCGGCGTTCAGGGTGGGCAGATAGAGGGCGGCGGAGGTCTGGAGCAGCTGGAAGACCACCAGCAGCGCGATCGGTTTCTTGTACGGACCGAGATAGGCCCGCAGGAGTTTTATGAGCACGCGTGTCTCTCGGAGTCGGCATAGGTCGGGAGTCGACCCATTTTCCGGCACCGCCCACCGGGACCGCGAACGTTTTTATTCAAGTCCAGGTCAAAAAAAAGACCGGGTCCATAATTTTGCCACCGAACTCCGCGCCGCCCCCCGGCGGTGTCACCGAAGGTAGGCACCCCGGCGCGCGCCGTCGACCGCGAGACGCCCCGGCGCGCGGCGACGAGCGCCCCGCGTATCGGCGCGCGACGTATCAGCGCCCCGCTTATCGACGCCCCGCGTATCAGCGCGCGGCGTCGAAGGCTCCGGGGTGGATCTGGTCCCGCGTCGCCACGTACTGCTGACGCACCGCCTGACCGACCGCCAGCTCCTCGCCGGGATCCAGCACCTGCGCCGCGGCGTCCTGCCAGACCGGGGGAGTGCGCGGATCGAGCGTCCCCTGCGAGACCCCCAGCGCCCAGGCCGCCTGCCGGGCCGCACCCAGCGCCGCGTACTGGGCCGGCTCCGGGATGACCACCTGCGTCCCCAGCAGCATGGGCGCGAGCGCCCGCACGGCCGGCAGTTCGGCGGCGGCGCCCAGCAGGAACACCCGCCGCACCTCGACCCCGCGGCCGCGCAGCACGTTCAGCGCGTCGGCCAGCGAGCAGAGCATCCCCTCGAACGCGGCCCGCGCGAGGTGCTCCGGCTTCATCGACTCGCGCCGCAGCCCGCTCAGCGTCCCCGCGGTGTGCGGCAGACGCGGGGTCCGCTCACCCTCCAGATACGGCAGGAGCACCAGCCCCGAGGCGCCCGGCGTCGACTTCAGCGCCAGCGCCGACAGCTCCTCCAGCCCCTCCACGTCCAGCATCTCGGCGGTGCCGCGCAGCGCCCGTACCGCGTTCGACGTGTGCACCACCGGCAGGTGCATCCCGGTGGCGTCCGCGAACGAGGTGATCATCCCGGTCGGATCGGCCAGCGCCTCGTGGTGCACGGCCATCACCGAGCCAGAGGCCCCCAGCGACACCACGGCGTCGCCGACCCCGACCCCGAGCCCGAACGCCGCCGCCATCGTCTCGCCGGTACCCGCCGAGATCAGCAGCCCCTCGGGCGTCGTCCCGGCAGCCTCGCAGGGACCGAGCACCTCGGGCAGCGCCGCCTCCCGGCCGAGCGCCAGCTCCACCAGCTCCGGCCGGTAGGACTCAGTGGCCGCCGACCAGTAACCGGTCCCGGACGCGGCACCCCGGTCGGTCGTCCGCCGGGCCGGGCGGCCCAGCAGCTGCCACACCAGCCAGTCGTGCGGCTGGAGCACGGCGGCGACCCGCTGTGCCGTCTCCGGCTCGTTCCGCGCCATCCAGCGCAGCTTCGACACCGGCTGAGCGGCCTGCGGCACCGCCCCGACCGCCTCGGCCCAGGCCTGCCGCCCGCCCAGCCCGTCGATCAGATCGGCGGCGGCGACCTGCGCCCGCTTGTCGTTGCCGAGCAGCGCGGGACGTACGAGATTGCCCTGGCGGTCCAGCGGCACGAGCCCGTGCTGCTGCGCGGCCACCCCGATGGCCTGCACGCCTTCGAGCAGCCCGCCGGTGGCCGCCTCACCGAGTGAGAGCAGCCACACCTGCGGGTCGACCTCGGAGGCCTTCGCCTCCACGGGGTGTGCGGCGTACCCCTGGCGCAGTACGGCACCCGTGTCCGTATCGCAGACCACGATGTGCGTGAAGGCGGAAGAACTGTCCAAGCCGGCGACTATGCCCATACACAGATTCTGCCGCACCGCCGGAGCATTCCCGCACCGGCGGTGCGACAGACCTGACGACGGGGCCTCAGGTGTTGGTCGTTCCCCAGTCGTCCGCGCCGTTCGCGCCGTGCCCGCGCAGCGACCGCACCCGGTCCGCCACGGACGCCGGCACCTTGTCGCCGACCTTGTCGCCCACCGCGTGGTACGCCTTCCCGGCGAACTCGCGGCCGCTCTGGGCCGCCGACTCGCAGGTGTTGCGCACGGCCGGGTTCTGGGCGAACTGACGTGCGGACTTCTTCAGCTGCTCGTAGCGCTCGCGCCCGGCACGCGTGCCGAGCACGTAACCGAGGGCCACTCCGGCGATGAACGTGAGCCGGTACCGCATGGCTGTCACCCTTTCTTCACTCCGTGCGATGTGTGCTGCCCGCCTACCCGCGGGCACCGGAGATCACCCCGGCCGATACCGATTGGCAAAGCACCCCCCTGCTTGCGCTAATGTATGTGTCGCAGCGAACGTCCGCCGCCCGGCAGCCGCCAGGCAGGTGTCGTTCGAGGCGACGCAGCAATCCCCTGTAGCTCAATTGGCAGAGCAGCCGGCTGTTAACCGGCAGGTTACTGGTTCGAGTCCAGTCGGGGGAGCGCGATCCCCTGTAGCTCAATTGGCAGAGCATTCGGCTGTTAACCGGAGGGTTACTGGTTCGAGTCCAGTCGGGGGAGCGGAACGGAAGAGGGCCCTGCGGGGTCCTTTTTCGCGTGCCCCGAACCGGCCCTCCGGCGGTCCGGTTCGGTGGTGCGCGTGGGGCCGGCGTGACTCTTTCGCGTCAACTTCACGTCGTCCGGAACCGGGCACGGAGCAGCGCGGTCTTCATGGTCACGAGTACCCGGGCATCCGGAGCGAGAGATCGTATGACCGGCTATGCTGCGGCAGACGGCGCGCACACATGTACGCGCCAGGCCGAAAAGGGGCGGTAGCTCAGCCGGTTAGAGCAGCGGACTCATAATCCGTCGGCCGTGGGTTCGAGTCCCACCCGCCCCACCACAGCAGAAACGTTGTGACCAGTGGGAACGCCGTTGCGACGCTAGCCGGGTCACGGCATGAGCCGCGCGAACGCCACAGCGACTCGCCGCAGGCTCCTTCGGATGGCTCACGGCATGGCCGGTGAACGCCTGAGCGGTGACCCCTCCCGCACCGTGATGTGGCGGACTGGTGGCTCCCGAACGGGGCGGACCCGGCGCGAGACCTTCGACGGCGAAGGGGCGGCGAAGCGTTTCCGTGACCTGGTGAACGGTCACGGACAGCAATGGCCGCCGGAGGCGGGACGTTCCTCGGCGCCCCCAAGACCAAGAAGTCACGCCGGACGCTCGTGCTCACCCCGGAGCAGGCGCAACTGTTCCAGCGCCGCTGTCAGGGGAAGAAGCCGACCGACCTGATCTTCACCGCGCCAGAAGGCGGAGGTCGTGCACTCCCGTTGTGATCCACCGCAAGGCTGTCCCGCGATAATCCACTGATCCAAGGTGTCTGAGCTCGGGACTGGCGTCCCGCCTGACCTTCGTCCCGCCTGGCCTTCGTCCAGGCGGGGCGAGGTTTTGCATACCGCCTGGGCCTGCCCTGCGCGCCGCTCCCCACCTAAGGCCGGCTCTATTACGGCACAGTCCTGCTGAGCTGACTCGACGCCCGATGGTGACCGGGCGTGGTGTCTCGCCGGTACGTGGACTACGGGAAGTGGACGGTGGTCGCCGTTCCTGCGGCTCGTAGCTCGTGACCTCGGCCGCTCACGGACCTGACCGCCTCTCCCGCCTTGTTCGGCGTGCGTCCGCCGGCCGCGATCGACGACACAGCGCTTCCCGTCGGCCACCCGGTCCTGCACCGCCTGCAAATGACGTACCGGGCGGTCCCTGGCGAGAGCCCGTAGGGGCCGGCCAAGGCGGGGGGTGACGCGCTGGACCGGCTACGAGGCAAGCCTGCGGCGCAAGGCCATGCGCCGCACGGGCAAGGCGTTCGCCGAGATCGTCGGCGTTAATCCGCGCCGGATCCTCCGCTGGGAGGGCCGCGGCGAGACGATTGAGCTGGGCCTCGACATCCAGGCAGCCCTGGACACGATCCTCGCGAGGGCCGACATCGAGGTCCAGCAGGGGTTCGCCGCGATGCTGACCGAGCGGGTCGTCCGGCAGTCTGTCCGGCGCGGCCACGACCCAGGAGGGGTTCTCAGCTACCTCCTTTGGCACCGAGGGTCCGGTGCGTCCGATCAGACGAAGTACCGGGCCTGCAGGCGGTACAGCTCGGCGTAGGGGCCGTCGGCCCGGGTCAGGCTGTCGTGGGTGCCGACCTCGACGACGCGGCCGTGGTCCAGGACGACGATGAGGTCAGCCGCGCGGGCGGTGGTGAAGCGGTGGGTGACCAGCACGGTCACCCCGCCGTCCAGGCGGTTGAGCTCGGCGTACTGCTTGAACAGCCACTCCTCGGCGCGGGCGTCGAGGCTGGCGGAGGGCTCGTCGAGGATCCGCAGCAGCGGCGTCCGCCGCATCGCGGCCCGAGCGTTGGCGAGCGTCTGCCACTGGCCGCCCGACAGGCCCTCGCCGTCCCACGATGTGCGTCCGAGCCGGGTGTCCAGCCCGTCGGGAAGCCCGGAGAGGAGTCTGTCGCCACCCGCGGTCCGCACCGCTTCGAGGACCCGCTCCGGGTCCTCACGGTGGTCGAGCAGGCCCAGTCCGACGGTGTCCTGGAGGGACATCTCGATCGGGACCGGGGCCTGGAAGGCCACGGTGGTCCGTGCCCGCCACTCCTCTGGCGAGAACTGGGCGAGGTCGGTGCCGTCCACCAGGATGCGCCCCGCGTTCGGACGGTAGAGGCCGGTGAGCATGGTGACGAAGGTGGATTTCCCGGCGCCGTTCTCGCCGACCAGGGCGACCACCGCGCCGGCCGGGAGGTGGAGGTCGACGGCGTCCAGGGAGGGCTGGTCGCGGTTCCAGTACTGGAAGGTGAGACCTTCCAGAGTGATCCCGTGGCGCAGTGCAGCCGGCACCACCGCCGGGGTGGCCGGCACGACGGCCGCCCGCTCCACGGTGCCGTCCTCGACAACGTCGAGGAAGACCCGGGTCGCCCGCAGCGACTCCAGGGTCCAGAAGCTCAGGTTCAGCAGGCCCTGCACCTGTCCGGTGATCTGGCTGCTCACGGCGACGGCCGTGATCACCAGGCTGAGCGAGGCGTGGCCGGACAGAGCGGCCCGCACCATCAGGACGATCGCGCCCGCGTAGGCCAGCACGAAGAGCAGCCACGCCAGGGCGACCGGCACCCGGGCCAGCCCGTCGGTGCGGGCGATGTCGCGTCCGGCGGCGTCCCACTGCGCGCGGTGCCTCCGCCGCAGTTCGCGCGCCAGTCCGAACAGGCGGGTCTCCCGGCCGGATGCGGCGGTGGTGGCGAGCGTGAACAGGTGCCCGGCCAGCCGGGTGCTGGGCGTGGTGCGCTGTTCGGCCCGGCCGCGTCGCTTGTCCGCGGCCTGGGTGGTCAGCACCGCGGGAACGGCGAAGAGCGGCAGCACGGCGAGGACCGGGACGACCAACGCCATAAGCACCGCCGAGGCGATCAGCGCCAGCGCGGCTCCGATCAGCCACACCAGCCGGTCGAAGGCCGGTCCGATCTCGCCTCGAGTGGCACGGGCCGTGGCCGCCGTGTCGGAACGGCTCGGACGCTCGTGGATCTCCAGCGTCGGCGTCGTGCCGACCACGTCGATGAGCCGGAGCTCGATCTGGTTCTGGATCTCCTCCTGAAGCCGTAGCCGGGTGAAGTACCCGGCGATGAAGGTGCCCTGCGTGAGCATCACGAATATCGCCGCGGCCAGCGTCAGGACCGCCAGGCCGTGGGTCGAGTGACGGCTCGCCACCGCACTGAAAAGACCGAGCAGCACGGCCAGGCCCACCCCGGTGGCCGTTTCGAGTAGCGCCACCGCCACTACAAGCAGGGACCGGATCCGGTCCGTGCGGGGTCCGATCGCCAGGACGAAACGCAGTGCGCCGATCAAGACGCCACCTCCTCGAAACGCTTGGCCTGCAGGCGGAACAGCTCGGCATACCGGCCGTCGGCGGTGAGCAGGTCCTCGTGTGTGCCGTCTTCGATGATCCGACCGTCTTCCAGCACGACCACCCGCTCCGCCTTGCGCACGGTGGCGAACCGGTGCGAGATGGCGATGGTGGTGGCCCCTGCGGTGAGCTCGTGGAACGTGTCGTAGAGCTGAGCCTCCGCGCGGGGGTCCAGACTGGCGGCCGGCTCGTCCATGATCAGCAGCTGCGCGCCGTGCCGCAGGCCGAACAGCGCACGGGCGATGGCGATGCGCTGCCATTCGCCGCCCGATGCGTCGACCCCGCCCGCGTAACCGCTGGACATCACCGTGTCCCAACCGTCGGGCAGCCGCTCGATGAACTCCAGCAGTCCGGCTTGTCGTGCCACGGCGCGCAGGCCCTCCTCATCGTCCGCGTGGGGCAGCGAGCCAAAGGCGATGTTGTCGCGCACGGTCAGCTCGTAGCGGCCGAAGTCCTGGAAGACCGCGACGACTTGACGCTGCCAGCCGCGACGCTCCGCGTCGCCGACCGGGGTGCCGCCGATGTGCAGCGAGCCCCCGCTCGGAGCGTCCAGTCCTGCGATGAGCCGGGCCAGCGTGGTCTTGCCCGCGCCGTTGAGGCCGACGATGGCGAGCGACTGACCGGCGGGGACGGTGAGGTCGATGCCGTGCAGCACCTCGCCCACGCTGCCGCCGTAACGGAACCGCAGGCCCTCGCAGGCGATGGCCCCGGTCGGCGCCGGCTTGGCGGGCGACGGTACGAGCGGCTCCGCGACCGGCTCCGCGACAGGGAAGGCGAGCGCCTCGCCGGCGGCCTTCCCCCCGAAGCCCATGCGGAGGTCGTCGTCGTCCGCCCGAAGCACCTGCAGCAGCGCCCGCACGGCCAGGCCGCCGATCGCCAGGTCACCCACGGTCGTCCCATCGGCGCGGGTCGCGGCCCGGTACGCCAGGAAGCAGAAGACCGAAGCGACAGCGGCGCCGGTGACCAGCACGACCACGACCACGAACAGGTCGTGCTCGCGCCGGCGCCGCCAGACCCTCGTCATGTTCGTCCGCCACTCCGCTCGGTACGCGTCGCGGAAGAAGCCGGCCAGGCCGAACAGCCGCACCTCCCGGGCCGCGCCCGGCGTGGTGGGCACATCTCGCAGGTAGGACGTACGACGCAGCTCCGTCGTCTGGTTCACCGTCTCGACGACGGCCTTCCGGTAGTTCCGGACCAGCCGGGAGTGGAGCAGGGTGAACACGACGAAGACGACCGGCCCCAGCCACCAGACGACCTCCGTGAGCAGTGCCGCGGAGCCGATCGCGGTCACCCAGAGGGTGGACCTGGTCGAGAACCCGAAGACAGCCTCCCCGGGGGGCATGTCGATGGTCCCGGCCCCCCGGGCCCGGCTGATCCGGCCGAGGTAGGCGGGATCCTCCAGATGGCCGACGGTCGTCGGCTCCGAGGCCGCCCCCATCACCCGCTCGCCCAGCCGCCCGGTGACCCGGCGGCCGAGTGCCCGGCCCAGCGCGCTGCGTGCCGACTCGGTGAGGTGGGTAAAGAAGAACAGCACGACGATGACCGCGACCCAGCGGTAGCAGTCGTGTGCCGCCGGACTGCTCGTGCCCTTACCGACCGCCGAGGTGAGCACGTCCACGAGTTCGCCGATCGCGACGGTGATACCGACCGGCGCCGCGCCGGCCAGCACGGCCGTGAGCGCGATCAGGGTACTCACGACCGGAGCCTCCACGAAGGAATACCGGATGAGAGCAGGCATCACCCACTGCCTCACCGGGGCCGCAGAGTGGCTCGTATCCGTAGTCATGCTTTCCCCTGGGTGCTTGACATGGCTTTTTCTCCTGCTTGACTTCCAGTGCTGCGCTGGCACTGCGGTGCGATCAACAGCTGTGGACGGCCTCATCGGCGGTCGCGGCGGCATACGCCTCGCGGAGCCTGCGCTTGAGTACTTTGCCGGTGACGCCGACCGGGATCGACTCCATTTCGACCGCCCGTAGTTCGGCGAGCAACGGCTTGTCGAGGCCGCTCAGGATCTCGTTGGCCCGCGCCAGTATTCCGTCGGTTCCGTGGCCGCTGCGGAGGTGGACCAGAACGATGGCGCGGACTTCGTGATCCCATCCGGCCGCCACCACTACGCAGTCGTCGATCGTGAGCCGGTCCGGGCCGACGCCGGCGCGGCGGAGAGCCCCGGTGACCGCCACCGCGACCCCGGCCCCTCCACGTGCGGCTTGGCCACGTGGAAGGCGTCGGCGGAAATGGCCCAGCCGGCGAGTCTGGCCAGGGGCTTGGCCCCGCGTGCGCGGGATCGGCTGGAGTCGTTCTTGCCTCCTGGTGGTGCGCGTGGTGGTCGGTGGAGCGACCACCGTCGGGTGATCAACGGGGTTCTCTACCGAGTGCGGACCGGTGTGCAGTGGCGGGATCTGCCGGAGCGGTTCGGGCCGTGGGAGACGGTCTATAAACGACATCGCCGCTGGTCAGCGGATGGGCCATGGGCGATGCTGCTGTCCCGCATCCAGTCAGCCGAGGACGCGGCGGGCGGGATCGACTGGGATGTGTCGGTGGACTCGACAGCTGTGCGGGCCCACCAGCACGCCGCCGGCGCGAGGACGGCGCCGGCGGTCGCGGTCCCTCAAAGGGGGATCGCTGGGGGGACGAACCAGGTCGATCCGGTGTTGAGGAATCTGGCAGTCCGGCTGGAGGAAGTGGTCAGATCGGCGAGTGTCCGGGACGTTCCCGCGGCGGATTCACCACCAAAATCCACCTTGCCGCCGATGGGCGATGCCGGCCACTCACTCTCGTCCTGACACCCGGACACTACGGTGACGGCCCCCAGTTCGAGCGAGTACTGAAGCAGGTCTCCGTGCTCCGTATCGGAGTCGGCCGGCCCCGGACCAGGCCCGACCATGTCCTCGCGGACAAGGCCTACACCTCTCGGGAGACCCGTCGCTACCCGCTACGAGAAACGCGCCTACATCTACCTCGGCACCGTCACACTCGCAGCCCTCGCCATCTGGCTCCGAACATGATCCGAGAAACAGTGCCTAGTGAAGCCGGTTGACGCCCGAGGTGTCGGCCTATGTCGCGGCAGCTGCCGAGCATCACGGCGCCATGGACCGGCTTTGGGGGCTGACGGATCACTTGGAGGCGGAGTGCGGCCGGGTATCGGCCGAGGAGGAGTAACAGTGGTGGAGCGCGCAACGATGACTGGCGTGGCGAGCAGCGCTCGCCGGGTCCGAGGAAGTTCGCGTGCCGCTGCCAGGCCGGGTCATTTCCTGGGCGGACAGCAGGTGTGGGCCCAGGTGCCAGGGTCGGTCCCGGGCGCCGCATGCTCTACCCGCCACCACCCGATGAGCCGGGACCGACATACGACCTTCTCTCGAGGCTGCCCGGTGGCTGATCTCTTGCAGCCTGGCCGGGGACGGCCGCCAGCCATACGGAATCAGGCGAGCGCCCTCAGGGCCGCCGCAGACGAAACGAGACGGTTCCTCTCGAGTTGCTCGATCACGTCCGCGACCGTGCCGGGCGGATTCTTCCAACTGTCGGCGATGCGCTGGATCTCTGCGTACACGACCTCCGGCGCCAGATCTATCTGCGCTTCGAGGAAGGCGTCCGGGTGGACGGCTTCAACGTCCCATGGCGCCAGGGCTTCCGCGGGGAAGTCTTTGAGGTTGAACGTCACGATCACCTGGGCTTTGGCGCGGATCGCCGCGGCCAGGACGTGCCGGTCGTTCTTGTCGGGGAGTTCCAGTATGTCGATGAGCGGCTCGTGCCCCTTGACGAGGCAGTCCCGTACGGCTGCCTTCATCAGCCGCCGTGTTTTGTCGAGGGCTCCGGGGCCCAGGTCCGGCCGGTTGGCCTTCAGGTTGCGGAACGTCTCGTCAAGGATTGTCTCGGTCCACTTCGCCTGCACAAGGCCGGCCTCCGCGACGCGGATGAGCACGTCGCGGAGGATATTCGGGTAGAGCACGTTCGCGTCGTAAACGGCGACGAAGGCCATCGACTACATCAATCCCATCTCCTGGCCGAGCTGAGTGAGCTCGTCTGCTGCTTCACGGCGACGCCGGTCGTCTGTCTGCTTGTACTCCATGAGCGACGACGCTGTGATTCTGCGGTGCGTTCCGACCAGACGGCACTCGATTTCGCCGGCGTCCAGGAGGCCGATGAGGAAGGGCCGGGACACGTTGAGGATGTCTGCCGCTTGCTGGGTGGTGAGCTCCGCCGTGCTGGGGACGATGGACACGCCTCGGCCTGCCCCTAGGTGGGCGAGGAGACCGGCGAGGAGCTCGACGGCTTCGCGGGGCAGAGTGAGGGGCTCAAGCTCGTTGTCGTCGAGTGGCTTGACGGCGATCTGTCCGAGGTCGGGGTGCTCGGTGAGGTAACCGCGGACACGAGTGAGGGCGCGGTTCGCTGCGGCGGTCTTCTCGGGCGGGAGCTTCACGGGCCTGATGTCTGTCTTCGTCACGGTGCGCCCCTAACTTTCGTGGCGGGTGGGCGTCATTGCTTGAGGGTCTCTAGTATCCGCAATATCCGCAGCATACGCAATAAATAAAACACGGCTGGGTCGAACGTAGGGAGCTGCCGCCGGCCCCCGCCCCCGCAAGCGGCCGTGCGGAGGCTCACTTCCGCTCCTGCTGGGATGGCCCGCTGGTCCAGGCCAGGATCGCCCCGGCTGCTTCGTTGACCCTGCGGCCGCGGGATGTTCTGGCGCACGGTCAGCTATTTCTGTCCGGTTTTCATCGTGCCCGGGTCGTGGTGCTGGGTCCGGCGTACGGCTGAGGCCCAGGCCGATGGGTATGACCGACCCCGCCCGATGCTTCCGCCGTGCGGTCTTCTGCTACGTAGGGTAACCAAGCGCACCGTGATCAATGGTGAGGGTGGAGGCTCACGAATCCTGTTGCAGCGCAGGGTGGTCCGCGGCCCTGGGTGCCGAGCTCCCAGCGCTCTTCGGGGGTGGCGGTTGTGCTGGGTGGAGGGAAATTGGTGTGGCGGACACCTAATCGATCCCCCTTCGGGCCGGATCGAGGAGGACGCAGCCGGATGGAAACGGGTGATTATGTCCGTTTTTTCGGCATCGCCGCAGGTGAGAGGCGTCACGTGAATGGGTTCGAGTCCCACCCGCCCCACCACAGCAGAAACGTTGTGACCAGTGGGAGCGCCGTTGCGACGCTAGCCGGGTCACGGCATGAGCCGCGCGAACGCCACAACGCCACAGCGACTCGCCGCAGGCTCCTTCGGATGGCTCACGGCATGGCCGGTGAACGCCTGAGCGGTGGCCCCCTCCCGCACCGTGATGTGGCGGACTGGTGGCTCCCGAACGGGGCGGACCCGGCGCGAGGCCTTCGACGGCGAAGCGGTGGCGGCTTCGCGGCGTCCATGGGCCACGGCGAGGCGCCCTGGCAGCAGTGCGCCGGAGATGACGCCGGTGCCGTAGCCGAAGAGCAGACCGCCCAAGGCGGCCAGGGCCGGAACCGCTCGGACCGCGGCCGGAACTCTCGGCCGGCCGCTCTCCGCTCGCTCCGTCTGCCGTACCCGGGTGGTCAGTTCAGGCGTCGCCCATGACCAGACCCTCAATGGTGTGCTTCTGCGTCACCGGCTCCAGCACGTCGACGACCGCGCAGTCGAGGTGACGCCGGACGCGGTCAGGAAGTGCTTCCCAGTAGGCGCGGGTCACGGCGGTGTCGTGCCGGTCGCCGTTGGCGGCTTCGGGGCCGTCGACTCCCAGGACGAGCACCGGACGGGACTTCGAGGAGTTGTTCTTGGTGCCGCGGTGGATGGTGAGCGCGGTGCGGGAGGAAATGTCCCCGCGCCGGGGAAACTTGAGCACGGCGCGCTCCTCGTAGCGCGAGTAGTGCGAGCGAGGCGGGAACATGCCGTGCCCGAACTCCGGGCTGTCGTCCCACTGGGTGCCCGGCGCGATCTCGAAGGGGCCCATATCCTCCTCGGTGTCCACCGCGGTCACGTTGAAGGCCAGAGAAGTCAGCCGTCGCTCGGCGCGGGTCTCCCGCGGCATGGGGAAGTCCCGGTGCCAGGGCTGGTTGACGGCACCTTCGAACGGTACGTCGAAGCCCAGCTCGACGATGCGGTAGTCGGGGCCGAGCGCGGCGGTACAGACCGACCGCACCCACGGGTGGTCGACAAGGTCCACGAATCCGTGCAGCTGCTCGGGATGTATCTCGACGTAGTAGCGGTGCGGGCCACGTCCGACAGCGCCCCCGGGGCGCGCGAACGCTTCGTTGAAGGCCACCTCGATGTCCTCGCGGAGCCGGTCGGCCCACTCGGGGGAGAAGGCGCCCCTACGGGCTGTGATGCCGTCCGAGTACAGAGCCGCGACGTCGGACGACACATCGACGTCGAGGTTGGCCAACGTGACTCCGGGGTACAGGTGCGGGCTCATGCGTCCTCCTTGCGATGGGGTCACCCGCTATGTTGCATCGTTGATTTCAACGTTGCAATACCTTCTCGCGAGTTTCATCCGGACCTGGCGCCGCATGCCACGATGGGCGAATGAGCAGCAGTCTGAAGGACGTGGCGGCCCGTGCCGGTGTCTCGGCGCGCACCGTGTCGAACGTAGTCAACGGATCCGCCCGGGTCGCGGCGCAGACGCGCCGGCGAGTGCAGGAAGCGATCGATGAGCTGGGGTATCGCCCGAACCTCGCGGCTCGCAGCCTGCGGGCCGGCCGCACCGGGATCATCGGTCTGGCCATCCCGGAGTTCCACTCGCCCTACTTCGGAGAGCTCGCCGGACTGCTGGTCGATGAAGCGCGTCGCCGCTCATGGACCGTGATCATCGAGCAGACGCGGGGAAACGCCGAGTTCGAGCGGCGACTGCTGACCGGTGACAGCGGCCGGGTCATGGACGGGTTGATCATAAGTCCCTGGGCCCTGAGCGCAGATGAATTGACCGCGACCGCACACACCTTGCCCATCGTGCTGCTCGGTGAACGCAGTGCCCAGGGCAAGGCGGATCATGTGGCGGTGGACAGTGTCGCCGCGGCCGACGAGGCGGCCACTCACCTGCTGGACCTGGGACGTCGCCGCGTCGCGGCGATCGGACTTCAGCCGCACTTGCGAAACGGCACCGCACAACAGCGTGCTGAGGGCTATCGCAGGGCGCTGCGCCGGGCCGGCATCCCGCCCAGGCCGGAATGGGAGCGGAGCGTGACCTCACTGCACCGGGAGGACGGCGCTCGGGCCATGGCGGATCTACTCGACGGCGACACCGTCCCCGACGCCGTGTTCGCGTTCAGCGACGAACTGGCGCTGGGCGCGATGCACGTGGCGCACCTGAGAGGCGTTCGCATACCGGAGGAGTTGGCCGTCGTCGGATTCGACGACGTCGAGGACGGTCGTTACAGCCACCCAGCCCTGACCACCGTCTCACCCGACAAGCAGCAGATTGCTCAGCGAGCTCTGCAGTGTCTCGCGGACCGCGTCTACAGTCCGCACAACGACGTCCCCGCCGCCACTGTGACGATTCCGCACCGGCTGCTCGTACGTGGAAGCACCGTGCCGGAAGCATGAGCCTTCATGGCGCTCTCTCCATGCCTGGGGCGGGCCGGAAGGCTATGGCCTCCGGGCCACCGGCGGCGCCGCTTGCCGCATTCGGCGCGTGCTCGAAGCGTCCGGGCCTCGGTACGGGTGCCGTGCGCCGGGCCGCCGGGACCGGTCGATACCATCCTCCGTGACCGAATCCCTGACCGAAACAACGGACGAGGCCGATGAGCCCGCCCCTCGATCCCGCATATTCGCCGACCTGACCCCGCTGCGGACCTCCCCCGACTACCGGCGGCTCTGGTTCGGGAACACGGTCTCCTGGGTGGGGCAGGGGATGACGGCGCTCGCCGTCTCGCTCCAGGTGTACGACCTCACCGGGTCCGCCTTCTCCGTCGGGCTGATCGGATTCTGCTCGCTCGTGCCCCTGGTCGTCTTCGGGCTGTACGGCGGTGCCATCGCCGACACCGTCGACCGGCGGAAGCTGGGACTGGCCAGTGCCTTCGGGTCGTTCGTCCTGTCCGTCGGGCTGGTGGCGATCACCGTCGCCGGGGTGGAACGGGTCGGGCCGCTGTACGCGATCGTCGCGCTCCAGGCCGTCTGTTTCGCGCTCAACTCACCGGCCCGCAGTTCGATGATCGCCCGCCTCCTGCCGGCCGAACAGCTGCCCGCCGCCAACGCGCTGAACTCCATGACCAGCACCACGGGCTCGCTCGTCGGGCCGATGCTCGGCGGGCTCATCGTCGGCTGGTGGGGGTACCGGGCCGCGTACGGCATCGACGCCGTCACCTTCACCGCCTCGCTGTACGCGATGTGGCGGCTCCCCTCGATGCTGCCGGACCGGGTGGAGGGCGCCGCCGGCACCGGGAAGCGGGCGTCCGTCATGGACGGGCTGCGGTTCCTGGGCACCAGGCCCAACCTGCGGATGACCTTCTTCACCGACATGTGCGCCATGGTGCTGGCCAGTCCCCGCGCACTGTTCCCCGTCGTGGCCGTCGTCTGGTACGGGGGCGACGCGAAGACCACCGGACTGCTGGTCGCGGCCCCGGCGATGGGGGCGCTGCTGGGCGGGGTGTTCTCCGGCTGGCTGGGGCGGATCCGGCGGCAGGGGCTCGCCGTGCTCCTCGCGGTCGCGGGCTGGGGCACCGCCATCGCGGTGTTCGGGCTGACCCGGCAGCTCTGGCTCGGGCTGATCTTCCTGGCGCTCGCGGGGGCGGCCGACACCACCTCGATGGTCTTCCGTAACACCATGCTCCAGGCCGCCGTGCCGGACGAGATGCGGGGGCGGCTCCAGGGCGTGTTCATCGTCGTCGTCGCGGGCGGCCCCCGGCTCGGCGACTTCCTCGCCGGATCGGTCGCCGATCTCGTCTCGCCCGGCGTGGCCGTGACCGGGGGAGGGATCGCATGCGTGGTCGCCGTGGCGGTGCTGGCCCTGCGGTGGCCCCGGTTCGCGCGGTACGACGCACGCGAACCCGAGGCCTAGGAGTACGACCCGGGGTCTACGTTCGAACCCCGCGCCCGGATCCCGCGCCCGGATCCCGCGCCCGGATCCCGCGCCCGGATCCCGCGCCCGGATCCCGCGCCCGGACCGGGGCCTGCGTCCCGTCAGGCGACGTCCTCGAGCTTCGGCATCTCGCCGCCGGTCGTCGTGCCGTCGATCAGCGAGAACGGTGCGCCCTGCGGGTCGGTCAGCGCCGCGAACCTGCCGAACGGGATGGTCAGCGGGCCGAACCGGAGCTTGGCACCGAGTGCCTTGGCCTTCTCCACGGCCGCGTCGCAGTCCGCGACGGTGAAGTACACGTTCATGTACGGCGGCACCTCCGCAGGGAAGTCCTCCGTCATCTTCATCCGGCCGAGCACCGGGTCCGCACCCAGGTCGTAGAGCGCGAAGTCGACCGCGTCGTCCTCCATGCGCTTCAGCCCGTACCCGAAGACGGCGCGGAAGAAGGGGTCCGCCTTCTCCGGCTCCCGGGTGAAGACCTCGCCCCAGCTGTAGGCACCGGGCACATTGCGCGCACCGAACCCCTCGTGGCTGCCCGCCTGCCAGACCCCGAACGCCGTCCCGCCCGGGTCGCGGGCCAGCACCATCGTGCCGAACTCGCCGACCCGCATGGGTTCCACCAGCACCTCGCCGCCGTGCTCACGGATCTTCGCGGTGGTGGCCGCGGCGTCCGGCGCGGCGAGATACAGGGTCCAGGCGGCCGGTACCTCATGGCCGGGGACGGGCGGCATCAGGGCGGCGACCGCCTTGCCGTCCACGTACGCCTGGGTGTAGTTGCCGAACTCGGGCAGCGAGTCGCCGTAGGTCCAGCCCAGCAGCTCACCGTAGAAGCGTTTCGCACCCGCGATGTCACCGAACGTCGCATCGGCCCAGCACGGAGTGCCCTCTGGTTCTGTGGCCATGACCTGGCCTCTTCTCTTCACTCGAATCACTCGGCGGATTGCCCCCTTTATTACGCTAGCGACCCGTCGCTTCCCGTGCGCGCCGAGCCCGTCCCGGTGCCCGGCGGGCCGGGCCGTACGACGGAGCGGGCGACTCCCAGGTCCACCAGGTCCTGCGGACGCAGCCGCAGCTGGTCCGCCGTGGCGTGCACCTGGTCCGGGGAGCGCTTCAGGATCGCCGCCGCGAGCTCCGGGGCGATGACCGAGAAGTAGCTGTCGGCGGTGACATGGGTGTTGTCCGGTGCGGCCAGGGCCAGCGCGCCGCCCGAACCGCCCTCGCCGATCACCAGGGTCGTGACGGGGACCCGGGCGGCCGCGATCGCCGCGAAGGCGTCGGCGATGGCCGCGCCCGCGCCGGCCCGTTCCGCCTCGGCGTCGTTGGCCGCGCCCGGGGTGTCGACCAGGGTGAGGACCGGGACGCCGAGCCGGTCGGCCAGCCTGATCACCCGGGCCGCCGTGCGGTAGCCCGCCGGGCGGGTCGCGGTGCCGCACTGGGCGACGTACGCGACGGGCCGCCCCTCGCGCAGCCCGAATCCGCAGAGCAGCCCGGGGTCCGTGCCCCCGCAGCGGTCCCCGTGGAGCGGGAGCCGCATCCCGAAGTAGGCGTCCAGATACGCCTCGGCGCGTGGCCGCGACGCGGACCGGGCCCGGACCACGGCATCCCAGCCGGTCAGCGGGAGCCCGGTCACGGAGAGCGCGGCGGGCACCGGCGCGGGTTCGGGCGCGGGCTCCGGCGCGGGGTCGCGGTGGGCGAGCGCCCGCAGCCAGTGGCCCAGGGTGGCGGCCAGTTCATCCGGCGGGACGATCGCGTCGATCTGGCCGGCCGCCAACTGGCCCTCGGCGGTGTACGCGAGGGGGTCGGCGCCGGGCGGCCGTACCCGGGAACCGGCGAACCCGACCTGGACCCCCGGCAGCGCCAGGATCACATCGGCGCCCGCGCCCAGGGTCGCCCAGCCGCCGCCGGTCGTCGGATCGCGCAGGACCGCGAGCTGCGCCGGACCGGCCGCCCGCAGCAGCGCCGACGCACGGGCCACCCGGTGCAGCTGGGTGAGCGCGATCATGCCCTCCTGCATCCGGCTGCCGCCCGTGGCGATCAGCGAGACGAGGGGGAGCCGCCGGGTCACGGCCTCCTCGTACGCCGCCTCCAGCCGGTCCCCGGTGCGCTGCCCGAGCGAGCCGCCGAGGAAGCCGAACTCGAACGAGACCAGGACGCAGCGGCGGCCGCCGAGGGTGGCGAGGCCGTGCACGACGGACTCCCGCTCACCGGTGCGTGCGGTGGCCCGCGCCCGCGAGTCCGCGTATCCCGACCAGCCGAGGGGCCCGTCGGCCTCGGTGTCCTCGCGAGGGGCGGTCGACTCGGTGAAGTCGGCGGTGACGGCGGCGATCGCCGCGCGGGCCGACAGCCGGTCAGCCATGGAGCGACCGCTTCATGATCTTGCCCAGGTCGTTGCGCGGCAGCGCGTCCAGGTAGCGGACGGTGCGCGGCCGCTTGTGCGGGGAGAGCTGGGCCGCGACATGGCCGGCGAGCTCGTCGGCCGGGGGCGGGGAGCCGGGGTCGGCCGGCACCACCCAGGCGACGATGCGTTCGCCCAGGTCCGGGTCGGGTTCGCCGGTGACGGCGGCCTCGCGGACCCCCGGGTGCTCCAGGAGGGCGTTCTCGATCTCACCGGCGCCGATCTTGTAGCCGCCGCTCTTGATCAGGTCGGTGGCCTTGCGGCCGACGATCCGTACGTACCCGTCGGGGTCGAGGGTGGCCATGTCCCCGGTACGGAACCAGCCGTCGGCGGTGAGGGCGGCGGCCGTCGCGTCGGGGCGGTTGAGGTAGCCGGTGAACAGGTTCGGGCCACGCACCTGGATCTCGCCGATGGACGCGGGGTCCGCGAGCGCGCCGCCGTCCTCCTCGACCAGGCGGAGTTCGACGCCGCGCAGCGGGGCGCCGACGGTTCCGGGGCGCGGTTCGCCGTCCGCCCGCACGCCGGTGTTCATGAGCGTCTCCGTCATGCCGTACCGCTCGATGACCCGCCGGCCGGTCGCCGCCGCGATCCGCTCGTGGTCGTGGACCGGCAGCGCGGCCGATCCGGAGACCAGCAGCCGGGCGCCCGCCAGAGCCTTCGCGAGCCCGCCGGACGCGGCGGGGGTGGCAAGCGCTTCCGCGATCCGGTGGTACATCGTCGGCACGCCGAACAGCATCGTGCCGCCCGACTCCAGCTCCCGGGTCACGCCCTCGGTGGAGAACCGGCCGAGATGGCGTACCGAACCGCCCCGCCGCAGCGGGCCGAGGATGCCGAGGATCAGCCCGTGCACGTGGAACAGCGGCAGCGCGTGGACGAGGACGTCGTCGCCGGTCCACTGCCAGGCGTCCTCCAGCGCGTCCAGGGTGGCGGCGACGGCCCGGCGCGGCAGCACCGCGCCCTTGGGCGGGCCGGTGGTGCCGGAGGTGTACACGATCAGGGCCGGGGACTCGGGGGAGGGCTCGGGGAAGGACGAGCCGGAGGCGGTTGCCGGCGTCGCGGGGGCCGTGTCCACGTCCACCCGGGGCAACGCGGCCAGCGCGGGCGGCAGTACGTCACCGGCCGCGGCCAGCACCGTCGAGGGCGCGCTGTCCGCGACGATGTGCGCGAGCTCCCGCTCGCCCGTCTTCGGGTTGAGCGGTACGGCGGGCACCCCCGCCCGCAGCGCGGCGACCACCGCGACCACGGTCTCCGGGGCCGGGGCGGCCCAGACCGCGACCCGGCCGGCACCGGCGATCCGGGCCGCGAGCGCATCCGCGGCGGCGGCCAACTGTGCGTAGGTCAGGGACTGTTCGCCGAACCGGACGGCTTCGCGGGCAGCCGGCGGACCGGCAGGATCCTGGAGTGCAGGCAAAAGTGGCATCACACTGCGAACCCTAGGGCCTGCCGCCAATCTGCCGTCTGCCGTCTGCCGTCTGCCGTCTGCCGTCTGCCGTGCGGCGTCTGGCACGCACGCTCGCGGCGTTGCGGAAATGCCCGAGTAGCTCCGCTACCAGAGCACTCCGGCGCCTTGCGATCGCACGCACCAGACGCCGCACGGCCGCCCTCCGGGCGACGACGGCCAGCTTGACGACAGGCCCTGGACAGGCGAAGCGCTTCCGTCTCCGGAAAGTGTCCCGAACCGGCGCCGGATGGCTGTACGGGGCATCCGGCGGGAATTTGGATACGACCTTGACATATTAATTTTGCGTTGCCAGCATGCAAAAAGTTCACTCCGGTAGGGCATCTCGGCGCGGCAGGCAAGAAAGAACCTGGCTGCACCGCCGCTCGCCCGGCAGCACACGCACGTCGCAAAGCGCGACAGCGCCTTGCCTGACAACCCCACGCACCGTCAGGAAGGAAGCGTTCATGCCTCTGTCCCCACCCCTGTGGTCCAGACTCGTCACCGCACTCACCCTGGTCGCCGCCGGCGGCCTCGCCGCGGGCACCGCTGCGGCCGCGCCCGCGGCCCCCACCGCCGTCCACGCGGCGGCCGACATCCCCGCCGCCGACTACCAGCAGGTCCAACTGGCCCTCGGCGCCGACGAACTGGGCGAGGCCATGTCCCTGGCCGTCCTGCCGGACCGGTCCGTCGTCCACACCGCGCGGGACGGCACGGTCCGGCTCACCGACGCCTCCGGGGCGACGAAGACCGCCGCCAAGCTCAACGTCTACACGCATGACGAGGAAGGGCTGCAGGGCGTCGCCGCCGATCCGGACTTCGCCAACAACCGCTACCTCTACCTCTATTACTCACCCCCTCTGGACACCCCCGCCGGTGACGCCCCCGTCACCGGGACGGCCGCCGACTTCGAACGGTGGAAGGGACACCTCAACCTCTCCCGGTTCACCCTGAAGGCCGACGGGACGCTGGACACCGCCAGCGAGAAGGTCGTCCTCGAAGTCCCCAACGACCGTGGCCAGTGCTGCCACGTCGGCGGTGACATCGACTTCGACGCCGCCGGGAACCTCTACCTGACCACCGGCGACGACACCAACCCGTTCGAGTCCGCCGGCTACGCACCGATCGACGAACGCACCGAGCGCAACCCGCAGTTCGACGCCCAGCGCTCCGCCGGGAACACCAACGACCTGCGCGGCAAGCTGCTGCGGATCAAGCCCACCGCCGCCGGCGGCTACACCGTCCCGGCCGGCAACCTCTTCGCCCCCGGCACCGACCGGACCCGGCCGGAGATCTACGCGATGGGCTTCCGCAACCCGTTCCGGATGTCCGTCGACAAGCCGACCGGCGTCGTCTACATCGGTGACTACGGCCCCGACGCCGGCACCACCGACGCGAACCGGGGCCCCAGCGGCCAGGTCGAGTTCGACCGCGTCACCGGCCCCGGCAACTTCGGCTGGCCCTACTGCACGGGCACCAACACCGCCTCGGAGACGTACAACGAGTACACCTTCCCGGACGGCCCCTCCGGCGCGAAGTACGACTGCGGGGGCGGCCCGGCCAACAACTCCTTCCGCAACACGGGGCAGCCGACGCTGCCCGCCGTACAGCCCGCCTGGATCAGGTACGCGGGTGACGCGGGCTCCCCGCCCGAGTTCGGCGGCGGCTCCGAATCGCCGATGGCCGGTCCCGTCTACCACTACGACGCGGACCTCGACTCGGCCGTGAAGTTCCCCGCCTCGCTCGACGGCCGCTTCTTCGCCGCCGAGTACGGCCGCCAGTGGATCAAGCCGATCGAGGTGAAGGCCGACGGCTCACCCGGGACGATCGACAGCTTCCCGTGGACCGGCACCCAGGTCATGGACTCCGCGTTCGGCCCGGACGGTGCGCTGTACGTCCTGGACTACGGCACCGGCGCCAACAACCAGGCGCTGTACCGCGTCGAGTACCTGGCGGGCAGCAACCGCTCCCCGGTCGCCAAGGCCGCGGCGGACCGGACCTCGGGCCCGACCCCGCTCGACGTCGCCTTCTCGGCGGCCGGCAGCGCGGACCCCGAGGGCGGGGCACTGAGCTACGCCTGGGACTTCGGTGACGGAGCCACCTCCACCGACGCCGATCCGCACCACACCTACACCACCGCCGGGACCTTCCAGCCGACCCTGACCGTCACCGACCCCGAGGGCCTCACCGGCACCGCCAGCCTCGTCGTGACAGCAGGCAACACCGCCCCCACGGTCACCCTGACCACACCCGCTGACGGCGGACTCTTCTCCTTCGGCGACTCCGTGCCCTTCACGGTCACCGTCACCGACCCGGAGGACGGCACCGTCGACTGCGCGAAGGTGAAGGTCACCTATCTGCTCGGCCACGACAGCCACCGCCACCAGATCACCTCGAAGGACGGCTGCTCCGGCACCATCGACGTCCCCGTCGACGGTGAGCACGACAGCGCCGCCAACATCTACGGGGTCTTCGACGCCGAGTACACCGACGCCGGCGGGCTCACCACCCACAGCGCCAACATCCTCCAGCCCCGCCACCGGCAGGCCGAGCACTTCGCGGCCCAGTCCGGCATCGAGACCGCCCAGCACGGGACGGCCGAGGGCGGCACCACCGTCGGCTTCACCGACGACGGCGACTGGATCTCCTTCGAGCCGTACGTCCTGGCCAACGCCACCGGCGTCTCGGCCCGGGTCTCCTCCGCCGGTCCCGGCGGCACGCTGGAGGTGCGCGCGGGTTCCCCCACCGGCACCCTGCTCTCCACCCTGACCGTCCCGCCCACCGGCGACTGGGAGACCTTCACCGATGTCTCGGCGGACGTGAGCAACGCACCCTCGGGCTCCACCGGACTCTTCCTCGTCTTCAAGGGGCCCACGGGCCAGGGGAATCTGTTCGACCTCGACGCCTTCACCTTCGAGACGCAGGGGTGACCCGCTCATGAGACGTCAGCTCTCGCGGCGCGTACGCCATATCGCCTGCGCCGCCGCACTCGCACTCGGAGCCGCGTTCCTGGCTCCCGCCCCGGCCGGCGCAGCCGCGGCGGCCGACCCGTACGACGTGCTCGTCTTCTCCCGGACCGCCGGATTCCGGCACGACTCCATCCCCGCCGGCATCACCGCGATCCAGGAACTGGGCGCGGCCGACGGCTTCGGCGTCACGGCCACCGAGGACGCGAGCGCCTTCACCCCTTCGAGCCTCGCCGGGTACGAGGCGGTCGTCTTCCTCAGCACCACCGGCGACGTCCTGGACACCGCACAGCAGGACGCCCTGTCGGCGTACGTCGACGGCGGCGGCGGATTCGTCGGCGTCCACGCGGCCGCCGACACCGAGTACGACTGGCCGGCGTACGAACACCTCGTCGGCGCCTGGTTCAAGAGCCACCCGGCGATCCAGCAGGCGAAGGTCGTCACCGAGGACCACGCCCACCCGGCGACATCGCACCTCGACGACGTGTGGACCCGGACCGACGAGCTGTACAACTACCGCACCAACCCGCGCGCCGACGTCCATGTCCTCCAGAGCCTCGACGAAAGCAGCTACACCGGCGGCGAGATGGACGGCGACCACCCGATCACCTGGTGCCACCCGCAGCAGCAGGGGCGGTCCTTCTACACCGGCCTCGGCCACACCATCGAGTCGTACAGCGATCCGGACTTCCGCCAACTGCTCCTCGGCGGCATCCAGTACGCGGCCGGCGCGGTGCCGGCCGACTGCGGCTCCGGAACCCCGGACCCCGGTGACGCCCCCGTGGAGGCGGAGTCGTACACCTCCTCCTCCGGCGTGCAGAGCGCCGCGCACGCCGGGGCGGGCGGCGGGGCCACCCTCGGCTACATCGACGACGGCGACTGGGCGGGCTACGCGTCCGTCGAGACGGCCGGGGCCACCTCCTTCACCGCCAGGGTCTCCTCGGCCGGGGCGGGCGGCACCATCGAGGTGCACTCCGGCTCCGCCACCGGACCGCTGCTCGGATCGGTGGACGTCGCCCCGACCGGCGACTGGGAGACCTTCACGGAGGTGACCGGCGCCCTCACCGCCACCGGCTCCGGCCCGCTGTTCCTCCGGTTCACCGGGGGAGCGGGCTCCCTCTTCGACATCGACAGCTTCACCCTGGCCAAGGAGCAGAACACCAAGGCCACGGGCTCCTCCAACGTCCACCTCTTCTACTACCCCTGGTACGGCACCCCGGAGACGAACGGCAGCTGGCGCCACTGGGAGCAGGGCGGCCACACCCCGCCCGACGACATCGGCGCCGACCTCTACCCGAAGCTCGGCCCGTACGACTCCGGTGACGAGGCCGGGGCCGTCGAACAGCACATGAAGTGGATCGAGCAGTCGGGCGCCGGAGTCATCGTCTACAGCTGGTGGGGCCAGGGCGGTTACGAGGACACGCTCGCCCCGAAGGTCCTGGACGCCGCCGCCCGGCACGGGATCAAGGTCGCCTGGCACATCGAACCGTACGGCGACAGGACGGCGGCCTCCGTGGTCGACGACATCGCCTACCTGAACGACAAGTACGGCGACCACCCCGCCTACTACCGGGACGCCGAGCACGGCGACCGCCCGGCGTTCTACGTCTTCGAGAGCCTGAGGATCCAGGACTGGTCGGCCCTGGACGCCGTGAGCGACAGCGCCATCGTCCTCGCCCAGACCACCGACACCACCAAGGTCGCGCACTTCGGCGGGATCTACACCTACGACGGCATCGCCGGTGCCACCGCCCCCGGCTGGCAGCAGGCGGGGGCGTACGCCGAGGCCAACGGCCTGGTCTGGGCGCCATCGGTGGCCCCCGGATACATCGACGACCGGGCCGTGCCCGGCAACACCACACCCACCCTGGGCCGGGAGGACGGCGCCTCCTACGACCTGGAGTGGAGCAACGCCCTGGACCCGGCCATCGGCGGATCGCCCTCCTGGGTCTCCGTCACCTCCTTCAACGAATGGCACGAGGGCAGTCCGATCGAGCCCGCGTCGAGCACCCCGCCCGCCGGACACGGCTACCAGACGTACGAAGGGGCGTACGGAAAGACGGGGGCCGCCGCCGAGACGGCCTACCTCGACCGGACGGCGTACTGGGCGGCACGGTTCGAGCAGCAGCGCACGGCCGCTCGCTGATCAGGTCCACGACGAACGGCGGCGTCCCGGCGGGGACGCCGCCGTTCGTCGTGACCGCGGACGGCCTCGGGCGTTCCGCCGGAAGTCGTAAATGCCCGAAAGCTGAGACAATCGCGGTATGGACCCTCTGGACAGGGAAATCCTCGGCGTTCTCCAGGAGGACGCCCGGCTCTCGTACCGCGATCTGGGCGCACGGGTCGGGCTCAGCGCCAACGCCGCGGCCGACCGGGTGCGGCGGCTGCGCCGGGACGGCGTCATCCGCGGCTTCACCGTGATCGTCGACCCCGCCGCCGACACCCGGACGGGCCTCGTCGTCTTCATCGACGTGACCCTGCGGATGGACACCACCAACGAGGTCTTCGAGCGGGCGGTGCTGACGCTGCCCGGCATCACCGAAGTGGTGCACGTGACGGGCGCGCACGACTATCTCGTACGTGCCACCGCAGCCGACACCGCCTCGCTGGACGCCCTGCTGCGCCGACTCAGGCGGGACGCGGGCGTCGCCCACTCCAACACCAGGGTCGCGCTCAGAGCGGCGCCTGCCAGCTGACGGCCGGCGGGCGCGATCCGTCGCGCTCCCGCCCGTCGTCGCCGACCGTCAGCCGGACCGCGGCCCGCCCGTCCGGCAGCACGGCCGTCACATCGACCTCCACCTCGATCGCCGACACCCCGGCCCGCCGGTGCGCGGCCGCCAGCGCCCCGCGCAGCGCGGCGAGCAGCTGCCCGCCCACCGGCTCCCGCACGAGGGCGTCCACCGCCCCGGTGAAGTGGACCGACGGCTGGAAGCCGAGCACCGCGGCCGCGCCGCGGGTCTCCCGCAGCACCTGACCGCGGAAGGTGGTGGGGGCCTCGGCGGGCGGCTGCTGGAGGGCGAAGATGGTCGTGCGCACCTCCTGGATCGTGGAGTCCAGCTCGTCCACGGCTCTGCCGAGCAGCTCGTCGGTCTCCCCGGTGCCGGCCCGGCGGCGGGTCGACTCCAGCATCATCTCGGTGGCGAACAGCCGCTGGACGACGAGATCGTGCAGATCACGGGCGATCCGGTCCCGGTCCTCGTACACCGCGAGCTGCTCGCGGTCGTGCTGGGCGTCCGCCAGGACCAGCGCGAGCGCGGCCTGCGAGGCGAACTGCGAGGCCAGCAGCCGGTCCACGGCCGTGTACGGGCGGGCGCCGCGCCGCCGGGGCAGGGCGAGGGTGCCGATGAGCCGCCCGCCGCTCTGCAACGGCAGCATCATGCTGGGGCCGAACCGGGACCGTACGTGGGTGGTCATCCGGGGATCGGTCGCCGAGTCCTCCAGGAAGACCGGCTCGCCGCCCAGCAGCTGGACCAGGACCGGGGCGTCGGGCGCGATGGTGGTGCCCACCAGGCCGGCCGGGTCGTCGAGCGTGGACGCGGCGACGATCTCCATCCCGCCCTCCTCGGTCGGCTGGAGGATCACCCCGGCCGCCGCGTCGCTGAGGATCCTGGCCCGTTCCGCCACGGTCATCAGGGCGTCGGCGGCGTTCTCCCCGGTCAGCAGGGTGTTGGTGACCGCGGCCGCGCCCTCGATCCAGCGTTCCCGCTGCCGGGCCGTCTCGTACAGCCGGGCGTTGCCGATCGCGATTCCGGCCTGCGAGGCGAGGACCCGCAGGAGGGCCGCGTCGGTGTCGGTGAAGTGCGCGGTGCTCTTCTCGGTGAGGTAGATGTTCCCGAAGACCTCGTCGTGCACCCGGATCGGGGCGCCGAGGAACGAGTGCATCGCGGGGTGGGCGGGCGGCACGCCGCAGGAGCGCGGGTCGGTGGTGAGGTCGTCGGAGCGCAGCGGCCGCGACTGGTCGATGAGCGCGCCGAGCATGCCCGAGTGGCTGTCCGGGAAGTCGCCGATGGCCTCCCGTTCGGCGTCGCTCAGCCCGGAGACGTACAGTTCGCTGATCTTGCCGCGCTCGGGGTCCAGCACGCCCAGGGCGCCGTAGCGGGCCTCGGTGAGTGCGGTGGCGGTGTCGACGATCTGCTGGAGGGTGGCCCGCAGTTCGAGATCACTGCCGACGCTCAGCACCGCCTCCAGGAGCATCGGCAGCCGGGGCGTCTGCGGGATCCTTCCGCGGGGTGCCGCTTCGCGTGGTTCCTCGGTCATCCGCCGTACGACCCGCGGCACTCAGCAGGAGAGCGGGTCGAGGACCATCGGACGGATCTTGCCGTCCAGCATGGCGCCGAGCCCCAGTACGGAGCAGACGTCGGGCCGCTCGGCGATGTGCACCGGCATGCCGGTCGCGTCGCGCAGCATCTGGTCCAGGCCCGGCAGCAGCGCGCTGCCGCCGACCATCATGATCCCGCAGTCGGCGAGGTCGGCCACCAGATCGGGCGGGCAGTCCCGCAGCACCTTGCCGAGGCCGTCCAGGACCGAGGTCAGCGGGCGGTGGATCGCCTGCCGTACGGCGGCGGTGTCGACCTGCACGGAGCGGGCCAGACCGGTCGCCACGTCCCGGCCGTGGATCTCGGTCACGGCGGGGCCGTGCGGGGTGAGGCCGTTGCCGCTGAGCGCCAGCTGCAAGGGGCGTACGGACTGGCTCGGCAGCATCAGCTCGTGGTACTGGCGCAGATGCTGGATCACCGCGTGGTCGATCGCGTCGCCGCCGATCGGGATGCGTACGGCCGTCACGATCGAGCCGAGCGAGAGCACCGCGATCTGGGTGGTCGCCGCCCCGCACACCATGATCATGGTGGCGGTCGGCTGCTCGACCGGCAGTCCGCAGCCCACGGCCGCGGCGATCAGGGTGTCGACCAGCTCGACGCGACGGGCGCCGAGTCCGACCATGGTCTCGACGGCGGCGCGCTGGGCGAGCGGGTCGCTGTCGTGCGGGGTGCAGGCGGCGGCGCGCAGCCGGGGCTTGCGGCGCAGCTGCCGGCGGAGCTTCTCGCCGAGCAGCTGGCGCAGCATCCGCTGGGCCATCTCGATGTCCACGACGGTTCCGCCGGAGACCGGACGGACCACCCGGATGTAGTCGGGGGTGCGGCCCGTCATCTGTTCGGCGAGCGCGCCGACGGCGATGAGCGATCCGGTACGGGTGTTCACGGCGGCGGCGCTCGGCTCGTCGACGACGAGTCCGAGCCCCTTGACGTACACCCGGGTCCGGGCGGCCCCGAGGTCGACGGCGACATGGCAACGGCGCAACTGATCGAGGCTGACGGTCACGGCGGGTCTCCCGAGAGCTCTGATGGGGGTACCGACGGGCAGCCGGCTCTCTCCGTATCGTGCGCCGGTGGGAGGCGTTGTGCGCGCTGGGATGCGCCGTAGGGGGTACGGAGCTGACGGCTCGTCGGCGGGCGGCCCCGTGGTCCGCTCAGCGGGGGAGCAGCCGTTGGAACAGCCCCCAGGTGAACTCGGCGACGTACGGTTCGCCGGTGACCGGGGCGGTGATCGCGAGCGCCCAGCGGGTCGGCGCGCTGCCCTCCATCGGGCGGGCCGGCGCGAAGGCCCGCGCGACCTCGTCCACGGTGCACGACCAGGGGCGCAGATCCTCGGCCGTGCGCAGGGCGGGGGCGGCCGCGCCGGGGGCCCGCACCAGCCACTCGTTCCACACGGCCCCGCCCGGTCCGGCCATCACCTCGAACCGGAGATCCGGCCAGAGCGGCACCGGCCACAGCAGCGCGTCGCACTCCAGGTCACCGACCGTGCGGCGCAGGGACGACTCGGGTTCGCCGAGCACGGACCGGTAGCGGCGCAACGACCCGCGCCCCCTCGGCGCCCGCAGCATGGCCTGCCAGCGGCGGTTGGCCTCGCGCATCTCGGCGAGCGTGGCGCTCAGTTCGTGCCGGGCGTCCTCGACGAGGCCGGGCTGGTGGTCGGCCATCCGGCGCAAGAGGACAAGCTGGAACTCGCGGGGGCCGAAAGGCGTGGCAGCGGTCATGGAATCCACGCTTCCACACAGGATCCTCACCTGAGCCGCTTTCTCTGTCGTCCGATGGGCATCTAATCTGCGGGCGCCATGGATTACTGCCACCCCTGTCAGCGGCATCTCAACGGCGCCCTGGCCTGTGCCGGATGCGGAACCCCCGCGGAGGCGCTGAGCCACTACGCCGTGCCCGCGTCCCTCCGCCACGAACCGGACGCGCGGGACGAGAAGGCCGCGCCGTCCCGCCCCGGCGGCCGGCGCCGCCGGGAGCGCGCCGCCGCCCGGACGGAGCGCGCCGCCGCCCCGGCAGGGCACGGCGGGCACGGTTCGCGTCGGCCGCGCCGGGGCGAGGAGCCGGAGACCCGGCCGCGCCGGGGCCGCCGGGCCCGCAGCCGTCGCGGCCGTACGGCGCTGCTGGCGCTGCTCGGGGTGGTCCTCGCCGCCGGAGCGCTGAGCCTGGCCGAGCTGGCGGCCGAGCCGGAGGGCGGCGACGGCGCCTCGGACTACGTACGCGAATCGACGTCCGTCACGACCGCGCCCGCCCCGGAGCCCACGGCGAGCGACGCCGCCGCGCCGCCCGGCCCGGTGCGGACTCCCGCGGGCAGCCCCTCGGTGGTCCCGGCCACCGACGCGCACCCCTCGGGCGCCGCCGGTACGGGCGCCCCGCGCCCCGAAGGCGCCACCTCGGCCCCGGCGGCCACCGCGGAGGTGCCCGCCCCGCCGTCCGAGGCGCCCGCCACCCCGTCCGCCGATCCGTCGGAGCCGGACGACGGCACGGGCGGCGGCACGGGCGATGGCACGGGCGGCGACCAGTCGCGGCCCCCGGCCCCCGAGCAGCCCACACCGACCCCGACCCCGACGCCGACGCGTACGCCGACGCCCACTCCGGAGCCGAGCCCTTCCGACTCGGGCGGCTGCTGGTTCCTGTGGTTCTGCTGAGGCTCTAGAGACCTTCAGGGACCCGGGTCCGGGGCCGGCGGGTCCATGCCCAGCATCCGGCGCAGCAGATCCCGCAGCACCGCACGGTCCGCGTCGGAGAGACCGGCCAGCGGCTCGCGGGCGAAGTCGAGCGATTCGCGCAGTTGCCGCGCCGTTCGGGTGCCCTTCTCGGTGGGCGCGGCCAGCTTCACCCGCCGGTCGGCCGGATCGGGGCGACGCTCCACCAGACCGCGCACCTCCAGCCGGTCGACGATGCCGGTCACGTTCGACGGCTCGCACTTGAGCTTCTGCGCGATCCTGCGCATGGGCATCGGTTCCAGGGAGAGGAGCCCGAGGACTCGGGCCTGCGCACCGGTGAGGCTGTGTGCGGCCGCGGCCTCCTCGTACTCCTCGTAGTAGCGCGCCACGACGGTGCCGATGAGCTCGACGACTTCGAGGGTCAGTGGGTCTGTACGAGTGGCCATGGCGCTCAGGATAGCCGGTTACTTGACAACATGAAATATCCAGGCGCATGGTTGTTTCACATGGTGAAGCTTTTCCGCTCCGGCCGGACGGCTTCCCGTACCTCCCCGAGACAGCCCCTGAGACACCCCCCCGAGACACCCGCCCCGAGCCATAGAGGAGACACCGAGCCCATGTCTGCAGCACTTCCCACGTCCAGCCGTGAATGGCACCTCGTAGCCCGTCCGCACGGCTGGCCGAAGGCCGAGGATTTCGCGCTGCGTGAGGCACCGGTCACCGCTCCCGCCGAGGGCCGGGTCCTCGTCCGCAACCTGCACTTCTCGGTCGACCCGTACATGCGCGGCCGGATGAACGACGTGAAGTCGTACGCCCCGCCGTTCAAGCTGGACCACCCCATGGACGGCGGCGCGGTCGGCGAGGTCGTCGCGTCCAACGCCGAGGGGTTCGAGGCCGGCGACCACGTCCTGCACGGCCTCGGCTGGCGCGAGTACGCCGACGTCCCGGCCGAGCACGCCGTGAAGGTCGACGCCTCCCTCGCCCCGCTCTCCGCCTACCTCGGCGTGCTCGGCATGACCGGGCTCACCGCCTACGCGGGCCTCTTCGAGGTCGCCTCCTTCAAGGAGGGCGACGCGGTCTTCGTCTCCGGCGCGGCCGGCGCGGTCGGCAGCCAGGTCGGTCAGCTGGCGAGGCTCAAGGGCGCCTCGCGGGTCATCGGCTCCGCGGGCTCCGACGAGAAGGTCAAGCTGCTGGTCGAGGAGTACGGCTTCGACGCCGCCTTCAACTACAAGGACGGCCCCGTCGCCGAGCAGCTGCGCAAGGCCGCCCCCGACGGCATCGACGTCTACTTCGACAACGTCGGCGGCGAGCACCTCGAAGCCGCGATCTCCTCGTTCAACGTGCACGGCCGCGCGACCATCTGCGGCATGATCGCGCAGTACAACGCGACCGAGCCGACCCCGGCCCCGCGCAACCTCGCCCTCGTCATCGGCAAGCGGCTGCGCCTTCAGGGCATGCTCGTCGGCGATCACGCCGACCTCCAGGGCCAGTTCGTCCAGGAGGTCGCCGGCTGGTTGGCCTCGGGCGAGCTGAAGTACCGCGAGACCGTCGTCGAGGGCATCGAGAACGGCTTCGACGCCTTCCTCGGGCTGCTCCGCGGCGACAACACCGGCAAGATGATCGTTTCCCTCGGCTGATACGGCCGCAGGGGCACCCGTTAGGCTCATCCCAGGCCGTCGCGATCGTGGGCGCGAGTCGCGGCGCATCAGCAGGAGGATCACACGTCATGACCATTCAGGACATCGCCGTCGCGTACACCGCTGTCGCCACCGCCGAGAACGGCCGTGACGGCCGGGTCTCCTCGGACGACGGCAAGCTCGACGTGGTCGTCAACCCGCCGAAGGAAATGGGCGGAAGCGGCGCGGGCACCAACCCGGAGCAGCTCTTCGCGGCCGGCTACAGCGCCTGCTTCCAGGGCGCGCTGGGTGTCGTGGCCCGCCAGGAGAAGGCCGACATCTCCGGCTCCACGGTGACCGCCGCGGTCAGCATCGGCAAGACCGAGGCCGGTGGCTTCGGCCTGGAGGTCGCGATCACGGCGACCATCCCGAACGTCGACAAGGCGACCGCGCAGGCGCTCATCGAGAAGGCCCACCAGGTGTGCCCGTACTCGAACGCCACGCGCGGCAACATCAAGGTCGGGCTGTCGGTCGCCTGACCACGGGCACCACGAGCAGACGGATTCCGGCCCCCTGGGGCTCCGCACACGGAGCCCCAGGGGGCCAGCCCGTGCCGCCGGCCGGCTCGCCGTTACGCTGACGTCATGCGTGATCCAGGGGCGGGTTTCGGCTATTTGATCAAGGGACAGCGCTGGGTCGTCCGGCACGGGCGCTGGCTCGGCATCGGCCTGGTCCCCGGTCTCATCACCCTGGTGGTGTACGCGGGCGCGCTCGTCGGCCTCGGCTACGGGGCCGACGACCTGGCGGCCTGGGCGACCCCCTTCGCCGACGACTGGTCCTCGCCCTGGCTGGGGCTGCTCCGCACCACCCTGACCGTGCTGGTCTTCGCCTTCGGGCTGTTCCTGGCGGTGATCACGTTCACCGCCGTGACACTGCTGGTCGGGCAGCCCTTCTACGAGTCGCTCTCCGAGGAGGTCGACCGGACCGAGGGCGGCGAGGTGCCCGAGTCGGGGCTGCCGCTCTGGCGGGACCTGTGGATCTCCGCCCGGGACAGCGTGCGCATCCTGCTCCGGGTCGCCCTGTACGCCGTGCTGCTCTTCGCCCTCGGATTCGTCCCGGTCGCCGGCCAGAGCGTCGTCCCGCTGATCGGCTTCTGCGTCACCGGCTACTTCCTCGCCGAGGAACTCACCGCCGTCGCGCTCCAGCGCCGCGGCATGGTGCTCAAGGACCGGCTGGTCCTGCTGCGCGGCCGCCGGCTGCTGATCCTCGGCTTCGGCGTGCCGCTGGGCCTGGCCTTCCTGGTCCCGTTCGTCGCCGTGTTCCTGATGCCGGGGGCCGTCGCCGGTGCGACCCTGCTGGCGCGCGAACTGGTGGGAGAGGACGGCGACGCGGCGAACGGCGGAGAGGGCGGGGGAACACCCCTGCCGCCCTCCCCGCCGCACACCGCCGGCGGTTGAGCGTCAGCTCGTGTGCACCTCCAGCGCGGTACGGACCGCCGACTCCAGCGCCCCCTCGATCCAGGCGGGCTTGACCGAGGTGTGGCAGCCCGCGAAGTGCAGCGGACCCTCGGCCGAGCGCACATCGGCGAACAGCTCGGTGTGCTGGCCGGGCAGCAGCACGGACGCCTCGCCGTACGCGTATGTGTCGCGCATCCACGACTGGGTGGCGCCGGCGCCCGTGTAGAAGACCTCGACGCGCTGCCCGTACACGTCCTGCACCCCGCCCAGTGCGTGCGGGTAGCGCTCGTCGTCGTCCAGGGAGTCCCACTTCAGGGCGTCGTCGGCCCAGCTGTACGAGGCGAGGAGGACCCCGCCCTTGCTCTTGCCGGCCGGGTGGGAGGGCTGGTACATGAACCGGTTGGCGTTGTCCGTGACCGATCCGCCGCCGATGACGTGCGCCGCCTCGGGCTGGTCGCGGGCGGTCGCGCGGTACGCCGCGTAGTGCACGCGCTGGTTGGGCGGCAGGTGGCCGGGCGGTACGGAGGGGTGCGCGCCCAGCAGTGAACCGTCGGCCGGCGCCTTGCCGAGCCGGTACGCGTCGTACAGGCCGGGCCGGATGCGGTTCAGCTCGGTCTTCCAGTCCTTCTCCTCGAACTCCCACCAGCGGCGGCTGAATTCGAGCAGCACCTTGGTGGCCGCGTCGTAGTGGATCTCGGTGATCGCGCGCCGCTTGCCGTACGAGAGCGCGGGGGTGACCGGGATGTGGCGCAGTCCGGAGAACGGCACGGTGACGATCGCCCGGTCGCCGGTGAACGTCTCCCGCACGACCTTGCCGTCACGGCCCTCGGACACCGTCTCGACGCGGACGCCGTCGGCCCCGTGGCTGATCCTGGCGGCCCGGCGGTCCAGCCGCACCAGGTCCTTGACCCGTGCGTACATCGCGTCGGCCAGTGTCGCGGTGCCGTCGGGCAGTTCGTAGAACGCGGTGTCCGGGCTGATCAGGGAGGCCCCGATGAAGCTGTGCACAAAGGCGAGATGGAGCCGCGAGGTGAGGTTCTCGACGGTGCCGATGAGGTCGATGGTGCGCTCGTCGAGCTTGGCCGCCTCGGTCAGGAACCGGAACATCGACCAGTGGCCGTAGCGCTGGATGACCCGCGCCCAGCCCTTGACGAGCTCCGAGCCCTCCTTGCCCTCGAACTCCGCGCGCACGGGGGCGAAGGCCTCGCGCACGATCGTCGAGGCCGGCTTGTCCTCGAACTCGGCGGGGACCCCGAAGGAACGGTTCAGCGTCTGCGGCTTCTTCGCGTAGTCCGCCTTGCGGACCCGGACGCCGTTGACCTGGATCCAGGTGTGGTTGGCGGGCCGGCCGGCCCCGTCGACATCGACGAGGTAGAAGCGGCGGCGCTTCAGCTCGAAGCTGTCCATGAGCCCGGTGACGAGCGGGTGGCTGTCGGGGATCCGCATCGCCCCGGCCTCGGCGTACTGCTCCGGGTCGGCGAACGGCGACTTCGCGTTCTCGTGGCCGCCGTTGCGGAAGGTCTTGATGCGGCCGCCGACCCGGTTGCCGTTGGCCTCGATCACGGTGACGGTGTGCCCGGCCTTGCGGAGCAGGTGGGCGGCGGTGAGCCCGGCCGGGCCCGCGCCGACGATCAGCACCTTCTTGGGCGCCTTGCGGCTGCGCGGCAGCCCCTTGGAGAGGAGGACGTCGCGGTAGTGCGGCACCAGCGGCTCGTCGTGCTCGTCGCGTACGAGGATGGCGCGGGCGACGCCCAGGCAGGCGTCCCAGTCGGAACCGGGGGCCGCCGGGGCGGGGGCGGCGGGCGCGGCGAGAGAGCCGGGCGTGGCGGCGTCGGCCGAGGTCATGGCGGTCGCGGCGAGGGCGGTGGCGCCTGCGGCGGCACCGGCGATCATGGTGCGCCTGGAGGGCAGGCCGGAGTTCGGTCCGGCGGGCTTGGAAGTCATTCGGCTCACCCTGGGGGGCGCGAAACGGGGCGCACGTGCACGGACGCGCGTAGACCACCCGAAAATAGCCCGGAAATCACCCGCAGGTGACGCTTAGCGATCTTGTCCTATATCGGTGTAGTCGCAGCTCATGTCACCCGTGGGCGGGATCTCGGTCCGCGTCGGAGGCGTCCGGCCGCGCGGCCTGCGCGGTGTCGGGCCGCAGCAGCCGGATGAAGTCCTGGAACGCGGCGGGCATGTCCACCGCGTCCGGGTCCAGCAGCCACTGGTACTGCAACCCGTCCATCGTCGCGACCAGGAGCGGCGCGGCGCGCTCCGGCGTGAGCCCGCCCGGCAGCCGCTCACCGAACTCGGCGCGCAGCATCGCCGCCATGCTCGCCCGGACCTGGGTGTAGCGGTGGGTGAAGAACTCCCGCGCCGGGTGCTCCTCCGTGACGCTCTCACCGAGCAGCGCCGAGAAGGTCTGGACGACGCCGGGGCGCATCGCGTTGTACTCGACGAGCGAGCCGAGCAGTTCGGTCCGCCAGCCGCCGTCACTGCGGGGACCGCCGCCGGTGTCCCACTGGTCGCGCTCCTCCAGGACGGCGACGAGCATCGCCTCCTTGGTGGGGAAGTAGTGCAGCAGCCCCTGCTGGCTCAGGCCGACCCGCTCCGCGACCGCGCCCAGGGTGGCGCCCCGGTAGCCGCGTTCGGCTATCACCTCCAGGGTGGCGCGGAGAATCTCCGCCCGCCGCTCCACGCTCCTGGCCCGCACCGTCTCCCGGCCCCTTCCAGCCCTCTTCCGGTCCACCTTCGATCCTCTTCCGGTCCTTTGCCGACCCTCTTTCGGTCCGCTTCCAGGACGGTACGTCATGCCTGTATGTTACGTAGTGATAACGAACCCTACCGTCCTACCGGTCAGGGGTCACTATGAAGACATCCGGCAGAGCATCTCGACGAGGAGGTACGGCCGTGGCAGATGCGACCACACCCACGCACCCCGAGGCGGCCCGCGAGGCCGCCGCCGAAACGGCCCTGGCCGCACTCGGACTCGACGACAGGGCCCGGCTGCTCGCCGGGCAGGACATGTGGTCGCTGCCCGCGCTCCCCGCCGTCGGACTGCGGTCCCTGGTCATGTCGGACGGGCCGATCGGGGTGCGCGGCGTCAGCTGGAGCGCCGACGACCCGTCTGTCGCACTGCCCTCGCCCACCGCCCTCGCCGCGACCTGGGACCCCGCCCTGGCCCGCCGCGCCGGACACCTCCTCGCGCAGGAGGCCCGCCGCAAGGGGGTCCACGTACTGCTCGCGCCGACCGTGAACCTGCACCGGTCCCCGCTGGGCGGGCGGCACTTCGAGGCGTACAGCGAGGACCCGTACCTCACCGGGGAGATCGGCACCGGCTATGTGCGCGGGGTGCAGGAGGGCGGGGTCGGCACGACCGTCAAGCACTTCGTCGCCAACGACGCCGAGACCGACCGCTTCACCGTCGACAACATCGTCGGCCCCCGCGCCCTGCGCGAGCTCTACCTCGCCCCCTTCGAGCGGATCGTCACCAACGCCCACCCGTGGGGCATCATGGCCGCCTACAACCAGGTCAACGGCTCCACGATGACCGAGCACCGCTACCTCCAGAACGAGGTGCTGCGCGGCGAATGGGGCTTCGACGGCTTCATCGTCTCCGACTGGCTGGCCGCCCGCTCCACCGTCGCGGCCGTCACCGGCGGGCTCGACGTCGCGATGCCCGGCCCGAGGACGGTGTACGGGGCGGCGCTCGCCGCCGCGGTGCGGGCCGGTGAGGTCGCGGAGTCCGTCCTCGACACGGCGGTGCGCAACGTACTGCGGCTCGCCGCCCGCGTCGGCGTGCTGGACGGCGCCCCGCCCGTGGTCGCGGAGGCCGACCGCCCGGCCGCCGTCGACGGGGACGCGCTGGCCCGCGAGATCGCCCGCCGCTCCTTCGTCCTGCTGCGCAACGAACGCGGCGCGCTCCCCGTCGACCCGTCCGCCGTCCGCCGGATCGCGCTCAGCGGCGCCCTGGCCCGCGACGCCCGGGTGCTCGGCGGCGGCTCCGCACAGGTCTTCCCGCACCACATCGTCTCCCCGCTCGACGGCCTGCTCGCGGCGCTCCCCGAGGATGTGCTCGACTACCGGACGGGCGCCGACCCGAACGACGAACTCGCCCCGGCCGACAAGGGTTTCACCCTCAAGGCGGTCTGCCGCGACGCGGCGGGAACGGTCATCGGATCGGCCCCGCTGCACACCGGTACCATCCAGTGGATCGGCACCGACCTGCCCGCGGGCGTGACCCACGAGACGCTGCACAGCGTCGAGATCACCGGCACCTTCACCCCGCGCGACAGCGGCGAGCACGTCTTCGGCACCCGCGGTACCGGAGCACTGACCCTCACCGTCGCCGGCACGGCGCTCTACGACGAGGTGCACCGCGTCAGCGGCTCCGCCGACCCGGGCGAGGCGTTCTTCGGCACCCCCCAGGAGCGCGGCCGGGTCACGCTCACCGCGGGCGAACCCGTCGAGGTCTCCCTCCGGCAGCTCCCCGAGACCCTCGGCGCCGACTCACCGATCCCCGGCGTCTCGTTCTCCCTCTGCCACCTCGGCCCGCGCCGCGACCCCGGCGAGCTGATCGCGGAGGCCGTCGAGGCCGCCCGCGCCGCGGACACCGCGATCGTCGTCGTCGGCACCACCGAACGCGTCGAGTCCGAGGGCTTCGACCGCACCGGTCTGCGGCTCCCCGGCCACCAGGACGACCTGGTCCGGGCCGTCGCCGCCGTCAACCCGAACACCGTCGTGGTCGTCAACTCCGGCTCCCCGGTGGAGCTTCCGTGGCGCGAGGACGTCGCCGCGGTGCTGCTCAGCTGGTTCCCCGGGCAGGAGGGCGGCGCGGCGCTCGCCGATGTCCTGCTCGGCGCCGCCGAACCGGGCGGCCGGCTGCCCACCACCTGGCCCGCCGTCCTCGCCGACGCGCCCGTCGCGGCCACCACCCCCACCGACGGCGAACTCCACTACGACGAGGGCGTCTTCATCGGCTACCGGGCCTGGGAGAAGGCCGGCACCGCACCGGCGTACCCCTTCGGCCACGGACTCGGCTACACCAGCTGGACGTACGAGGCCCTCACCGTCACCGAGGACGCCGCGACCGTCCGCGTCACCAACACCGGCACCCGGCCGGGCGCCGAGACCGTCCAGTTCTACCTGGCCCCGCGCGGCGACACCGTCGAACGCCCGGCCAGGGTGCTCGCCGGCTTCGGCCGCGTCGAGGCGGCCCCCGGACAGAGCGCCGAGGTGACGGTGCCGCTGGAGCGGCGCGCGTACGAGATCTGGGACGAGACGGCGTACGGCTGGACCGTCGTGCCCGGCACGTACGAGGTCCAGGCGGCCCACTCGCTCGACGACGTACGCCTGACGGCGCCCGTGGAGATCGAGCCCGTGGAGATCAAGCGGGTGGAGACCACGGCGTAACCCGCCCCCAGGTACGGAAGAGCCCCGGAGCGGTCCCTGACCCCGCTCCGGGGCCCTTCCCCGTACCGTCTCGCGTCTCGCGTCCGCGTCCGTCTCCGTCTCAGCGCGGCGCCGGGAACCCGTACACCGTCGTCGACACGTACTCCTCGCCCGGCCGCAGCACCGTGCTCGGGAACTCCGGCCGGTTCGGGGAGTCGGGGAAGTGCTGGGTCTCCAGCGCGATTCCGGCGCACGGCCCGAACGGCTCCCCGTCGAAGTGGTCCGCCGTGTAGAGCTGGAGACCGGGCTCCGTGGTCGTGACGGTCAGCACACGTCCCGACACCTCGTCGTACAGCTCGGCCACCGGACCCGCCACGCCCTCGTCCAGCACGTAGTTGTGGTCGTACTCCTTGGACACCGGCCGCGGCTCCCGGAAGTCGAACCGGGTCCCGTCCACCGGCCGGAACTCACCAGTCGGCAGCGACTCCGCGTCGGCCGGAGTGATCCGCCCGGCCGCGATCCGCAGCCGCTGGCCGAGCGCGCTGCCGTTGTCGGCGCCCGCCAGGTTCCAGTACGTGTGGTTCGTCAGGTTCACCACGGTCGGCGCGTCCGTCGTCGCCCGGTAGGTGATCCGCAGCGCCCCGTCCTCGTCCAGCGTGTACGCCACCGAGACCTCAAGCCGCCCCGGGAAACCCTCCTCGCCGGCCGCCGAGACCAGGGACAGCTCCAGCCCGTCCGCGATCTCCCGCGCGTCCCACACGCGCTTGTCGAAGCCGCGGGCCCCGCCGTGCACGTGGTTGCGCCCCTCGTTGCGCGTGAGGTGGCAGGTCCGTCCGTCGAGCTCGAAGGCCGCGCCGCCGATCCGGTTCGCGTACCGCCCGACCACGGCGCCGAAGTAGGGCCCGGTGTACTTCAGGTACGAGGCGAGGTCCGGCAGCCCGAGCGCCACACCGGTCCGCGTGCCGTCGCGGTCCGGCACCTCGACCGACTGCACGACGCCGCCGTACGTCAGCACGCGCACCCGCGTGCCGCCGCGCTCCAGCGTCCAGCGGTGCACGGTCGTGCCGTCCCCGAGGGTGCCGAAGTCTTCCGTACGCAGCGCCGTTCTCGAACCCGTGTCCATGATCACGAACTCTACCGGCCGGGCCTCACGCCGGGGGGCGGACCGCCGTGACATTGCGGTACGCGATCTCGGCCAGCCTGGCCTGCCCGTTGCGCCCCGGGTGGAACCAGTCCCACTGGCTGAGCTGCTTGCCGGTGAACCGGTAGTCGAAGACCGCCCCGCCGTCGTAACGGCAGCGCACATCCTTCGCGCACACCTCGCCCAGCACCCCGTTGTACTCCACCACGCGCTCCTGGACCGCCGAGCGCCGGGCCACCGCCGAGGCGCTCATGTCGTCCGCGTCGGCCAGCATCGACTTGCAGATCCCGAGCTTCCAGATCTGCTTGCCCAGCTGGTTGCCGCGCCCCGTCGACCAGAGCCGCTTCAGGTCCGGCACGCTCGACACGTACACCTGCGTCTTCGGCGCGGCGCTGCGCAGCTGCCGCATCGAGGCCTCGAACGACGCACGGAAATCGGCCACCGGTGTCATGACCCGCACCGAGTCCCGGCAGGCGTCGTTGGCGCCGATCATCACCGTCACCAGATCGGGGTCCTCCTTCGCGGCCAGCGCCATCTGCTCGGGCAACTGGGCGATCCGGGCCCCCGTCTCCGCGTGGTTCCAGCTGCGGTCCGCCGCGCCGGAGGCGCCGAGCAGCCGCACCGCGAGGCTGTTCACCTTGGTGTCGGAGCCGGTCGACCAGGAGGCCTCGGGACAGTCCGCCAGCACCGAGCAGGCGTCGAACCCGCGCGTGATGGAGTCCCCGACCGCCGCGATCGATTTCGGGCTGCGGTCCCAGAGGGGGGCCGCCGCCGGGGAGGGGTGTCCGGCCGCCGCGCCCTTCGTCGTGCTGTCCGACCCGGAGTCGCAGCCGGCCAGCGCGGCCGTACCGAGACACGACAACGCGGCCAGCGCGGCCAGTGCGGTGCGCGAGCGGTGCCGTACGGCGCGATCCGGCATCCCCTGGTCCCCTCCTGTTCCATGCCTCCGGCAATCCCTCTTGGCACCGGTCGGCGGGCCCGCGCGCCCCGCTGGGCGAACGCGGCGCGAATCATGGGCCCAGGACCGACGGTACGTCACACCTCGGACGCCGCAGCACGGTAGCTTTTCCCCGTCGAACCAGTGGCTCTGTCAACCGTCCGGCTCCACTCGGGTGGCTTCCGAACATCACCTCACGTCACATACTGTCCCTTTTCCGGAGATTAACTCCCGATGCTGTTTACTGATGACAACCTCGGGAAGCGGCTGGAAAGAGACGTTACGGGCGCGAGGCCGCTGGGGAAGGCGAACCTCGTCCCACACTGGAGGTCCCGGTGACGACACGTGGAGTTCTGTACGTTCACTCCGCACCGCGCGCGCTCTGCCCACACGTCGAATGGGCGGTGGCGGGTGTCCTCGGTGTGCGGGTCCAGCTCGACTGGATCAGACAGCCGGCCGCGCCCGGCACCTGGCGGTCCGAATTCTCCTGGCAGGCCCGGCCGGGCACGGCGTCCAAGCTCGCTTCCGCGTTGCGCGGCTGGGATCTGCTGCGCTTCGAGGTGACGGCGGAGCCGTCGCCCACCGCGGAGGGCGAGCGCTACAGCTCCACGCCCGAGCTGGGCATCTTCCACGCGGTCACCGGCATGCACGGCGACATCCTGATCCCCGAGGACCGGCTGCGGGCCGCGCTGGGGCGGTCGGTGCGGGGGGAGTCGGACCTTGAGGCGGAGATCGCCAAGCTCCTGGGCAAGCCGTGGGACGACGAACTGGAGTCCTTCCGCCACGCGGGCGAGGGCGCGCCGGTGAGGTGGCTCCACCAGGTGGTGTGACCCGGGGCGCTGCCCCGGACCCCGCGCCTCAATCGCCGGCGGGGCTGGAGATGGCCGGCCAATTCAAGCCTCTCCGGCGATTGAGGAGCGGGGGTCCGGGGGCAGCGCCCCCGAAAGGCCCGGGCCACGGATGAAGCCCGCCTCCCCCCACGGGGGAAGCGGGCTTCACGCGTACAGCGAGAAAAAGATCACACGCTACGGAACGCCAGCACCACGTTGTGCCCGCCGAACCCGAACGAGTTGTTGATCGCCGCGATCGACCCCTCGGGCAACGCCCGCGGAGCGTCCCGCACGATGTCCGCCTCGACCGCGTCGTCGAGGTTCTCGATGTTGATGGTCGGCGGAGCCATCCGGTGGTGCAGCGCCAGGACCGTCGCGACGGTCTCGATGCCGCCCGCGCCGCCGAGCAGGTGACCGGTCATCGACTTCGTCGCGGAGATCGCGACATGGTCCAGGTCGTCGCCCAGGATCTTGCGCAGCGCCTTCAGCTCCGCGACATCGCCCTGCGGCGTGGACGTCGCGTGCGCGTTGAGGTGCACGACCTCGGACGGCTTCAGGTCCGTCTGGTCCAGCAGGTTCTGCATCGCCGCGGCGATACCGCGCCCGGTCGGCTCGGGCTGCGCGATGTGGTGGGCGTCCGCGGACAGCCCCTGGCCCAGCACCTCGGCGTAGACCCGGGCGCCACGCGCGGCGGCGTGCTCCGCGGACTCCAGGACGACGACACCGGCGCCCTCGCCGAGGACGAATCCGTCACGGCCGGTGTCGTACGGGCGCGAGGCCTTCTCGGGCTCGTCGTTGCTCTTGGACATCGCCATCATGTTGGCGAACGCGGCGATCGGCAGCGGGTGGATGGCCGCCTCGGTGCCACCGGCGAGGACCACATCGGCGCGGCCGGTGCGGATCATCTCGACGGCGTACCCGATCGCCTCGGCGCCCGACGCACAGGCGGAGACCGGGGTGTGGACGCCCGCCTGGGCGTTCACCTCGATACCGACGTTGGCGGCCGGACCGTTGGGCATGAGCATGGGCACGGTGTGCGGGGAGACGCGGCGTACGCCCTTCTCCTTCAGCACGTCGTACTGGTCGAGCAGGGTGATCACGCCGCCGATACCGGAGGCGATGACCGAGCCCAGCCGCTCGGGCTGGATCTTCTCGTCCTCACCGGCCTTGCCGGTGAAGCCCGCGTCCGCCCATGCCTCACGGGCCGCGATCAGCGCGAACTGCGCCGAGCGGTCCAGCTTGCGGGCGAGCGGGCGGGGCAGGACGTCCCCCGGGTCGACGGCCGCGAGGGCCGCGATCCGGACAGGCAGTTCGGCGAAACGTTCGCCCACAAGAGGCTTGACGCCGGAACGGCCGGCCATCAGACCTTCCCAGGTCGATGCGGAATCGCCACCCAGCGGAGTGGTTGCGCCGATACCGGTGACGACCACGGTGCGATTGGTCGAGTTCACTGGAAAATCTTCTCCACGTGTAGGGGGTCGTGAATCAGAGGCGCCACCGCCGGGTGGCGACACACGAACCGGCTGGATCAGGCCTGGTGCTTGAGGATGTAGTCGGCGGCGTCGCCGACCGTCTTGAGGTTCTTGACGTCCTCGTCCGGGATCTTGACCTCGAAGCGCTCCTCGGCGGCGACGACGACCTCGACCATGGACAGCGAGTCGACGTCCAGGTCATCGGTGAAGGACTTGTCCAGCTGGACGTCCTCGACCGGGATACCGGCGATCTCATTGACGATCTCGGCGAGACCTTCGAGGATCTCTTCCTGCGTGGCGGCCATGTTGGCGCTCCTTCGGTGTATATCTGCTGGGTTCGGGTGTCCGGGCCGAAAAGACCCGGTGTGCCTAGGGGAGGGTAACGACCGTCGCGGCGTAGACGAGACCCGCCCCGAAGCCGATGACGAGCGCGGTGTCGCCGCTCTTCGCCTGACCGGTCGCCAGAAGCCGCTCCATAGCGAGCGGAATCGAGGCGGCGGAGGTGTTGCCGGTGGTCTCCACGTCACGGGCGACCGTGACGTGCTCCGGCAGCTTCAAGGTCTTCACCATCGAGTCGATGATCCGCATGTTCGCCTGGTGCGGAATGAAGACGTCCAGGTCTTCCGGGGCGATCCCGGCCGCGTCCAGCGCCTGCTGGGCGACCTTCGCCATCTCGAAGACGGCCCAGCGGAAGACCGCCTGGCCCTCCTGCGTGATGGCCGGGAACTTCTCCGGACGCTCGGCGTGGAAGGTGTCCCACGCCACGGTCTGCTTGATCGTGTCGGACTTGTCGCCCTCGGAGCCCCACACCGTGGGGCCGATGGCGGGCACCTTGGACGGGCCGACGATGACGGCACCGGCTCCGTCGCCGAACAGGAACGCCGTCGCGCGGTCGTTCAGGTCGGTGAGGTCGCTCAGCCGCTCCACGCCGATCACGAGCACGTACTCCGCGGAGCCCTCGACGATCATGCCCTTGGCGAGGGTCAGACCGTAGCCGAAGCCCGCGCAGCCGGCCGAGATGTCGAAGGCGGCGGGCTTGCCCGCGCCGACCTTGTGGGCGATCTCGGTGGCGATGGCCGGGGTCTGCTTGAAGTGGGACACGGTGGAGACGATGACCGCGCCGATCTGCGACGGGGTGATCCCGGCATCGGCGATGGCCTTGCCGGACGCCTCGACGGACATCGCGGCCACGGTCTCCTCGTCGGAGGCCCAGTGGCGGGTGGCGATCCCGGACCGTGAGCGGATCCACTCGTCGGACGAGTCGATCGTTTCGAGGATCACCTCGTTCGGCACGACCCGGGTCGGGCGGTAGCCGCCGACACCCATGATCCGTGCGTACGGGGCGCCCTGGCTGGGCTTGATCTTCGACATGCTCTCGGGCTCCTTAGGCGCCCGCGTGCTCAGCGATGAGCGCGCGGGCCGCGTCGAGGTCGTCGGGGGTCTTGAGCGCGAGGGTCCGCACGCCCGGCAGCGCACGCTTGGCGAGACCGGTGAGCGTGCCGCCGGGGCAGGCCTCGATCAGTGCCGTGACGCCCAGTTCCTTGAAGGTCTCCATGCACAGGTCCCAGCGGACCGGGTTGGCGACCTGGCCGACCAGGCGGGAGATGACCTCCGCGCCGGTGGCGACGGCCTTCCCGTCGGCGTTCGAGACATATGTCACGGCCGGGTCGGAGACCTCCAGGGTCGCGGCGGCCTCGCGGAGCCGTTCGACCGCGGGAGCCATGTGGTGCGTGTGGAACGCGCCGGCGACCTTCAGGGGCACCACGCGGCGCACACCCTCGGGCTTGTCCTCGGTGAGCGCGGTGATCTGCGCGGCGGTGCCGGCGGCGACGATCTGACCGGCCCCGTTGACGTTCGCCGGGGTCAGGCCGAGCTTCTCCAGGTGCGCGATGGTGACCTCGGGGTCTCCGCCGAGCAGGGCCGCCATGCCGGTCTCGGTGACCGCCGCGGCCTCGGCCATGCCGAGCCCCCGGGTGCGTACGAGACGGAGGGCGGCCTCGTCGCCGATTACTCCGGCGAACACGGCTGCGGTGATTTCACCAACGCTGTGACCTGCGACGACGCTCGGTGAAGCGTCGAGTGCGGCAGCGGACAGCAGACCGGCGGCGACCAGCAGTGGCTGAGCCACCGCGGTGTCGCGGATCTCGTCCGCGTCGGCCTTGGTGCCGTAGTGGGCAAGGTCGAGCCCGATGGCGTCGGACCAGGCCGCGATGCGGTCGGTGGCACCGGGGAGGTCGAGCCAGGGAGTCAGGAAGCCGGGCGTCTGAGCGCCTTGGCCGGGAGCGACGAGTACGAGCACCCTCACACTCTCTCTTGTGAACGGTCCTGAACACCCGTGGGGACAGGGACGAAGAACCGTATGGGGAATTGTTGAAGTCCGACAAAAGTCTAGGACTGGAGATCTCTGTCGGCCAGACGCCCCAGGATGAGGGCGATCCGCAGCGTGAACGCCGAGCGGACATCCGACGGCGACCACCCGGTGACGTCAGTCACACGTCGGAGCCGGTAGCGCACGGTGTTGGGGTGGACGAAGAGCATCCTGGCGGCTCCTTCGAGGCTGCTCGCCTGTTCCAGATACACACTCAGCGTCTCCAGGAGGGCAGATCCCGCTTCTTCGAGCGGTCTGTAGATCTCCTCTACCAACTGGTCCCGCGCGGCCGGGTCTCCCGCCATCGCGCGCTCCGGCAGCAGATCGTCCGCGAGCACCGGCCGGGGGGCGTCCTGCCAGGCACCGCACGCCTTGAGCCCGGCGGCCGCCGCCTGTGCGGACCGGGTGGCCGCCAGCAGGTCGGGCACCACGGGACCGGCGACGACCGGCCCCGCCGCGTACGGACCGATCAGCGCCTTGGCGACCTGGAGCGGATTGTCGCTGCCGCCCGCGATGACGACGAGGCGGTTGCCGAGCACCCCGGTCAGCACCTGGAGCTTGGCGTGCCGGGCGGCCCGCCTGATCGCCTCCACGGTCAGCTCGCTGTCGCCGTCGGGAGCCGTCCCGAGCAGCACGCAGACATGCTCGGGGGAGCTCCAGCCGAGCGCGGCGGCCCGGGACACGGCGCCCTCGTCGGCCTCCCCGGACAGCACCGCGTTCACCACGAGCGATTCGAGCCGGGCGTCCCAGGCGCCCCGGGCCTCGGCGGCCTGGGCGTACACCTGGGCGGTCGCGAAGGCGATCTCCCGCGCGTAGACGAGCAGCGCCTCGCGCAGCACCGACTCGTCGCCGGGCGCGGCGACTTCGTCGATCGCGGCCTCCATGACCTCGATCGTCGTACGGACCATCTCGACGGTCTGCCGCAGCGTGATCGCCCGGGTCAGCTCGCGCGGAGCCGTACCGAAGACGTCGGTCGAGATGGCCTGCGGGGTCTCCGGATGCCGGAACCACTCGGTGAACGCGGCGATACCGGCCTGGGCGACCAGGCCGATCCAGGACCGGTTCTCCGGGGGCATGGCCCGGTACCACGGCAGTGACTCGTCCATGCGGGCGATCGCGTTCGCGGCCAGCCGTCCGGAGGACTGCTCCAGCCGTTTCAGGGTCGCGGCATGGAGATGGGGGTCGTTCGCAGCGGGCTGCTCAGGATCGGGTCGGGGCACGGACACAAGACTGCCCTATCCGGACGGCTGCCCGGAGGGGTGGGGCGGTCCGCGGGTCGTACCGCCGGGTAGTGGCCGGGCGGACCGGGCCCTGGTCCGGCGGTGCGGGCTACCGTGGGGCGGGTGATTTCCGTACGTCGCTCGCGCGACCGCTTCATGGGCGGGGACGAGGCGGCCGGCATCGAGTCCCGGCACTCCTTCTCCTTCGGCACCTTCTACGACCCGGACAACCTCCGCTTCGGCCCGGTCCTGGCCTGCAACGAGGAACGCCTCGCCCCCGGCGCGGGCTTCGACGAGCACCCGCACAGCCACACGGAGATCGTGACCTGGGTGGTGGAGGGCGAGCTGACCCACCGCGATTCCACCGGCCACGCCACGGTCGTACGGGCCGGGGACGTCCAGCACCTCAGCGCGGCGGCCGGCGTCCGGCACGTGGAACGCAACGACGGGGACGCCCCGCTGACCTTCCTTCAGATGTGGCTCGCACCGCTGGAGACGGGCGGCGAGCCCTCGTACACGACCGTCCCCGGCATCGCGGACTCCACCCCGTACGCCCTCCCGGAGGCGGGCGCGATGCTCCACGTGCGCAGGCCGGGGGAGGGCGAGCGCACGGCGCTGCCGGACGCGCCCGGCGTGTACGTCCATGTGGTGCGGGGCGGGGTGCGGCTCGGTGACGAGGAACTGGCGGCGGGCGACGCGGCACGGATCACCGGGGAAACGGGTCTTGAGCTGCTCGCGGTGGGGGCGGCGGCGTCGGAAGTGCTGGTGTGGGAGTTCAGCGCCGTCTGAACTTGTTCTTCGTCTTCCGTGTCCGGCTGTCCGCGCGACGCGTCAGCCGAGCAGGAGCGCGGCGACCGCCTCCGGGTCCTCGCGCATGGCGTCGTGGCCGGTGGGGAGGTCGTGGACCCGCCAGCCGGGATCGGCCCGGAGCCGGGTGCGGAGTCCGGCGAACGGCGTCCGGTCCTCCCAGCCCGAGCAGTAGACGAACTCGCGGCGGGGGACCCGGTCGAGCGCGCCGGTGAGCCGGACCGTCTGCAGGAACGAGGCGAGGGGGTGGGGGCGGGTGCGGGAGTCCATGCCGTCCGGCGGCCGGACGGCGTAGCCGGTGCTCGCGGCGCCGGCGGCGAACGCCTCCCGGTAGCGCTCGGTCGTCGACGACCAGCACGACTCGCCGTCGCGCGGTACGTAGGCGTCGAGGTGCACCAGGCGTGCGATCCGGCCGCCGGCGCGGTCGGCGGCGGCAGCGGTCACCATCCCGCCGTAGCTGTGGCCGACCAGCGTCGCGCCGGTGGTGCGGGTGCGATCGAGGAGCCGCAGTACGTCGTCGGCGTGCGTGTCGAGGTTGGCGGTCGCGACCGTCGCGTCGTCGTCGTCCGGCCGCAGACCGGTCAGGGTCAGGGCGTGAACGGTGTGACCGGCGCTTTCCAGCAGCGGAACCACCGTCTCGAACGACCAGGAGCCGTGCCAGCCGCCGGGCACGAGGACGAACGTCGCCACGCGTTTCTCCTTCTCTCAAGCCGCCGCGCCGGGGCGCGCCGCCACGATGACATGTGCTCGGACGGAGGCAAGTGTCACCGGAACAAGGCGTGGCTGCCACCGATTTGAAGCCGGATGCCGGATGCCGGATGCCCGCTGCCGGATGTCGGATGCCCGCTGCCGACCCTCGACCGACCGCCGTCCCCGTCCGCCGCTCGGCGTCTACCGCCCGGCGTCCCGACGCCACATCGACCACATCGGCGGCCCGGCCCGGAACGCCATCTCCTCGTGCACGGCGAAGCCGTGCCGCTCGTAGAACGTCAGATTGCGGCGATTGCTCGACTCCAGGAACACCGGCCGCCCGTCCGTGTCCGCCTGCGCCAGCAGCCTGCCCAGCACCCGCGACCCGCGCCCCGTCCCGCGCGCGTCGGCGTGGGTGCCGATGTACTCGACGTACCAGTGCGCCGGGCCGGCCGGATGGCGGTGCTCCAGCGCGAGCAACCGCAGTCCGGTCCTGGGCAGCTGGGCCCGCCCGGCTCGCAGCAGCGTGCCCGCGTTGCGCATCAGGTAGCTCGTGGGGAGCTTCCACTGTCCGGGCTCCGCCCACACCGCCGCCACCGTGCGGTCCCGGTCGGTCCACACCCGCCCCGCCGGGACCTGCTGGGCGAGGTGCGCGGTGAACAGGAGCCGCAGCCGCCGGTCCCGGTCGTGCGGCATCAGCCAGGACCAGACGGGGTCCTCGGCGTAGGCACTTGCGAGTACGGCGGCGAGCGCGGGGACGTCGGAGGCGGCGGCAGTCACTATCTCGGTCATGGCCGGGGAGAGTAACCCCGCAGCCCGGTCAGGGGAACGCAAAAGACCCGGTACGACTCCCTCGGCCGCCCCGAGCACCTCCCGCTCGCGCGCTCGCGATGGCCTCGGAGCCACCCCACGCCCTTCGCGCAATCCGGCATTGAGAGTGATTTGGGCGCTTCCCCACGCATTCGAGGCCCGTCCAACCGCACCCCCCGCGCCCATTTCGCTTCCAACTTCCCGGCAAGCAGCGCGAGGCCGGCCGTACGCCGCAGGGCTGGGCGGCGGGCCGGGCGGTATAGCAGCGGCCGCCGGATTATGGCTAACTGGCGAGTAAGCCAGTCGGGTTGGTGCCCGACGCAGGCCGACGGCTGGGCCCTGCCCCGACTTCACGGCTCCGCACCCGGATCGGCGCACACGGCGGAACGGCGGAACAGCGCACCCGGCGGAACGGCGGAAAGAATATCTGCCGGTGTCTCAGGAATACGGCCACGGTTCGCCCGCCGTTCGCCCCGGCGGGCGAAGCTTTCGCAGGCACGCGCCGACGTTCACTCCTTGGTCCACTCTCCCCCTGGAGGCCGCCTGATGACTATCGACACCGTGAGACCCGCCCAGGAATTCCGCATCAACCGGCGGCGGATGCTCCAGACGGCCGCTGTCGCCCTCGGCGCGATGGCTGTCGGCCCGCTCGCCGAAGCGGTCGGCGGGGCGGAGGCCAGTGCGGCCGAGTACGTCCTGCCCAAAGGCTTCAACGGTGACATCTCCGACCTGAAGCACGTGGTGATCCTGATGCAGGAGAACCGCTCCTTCGACCACTACCTCGGGCAGCTGCGCGGTGTGCGCGGGCACCACGACAAGCAGGTCCTGAGGTTCCAGGACGGCACCGACGTCTTCCAGCAGCGCGACGCCACCGGCGCCATCGTGACGCCCGCCGCGTCGACCGCCACCTGGAGCGACAACCACAACTTCTACGGTGCGAACGGCGGGCGGTGGGACACCTGGGTGAAGGACAAGGGCGAGCACTGCATGTGGTACTACACACCCGACTACATGCCGTGGATGTACTCGCTCGCCTCCCAGTACACCGTCTGCGACATGAGCTTCTGCTCGCTGCACGGGCCGACCATCCCGAACCGCTACTACCTGATGACCGGTGCGGCGGGCGGCGAGACCAGCAACGCCAAGCAGAACGACTACAGCCGCAGCTGGACCACGGTCCCCGAGCAGCTCCAGCAGGCCGGCATCGACTGGCGGGTCTACTCCGACAACAGCGGCAACAGCGTCGGCGGCAGCCTCCAGAGCGGCTACGTCGGCGAGTACGGCTGCAACGTCACCAACAGTTTCGCCGCCTTCGACCCCCGCACGGCGGACGCGGCCGACCTCGAACCGGGCACCGGCAAGATCTGGAAGGCCAACTCCTTCGTCTACGAGGGCGCCACCACGCCCAACGACGACTCCGAGGCGAACCTCGACGCCGTGCTCCGCGACCTCATCGATGCCTGCGAGCCGGGGGCCGAGCATCCGCTTCCCGAGGTCTCCTGGGTGGTGATGCCCGCCGCGTGGAGCGAGCACCCGGGCTTCGACACGGTGCACGGCGAGCGCTACATGAACAAGGTGCTCAAGACGCTCCAGAGCAACCAGGACATCTGGAACCACACCCTGGTGATCATCAACTACGACGAGAACGACGGAAAGTTCGACCACGTCCTGCCCCCGCGCCCCGAGGCGGGGACGGCCGGTGAGTACTCCGGCACCACTCCGTACGGGTTCGGCCCCCGCGTGCCGATGCTGCTGGTCTCGCCGTGGACACGAGGCGGCTACGTGGCGTCGGAGGTGTTCGACCACACCTCGACGGTGAAGTTCCTGGAGACCTGGGCGTCCTCGCTGGGCAAGCCGTTCACCTGCCCGAACATCACCGACTGGCGCCGCTCCATCGCCGGCGACCTGACCAGCGCGATCGACTTCGCGCACCCGCGACCGGGCCCGGTCGTCATCGCCGACCCGGTCACCGGGACCCCGCCGAAGCCGTCCCGGCACCGGATGAAGCCGCGCGGCCTCTCCTTCCACCCGCACGCCACCGTCACCGAGAACCGCTCCACCGGCACGGTGACCGCGTCCATGACGCTGGCCGGCGGTCCGGCGGGCAAGGCGGTGAGCCTCCAGGTCTTCCCCGACCGGTACCTCGCCTTCGACAACACGCCGTACACGGTGACCGCGGCGGCCCCCCGTTCGTACACCTGGGACACGACGAAGACCGGCGGCAAGTACGCCTTCTCCGTCTACGGGCCCGACGGCTTCCTCCGCTCCTTCGCCGGACAGGTGACCCCCGAGAGCGAGAGCGAGAGCGAGAGCAGGAAGCACGTCGGCATTCCGCGCGTCGAGGCGGAGCTGGTCAGGGGCAGGCACGCCGTGGTCAGGCTGAGGCTGCACAACGACGGGAGACATCCCGTCCGTTACACCCTGACGGCCAACGACTACACCGGCGGCACCCGGAAGCACACCGTGCCCGCCGGCGCCTCCACCGTCGTGAACTGGCCCACCGAGGACGGCTACTACGACGTGGTCCTCACCGCCGCCAACACCGGGACCGGCTGGACCCAGCGGTACGCCGGCCGCGTGTCGACGGTCTGAGGGGAGGGACGACATGAGACAGGGAGTCAGGGCAATGGTGCGGTAGGCGCTGACTCAACAGCCCTTGGCCACGGTTACCTCCTGCGTTCGGAATTGATGCTCAGAAGCATGCTCGGATCCATGGCCGGCGCGCTGTGGGTCAGCGAGCCGACGGAGACGGCGTCGAAGCCGGACGGCTTCGATCCTCAGCTTTCGGTTCGACTCGACCGGTCCGGGCCCGGCGCACCGACTGGGGCTGTGATCGGGTCGGTCTCGGGTGAGCGTCGGAGGGCGAGCGCGAGGCTGACCATCGTCGTGAGCGCCATCGCGGCGACGCCGACCAGCGCCGCGGTCGTGTAGGCGTCGTCGTCCGGGAAGAGGCGGCCCGTAGCGGTGCCGGCGGCCAGGACCAGACCGCCGATGGCGCTGCCCAGGGAGTACCCGACGCTGCGGACGACGTAGTTGAAGCTCATGGCGCTCGACGTCTCGCTCTTGGGGGTGACGGCCAGGATGACGCCGGGCATGGCGGCCGAGAAGCTGCCGACGCCGAAGCCCAGCACGCCCATGGCCGCGAGCAGTTCGGCCAGGCTGGACCGGGCCGTGGCGAACAGGACGAACCCGCCGCCGACGATGGCGGCGCTGCCGGCCAGGAGCAGGGGGCCGTCGATCCGCATCCGGACCCGCGGCGTGAGCTTGCCGGCGACGAACCCCAGCACGGAGAACGGGATGAGGACCAGCCCCGCCACGAAGGTGGTCAGTCCGAAGCCGTAGCCGGCGCTGTGCGGCGTCTGCGCGTAGCGGGTGATGAGCGTGAGCAGGAGGTACATCCCGCTCCCGCCGACGAACATGGCGATGTTCGCCCCGGCGACCGCCGGGTGCCGTACCGCCCGGATGTCGACCAGGGGCGTCTTGGTCCGCAGTTCGGAAACGGTCCAGACGCAGAGCAGGAGTACGGCGGCGACGGCAAGGGTCACCGCCACGGCGAGGTGCCGGCTCCACAGGTTCCTCTCGCCGGCCAGGAACAGGACGAGGAGCAGTCCGCCCGCCAGGACGAGCGCACCGGCCACGTTCACGTGAGCGGAGCGGCCTTCGGGAGCCGCCGGCATGGAGCGCCACGCGGTCACGAAGGCGATGGCGGTGACGAACAGGCCGAGGCCGTAGGCGGCCCGCAGTCCGCCGAACTCGGCGAGCAGCGCGGCCAGCGGGTAGCCGACGCCGGCTCCGATGATGGAGACCACCGAGATCAGGGCGATCGTGGCCGCGCTGCGCTCCTCGGGAAGATGGTCGCGGGCCACGCCCATCATCAGCGCCGTGAGACCGAGTCCGACGCCTTGGGCCGCTCGGCCCACGAGCAGCCAGACGAACGGCAGCGGCAGCACGGTGAGCGCGCTGCCGACGACGACGATCGCCAGCGTGGCGAGAATCGTGGCCCGCCGGTGCGGACCGGCTCCGAGCCGGCCGAGTACGGGTGTGGCGACGGCGCCGCTGAGCAGGGCGATGGTCAGCGTCCACTGCGCGCTGTCGAGGGAGACATGGAACGTGGTCGCCACGCTGGTGATGAGCGGCGTCCCGAGGCTGGCGACCGCCGCCACGACTAACGCGATGAACACCAGGGCGGGGACCAGCGGACGCGCCTCGGAACGTATCGGGGCAGTGCTCGCGGGCCGGCCACGATCCCGGGTCGCGGTCACCGGCCCGACTCCTCTCGGGCGTGGCTTTCGAGCTCCGCCAGATGCAGCAGCGCCGGAAGGGCTGCTGCCAAGGCCTCGATCTCGTCACCGGTGAGTGCGTCGATCAACCGCGCGTACGCGTCGACGCCCGCCTGGCGTCGCGTCCGGGCGTACGACGCGCCGGCCTCGGTCAGGCACACCAGCGTGACCCGCTTGTCGGACGGATCGCCCTTCCGCTCGACCAGCCCGGATTCCTCCATCACGCGGACCAGGACGGTCATCGCGGGCTGGGTGACGCCCTCGGCCACCGCCAGATCGGTGATCCGTCGCGGCCCGGTCTTGTCCAGGGTGGCCAAGGTGGCGGCGGACGTCAGGCTCATGTCGCGGGGAAGGCGTCTCACGGCCCTGGTGGCCAGACCGTAGAGGGCTGACCCGATGGCATCGGAAGCGTCGTGTGCGGCGTCTCGGCGGCTCATGCCTGGAGCATAGCAAGTTTATATGAATCCTTTATGTATTGCGGCCGATCTTGTCCAGCTCGGCGAGATCGTCGTCGGAGAGCTGGAGTTCCGCACCTGCGACGTTCTCTCGCAGGTGCGCCACCGACGAGGTGCCGGGGATCAGCAGGATGTTCGGCGACCGCTGCAACAGCCAGGTCAGGGCGACCGACATCGGCGTCGCGTCCAGCCGGGTGGCCACGGCCGTGAGCGCGGAGGATTGCAGCGGGCTGAAGCCGCCTAGGGGGAAGAAGGGCACATAGGCGATGCCCTGTGAGGCGAGTTCGTCGATCAGCTCGTCGTCTTCGCGGTGAGCGAGGTTGTACATGTTCTGGACGCACACGATCGGCGCGATCGAGCGTGCCTCCGCGACCTGTGCCGCCGTCGCGTTGCTCACGCCGAGGTGCCGGATCAGCCCCTGCTGCTGGAGTTCGACGAGTGTTTCGAACGCCTCGGCGAGCGAACCGGTCACGGGGCCCTGGGCGTCGCCGAGCCGGAGGTTGACCACATCCAGCGTGTCGAGGCCGAGGTTCTCCAGGTTCTCGGTGACGGCCCCGCGCAGCTCCTCGGGCTTGCGTGCCGGGGGCCAGCCGCCCTCCTGGTCGCGGGTCGCGCCGACCTTGGTCACGATGTGCAGCGCGTCGGAGTACGGGTGCAGCGCTTCGCGGATCAGCTGGTTGGTGATGTGCGGCCCGTAGGCGTCGGCGGTGTCGATGTGGGTGATGCCAAGGCCGACGGCCTCCCTCAGGACGGCGAGTGCGCCGTCGCGGTCGGCGGGCGGGCCCATGACCCAGGGGCCGGCCAGCTGCATGGCGCCGTAGCCGAACCGGGTGACGGTCAGGTCGCCCAGGTTCCAGGTGCCGCCGGGCAGCGAGGCGGAGGGGGTGCGCATGATGTGCCTTTCGTGTGAGCCAGGGGATGGTGGTGCCTGATGGCTCCTTGCACCACTATTGGTGCGTAGCTTCATATCGGGAAGTAGGCACTTCCGAGTTCGTAACGCACCCGCAGGTGAGAGGAACAGTCCATGGCGACGATGACGGCGGCCCAGCAAAGGGCACAGGCCAAGGTGGAGTACGACGCCTTCATAGCGGCCTGTCCCAGCCGCAAGCTGCTCGACCGGGTTTCCAACAAGTGGGTCACGCTGATCCTGGCCGCGCTCGGCAGCGACAGCGCGCATGAGCCCGGCGCCGACTGCGCCGGCGAGCCCCGCGTGATGCGCTACTCGGAGCTACAGCGCCTGCTGGCCGGCGTCAGCCAGAAGATGCTCACCCAGACGCTGCGCTCCCTGGAGCGCGACGGCCTGGTGTCCCGCACCGTGGTGCCGACCGTGCCGGTCACGGTCTCCTACGAACTGACCGATCTGGGCCTGTCCCTGTACGAGATGATGCGGGGCCTCAAGGCCTGGGCCGAGGCGCACATGGACGATGTGCTCGCCAACCGCGAGACCTACGAGACCCGCGTCGGCTGAACCACAACGGGGTTGCTGACCGGCGGGAACTGTCTGCGGGTAAGGGGCTGGGCAGACAGATCCCGGCCCCAGAGGAGGCCGGGATCTGTGACGTCCGGGTGGACGGTGGGCTTCGTACGAGCTTCGGACGGTCTCAGAGCCCGGCCACGAAGCCGCGCCAGGCGTCGACCCCGATGACGAGGACGGGCCCGGCCGGGTTCTTGCTGTCGCGGACGGGCACGGAGGCGGCGCAGCCGTCAACCACCTCGACGCAGTCGCCGCCAGAGCTTCCGCTGTGCGACGACTTACGCCAGGCGGCGCCGCCGGTCACGGTGCACTCGACGCACTCGCCGCCGGTGTTTCCGCTGTAGCTGGACTTACGCCACTGCGCGCTCTTCAGGTCGGGGCCGGTCTCCATAACGCTCCTCCATCACGCGGGCGATCAGAGCCGCCGACTCCTCCACGGAGAGGGCGGCAGCCTGGAGATGAGCGTATCGGAGCGAGCCCTCTCTGACCGTGTCGGGGCTGGCGGTCATATGGCCGGAGATGAGGTCCTCGGTGTAGACGACGTCCGGGTCGTCATCGAAGCGCATGGTGGTGAACGAGCCAGCCAGACTTGAGTGTTCACCGGCCGAGAAGGGCAGCACCTGGATGCGCATCCACCGGTTGGTGACGAACTCCAACAACCGGACCAGTTGGGCGCGCATGACCTCATCGCCGCCGATCGGCCGGTGCAGCACGGCCTCGTCCAGGACGGCCCAGGCCAGCGGCGGCCGCTCCTGCTCCAGGATGCGCTGGCGTTCCATCCGGGCGGCGACCAGGCTGTCCAGACCGTCCGGCATACCGGTAGCCAGCACCGCCCGCGCGTAGTCCTCCGTCTGCAACAGCCCGTAGACCAACTGCGCCTGGTACGTCGAGATGTACGCGGCGCGGGCCTCCATGTCGGCGTACGGCTGGAACCAGGTCGGCAGTTGGCTGCGCAGGACCAGGCCCATCAGCCGGGAGAACACCCCGTCCGTGCCGAGGGCGGCGTCCACGCGTTCCGAGAAGTCGCGGGTGGGGATCTTCTTCGTCGTCTCGATCTGGCCGATCAGTGAGCCCGTGCAGAAGATGATCTCGCCCAACTGGTGCTGTTTCAGGCCGTGGGCCTCGCGCTGGCGGCGTAATTCCCAGCCGTAGTAGTCCAGGGGGGACGCGCTGGGGTCGAGCGATTGGATGTTGGCCACGGCGGGGGACCTCCGATGTGCAGGCGCGATGCGCAACGCCTCGCGGCGTTCGGTTCCGTATGTAGCCGAGCGTAGTCACTTGCTCGCACGATGGTGACATGAATCACGTAATTACCCCCCGGACTGAGTCCGAAGAGCGTGTTTACCGGGCCGACTTCGCCATGGGCGAGCACTCGGCCCGGCACCTGCGGCGCATTCTGCGGCTCTACCTCAAGGGGTGGGGGCTTATGGGAGTGGCCGACGCGGCGGAGCTCGCGTTCACGGAACTGATCGCCAACGTCGTGCGGCATGTGCCCGGTCGCCGCTGCCAGACGTTCATCTTCCGGCTCCCGGACGGCGAGGGCATCCGCGTCGAGGTGGCGGACGGCTGCCCGAAGGTGCCTCGCGTGGTCGAGGGCGATGTGCTCGACGAGGGCGGGCGCGGGCTGGTCCTGGTGGATGCCGTCACGGACAAGTGGGGCGTGGAGGTGCGCCGCGACGGCGGCGGCAAGACGGTGTGGTTCGAGTGCCGGGCCGCCGCCGCGCCGACGACCGATCCCGGCCCGGTTACGCCGCCAGCTCGGCCAGTACCGCGTCGGTGAACGGCGTCCAGACCTCGGCGGCCCAGGGGCCGAAGGCGCGGTCGGTGAGTGCCACGCAGGCCGCGCCCGCGACCGGGTCGATCCACAGGAACGTGCCGGACTGGCCGAAGTGCCCGAAGGTCGCGGGGGAGGACGTCGCGCCGGTCCAGTGCGGGGACTTGGAGTCCCGGATCTCGAAGCCGAGGCCCCAGTCGTTGGGGTTCTGGTGGCCGTAGCCGGGCAGGACGCCCTTCAATCCGGGGTGGACGACGCTCTGCGCCTCCAGCACCGTGCGCGGGTCGAGGAGGCGCGGGGCCTGGACCTCGGCCGCGAACCGCGCCAGGTCGTCGACGGTGGAGGCGCCGTCGCGGGCGGGTGAGCCGTCCAGTGTCGTCGAGGTCATACCCAGCGGCTCCAGGACCGCCTGGCGGAGGTACTCGGGGAACGGGATGCCGCTCGCCTTGGCGATGTGGTCGCCGAGCACCTCGAAGCCCGCGTTGGAGTACAGCCGCCGGGTGCCGGGCGGGGCCGTCACCCGGTGCTCGTCGAAGGCGAGGCCGCTGGTGTGGGCGAGCAGGTGCCGGACCGTGGAACCCTCGGGCCCGGCCGGCTCGTCGAGCTCGACCGCGCCCTCCTCGTACGCCACCAGCGCCGCGTAGGCGGCGAGCGGCTTGGTGACGGAGGCGAGCGGGAAACGGTGGGCGGTCGGGCCGTGCGTACCGACCACCGTGCCGTCCGCTCGTACGACGGCTGCTGCCGCGGTGGGGACGGGCCAGTTCTCGATCATCGCCAGGCTCTGCATACGTACGAGGTTAATGCCCGTCACGACGTGCCCCTTCCGGCATGTTCACATCGCGCGCAGGCCCCGGTCGGCGAAGGTGATCAGCCACTCGAAGCTCTCGTCGACGTCGGTGCTCCACTGGAAGCCGTTGGCCGCTTGTAGCGTGGCGAAGCCGTGGCAGAGGCTGCGGAGCATGCGCAGGGCGTGGTCCACGTCGGACTCCCCGATGTCGTAGCCGTGCAGGATCGCCCTGAACGCGTCGAGCGACCGCCGGCCCGCGGTGGCCAGCGGATCGTCCGGGCCGGACGGTTCCACGCCGATCGTCGCGGCGTACCGGCCGGGGTGCTCCAGGACGAAGGCCCGGAAGGCGCGGGCCCCGGCCGCCAGGGCGTCTCGGCCCGCGTACCCCTGGACCGCGCTGCCGACGGCGTCGGCGGTCTCGCTCAACGCCAGCGCTGCGATGCGCCGGATGAGGTCTTCCTGGCCGCCGACGTGCTTGTACAGGGACGGGGTGCGCACGCCCACCCGCTCGGCCAGCAGGGCCATCGTCAGGTTGGAGAGGCCCACCTCGTCGGCGAGGGCGGCGCCGGCGGCGACCACGGTCGCCGGGTCCAGGCCGGCCCTAGGCACGGGCGGCCGCCGACCGGATGAAGGCGAGCACGAGCGGAACCACCTGGTCGGGGAACTGGTCGTGCGGGTAGTGCCCGGCGCCCTCGATCATCTCCAGGCGGCCGAGGCCGGACGGCAGGGCGTCGACAACCGCCGAACCCTCGGCGTGCGGGTCGGCCCAGTCGGGGTCGAGCGTGCCCATCACGACCAGGACCGGGCAGCGGACGTTGCCGAGCTGCGCGCCGGCATCGGTCGGGGCGCTGCGGCCCATGCCCTGGAGCGCCTTCATCCGGCCCGGCTCGCGCAGCAGGGATTCGACGCGGCCGAGCCGCTCGGTCCAGTCGGCCGGCTTCACGCCGGGGTAGGCCACGTCGAGGTAGGAGCGCCAGAGCCGCACGCTGCCGAGCACCCCCGCGCCGAGCAGCCGCAGCATGCCTTGCCGGAAGCGCTTCACCCGCAGGTCACCGAGGCGGACCGACTGCTTGCGGGTGAACGGCGCCAACTCGACGACGGCGGTGATCAGGGCGGGCTCCCGTGCCGCGGCGATGGTTGCTGCGCCGCCGGAGATCGAATGGCCGACGAGTACGGCGGGGCCGCCCAGGTGGCGGATCAGGGCGAGCAGGTCGCCCGCGATGGCGGTGCGGCTCCAGGCGGGCCAGTCGGCGCCGGACTCGCCGCAGCCGCGCAGATCGACCGCGGCGACCCGGTGGCCCGCTGCCACCAGCGGCGGGATCGCGGCACGGTACGCGGCGCGGCTGTCGCCCATGCCGTGCGCGAGAACGATCAGCGGGCCGGACCCCGCCACCTCGTATGCGAGCGTGCCGCCGTCTACGGCCAGGTACTCGGTCATGACGTCCTCCGTGCATCCCCTGCGGCTAATGTTGTTAGCTAAAAGCTATCGGCATTAGCTTAGGTCGTCAAGCGGCCGGATTCCGGAGTCCTGGGTTCTGTTCGGAGTTCTGTCCGGCGCCGGCCGAAACTCGCCCCCGGTTGCGCTTGCTTCGAGTGCACTCCAAGGTTCTAGCGTGGAGGCATGACGGTGATGGAGACCACTTCGACTTCGACGAGGACCGATATCTGCGCATCGGCCCTCCGGGCGCATCCGCGCCCCGAGGGGCAGGACCAGTACACGATCAGCGAGGTGGTCGCCTTCACCGGGCTCACCGCACACACGCTGCGCTGGTACGAGCGGATCGGGCTGATGCCGCACGTCGACCGTTCGCACACCGGTCAGCGCCGCTTCACCAACCGTGACCTGGACTGGCTGTCCTTCGTCGGCAAGCTGCGGCTGACCGGGATGCCGGTCGCCCACATGGTCCGTTACGCGGAGCTGCTGCGCGAGGGCGACCACACCTTCGAGGAACGGCAGGAACTGCTGGAGGCGACCCGCCGCGACGTGAGGACGCGGATCGCGGAGCTCCACGACACCCTGGCCGTCCTCGACCACAAGATCGACTTCTATGCGAGCGCCCGCCGGGCGCCGGAGAGGCCCAGTACCTGATGACTGACAACAAGATCGCCACCGTGGAGCTCGGCAAGGGCGGCCCGCGGGTCGGCGTCCAGGGCCTCGGCTGCATGGGCATGAGCGAGTTCTACGGAGACACCGACCAGGCCTCCGCACGCGAGACCCTGGAGACGGCCCTCTCCGCGGGCGTCACCCTCTTCGACACCGCGGACATCTACGGCAGCGGTGCCAACGAGACGTTCATCGCCCCGTTCGTCGGTGCGCACCGGGACGAGATCACCCTCGCCACGAAGTTCGCCGTCGAGCGCCGGGACGACGACCCGCACTACCGGGGCATCCGGAACGACCCCGCGTACATCCGGCAGGCCGTCGAGCGCAGCCTGCGCCGGCTGAACACCGATGTCATCGACCTCTACTACATGCACCGCCGCGACCCGGCCGTGCCGCTGGCCGAGTCCGTCGGCGCGATGGCCGAGCTGGTGCGGCAGGGCAAGGTCAAGCAGCTCGGGCTGAGCGAGGTGACCGGTGCGGAGCTGCGCGAGGCGCACGCCGTGCACCCGATCGCCGCCCTCCAGTCGGAGTGGTCGCTCTTCAGCCGTGACGTCGAGCGCAGCGCGGTGCCCGCCGCCGCGGAGCTCGGAGTGACCGTCGTGCCGTACTCGCCGCTCGGCCGGGGCTTCCTGACCGGGGCGTTCGCGGACGCCGGCAAGGATCTGGCGAAGAACGACTTCCGGCAGTTCCAGCCGCGCTTCACCGGCGACAACGCGAGGACGAACGCCGCGCTGCTGGAGCCGGTCCACAAGATCGCCGCCGCCCACGGGGCGACCGCCGCTCAGGTGGCACTGGCCTGGGTGCACCGGCGCGCCCAGGTGTACGGCCTGACCGTGGTGCCGATCCCGGGCACCCGCAAGAGCAGCCGGCTGCTGGAGAACCTCGGCGCCACCCGGATCACGCTGACGTCCGAGGAGCTGGCGCTGCTGGAGCCGATCGCGGGCCAGGTGGCGGGGGACCGCTACCCGGACATGAGCTCGACTTCGACCGCGCGCGAATAGCGGGTCCGCGTCGGCCGGTCGCTCTGTGGCAGTCGCGCCTCGAATGTCCCGTTCGTCCGGTTCATCCAGAGAGTGAATGGCCGGGTTAAGGTCGCGCCATGCGTACGATGCCGTCGGCCGAGATGGTCAGCCTGATCTCATTCCTGGCTGTTCTGCTGATTTTCTTCAGTATTGACGTGCGGTCAAGGGATTCCGGGGCGTCGAAGCCGTGGCACGCGCACCTTTTCGAATGGGCCTCACGCGTCGGTGGAATCGCCACCGCTCTGGCCCTGACGCTGGGCTGGGTGGACCTCTTCCTCCCGGACGAGAGCAGCGCGATCCATGTGGCGCTCGTGGCCGTGCCCGGATCCGTCGCGGTGCTGTGCGCGATTGTGCTGGGCCTGGAAATGCTCTGGCAGCGGTGGGAATCACCGTAGACGGACAGCGGCAATGGCCTCCGGCGGGCCCGGGGAGCCCGCGAGCAGCGGGCCCCCCGCCTGCCGGTCAGCCCTTGGCGACCTTGACGACGACGGTGCCGCACACCTTGTCGGCGAACGTCTGCCGCTTGATGTCCCACAGCGGCCACAGCCAGCCGAGGTAGCAGCTGAAGCTGTCCAGCGCGTGCGCGATCTTGCGCAAGAAGGCCGGCCAGAAGCCGAGCGTGTTGCCGTCGCGTTCCCTGAGCACGCTGATGCCGAGGACCTTCTTGCCCGTCGTCTGACCGGTCTTCCCCTCCCGGTAGAGCTGGTAGAAGCCCATGACGAAGAAGTAGACGACACCGACCACGAAGAAGACCCCGGGGTCGGCGTTCGCCGGGTCGTCGCTCCGCGCGAGGTCGATGAAGCCGAGGGCGTACATCGGCGCCACGATGATCAGCAGGTCGAGCACCCACGCCCCCACGCGCTCCCCCCAGTGGGCCAGCGGCGGCGGTCCCGGGATGCCCATGCCGGGCATCCCGGCCGGCGGGTACGCCCCGTACGGCTGGGCCGGGTAGCCGTACTGCGGGGGCACACCCTGCGGGGCCTGCTGCGGATACCCCGGCCCGCCGTACGAAGGCTGGTTCCCGTAGGGGTTGTTCGGGTCTCCGAAGCTCATGGCGAAGTCTCTCCAGTGCCGTTGAAAGATGCGAAGCGCTGTGCGGAGGACAGTTCGCCGTACCGGCGGTTTGCCTCCGCACACGCGTTCAGGAGCGCTCATCGTGTGCGGAGCACCATATTCTTGTCCAATCCGATGAGCGTATCTTCGCAACTCGTAATCAGTCGTTGGGGAGCTTCACGACCACGGTCCAGGTGTCAGAGCACGGCCCCCGCCGCGATCGCCGCGAACGCGCGCAGCGACTTTGTGCCGGGGGCGAAGTAGCCGGTGTGGCCCTCGGCGTCGTCGGCGGGTATGCGGCGGGCGCCGAAGTCCGGGGAGGCGGGGTCGGTGCCGTGGCCGAGGCCGGCGAACTCGATGTGGGGGACCTTGCCGATCCAGTCGCCCGGGTCCTTGGCAGCCCAGACGCGGGCGTCGGTGCGCAGGTCGCGGACGTTGTCCGCGCGCATCCCGGGGGAGCCGAGCACCACCAGGTCGGCGGCGTGCAGGCGGGGCGCGGCCAGGCCGCAGACGACGGAGCCGTAGCTGTGGCAGAACACCGTGGTGACGGGTACTCCGGCCGCCGTGAGGCCGTCCGTGAAGTGGGTGAGGCGGGCGGAGCCGGCCTCGGCGAGGGTGCCGGTCGCGGCGTCCAGGCCGAGGCCCACCGGAGTGGTGTACCCGGCCCAGGCGATCACGGCGGTGCCCGGACCTGTCCGCGCGTACAGGGACTTCGCCATGCCGGCCGGGGTGCCGTACACATCGGTCGTCCGGTCGAAGGTGCCCGCGTCGATGTCGGAACCGGGCACCACCACCGACACCCTCCGGGCCGTAGCCAAGTCGCCGAAAACCTCGGCCACTTGGCCCCGGCCGCGCGGGTCGAACGCGAGGATCCGCCGGTGGCCGTCCGCCGCGAGGTGGGCGTACCGGGGGTCGTGACTGCTTTTCAGCGCAAGGGCGTTGGCCCGGTAGCGCAGTTCGACCGGTGCACCGTCGAGGTTCCCTACGACGAGCGGGTGCCGCGTGACGAGCGTCTGCCGGTCCTCATCGTCCAACCCCCGGAAGAACCGGCTCACTTCGGAGGGCGTGTCCCGCTCCGGATCGGGCAGCTCGCGCCCCAGCACGTGGTCCGCCCGCCAGGCGGCGGTGCCGGGCGGCGGCCCGGTCAGCGCCTGCTGGGCGTTCCCCGAGGCCCAGCCGGCCGTCCCGGCCACCACGGTGGTCGCCAGCGCGACCGCGACCAAGGTTCTTGCGTAACGGCGCATGTGACCGTGACCCTCCCTCTCCGGCTGAGCCGGATCCCGTCACGTTGTTCGGCGTGACGGGGAGGAAGGTAGGAAGGCGGTGGGTGCGGGGGCGTCACACCGGGGGGCCAACCGGGGGGTGATACCGGGGTAGGGGGTGTACCAACCCCAGCCCGTCCGGCGATTGAGGACCGGAGCCCGGACCGGAGCCCCGGCGAAGATCACCCCTCGCCCGGCACCACCACACCCGCCTCGTACGCGAAGATCACCGCCTGCGCCCGGTCCCGCAGATCCAGCTTCGCCAGCACCCGCCCGATGTGCGTCTTCACCGTCTGCTCCGCCAGCACGAGCCGCCCCGCGATCTCCTGGTTCGACAGCCCACGGGCGATCAGCTCCAGCACCTCCGTCTCGCGCGGAGTCAGCCCGTTCAGCCGCAGCGCCGCCCCGCCGCGCGCCGCGCCGGACGGCCCCTGCCGGGCGAAGTCCGCGATCAGGCGCCGGGTCACGGACGGGGCAAGGAGCGCGTCGCCCGCCGCCACCACCCGTACCGCCGAGATCAGATCCGCCGGTGGCGCGTCCTTCAACAGGAAGCCGGACGCGCCGGCGCGCAGCGCCTCGTACACGTAGTCGTCCACGTCGAACGTGGTCAGCATCAGCACCTTTGGCACATGCGCCACGCCCACCGGCGGGTTCAGCAGCTCGCGCGCCGCCGCCAGGCCGTCCATCTCGGGCATCCGGACATCCATCAGCACCACGTCCGGATGGACCCGGCGGCTGACGTCGACGGCCTGGCGCCCGTCCGGCGCCTCACCGACCACGTCGATGTCGGACTGCGCGGCGAGCAGCGCCGCGAACCCCGCCCGCACCATGGCCTGGTCGTCGACGATGATCACACTGATGGTCACGAGTCCTCCGGACGCGGGAGCGGGGAAGCGGGGGCGGCGGAAGCACCGGCAGAGGCACCGGCGGAGCTGGGGGGTGCGGCCGGGGGGAGTGGCAGGCGCGCGGCCACCCGGAAGCCGCCGTCCGGCAGCGGCCCGGTGTCGAGCGTGCCGCCGGTCAACCGTACGCGTTCACGCATCCCGACCAGACCGTGTCCCGTCCCCGTCGTCTCCAGCGGCGCGAGCGACGAACCCGTGCGCTCCGGCGGGTCGTTGACGATCAGTACCGTCAGATGCGCACCGTCGGAGCTGACCGACACCCGGGTCCGGGCACCCGGCGCGTGCCGGACCACATTGGCCAGGGCCTCCTGCACGATCCGGTACGCGGACAGGTCGACCGTCTGCGGCAGGCCCGTCAGTCCGGCGGGCAGCGACAGCTCGGCCGGGAGCCCCGCCCGTACCGTCGCCTCCACCAGCTGTTGCAGCCGGTCGAGCCCCGGCTGCGGCGCCCGCTCGGCCTCCGTGCCCTCGCTGCGCAGCACCATCAGCAGCCGCCGCATCTCCCCGAGGGACTCGCGCGCGCTCGCGGCGATCGAGTCGAACTCCTCGCGGACCTCGTCGGAGAGACCGCCCAGCCGGTACGGGGCGGAGTCCGCCTGGACCGTGATCACCGACATGTGGTGGGCGACCACGTCGTGCAGTTCGCGGGCGATCCTGGTGCGCTCCTCCAGCAGCGTGCGCTGCGCCCGCTCGGCCTCGCTGATGGTCTCCTGCTCGGCCAGCCGGCGCTGCGCGACGCCTCGTTCCCGTACCGCCGCGCCGATCACCAGCACCACGGCGCCGAGGATGGCCAGCAGCAGCGCGCTGCCGTTGCTGCGCTCGGGCCGGATCAGATGCAGGAAGAGACCCGCCGCACCCGTCGCCAGCCAGACGGAGACCAGCGTCCGCCGGGTCTCGCGCAGGGCCAGCGCGAGCAGCAGGAAGAGGTAGCCGATCAGGACGGGCGGCGTCCACGGCCAGACGGCGTACTTCTCGACCGGGTGCCCGAGCATCACGAACGCGCCCAGGATGTCGGCCGGGAAGATGATCCACCAGGCCTGGAGCGGCCGGTGCGCCAGCATCAGCAGCGGTGCGGCCTGCGCGACGGCCAGGGCGCCCGCCACACCGCCGTTCAGGCCGTACTGGTCGCGCAGGTCCGCGATCGTGACCGGGACGAAGACCGCCGCGAGGGCGAGGACGACGACGTACGGCATGAGCCGCTGCCACCGTCTCGGGGCGTCGGCCAGGAGCGGGGTCGGGGGATGCGAGGGGTGGGACAGTCCGTGGGCGATCTCGCGCAGATTGCGGCGGGCGGCGCTCAGCAGACCGTCCGTCGTCGGCGGCGGGGACGACGGGGGTGGTGGCGGCGGGGAGGAAGTGGGCATGGCCTGCTCAGGGTAGGCAGCGGAGCCGCGCCCCGGCGTCATACCGGGGTTCCGGTTGTGCGGGCACCTGTCCCCTACCGGGGTACGACCCCGGTAGGGGACAGGCCGCCGCTACAGCTCGGCGAGCAGCTGGGCCTTCTTCGCGCTGAACTCGTCGTCCGTCACCAGACCCGCCTGGTGCAGCTCTCCGAGGTGGTGGATCCGCTCCGCGATGTCCGCCGGGTCGCGCCGCCCGGCGGAAGCCAGGGCCGTCGTCGCGGGCGAGGACTGTTTCCTGCGGACGGACTCCAGTACGGCCGCGGCGAACGGCAGCGACTCGTGCACCGGACCGTAACCGAGGCCGAAGATCACCGCGGCGGGGTCCTCGTCGGCCCGGGTGGGCCGCCCGACCGCCGACCGCACGCTCTGGGCGGTGCCCGTGCACAGTGCCGCTCCCGGACCGCCGCCGAGGACGGCACCCTCGGCCGAGACCGGAACCGTGCCCTCCAGCCCTCTCGGCACCAGCCGCAGATAGCCCTCGACGGCCTCGGGCGAGCGCCACTCGACGCCGCTCAGCTCGGTGACCGGGAACGTCTGGTCGCCCGCCTTCCACTTCTCCGACGAGGCACCCGTCCAGAACCACCGGAACGAGATCCGGTCCCCGTCGAAGCTGGCCCGGCCGTCGTACGCCTTGAAGCGCATCGGCGCCTCGGGTGCCGCGACCAGGAAGCGTTCGGCGGGTTCACCGGCGTCGGGGCCCAGCCGGGCCCGCAGCTCGTCCGCGTAGTACTCGGCGAGCGTCTCGCGTTCGGCGGGGAGCACCAGGCGGTACGGATCGCAGCCGTCCTTGAGCTGTCCGGCCGCGGCCTCCAGCAGTGGATCGGCGCCGGGTCTCGGGACGGCACGCAGCACCACCGTGCCCCGCTTGCCCGGGGTCAGCGTCACCGACGACAGCGCCGCGTGCGGGACGCGGCGTTCACGGAGGCTCTGGAAGAGCCTCGGCGTGCGGATACCCCGTTCGAAGCGGATGAGCACGGAGTCGGTGTCGAACTCCCAGGTGGCTTGAATTCCGGCCAGCACATCACCCATGCGCCTCATCGTATGCGGCACTTGCCCGCACGTCCCCCCTCGGCGTCGACCGCAATCCGTGACCGGTCACGGCTCTCTACGCGCGTCAGACCGTCTCGTTGCCGGAAATTTGTTCGTGGCAGGCGCTGTCGCCCCGCGCACAGGTCACCGAACCGTAGGTGCCCACACCGATCGCGGCGAAGTTGCCCAGGCTCTCGGTACCCGGCTCGAAATAGCCGCTGTGGCCGACCGCGTCGCCCGCAGCGGCGACCCGCGCGCCGAAGTCCGGATCCACCGGATCGGCCCCGTGGCCGAGCCCGGCGACCTCCAGGTTCGGTACGTCCGCGATCCAGTCGCCGTGGTCCCGCATCGCCCACACGTTGGCCCGCGTGTGGAGCTGGCCGGCGTTGTCGGCCCGCATGCCCGGACTGCCCGCGACCGCGATGTCGGTCACCCGGGCGGGCAGTTCCCGCGCGGCCAGGCCGCACAGGACGGAGCCGTAGCTGTGGCAGAACAGCGAGACGGGTGCGATGCCCGGGAGGGCGCCGACGAGCGCGTCGAGCCGGACCGCCCCGCGCTGGGCGAGATTGCCGAGAGCGGCGTCCATGCCGATGCCTACGGGCGCGGTGTAGTCGGCCCAGGCGATCACGGCGGTCCGTACGCCGGGGCCGGCGGACCGCTCGGCCGCGTACAGGGACTTGGCCATGCCGACCGGTGCGGCGTTGGTCTTGTCCCCCGTCCGCTCCAGCGTCAGCAGGTTGGTGTCGACGCCCGGTACGACCACCGAGACCCGCTCGGCCCGGTCGAGATCACCGAAGACCTCGGCGGCGTGGCCCCGGCCCGACGGGTCGAACGCGAGGAAGTGCCGGCCGTCGACGAGCATCGACCGGAAGCGGTCCGTCCGGCGGACCGCCTCGGCGCGGCCGGCGGGGGAGAGCCTGCTGTCGTGGACCCGCCGCTGTTCGACCGTGCTCGCCTGTACGAGCGCGAGCCGGTTGGCGCGGTAGCGCAGGGTCACCGGCGCGCCGTTCAGATTCCCCACCACCAGCGGGTACTTGTCCGCCAGCCGGATGCGCTGCGCGGCCGTGAGCGTGGCGAAGAAGTGCGCCAGCCTGGACGGCTGGGCATCGGCCGGGGGAAGGGCGCGGCCCGCTATCGATCCCTTGGCCCAGGAGGCGAGTGCGGCCGTGCGTGGCTCGTCGGAGCGTTGATGACGCACGGCGGTCCAGCCAGTGGTCGCCAGCATCACGAACACAACCGCGAGGGCGAGCAGAGTGCGCCACGCGGTGAGCGTCGGGGAGGAATCGAAGGAAGTCACTCCGGCCCACCCTAGGAGACGCGCGCCGCAGCTCGTTGAGCGGGTGACACACGTCACCCGACTGTGGGGAATGGAACGCCTCTTCCCTCACGCTCCGTACGGAGCAGCCGTACGCTCCGCCGAGCTCCGTGCCCTCAGCCGGCGCATCCGGGCGGCGTGGTCCGCGTGTTGTGAGCTTGGCCATACGCCGCGTCAGGGACGTGCGGCACATGGCCCCGTCCCGGCGTGTGCCAGTCCTCGGCGAGGGCCGGCCCCAACTGGTCGAGATACACCTCGGTCAGCGTCCGCAGCGAGTCCACGCTGGTCTCCCGCCCGTGCCCCCACAGCTGGCCGGTCACCCGCATCACCCCGGAGAACGCGGCGACGGCGACCCTCGGCCGCGGATCCAGCTCCACGTCCAGCCCCTCGCGCTCGGCGATCAGCAGGGCGATCTGGTTCTCCAGCTCACTGTTGCGCCGCAGGTGGGCGGCGAGCAGGGAGGGCGTCGACTCGATCATTTGGTACGTACGCATGTGGAGTTCGACCGGGATCAGGGCCTCGATGGCCTCCCCGATACTGTTCCAGGCGCAGAGAACCGCGCGGCGCATGGCCTCGAAAGGGGCTTCCGACGCGGGCCGTTGACGCAGTTCGGTGATGAAGCGCGACTCCACCATCTCCTGGACGGCGAAGGCGGCCGACTCCTTGCCGGCGAAGTAGCGGAAGAAGGTGCGCTGGGAGACCTCCACCGCGTCGGCGATCTCGTCGACGGTGGTCTCGTCGTACCCCTGAGTGGTGAAAAGATCGAGGGCGGCATGGAGCAGCGCGTCCCTGGTGCGTCGCTTCTTGCGCTCGCGCAGCCCGGTCGGATACTCGGCGGCTCGTTGCCCGTCGGTCACTGAGCTGGTCCTCTTTTCCTGCTTTGTCCAGCTCAGCGTACCTGTGAGCTACGTGACAGTTACCGACTTGTGAAATGGTTTGTCAACTGTCAGTGACTGACACTAATCTCCGGGTATGACTAGTCAGACCACCGTCGAAAAGGCACCGCGGGAGCCCCGGGATGTCCCTGTTCCCGCACCTGCCAAGGGGCTGCGCGGCCACCCCTGGCTGACGCTGTTCTCCGTGGCCATCGGCGTGATGATGGTCGCGCTCGACGGCACGATCGTCGCGATCGCCAACCCCGCGATCCAGAAGGACCTGGGCGCCTCGCTCGCCGACGTCCAGTGGATCACCAACGGCTACATGCTCGCCCTCGCGGTCTCCCTGATCACCGCGGGCAAGCTCGGTGACCGGTTCGGCCACCGCCAGACCTTCCTGATAGGTGTCGTGGGCTTCGCCGCGGCATCCGGGGCCATCGGCCTCTCCAGCAGCGTCGTCCTCGTGATCACCTTCCGGGTGCTCCAGGGCCTCTTCGGCGCGCTGCTGATGCCGGCCGCGCTCGGCCTGCTCCGCGCCACCTTCCCGGCCGAGAAGCTGAACATGGCGATCGGCATCTGGGGCATGGTGATCGGCGCGTCGACCGCCGGTGGCCCGATCCTGGGCGGCGTGCTCGTCGAGCACGTCAGCTGGCAGTCCGTCTTCTTCATCAACGTGCCGGTCGGCGTGATCGCGCTCGTGCTGGGCGTGCTGATCCTCAAGGACCACCGCGCCGAGAACGCGCCGCGCTCCTTCGACATCGCCGGCATCGTGCTGCTCTCCTCGGCGATGTTCTGCCTGATCTGGGCGCTCATCAAGGGCTCGGAGTGGGGCTGGGGCGACCTCAAGACGGTCGGCTTCCTGGCCGCCGCCGTCGTTCTGTTCGTCGCGTTCGCTCTCGTCCAGCAGCGCGTCAGGGAACCGCTGATCCCGCTGGCGATGTTCCGCTCCGTGCCGCTCTCCGCCGGTGCGGTCCTGATGGTGCTGATGGCCTTCGCCTTCATGGGCGGGCTGTTCTTCGTCACCTTCTACCTCCAGAACGTGCACGGCATGAAGGCCGTCGACGCGGGTCTGCACCTGCTGCCGCTGACCGCGATGATGATCGTCGCCTCGCCGCTGGCGGGAATCCTGATCACCAAGTTCGGCCCGCGGGTCCCGCTCGTCGGCGGCATGGTGTGCACCGCGGTCGCGATGTTCGGCATGTCCCAGCTGACCGTCGACACCGGCACCGTCACCATGTCGATCTGGTTCGCCCTGCTCGGCCTCGGCCTCGCACCGGTCATGGTCGGCGCCACCGAGGTCATCGTGGGCAACGCACCGATGGAGCTCTCGGGTGTCGCGGGAGGTCTCCAGCAGGCCGCCATGCAGGTCGGCGGCAGCCTCGGTACGGCCGTACTGGGCGCGATCATGGCCGCCAGGGTCGACGCCGAACTGTCCGGCAACTGGAAGGACGCGAAGCTTCCCCCGCTGTCCGGGGAGCAGCTGGACCAGGCGACCTCGGCCGTCAAGGTCGGCATGCCGCCGATCGCCCCGGGCACGCCGCCCGAGGTCGCCGGCAAGATCGCGGGCGTCGCCCATGACACGTTCGTGTCGGGCATGAGCACGGCGTTCATGGTCGCGGGCATCGTCGCGGTGATCGCGGCCCTGGTCGCCACCCTGACCAAGCGCGGCGAGAACGCCGAGGCGGGCGCGGGCGCCGGTCACATCTGATCCGACCGGCCGCCCCGACGCCAGGAGGCGTCAACACAGTGCGCGCGACAGCCCCGCCGGAACGTTTCGGCGGGGCTGTCGCCTATCAGGGTGGTACCGCCCCCGGCCCCTTCCCGATCCGTTGCCCCGCAGCTCAGGGTGGGTGCGGAAGATCCACATCACCACGGGGGTTCATCACATGCGTACAACCGTCGTCGCCGCCGCCCTGGCCGCCGCCGCCCTGATCCCGCAGGCGGTGGCCCAGGCCGCGCCCGTCCGGCTCGGCACCTGCGGGGCCGGTCAGCTCTGCCTCTGGGCGAAACCGGGGTTCACCGGTGCCCGGCAGGTCCACGAGCTGTCCACCATCGACATCGACAGCTGCGTGCCGCTGCCGGCGGGTTCCGCCGTCCAGGCACTCGCCAACCGCACCGGCCGCCCGGTCACGACCTACCAGTCGGCCGAGTGCGCCGGGACCGGCGAGTTCGAGACCTATCCGGGCGGCGGCACCTGGGTGCCACAGTCCCCGTACCAGGTCCGCGCCTTCAAGATCTGGGAGAACTGACCCGGAGAACGCAGCGGGGCGGCGGAACCCCTGAGGTCCCACCGCCCCGCGTCACCGCGCCGTGCGTGCCTACGCGTCGCCGCCCGCGGCCCCCGGATCGGCCGCGGCCACGTTCAGCAGGTCATAGCGGTCGACCGCCGTCTTCAGCGCCGAACGGTCGACCTTCCCGTCCTTCGCGAGCTCGGTGAGCACCGCCAGGACGATCGACTGCGCGTCGATGTGGAAGAACCGGCGCGCCGCGCCCCGCGTGTCCGCGAAGCCGAAGCCGTCCGCACCCAGCGACTGGTACGCACCGGGCACCCAGCGCGCGATCTGGTCCGGTACGGACCGCATCCAGTCCGAGACCGCCACGAACGGCCCCTGGGCACCGGAGAGCTTGCGCGTCACGTACGGGACGCGCTGCTCCTCCTCCGGGTGCAGCAGGTTGTGCCGCTCCACGTCCACGGCCTCGCGCCGCAGCTCGTTCCAGGAGGTCGCCGACCAGACGTCCGCCTTCACGTTCCACTCGTCGGCGAGGATGCGCTGCGCCTCGACCGCCCAGGGGACCGCCACACCGGACGCCATGATCTGGGCCGGGATCTCGCCCTTCTCGCCGCTGCTGTAGCGGTACACGCCCTTCAGGATGCCCTCGACGTCCACATCGGCGGGCTCGGCCGGGTGCTGGATCGGCTCGTTGTAGACCGTGAGGTAGTAGAAGACGTCCTCGTTCTCCTCGGGCGTCCCCCCGTACATCCGGCGCAGACCGTCCTTGACGATGTGCCCGATCTCGTACCCGAACGCCGGGTCGTACGCGACACACGCCGGGTTGGTCGAGGCGAGCAGCTGCGAGTGGCCGTCCGCGTGCTGGAGCCCCTCGCCGGTCAGCGTCGTACGGCCGGCGGTGGCGCCCAGCACGAAGCCGCGCGCGAGCTGGTCGGCCATCTGCCAGAACTGGTCGCCGGTCCGCTGGAAACCGAACATCGAGTAGAAGACGTACACCGGGATCAACGGCTCGCCGTGCGTGGCGTAGGCCGAACCGGCGGCGATCAGCGAGGCGGTACAGCCCGCCTCGGAGATGCCGTCGTGCAGCATCTGGCCCGTCGGCGACTCCTTGTACGCGAGCAGCAGATCGCGGTCCACCGACTCGTACTGCTGACCGAGCGGGTTGTAGATCTTCGCGCTCGGGAAGAAGGCGTCCATACCGAAGGTCCGGTACTCGTCGGGCGCGATCAGCACGAAACGCTTGCCGATCTCCTTGTCCCGCATGAGGTCCTTCAGGACGCGGACGAACGCCATGGTGGTGGCGATCGACTGCTGACCCGAACCCTTCTTCGCACTCGCGTACGCCTTGTCGTCGGGCAGCGGCAGCGGCTTCGCCCGCACCACACGGGTCGGGACGTAACCGCCCAGACCCTTGCGGCGGTCGTGCATGTACTGGATCTCCTCCGAGTCGCGGCCCGGGTGGTAGTACGGCGGGTTCCCGTCCTCCAGCCGGCTGTCCGCGATCGGGATGTGCAGCCGGTCCCGGAAGCGCTTGAGGTCCTCGGCCGTGAGCTTCTTCATCTGGTGGGTCGCGTTGCGGCCCTCGAAGTTCGGCCCCAGCGTCCAGCCCTTGACCGTCTGCGCCAGGATCACCGTCGGCTGGCCCTTGTGGGCCTTGGCCGCCGCGTACGCCGCGTAGACCTTGCGGTGGTCGTGACCGCCGCGGCCCAGGTGCAGGATCTGCTGGTCGGACATGTCCTTGACCATGTCCCGCAGCCGGGCGTCGTCACCGAAGAAGTGTTCCCGGATGTACGCACCCGTCTCGGTGGCGTACGTCTGGAACTGGCCGTCCGGCGTGGTGTTCAGCTTGTTGACCAGGATGCCCGTGCGGTCCTGCGCCAGCAGCGGGTCCCAGGAGTGGTCCCAGACCAGCTTGATGACGTTCCAGCCGGCGCCGCGGAACTGCGACTCCAGCTCCTGGATGATCTTGCCGTTGCCGCGTACCGGGCCGTCGAGGCGCTGGAGGTTGCAGTTGACGACGAAGGTCAGGTTGTCCAGGCCCTCACGGGCGGCGATGGAGATCTGGCCGAGCGACTCCGGCTCGTCCATCTCGCCGTCGCCGAGATACGCCCAGACGTGCGACTTGGAGGTGTCGGCGATGCCGCGCGCCTCCATGTAGCGGTTCATCCGCGCCTGGTAGATCGCGCCCAGCGGGCCGAGGCCCATCGAGACCGTCGGGAACTCCCAGAAGTCCGGCATCAGCCGCGGGTGCGGGTAGCTGGACAGGCCGTTCGGCGCCTTCGACTTCTCCTGGCGGAAGCCGTCGAGCTGCGCCTCGCTCAGCCGGTCCAGCAGGAAGGCGCGGGCGTAGATCCCCGGTGAGGCGTGGCCCTGGAAGAAGATCTGGTCGCCGCCCAGGCCGTCGTCCTTGCCACGGAAGAAGTGGTTGAAACCCACGTCGTACAGCGAGGCGGAGGAGGCGAACGTGGCGATGTGACCGCCCACGCCGATCCCCGGACGCTGCGCCCGCGACACCATCACGGCCGCGTTCCAGCGCGTCGCGTTGAGGACCTTGCGCTCGACCTCCTCGTCGCCGGGGAAGAACGGCTCGTCCTTCGTGGCGATGGTGTTCACGTAGTCCGTGCTGCGCATCTCCGGCACGGCGACGCGCTTCTCGCGCGCGCGCTCGATGAGCCGGAGCATGAGGTAGCGGGCCCGCTCGCGGCCCCGCTCGTCGACGGCGGCGTCGAGGGAGTCGAGCCATTCCTGGGTCTCTTCGGGATCGAAATCCGGGACCTGACTCGGAAGGCCGCCAATGATGATCGGGTTGCGATCGGATCCGGAAGCCACGCTGTTCCTTCGCTGTTCGGTGCTGCGCTACGGGGCCTGGGTGAGGGAGTCACGCCCCCGGGATGTGTACACGTACGCCATCCCATCGTGTACCGCGAGGGCGCAAACGTCATCTCTACCGAGAGGTAACCAGAAGCTTCCGGGACGCCGGGTCCCGGAAGTCCGGACGGGCCGCGGCAGAGCGGGTATCGGATGGCGGGACGCGCCGGGAGGACGCGTCGGGCAGGATGGGTCGGGCGAAACCGCAACCATACGCCCAAGGCGTCCAAGTGTTCCCAAACACTGCTCGACTCCGAATGCCGGACCGAAACGGCATAAGCTGTTCAAGGACGTAAAGGGTGTGGACGGTAGCGCGGGCTCCGGCAAGGGGCCGCCGACAGTGCGGCGACGTGGCACGAAACGTCACCGTTTAGGCGGTCTCGTGCGCTGGGTACTTGCGCGATCCGCCGCTCCCGTGTGGACTACGGCCAACGCCCCGCGTACGCGCGTGGCTGCAGCATTTTCCGAAACATGATCAGGAGGCAACCCGTGAGCGCGACCGCGGACCACGCGGAGGAGCGGACCAACCCGGCAGCACGCCTGGGGTTCGAGCCCGGACAAGTGGTCCAGGAGATCGGCTACGACGACGACGTCGAGCTGGAGCTCCGTGAGGGCATTGAGGCCACTATCGGCCAGGATCTCGTCGATGAGGACTACGACGACGTCGCAGACGTCGTCCTGCTCTGGTTCCGCGACGAGGACGGCGACCTTACGGACGCGCTGGTGGATGCCATTGGTCTGCTCGAGGAGGGCGGCACGGTCTGGCTGATGACGCCGAAGACCGGCCGTGACGGATACGTCGAGCCGAGCGACATCAACGAGGCCGCCCAGACGGCCGGTCTCGCCCAGACCAAGAGCATCAGCGCGGGCAAGGACTGGACGGGCAGCCGTCTGGCCACGCCGAAGGTGGCGGCCAAAGCCAGGCGCTGAAACGCATTTCGCCACTGAAGGCCCCCGACGGCAGCAAGCCGCCCGGGGGCCTTCGTACACCCACGGGTACGCCCGTGGCACGCGAGGTAATCCGCGGGATGGGCTTCTGCGGGTGCTGTACGGCCGCCTCAGGCCCCTGCGTAGGGTGGGAGTCACCCGGACAGCCCAGCCCGGCGATGTAGCGAAGGGACGCGTTTCATGGCGATCGAGGTCGGCACCAAGGCCCCGGATTTCGAGCTGAAGGACAACCACGGCCGGACCGTGAAGCTCTCCGAATTTCGCGGCGCCAAGAACGTGGTGCTGCTGTTCTACCCGTTCGCTTTCACCGGCGTCTGCACGGGTGAGCTCTGCGCCCTGCGCGACGAGCTGCCCACGTTCGAGAACGACGACACGCAGCTGCTCGCCGTCTCCAACGACTCCATCCACACCCTGCGCGTCTTCGCCGAGCAGGAGGGCCTGGAGTACCCGCTGCTCTCGGACTTCTGGCCGCACGGTGAGACCTCGCGGGCGTACGGCGTCTTCGACGAGGAGAAGGGCTGCGCGGTGCGCGGCACCTTCATCATCGACAAGGAGGGCGTGGTGCGCTGGACCGTCGTCAACGGTCTGCCCGACGCGCGCGACCTCAACGACTACATCAAGGCGCTCGGCTCGCTCTGATCCGAGATCCGGTGGATCTTCGGGCGACCCCCGGCCAAAAGCCTGTTTTGGCCGGGAACCGGTCACTAGGATCCACTCGTTGATCCGATGCCAACGCAACGTGGAGGCGCCGGCACCGGCCGGCCCCCAATGAAACCAATGGGAGGACTCGTGGGAGTCAGCCTCAGCAAGGGCGGCAACGTCTCGCTGACCAAGGCCGCGCCCAACCTGACCGCGGTCATCGTGGGTCTGGGCTGGGACGCTCGTACCACCACCGGTGGAGACTTCGACCTCGACGCCAGCGCTCTGCTGACGAACGCCGAGGGCAAGGTCGGCAACGACGGAAACTTCGTCTTCTTCAACAACCTCAAGAGCCCCGACGGTTCCGTCGAGCACACCGGTGACAACCTCACCGGTGAGGGCGAGGGCGACGACGAGGTCATCAAGGTCAACCTGGCCGGTGTCCCGGCCGACGTCGACAAGATCGTCTTCCCGGTCTCGATCTACGAGGCCGAGTCGCGCCAGCAGAGCTTCGGCCAGGTGCGCAACGCGTACATCCGCGTGGTCAACGAGGCCGACAACAGCGAGCTCGCGCGCTACGACCTGAGCGAGGACGCCTCGACGGAGACCGCCATGGTCTTCGGCGAGCTGTACCGCAACGGTGCGGAGTGGAAGTTCCGCGCCATCGGTCAGGGCTACGCCTCGGGTCTGCGCGGCATCGCGCAGGACTTCGGCGTCAACGTCTAGACCGCCGGTCCGGGGGCTCGCCCCCGGCAGGCAGCAGCACGTCCCGTCCGGCGCCGCACTGAGTGCGGCGCCGGACGCGCTCGACAGACGGTTCATTCACTCGGGGAGGACACACACCATGGGCGTCACACTCGCCAAGGGAGGCAACGTCTCCCTCTCCAAGGCCGCACCCAATCTCACCCAGGTGCTGATCGGGCTCGGCTGGGACGCACGAGCCACCACGGGGGCCGAATTCGACCTCGACGCCAGCGCGCTGCTGTGCCAGTCGGGCCGGGTGCTCGGCGACGAGTGGTTCGTGTTCTACAACAACCTCACGAGCCCCGACGGCTCCGTGGAGCACACCGGCGACAACCTCACGGGTGAGGGCGAGGGCGACGACGAGTCGGTCATCGTGAACCTCACACAGGTGCCGGCCGGCTGCGACAAGATCGTGTTTCCGGTCTCGATTCACGACGCGGACAGTCGCGGGCAGACATTCGGGCAGGTCAGCAATGCGTTCATCCGGGTGGTGAACCAGGCCGACGGCCAGGAACTCGCGCGTTACGACCTGAGCGAGGACGCCTCGACGGAGACCGCGATGATCTTCGGTGAGCTCTACCGTTATGGCGGTGAGTGGAAGTTCCGTGCAGTGGGGCAGGGGTACGCGTCGGGGCTGCGAGGCATCGCTCTAGACTTCGGGGTCAACGTTTCGTAAAGCCGCGCCCGGCGCGGGGGAGCCCCGTACTTACCGGGGGAGACCCGTTAAATAACTGATGGGGTAGCCAGTGCTTCTGAAAACCTTCGGCTGGTCGTTCGCGATTACCGCGATCGGCCTGGTCGCAGCGTGGTTCTACGGGGGGTGGGAGGCCTTCGGAGTCGTGGCGATCCTCTCCGTCCTGGAGATCTCGCTGTCCTTCGACAACGCGGTGGTCAACGCCGGAATCCTGAAGAAGATGAGTGCCTTCTGGCAGAAGATCTTCCTCACGGTCGGTGTGCTCATCGCGGTCTTCGGTATGCGGCTGGTGTTCCCCGTCGTGATCGTGGCCATCACTGCCAAGCTGGGCCCGATCGAGGCTGTTGATCTTTCCTTCAACGACCCTGACCGCTACAAGGAACTGGTCACGGACGCCCACCCGGCGATCGCCTCCTTCGGTGGGATGTTCCTGTTGATGATCTTCCTCGACTTCATTTTCGAGGACCGTGACATCCAGTGGCTGCGCTGGATCGAGCGCCCGCTCGCCAAGCTCGGCAAGGTCGACATGCTGTCGGTCTGCATCGCGCTGATCGTCCTGCTGGTCTCGGCCCTGACGTTCGCGGCCAACGCGCATCAGCACGGCGGCGGACACGCGGACAAGGCGGAGACGGTCATGCTCGCGGGTATCGCGGGTCTGATCACCTACCTCATCGTCGGCGGACTCTCCGGCCACTTCGAGAACAAACTCGAAGAGGAGGAGGAACGCGAGCAGGAGGAGGAGCAGCAGGCCAAGCAGACCGGCAAGAAGCTCTCCGCGGTCGTACTCTCCGGCAAGGCCGCGTTCTTCATGTTCCTCTACCTGGAAGTGCTCGACGCGTCCTTCTCGTTCGACGGCGTGATCGGCGCCTTCGCCATCACCAACGAGATCGTGCTGATGGCGCTGGGCCTCGGTATCGGTGCCATGTACGTCCGTTCGCTCACGGTCTACCTGGTCCGCCAGGGCACCCTGGACGACTACGTCTACCTGGAGCACGGCGCGCACTACGCGATCGGCGCGCTGGCTGTCATCCTGCTCGTCACGATCCAGTACCAGATCAACGAGATCATCACCGGTCTCGTCGGCGTCGTCCTGATCGGCTGGTCGTTCTGGTCGTCGGTCCGGCGCAACAAGGCCCTGGAGGCCGAGGGCGGCGGCGGGGACGGCGGCGGGAGCGGCGGTTCCACGACGGAAGTCTCCGCCGGGGTGTGACCCGGTAGGCAATCCGGGGTGTGACCCGGTGAGGAATGAGGAACGCTCTCTGCGGGGCGGCTCGTACGGTAAAGGTCCTGGGGAACACCCGGACCCGGCCCGGAGCCGCCCCGCAGCGGTGCGTGCGTCGTGTGTGCCTCATGCGACGGGTGCGGGGCCGATACGGGGCCGATACGTGTGGGGGTAGGAGATGGCGTTCTGGGACAGCCTGTGGCCGGGGCGGGAAGCACAGTTCGAGTCGGGCAGCGCGGCCACCAACTCCATCGTGCTGTCCAAGCGGCACGCCACGGTCTCGCTGACCAAACAGGGCGCGCTGACCGGCCACCTCCGGGTCAACCTCTCCTGGCGGATGCGCACCTCCGACATCGAGGGTCGCTCGTCGCAGAGCGGCCGGCTGCTGCGGCCGTTCAAGCTCTTCAAGCCCGATGTGGTCCAGGCGCACACCCAGGGCATGGTCAACGTCGACCTGGACCTGGGCTGCATGTACGAGCTGTCGGACGGCACCAAGGGCGTCGTGCAGCCGCTGGGCAACCTGCTCGGCGATCTGAACGGGCCGCCGTACATAAGGTGCAGCGGGGATGACCGCTTCGGTGCGCCGTCCGGCGAGACGCTCTACGTCAACCTCGACCAGCGGGACCAGATCAAGCGGCTGCTGTTCTTCGTCTACATCTACGACCAGACGCCGGCCTTCGACCGTACGCACGCCAAGATCACGCTCTACCCGGGCAACGGGCCGCGCATCGAGATCGAGCTGGACGAACGGGCCCCGGAGGCCCGCTCGTGCGCCGTGTTCACGGTGGAGAACGTCAAGGGCGAACTGATCGTGCGGCGCGAGGTGAAGTTCGTGTACGGATTCCAGTCGGAGCTGGACCGGCTGTACGGCTACGGGATGCAGTGGGGACGCGGCTACAAGACCCGCACGTAGCGCGGCGGGGCTCCGGGCGGGTCGAGGGCCCCTCCCGCGGGCCCGTGCGGCTTGTGGGCCGAGGCCTGTGTGGCGGGCCGGATGCGGCGGGTCAGGGGCATATGAACTGCGGCCCCTGCGGCGGCAGGGCGAAATTCGGGTCCGGCGCGTACGCTGCCGCCGCCGCGGGCTGCGGATAGCCGTAGGCGGGCTGCGCGGAGGCCGGCTGGGGGTAGCCGTAGGCGGGCTGCGGCGCCGGTGCGGGCGGCGGGGCCGCGGCGGGCTGCGGATAGCCGTACGCGGGCTGCTGGTGCTGCACCGTGAGCTGCGAGTCCGGGCCGGGGGCCGGTGCGGGCGGGAACGCCGGTTCGGGCGGCAGCGGCGTCGGGCCGGGCTCGGCCGCGGCCTCCGTCTCGTCGACCGAGATGCCGAACGCGGTCGCGAGTCCGACGAGACCGGTCGGGTAGCCCTGCCCCACGGCCCGGAACTTCCAGCCGTCCCCGCGCCGGTACAGCTCGCCGCAGATGATCGCGGTCTCCTCGCCGGTCTCCGGCCTTACCTCGAACACGGCGAGCGGTTCCCCGCCCGACACGGCCGCGTCGAAGAGCATGATGCACAGATCGCGCACCTGTTCGAAGGCGGCTCCGTCGGAGGACGCGGCGATGACCACCTGGTCGACCGAGGGGTCGAGTGCGTTCAGGTCGGCCTCGATGGTGTCCGTCAGCCCCTCGGCGAGGCTCCGCTTCGGCAGCCGCCGCACCAGGCCGGACGGGTGACGGGGCTGGTTGTAGAAGACGAAGTCCTCGTCGGAGCGCACGCGGCCGCCGGAGCCGAGCAGCAGGGCCGAGGCGTCCACGTCGGGGACACCGGCCCCCGGGCTCCAGCGCAGCACGGCCCGTACGGCCATGGCGTCGAGTGGGACGTTCGAACCTTTCACCATCGCGTGCGTCATGGCGGTCATCCTGCCTGCTGGCCGCCCCGCGGACAACGCTGGGGTGGAGGGCCGTGTCCCGGCGGAACGCCGGAAGCGCCGCTTCCGCACCCTTCGGAACCGTCGCTAAATGGACGAGTTACCCGGAATTCATGCGGCCAGGGAACTGCCGGCACCCGTCCGTACGTACTATTACCGGCCACACGTTGTCCGGTCGGTCAGGTAGCACGGGGGGAATTGGATGCGTCATTTCGGGCATATTGCGCCCAGTGTCAGGGGCGACCTGTTCTTCCAGCAGCCGTGCGCCTTCGACGCCGACGCGCCGGCCCGTGTGCTCTCGGCCGCTCTGGGGGCCACCCTCTACAGCCCCGCCACCCGGCCGGCCCTCGCCGACGACGTCATCAAGCAGGCGGGCCGGGGTGTCGTCTCGATGGTGCTGTGCCTGGAGGATTCGATCGACGACTCCGAGGTGGCGGGCGCCGAGGAGAATCTGGTCGGACAGTTCGCCGCACTCGACGCGCGTGGCGGCGAACTCCCGCTGCTCTTCATCCGGGTCCGTGAACCGCACCAGATCACGGACCTGGTGCGCCGGCTCGGCGATTCCGCCCGGCTGTTGTCCGGTTTTGTACTTCCGAAGTTCACGCAAGAGCGCGGCGTGCCCTTCATGGAGGCGCTGACGAAGGCCGAGAGCGACGGCGGCCGGCGGCTCTTCGCCATGCCCGTACTCGAATCGCCCGAGCTGCTCCATCTGGAGACCCGGCAGGAGGCCCTCCAGAAGATCGCCGCCACCGTCGACTCGTACCGCGACCGCGTCCTCGCGCTGCGGCTCGGAGTCACCGACTTCTGCTCCGCGTACGGGCTGCGCAGGCCGCCCGACATGACGGCGTACGACGTCCGGATCGTCGGCGACGTCATCGCCGACGTGGTCAACGTGCTGGGCCGGGCCGACGGCACCGGCTTCACGATCACCGGACCGGTGTGGGAGTACTTCCGGCTCCAGGAGCGCATGTTCAAGCCACAGCTGCGCCGCAGCCCGTTCCTGGAGGGCCGGGCCGAAGAACTGCGCACCGCGCTGATCGAGCACGACCTGGACGGTCTGCTGCGGGAAATCGAGCTGGACCGGGCCAACGGCCTGCTCGGCAAGACCTGTATCCACCCCTCGCACGTCGCGCCCGTGCACGCACTGTCGGTGGTCAGCCACGAGGAGTTCAGCGACGCCCAGGACATCCTGCGGCCGGAGAGCGGGGGCGGCGGCGTGCTGCGCTCCGCGTACACGAACAAGATGAACGAAGTGAAGCCGCACCGGGCCTGGGCCGAGCGGACCCTCCAGCGGGCCGAGGTCTTCGGAGTGGCCAGGGAAGACGTCGGCTTCGTGGAACTGCTGGCCGCGAGCCTCGCGGAATGAGCCCGTTCGGGTGAGGCTGGTGCGGTGACGGTGTTCCGGTGACGGCGTTCCGGCGGCGGTGCTGCGTAGCGCTGGGCTGGTGACGGTGTCCGGACGGGCGTGACCCCTAGTGCGACCCGATGAGCGGGCGCACAGCTGAGGAAAGAGACGGCGAACGTGGTGTGGTCGGGTAGCTGGGTCGCGGAGCGGCTGGGCGTCGAGCTCGTGGGCGACGGTGAGCTGCGGGAGCTGCTGGGCCTCGCCCTGCGGCGCAACCCCAAGCGGGCGCATCTGCTCGTCTCCCATGTGCTCGGCAAGCATGTGCCGCAGTACCCCTCGGTGGTCTACGGCGCCGGATTCGAGCTGGGCCGCCGGGTGCGGGAACTGCTCGGGGAGGCCGGGACGCGGCGTGCGGTCGTGCTGGGCTACGCGGAGACGGCCACCGGCCTCGGCCACGCGGTCGCCGACGGGCTCGGCGCCGCACCGTATCTCCACTCGACGCGACGCCCCGTGGCGGGCGTGGCGCGTGCGGGCGGCTTCGAGGAGTCGCACTCGCACGCCACCTCGCACCTGCTCCTGCCGGAGGACCCGGACCTGCTGGCGGGGGACGCCGGCGACGCGGTCGGCGACGCGGTCGGCGACACGGTTGGCGCGGGGGAGACCGGTGGCGCGGGGGAGGCTGGTGGTGCGGGGGAGACTGGTGGTGCCGGGAAGGCTGATGGTGCCGGGGAGGCGCACGCGTCCGACGCGGTGCTGGTGCTGGTCGACGACGAGTTCTCCACCGGCAACACCGTCCTCAACACCATCCGCGCCCTGCACGAGCGCTACCCCCGGAACCGCTACGTGATCGTGGCCCTGGTCGACATGCGCTCGCCGGCCGACCACGGCCGACTGGCCGAGTTCGCGGCGGAGATCGGCGCCCGGATCGACCTGGTGGCGAGGAACTCGGGCACGGTCCGCCTCCCGGACGGCGTCCTGGAGAAGGGGCAGGCGCTGGTCACGGCGGAGGAGGCGGCGCAGCCGACAACCGCTGGGCCCGGCTCCCACCCCCGTCCCTGCGCGCGGGTGGAGCTGGGGTGGCCCGTCGGCGTGCCGGACGGCGGCAGGCACGGCTTCACCCCCGCGCACCGCGCCCGGCTGGAGGCGGCACTCCCCGCCATGGCGGACCGCATCGTCGCGGCGCTGGACGAGGGCGCACAGGGCGAGGACGCAGTCCGGGAGGACGACGCAGCCCGGGACGACGCAGTCCGGGACGACGGAGCACCGTACGACGCGACATCGCACGACGCGACACCGCACGACGCGACACCGCACGACGCGGCGCTGGACGACAGTGCGCTGGACGACAGGGCGCGCCGCGTGCTCGTCCTCGGCTTCGAGGAGCTGATGTACGCACCCCTGCGCCTGGCCACGGCCCTGGAGGACCGCATCGGCGCCGAGGTCCGCTACTCCACCACGACCCGCTCCCCGGTCCTCGCGGTGGACGACCCGGGCTACGCGATACGCACCCGGCTGGTCTTCCCGGCCCACGACGACCCGGCGGACGGCCCCGGCGACCGGTACGCGTACAACGTCGCGGGCGCCGGCTTCGACGCCATAGTGGCCGTCGTCGACTCCACCGCGGACACACCCGAACTGCACGCCCCCGACGGACTGCTGGCGCGGCTCGCCCCGCACACCGCTCAGGTGCTGCTCGCGGTCGTGCCCTCGTACATACCGCCGGACGCGACCCCTGCGGCGGCCATCCAGCCCGAGGCCTCCGTCGCCGCCCCCGAACGCCAGGAAGAACCCCGCATGCTGCCCGAGCCCCTCCGAGGCCCCGCCTTCTCCTCCTACGCGCCGGACGAGGTCGGCTGGCTGCTCCAGGACCTCTCGGACACCGAGCTGGAGGCGCCCACCGAGGAGCGCGAGGAGGCGATACAGAGCGGTGGCGCGCACTACGCCGAGTCGCTGCCCGTCGAGTACCAGCCGTCCGAGCAGTACCAGGACCTGTTCAAGGCGGCGCTGGACCTGTCGGCCGCCCGTATCGCCCGCGCCGTCGGCGCCGTCACCGAGACCGTCCTCGCCGAGCGCGGCCCGCGTCCCGTGCTGGTCTCGCTGGCCCGTGCCGGCACCCCGGTCGGCGTACTGATGCGCCGCTGGGCGCGCCACCGGCACGGCGTCGACCTGCCGCACTACGCCGTCTCGATCGTGCGCGGCCGCGGTATCGACGCCAACGCCCTGCGCTGGCTGGCCGCCCACCACAACCCGGCCGACGTCGTGTTCGTCGACGGCTGGACGGGCAAGGGCGCCATCACCCGCGAACTGGCCGCCGCCATCGCCGAGTTCGAGGACTCCGACGGAACCGAGGGCTTCAACTCGGAGATCGCGGTCCTGGCCGATCCCGGCGGCTGCGTCCGTACGTACGGCACCCGCGAGGACTTCCTGATCCCCTCGGCCTGCCTCAACTCCACGGTGTCCGGCCTGATCTCCCGTACGGTCCTGCGCGCCGACCTGGTCGGGCCGCAGGACTTCCACGGCGCGAAGTTCTACCGCGAGCTCGCCGGATCGGATGTCTCGGGCCACTTCCTCGACACCGTCGCCGAGCGGTTCGGTGAGGTCGCGGACGCGGTCGACGCCGACGTCAAGGAACTGCTTGCCGCCGACCGCGCACCCACCTGGGAGGGCTGGGCCGCGGTGGAACGCATCAGCGAGGAGTACGGCATCCACGACGTGAACCTGGTCAAGCCGGGCGTCGGGGAGACGACCCGGGTCCTGCTGCGCCGGGTCCCGTGGAAGATCCTCGCCAAGCGGGGCGCCGGCGCTGACCTGGAGCACATCAGGCTGCTGGCGCGGCAGCGCGGCGTACCGGTCGAGGAGGTCGACGCGCTCCCGTACACCTGCGTCGGGCTGATCCACCCCAAGTACACGCGCGGGGCGACCGGCGCGGACGGCAAGGCGGTGGAGTCCAAGTGACGTCCCACGCGACCTCTCCGACCTCCCCGGTCGCACCGACCTCTCCGACCTCCCCGGTCACGCCGGTCGCACCGGTGACGCTGGTCGCCAGCGACCTCGACCGCACCCTGATCTACTCGGCGGCCGCGCTCCAGCTCCCGATGCCGGACGCGGAGGCACCCAGGCTGCTCTGCGTCGAGGTGTACGACCACAAGCCGCTCTCGTACGTCACGGAGACGGCCGCCGCACTCCTCGTCGAACTGGCCCGCTCCACCGTCTTCGTGCCGACCACCACCCGTACCCGCGAGCAGTACCACCGCATCCATCTCCCTGGACCCGCGGCCCGGTTCGCGATCTGCGCCAACGGCGGACACATCCTCGTGGACGGCGAGTCCGACCCGGACTGGCAGCGGACGGTGACCCGCAGGCTGGCCGACGAGTGCGCCTCGCTCGCCGAGGTCCGCGCCCACCTCGTATCCGCCGCCGACCCCGCCTGGCTGCTCAAGGAGCGGGTCGCCGAGGACCTCTTCGCCTACCTCGTCGTCGACCGGGCACTGCTGCCCCCGGACTGGAGGCAGGAGCTGGCCGAGTGGGCGGAGCCGCGCGGCTGGACCGTCTCGCTCCAGGGCCGCAAGATCTACGCCGTACCGCGGCCGCTCACCAAGAGCGCGGCGATGCACGAGGTCGCCCGTCGCACGGGCGCCACGCTCACGCTCGCCGCCGGTGACTCCCTCCTGGACGCGGATCTGCTGCTCGCCGCCGACCACGGCTGGCGCCCCGGCCACGGCGAACTCGTCGACGAGCGGTGGAGCGCCCCGCACGTGACGGCGACCGCCGAGCGGGGTGTGGCCGCGGGCGAGGAGATCCTGCGGCGCCTCCTCCAGGCGTCGGGCCTGCGCCAGGCCGCCTGACGGGCGGAGCTGGTGCGCCGAGGGGCTGTGCCGCGCGGCGCGCCGCCGAATCCGCATCCGCTCGAACCGGCGATGTCCGGCGACTACAGTCACCGCGTTCCCGCCCGCCGGGGGAGCGCTCGGCCGACCAGGGAGTAGTGCGATGACCAAGGGAAACGAAACCAAGATCACGGACGAGCTGTACGCGTACATGCTGGCGCACAACCCGCCGCTGGACGCGGTGCAGCGCGAGCTCGTAGAGACCACGTACGCCCGTCTCCCCGACCACGCGGGCATGCAGTCGGCCGAGGAGCAGGGCCCGCTGCTGGCCTTCCTCGTCCGGCTGACCGGGGCCCGTCACATCGTGGAGGTCGGGACCTTCACCGGCTTCTCCGCCCTGGCGATGGCCCAGGCCCTGCCTGCCGACGGACGGCTGATCGCCTGCGACGTCTCGGAGGAGTGGACGGCATACGGTCGTGAGGCATGGCAGAAGGCAGGCGTCGCCGACAGGATCGACCTGCGGATCGCCCCCGCCCTCGACACCCTGCGGGCGATGCCGACCGAACCGCACATCGACTTCGCCTACCTGGACGCGGACAAGGGCAACTACATCCCGTACTGGGAGGAACTGGTGCCCCGGATGCGTCAGGGCGGCGTCATCACCACGGACAACGTGCTGTTCCACGGCCGCGTGACCGACGCGCACGCGACCGGTGGGGCGGCGGCCATCAAGGAGTTCAACGACCACGTGTCCGCCGACCCGCGGATGGACAGCGTGCTGCTCACGGTGTCGGACGGCCTGACCCTGTCGCGCAAGCGGTAGCGGCGGCAGGGGCAGGCCGTGCCTGTGCCGGCCGGGTCAGCCGCAGCAGCCCCCACCGCAGCAACCGCCGCCGCCACCGCCTGATGGTGCGGGCGCGGAACCGGCCGCGCCGCCCACGGCGACGGCGGAGAGAAGCTTCACGGTGTCCTCGTGCCCGGCAGGGCAGGAGGCGGGGGCCGAGGAATCGGCCATCGGGCGGCTGAGTTCGAACGTGTCTCCGCAGGAGCGGCAGCGGTACTCGTAACGAGGCATGCCCCCAGGCTATCCGCCAGGACCGATTCTCCGAGTCCGAGTCCGAGTCCGAGCCCGAGCCCGAGCCCGAGCCCGAGTCAGAGTCAGAGTCCGAGCCCGACGGGAAGGCGTCAGAGTCAGAGTCCGAGCCCGACGGGAAGGCGGCCCTACACCCACCGCCCGGAGGACGGCGGGACGACAACGGGCATCTCCTCGACCTGCCTGCGCCGCCCGATTCGTTGCTCTTCTGCGGCTTCGTCGGGATGGCGGGTCCGCCAGTACGGGTTGTCGTGGGGGAGCCCGCCGCTGACGCGCCCGTACATCCCGAACAACATCAGCAGCAGCCCGACGACGAAGCTGAACAGGACGTTCTGGATCTGGAAGGCGAGGAAGTTCATCCCGGTGTCCAGCAGCGCGAGGTTCACGAAGCCGCTGAGGATGAACGCGATGCCGACGACCATGTTGAGGGTCGAGGCGAAGTTGCCGCCGATCACCATCCCGATGAACAGCAGCAGCCCGACACAGATCGACAGCACACTGAGCGCGCCGTTGGTGCTGAGACCTGCGACGGTGTCACCGCCGGTGTCGAAGAAGCCGATCTTGTCGATCAGCCCGAGAATGCCGAAGGCGAGCAGCACCAGACCCATCAGCCCCGCCCCCACCCGGTAGACGCGGCTGAGCCGGTGATCGACGGGCAGATGCTCATCGAGCCGGGTGGCCTTGCGGTGAGCTGCGGGCCGTCGAGCGGGACGCAGTACGTGGGTGGCCATGAACGGGCCTCCTTCAGGTACTAGACCGGGCCCCCTTCAGGTACTACCAGGATCGCTCCGCGAGGGGTGCGGCGCACGCCAAACACCCACCGGCCGGCACCCGGACCGGCCGCCGGCGGATGCGGCTGGTGGCGGCTGCGGCGGGTGGCGGACGCGGCGGGGTGGCGGGACGACTCAGATGCCGGCCCCGCGCTCCTCACGGATCTCGGAGACCACACGCGCGGCGGTCTGCCGTACGCCCTCCGTCACGGTCAGGAAGTGCCAGTAGTCGGGATGGCGTCCCTCAAGACCGGTGACGGCCTGATCGAGCCGGGCCACCGCGTCGTCCAGCGGACGGGCGTGGCGCGGCTCGGGGGTGTTGCGCCCGGCCATGGCCAGCCGCTGGGCGTCCCGGATCGCGAACCGGGTCCGCTGGATCTCCTGCTGCGGGTCCTTGGCCACCTCGTTCAGCCGGTGCAGCCGGTCACCGGCTGCGGACACCGCCTCGTCCGTGGCGTTGAGCAGGGCACGTACCGTGCTGAGCAGGGACGTCGCATCGGCCCAGTGCTGCTCGCTGCGCGCCTTCGCGGCCTCCTTCAGCTTCTCCTCGGCCTGGCGGACATTGACCGCGGCCTGCTCCGGGACGGGCTGGAGGTCCTGCCAGCAGGCGGCCGAGAACCGTCGCCGCAGCTCGCTGAGCACGGGCTCGACGGAAGCGGACCGGGTCGTCAACGCCTGGGCGCGGGTACGCAGCGTCACCAGCCGGCGATCGATTTCGGCGGCCCGCTCGGGCAGCTGGGCCGCCTCGGCCCGTACGGCCTCGGCATCGCGCAACACCTGATCGGCACGCTGGAGGGTCTCGGCCACGCCGTGCCGGCCAGCGCCCTGGTTGAGCTTGGTCAGCTCGGGGGCGAGGGCGGCGAGCCGCGCGGCGAGATCGTCCGCTCGCAATCCGGACTCCCGCACCGCGTCGAGAGCATTGCTCGCGGACAGGAGCGCCTGCCGCGCCCGCTCCACAGCGGGCGCGAGCCGCGCGAGCTGGGTCTCGGCGCTGCCGAGCAGCGGCCCGAGACCGGCCGCGAACCGGTCCAGCTCGCCCTTGACCCGTACGAGGTCGTTCTTGGCGGATGACAGCTGGGACTTGGCCTGTGTGGCGATCGACGGTTCGAGGTCGTCGCGGTCCAGATCGTGCGCGTCGACGGCGGTGATGTAGGCGGTGCTGGCCGCGTCGATGCTGCGCCCCAGTGCGGCGAAGTCGTCGACGGCCTTGCGCGCGGCGGGGGAACTGTCCACCGCGGTGATCGTCTCGATCGAGATCCGCAGATCGCGCTGGGCCGTGTCCAGCTCGTAGAAGGCCTCGGCGGCAGCATCCTTCGCGGCCTGCGCCTCGGCCCGCTGTCCCTCACCGCGCCCGCCGAACCAGCGCCGCGTGCCGCCACCGGCGAAGGCCGCCGACAGCGCGCCCGCAAGCAGTGGCACCGGCAGAAGCATCAAAACAAGGACATCGCGCACATAGTGGACGTCTCTGACGTCTCCAACGGCGGAACTCGCACCCGCTCTCGCCTGCGGCTTCGCGTGTGTCGCCGTCACATCCCTCTCCCGTGCCGATCGTCCCTGCCCGGTACATTCTCCCACCTGGTAAGGACGAACACACGGGCCGGTTAGTTCGCGCTTCGAACCGTGACTTCGCCGTTGTTGCTCCGGGCCTTCACGACATGGGGGCTGTCGTCGCTGCGCGGCACCTCCACCGACGTGTTCCCGTTGTCGGTCCTGGTGCTCACCGCGTACGAGGTGCTGCCGCCCGGCAACTCGATGGTGACCTTCCCGTTGTCACTGACGGTGTCCACCAACGTCGGCACAGCAGTGAACGCCAGCCGCACCGCACCGTTGTCCGATTCGGCCTTCACGGACGAGCCGGAGATCCCCTCGGCGAGGATGCCGCCGTTGTTGCTGTCCAGCTTCAGCGGCCCGCTGGAATCGCGCACGGTCACCTTGCCGTTGTCGGAGCGCAGGTCGAGCGGGGTGTCGAACCCCGACGCCGCGATCTTCCCGTTGTCCCCGTGCACGGTGACCGCCACCCCGCGCGGCACCTTCACCTGATGCCTGGAGGCACAGTGACTGACCAAGGCCTCGCACTTCACCTTCAGCGTCAGCGTGCCGCCCCGCATCTCCCAGCTCGGGTCGGGCCCGTTCCCGAGCACCACCCACCCGTCGACCTGCCGGGTCACCTCGACCTTCTTCACATCGGCCGGCACGAGTTCCAGGGTCGTGTTGCCCGTATCGATGGTCAGCGTCTTCCCACTGAACGCGAACGACTTGTGTTCGACCGGTGCGTCGTCGGTGTCCGCACTGCCGCAGCCGGCGAGAACAAGAGCGGCAATCACCGCTCCGCCGGAGGCGATGAGTGTGCGGGTGCGGGTGCGGGCGCGGAGTGCCACGGTGATCGTTCCCCCAGATCGTGCGACGGTCGGTTCGCCGCTCAGCGTTCCGGCTCACGGTATGCGCGCGCCGACACCCGGGGGAATCGGGACGGCTACCGTATGCGGGGTGGGGATATCCCCCGCCTCCCGCACATCCTCGGCGGCCCCGCGCACCTTCGGCGGGCCCGCGCCGCGTCGTCCCACCCGGGCCGCTGCCGTCGGCAACCGTTTGTGACCAGGGGGCGTAGTCCATGTACGCTGTTCCCTCATCCACGGGTGCGTAGCTCAGGGGTAGAGCGCTGCTCTTACAAAGCAGATGTCGGCAGTTCGAAACTGCCCGCGCCCACCAGTACGAAGACCCCCAGCCGATCATGGCTGGGGGTCTTTGACATCCACTTTTGACATCAACGGGCGTGGTCACCCACGGTCGGGACGCTGCCGCTTCAGCATGCGGTCCAGGTGACTCACGGCCTCGCGCTGCGTGTCCTGGACGACGTGGGCATAGATGTTCATCGTGACCGCGATCTGACTGTGCCCGAGGATCTCCATCACGACGCGGGGCGGGACGCCGGCGGCGGTCAGCAGGGTCGCGCAGCCGTACCGGGCATCGTGCGGCCGGATCACGCGGAGTCCTGCGGTTCCGGCGACCCGGGTGAACGAGCGATACAGGGTGCGGGGCTCGATCGGCCGGCCGATGCGGGTGGTGAAGACGTAGCCGCAACTCAGCCACGTCCGCCTCCAGCATCCGCCTACCCCGAACCGCCATGGGACCAGGAGCGGATCTACCCCACAAGGCCGCCTCGTGCCCGCGCGCCAGCGAGCTGTTACAGGTTTCTCTACCTCATCAAGGCACCCGGCTGCGCTCCGCTCCGCCGGGCGCGCTTCCCGGCTCTGGCTGCGCCCGCGCTCCTGCCTCCGGCCCGCTCGTCGCTGCCGCCGCCGCCGACGTGCGCCCGCAGTGGATAGGCCGAACGGCATGAGACGAGAACCAAGCCTGCGGCTTCAAGCATGCCTCCGGCGGGGGCGCTCAGACTCCGGGATGGGAGGGGTGTCGTCCGCGGGTGCCGGCGGATTCGTGGTGAGCGTCGTGGGGCTCCCATCCCGACCACCTTCGACCCAGGCAGAGCCGAGCAGTCGCGGCCCAGGGCGTCAAGGTCGTTCGTACAGTGGCGCGCTCCACCTTGACGCCCTGAACCACGCCCGCTCCACAGTGTGTGGGTCGAAGGCGGACGGGATGGGAGCTGGGATGAGGTGGTTGCCGTCGGGATAGGGGCCGCTTTTTTCTACTGTTCCCCGAAAGACAGGTCCACGCCGTTGCGAAGCTCCTCACCGGTCTTCGCGAGTTGTTCCCGATGGCCGACCTCCAACCGATACTGAGTTCCTCCATCCGGAATTCCGACAACGGTCAGCGGCCAAGTGCAACTGTTTCCTACAACCTTGCCGGGGATGCCGTCACCGAGACGTCCTTGTGAGAGTTCGTGTCCAGACAGGTCGAAGACGCGTACTTGGGTTCCGGGCCGTAGGTCAGCGAAGTCGTCTATGCCAACGCACCCTTCGTCTTCCTGGGCGCCGACCCAGGAGCCGAACACAGTAACCGTGCCCGTGGCGGTGAAGGCGGGACCCAACGACGCCTCATCTTTTTCGCTCATGCGCCACATGGCTCCAACAGCGCCTGCCCCTACAGCCGCACCCACCAGACCGCTTGCGACACAGAGCACGCACCTGCGCGACCGGCGTAGGGACGAAGGAGGTGTCTTCCGGGCGTCCTTGCCACTCTCGTCAACTTCCATGTGTCGATCCTGCAGCCAGCGGGGAGTTCGGTCTCTGGCGTACTGGGATCGTGACCACACAGACACGTTGACGCGCCCGGCAGCCAGCGCGCCTCCTGCCGGTAGTTCGCATCAAGGGAGCTACCGGCCCCCGTTCGACCGCGAAGACCCACGGAGTTCAAGGACCCATTGGACGTGTGAGTCCGTGGCCGAGCCGCTGTCGCTCGGAGAGCCAATAATTTGTGCGTTGGTGAGCATGGCCTTCAGGGAGGAGGTCAACAAGCTGGGTACCACCGAATGTGTTGCGGCCCCGCACCTTCTTTTGCAGCTCACTTTGGGCTGTATCGATCGCTGCCCGGAGTTGCAGCATTGCTAGGTCGAGCCGATAGAGATCGAGTTTTTTGCAACCGAAGTAGAGAAAGCCTCCGTCGGGATAGAACACGCGTAGCCCATACCCGACTGAACCGATCTCGTTTTCTGGAGTGAGCAACGCCTTGCCATCCGAGATATACCAATCCGATAGGGCGATAGCATCTGGCGTCATGACTTGGTCGAGACGCTCGTCTACATGTTCGAAGGGGTCACGGACCTCCTTCGTCAGCCGGACGATCTCCGCGTCAGCAGCCTCGCCCAACAGGTCGCGCAAGCGTTGGCCTCGCCGCTGAGCGAAGTCCCGGGACTCGTTCGGAGTCTCGTGGTGTGGGTACTGACGGACACCTCCTGGGTGAAGGATCCGCTGAACGATGATCGCTGCGAACAGAGCAGCTTGCAGCGCAGACCATACCTTCGCATCAGTTGGTGAGCACCCAGCCGCAGCCCGTCGCCAGGCGAGGGCGATGCTGTTGTTGACGATGCCAGCCTGCCGATCCAGCTCGTCGAGATACACCATGTCCCGTAGTGCCTCGGACGCAACGGAGTCCGAGCCCTTCAACGAGCGCATGGGGATCCGTCGTTGTGGCAAGTGAGGGATCGAGGCTCTTTCCACCATGAATTGAGCATCCCGGAGGCGAGGCGCACAATCCAGCGATTTCAACGTACTCGTGGGCTTCACCGCACCACCCGAGCGCCGGCAGTCCGAGGCGCTTGCGCTCCATGGCCCGTTCGGATCCTGCTGGACAGCAGCGAAGTGCAGCAACCCAAGCAATCGACAGCGACCAACACGGGCCCCCTCGGCCCTCCCTGCAGCCTGTATGACCTCTAGCGCCCCATCTCTGTAGAGCTACGGATCAGAGGGTCTCTGACATCCACCGCTGACATCAACGACGCTGGACAAGGGCGTACGTTGGCATCTCTGGCCGGTTGTCGCGGCAGCGGTAGGTGGGGGCCGCTGCGGCGCCCGGTCGAACTTACAAAGCGGATGTCGGCGGTTCGAAACCGTCTGCGCCCACCAGCAGGAAGCATCACGAAGACCCAGGTCACCGGTACTGAACCGGGAGCCTGGGCCTTGCTTGATTCTCAGCTGTGGCGGCCGAGGAGAGGTGTCGTGCCAGATGCGTCGTCGGGCTATGCCGGCCGGGCCTTTCGGATCTGCTCGTCGACGTGAGCGGCGATCGACGGGGGCGGGCAGCGCGTGCGGAGTCACGATGGCAAACACCTGATCCCAGCGCGGTAGGACTTTCCCTACTCCATCAAGGCGGTTCGAGTCGCCGCCGCGGCCTGCCGCATGCTCACGTCGAACGGGGTGAAGCCGGGGTTGCCGCTCGCGGGATGGGTGAGGCGCTCGGCCACGTCGGCGCGCAGCCACGCCGTGGTGCAACCGCGGGGGCCGACCTTGTCGTTGGACCACGCCAGATGCCCGATCGCGGACTTGGCGGACCAGCCGTGCGCCCGGCGCGGCGCCGCCTGCGCGGGGGCGATTACGTCGTACCGGGCGGGCGGCCATGGGGATGGGGCCTTGGCGTCCCCGGGGTTCTCAACTCCCAATCGTAGAAGCACGAGTTGCTCTCAACGTCGTTCCTATTGCCCTTGGTTGGCTGGGCGAGGCAGGGCGGGCGGGTGCTGTGCACCGGGCTTGGCGGCTCCCGAAGGCAGTGGACGCGCTCACTCTCAGGAGCGAAGGCAATCCCGCGTCGGGGCGAATTCCGGAAGGCCGCACGCAACCTCCTTGCTCAATGGTCAAGAAACGTTGACCATTGAGCGCATGTCTGCCGATGATCTTCCCGAGACGATTCATGTCACCACTGACGAGCAACTACGCGCCGTCTCCAATCTCACCCGTCACCGGATCATGGCCGTGCTCCGCTTCGAGCCGGCGACGATCACGCAGATCGCCGGACGGGTGGGCCTCGCGAAGGGGAGTTCCAGCTATCACGTGCGGCTGCTTGAGCGGGCCGGCCTGGTGAAGGTGGTGCGGACGCGGAAGGTGCGGGGGGTCACCGAGCGGTACTACGCGATGGCCGCGCGGGCGATCGTGCTGCCGGATCCGGGGGCGGGGCAGCCGGATGTGCTGATGCGGCATGCGGTGGCGGACCTGGAGGCGGCGCCGGTGGATGGCGAGCGGTACGTACGGATGGCGCATCTGCGGCTCACCGAGGAGCAGTTCGCGGAGCTGGGGGCGCGGCTGGAGGCACTCGCGGACGAGTACCGGGAGCTGTCCGATCCTTCGTTGCCCGACGTGTCGCTCGCCTTCGCGCTGTTCCGGCCGGCGCCGGGTGAGCGGGCCGAGGGGGACGCCAAGTGACCTCAGGTACAAGGAAGTTGCCGGCAGGGTTCGGGCGGCTGTGGGCCGCGCAGACGGTGTCCTCGCTCGGTGACGGGGTGACGCATGCCGCGCTGCCGCTGCTCGCGTTGACGTTGACGCGCGATCCGATGGCGCTCGCCGTCGTCACGGCCGTCGGGACGCTTCCGTGGCTGCTCTTCGGGGTGCTCGGCGGTGCGCTGGTCGACCGCTGGGACCGCCGGCACACGATGTGGGTCGCGGACGCGGCGCGTGCTGTGCTGCTCGCGATACCGGCGGCGGCCGCCGCGCTCGACGTGCTGAGCATTCCGTTGCTCGCGGCCGTCGCCTTCCTGCTCGGCCTCGGCGGGCTCTTCTTCGACACGGCCGCCACGGCCTATCTGCCGCATCTGCTCGGCCGCGACCCCGCATTCCTTGAGCGCGCCAACTCCCGCCTGCGCGGCGCCCAGACCGCCGCGTCCGGCTTCGCGGGGCCGCCCGCGGGCAGTGCGCTGCTCGCGTTCGGGCGGGCGGTTCCGCTGCTCGCCGACGCGGTGTCGTTCGCGCTCTCCGCAGTGCTCGTACGGTCGCTGCCCGCCGCGCCCCGGCCCGCACCGGAGGCCCGGGAGTCGCTGCTTCGGCAGGCGCGGGCCGGGGCCTCGTACGTCTTCCGGGACCGGTTGCTGCTCGGGCTCGCGCTCCGTCCGGCAGTCGGGAACGTCGCCTTCCTCGCCGTGGAGACCGTACTCGCCCTCTTCGCGCACGACCGTCTCGGCATCGGCACCTTCGGCTTCGGCCTGCTCCTCACGGCGGAGGCCACCGGCGGCCTGCTCGGCGCGGGCATCGCCTCCTTCCTCGGCCGACGACTCGGCACCGGCACCGCGCTGACCTGCACGGCCGCGGTCGAGGGGCTTGCCATCCTGGGGCTTGCCGCCGCGCCGAATCCGTACGTGGCCGGGCTCGCGCTCGCCGTCTGCGGTGCGGGCATGGGGGCCACGATGGTGCTCGGGCCCTCCCTCCGGCAGGCGATCGTCCCGGCCCGCCTGATGGGCCGGGTCGCCTCCACCTCCCGCATGCTCGCCATGTGCGCCGCCCCGTTCGGCGCCTTCCTCGGCGGCTGGCTGGCCACCACGTACGACATACGCACCCCGCTCTACGCCGCCGCCGGCCTCCTCCTCACCATGACCGCCGTCACGGCGAGCATGACCGGCAACCGCCGGGTCGACGCGGCGCTGCGTGGCGCGGCCGCGGCCGGCGGTCCAGGCCACCCTGATTCCGCGGATTCCGCGGATTCCGTTCGGGAGAGCGCAGCCGAATAGTTGTGACGCCTCCACTCGCCTTCACGGCCTTTGCCGCGGTCACGTGCACCTTGCTCAGAAGCACATGGGGCCTGGTGGTGCGCGCAGGCTCAGTCAGGCAGTGCCACGGTGAGATCCACCTCGACGAGTTGTCCGGAAAAGCCCAACTGGGCGACGCCCAGGAGGGTGCTGGCGGTTGTGAACGCCTGGCTGATGGCAGATTTGGTGAGCTGCTGCCACGCGGCTCCCAGAACGTCCCTGTCGTCGCTCCGCACGTAGATCACTGACCGCACCACATGTCGGGGCTGGGCGCCCACGGCCGCGAGGGCGGCGAACGTGTTCGCCGCGACCTGGTCGATCTGCGCCTCAAGGGAGCCGGAACCGACGAGGTCGCCGTTTCCGTCAAGCGGACACTGCCCTGCAAGGTAGGCGGTGCGACCGGGCTCCACCACGGTGACGTGGTGGTATCCAGGCGTTTTATGCAACTGCTCGGGGTTGATGCGGGTGATCTTCTCAGTCATGTCTGCGAGTCTGGCCAACGCGCTGCCGGCACGCACCGCAATTTCTGCCACCGGTGGACAACCCGGCAGCGGCCCAACGTCGAAGAGTGAACTCAGGGGCTGTTGTGAAGGTGCTGGTCAAGCTTCTGTGATCGGCGGAGCGGGCGGCTGCTAGGGAGTGTTTTAGAAGTAGCGTCGGCCGCCCGGAGGGCGGGTCCCGCGTGGTCCGGTGCGTGCGATCGCAAGGCGCCGGGGTGCCCTCGTAGCGGAGCTACTAGGGCATTTCGGCAACGCGGCGAGCGTGCGTGCCGGACCACGCGGGACAGACGGGACTTCTAAAACACGAACTAGCGTCCGGATTCATGAGCGACAGTGTGTACGTGGGCCATGCGGGCGAGGACGCGGCACTGGACCGGGGATGGCTGCTCGGTCACTTCAAGGACGCCGCGGACCCTCGCCACAGCGAGGCTGTAGAGGTCAAATGGGGCGTTCACCCGCGTGGCGACGAGCGTATGCGGTGGGTGAGGGGCGAGGAACGAACAGCTCTTCTGGTGCTCATCAGCGGTCGCTTCCATGTCCGGCTTCCTGGACGCAGTGTGCTTCTGGCACGGCAGGGCGATTACGTCGTCTGGGGCCACGGAGTCGACCACTCTTGGTTCGCGGAAGAAGAATCGGTAGTGCTGACGGTTCGGTGGCCATCCGTACCCGGCTACTCCGTTACGCAAGAGGCGGAAAAGGCGGAAAAGGGGCGACTGCCGGCCTGGCGGCGACGGTAGGGCGTAGTCGCTCGCTGGATCGACCAAGAACTCCTGTGCGGGCACCGGGTGTTGTCGGTGCCCCGGCGCTGGACCATGCGCCGGACGGGGCGCGGTGGACAGGGCGCGGTGGGTGGGAGCGGAGTTCGCCGGGAGTGGCCTGGCCAGTCCTTGCAGTCGGACTTCCGGTGCTCGGCGAGGTCCCGGAACCATGGCCAGTTCCGGGCCGCGTACGCGGAGTTGACGGTGGCAACGCCGGCCCAGGCGACGACGAGGCCCTCGATACCGACGTTGGCGGCGCCGATCGCCGATCGCCGACAGCGGGACCGCCGGGGCCGGTGAGAGCCCCAGCTCGCTGCGGGCGTGCGGGGTGGCATCGAGCTCCCTTTGAGCTCCGAGTCGCGGGCTTGCGCGGTTCGCCACCGTACGAATCAGAGGTGCGCCGGCCAGTAGGCCCAGCACTCCTGTTTCACCCCGGGTTCCCTTGTCCGCATCGCGCCGGGCGCGGGCCCGCCCCGGTAGCGGAGCGGAGGCGCCCGCGACGGCACGCCCGGTGACGCGGGCCTCCGGGGAGTTCCGCGGGGTGGCGGGCGGGGCTGCTTACTCTCGGGTTGTGATGACCGATATTCGGCTTCCGTCCGACCATTGACTATGGACATCCCTATACATAGGCTCTGGCTTGTCCATGGTTGTCCATACACAAAGCGGTGTGTCGATGAAGATCGCAGTTGTCGGAAGTTATGGAGCCGGCCTCACCATGCGGCTGCCCAAGGCCCCTGCGGCGGGCGAGACCGTCTCGGGCGGTCTGTTCGATTCGGGTGCCGGCGGCAAGGGCAGTAATCAGGCCATCGGCGCCGCCCGGCTGGGGGCCGAGGTCTCCCTGCTCACCGCTGTGGGCGACGACGAGTTCGGAAGGTCCGCACGGGAGCTGTGGCGGCGTGAGGGAGTCGGAGCCGGGCATGTACTGACCGCGGGGGCGCCCACCATGGTCGGGTTCATCCTGGTCGAGCCGTCCGGGGAGAATCGCATCGCCATCGCCCCGGGCGCCCTGGGCGAACTGGACGCCGCCGCTGTCGAGTCCTTCCGTGCCGAGATCGCCTCCGCCGACATCCTGGTCGTCTCGATGGAGATCCCCGAGGAAGCCGTGGTCGCCGCGCTCCGCGCCGGCCGCGAATCCGGCACGCGGACCCTGCTCAACCCGGCGCCCGCCCGGCCGCTCCCGGATGAGTGCTGGCCGCTCATCGACGTACTCACGCCCAACCAGACGGAGGCACCCGTCCTCCTGGGCCTCGATGAGGGGCACGGCCTCGGCGACGAGGAACTGGCCCGCACGCTGCGCGAGCGCACCGGGGGCATCGTCGTCATCACCCGGGGTGGTGAGGGTGCACTGGTCGCCCAGACTTCCGGGATCACCCGTGTACCGCCTCACCCGGCCCGGACCGTGGTCGACACCACGGGGGCGGGCGACTCCTTCACCGCCGCGTTCGCCGTCGCGCTGGCCGAGGGGCAACCCGTCGACCGGGCCGTGGAGTTCGCCGCCGTCGCGGGCTCCCACACCGTGTCGATCGCGGGCGTCGTACCCGCCCTCCCCAGCAGAGACCAGCTGCACGCCCTGATTGGAAACGCCTCGTGACCTCGACAGTCTCCAAGCCGCCGACCACCGGGGCGCCATCGCCCGGTGAGTCCGCCCGGCAGTTCCCGCTCGCCCTGCGCCGGATGCTGCACGCGCGTGAGGCCGGCGTGTTCGCCGCGCTCGTCCTGCTCTTCCTGCTGGGCACCGTGCTCTCGCCGAGCTTCGCCCAGTCCGACAACCTGCTCTCGGTGGGCCAGCAGATCGCGCAGATCGGGATCATGGCCGTCGGGGCGACCTTCGTCATCCTCAACGGGGAGATCGACCTCTCGGTCGGCTCCACCTACGCGCTGTCCGCGATCTCCACCGGAATGCTCATCTCGGACGGCTGGAACTGGCCCACGGCCATGCTCGTCGGACTGGCGGTGGGAGCCCTGGCCGGGCTCCTCAACGGGCTGGCCGTGGTGGTGCTGGGCGTACCGTCCTTCATCGTCACCCTGGGTACGCTCAGCGTCTTCCGCGGTATCGCCCTGCTCATCTCCGACGGCGCCCCGATCTCGCTGAGCTCCTCCCAGTCCGGCGTCGCGGACTTCAACCTCCTCGGCCAGGGACGGCTGTTCGGCCTGGTGCCCATGCAGTTCGTCTTCTTCGCGGCCGTAGCCGCGGTCGGTGTGGTCCTGCTGGCTCGTTCGCGCTTCGGCTTCAACACCTACGCGGTCGGCGGCAACCAGGAGGCGGCCCGGCTCGTCGGCGTCAACGTCAAGCGGGTCAAGCTCACCGCCTTCGTCCTCTCCGGCTTCACCGCGGGACTCGCGGGAGTCCTGGGCCTGTCCTTCCTCTCCTATGTGCAGGGCGTGACCGGCCAGGGACTGGAACTCACCGTCATCTCCGCCGTGATCATCGGCGGTGCCGCACTCTTCGGCGGCTCGGGCACCATGTGGGGCACCGTCATCGGCGTCGCCTTCATCGGTCTGCTGCAGAACATCCTCAACATCAAGGGGATCTCCTCCTTCTGGCAGACCGTGGTCACCGGTCTCGTCATCGTCGCCGCGGTCGCGGCCGACACCTGGCAGCGAAAGCGCAAGAGCCGCGCCTGAGTACGCCCCTGAGACAGGCGCCTGCCCTGAGACAGGTGCTCGCCCTGAGACCGGTGCTCGCCCTGAGACCGGTGCCCGACCCGCCGGTGCTCGCCGCCCCGAGAGCCGGTCACCGCCGCCCCACCTCCGCACTTCCCCGTCCCCACGGACATGACGAAGGAGTCACGATGTCCCCGCGTATCCTCCTCAGATCCCTCAGCGCCGCGACAGCCGCCGCCGCGGCCCTCGCCCTCACCGCGTGCGGCGCCATCACCGCCGACGACGCCACCGGCTCCGACGACGGCTCCTTCAAGATCGCCTCGTACATCCAGCAGCGGATCGACGACGACAAGCCGATGCGCATCAAGCTGAGCTACCACGACCCGTCCCTCGCCTTCGCCACACCGATCGGCTCGGGCATGAAGCGGGCCGGCAAGGAGCTCGGGGCCGACGTCTCCCTCATCGGTCCCACCGGTGGCGACGCCGCCAAGCAGGTCTCCGAGATCCAGACGCTCATCCAGCAGAAGGCCGTGGACGGGCTCGCCGTCTCCTCCGCCTCCAGCGACGCGCTCAAGCCGGTCATCCGCCAGGCCCACAAGGCCGGCATCCCGATCGTCTCGTTCAACACCGACAACCCCGACTCCCAGCAGATGGGCTTCGTCGGCCAGGACCTCAAGGGCTCCGGCAAGTCCCAGGCCGAAGCGCTCCGCAAGAACCTGAACGGGGACGTCAAGGGCAAGTCCGTGGTGGTCTTCTCCGTCGACACCGGTGCCGGCTGGTCGCACGATCGCTTCAACGGCTTCAAGGAGGGCCTGGACGGAAGCGGCCTGAAGATCGTCGGACCGGTGAACGTCGGCAACGAACCCAGCTCCGCCTACAACACCGTCGAGTCCACCATGTCCGGCCAGTCCGGCGTCGTCGCCGTCGCGGGTCTGGACTGCTGTTCGACCACGGCCGCCGCCAAGTGGGTCGCCCAGTCCGGCCAGGCGGACGACATCACGATGGGCGGCTTCGACCTGCTCACCCAGACGGCCGAGTACATCAGCCGCGGGGTTCTGAACTTCACCATCAGCCAGAACCCGTCCGAACAGGGCTACCAGGCGGTGAAGGTGCTGCACGACTTCCTCTCCAAGGGCACCGAGATCAAGGGCGTGGACACCGGCGCGGAGTTCATCACCCGCGACAACCTCGCCGACGCGACGCTGGAGGACTGATGCCCACCGCACCCCGAGACGCCTCCCCGGGGGGCCCGGCCCGTCCCGAGGACCCGGGCGCCGCCGGCCAGGCCGTCCGTGTCCGCGGACTCTCCCGTAACTTCGGCCCGGTCCGCGCCCTGCACGACGTCTCCTTCGACGTCCCCGCGGGAGAGATCACCGCACTGCTGGGGGAGAACGGAGCCGGCAAGTCGACCCTGCTGAAGATCCTGGCGGGACTCCAGCCCCCCAGCGAAGGCAGCGTCACCGTCTTCGGCGACGAGGTCACCTCCTTCGAGCCGAGCACGATGCTCGACCGGCACGGAGTCGCGATCGTCCCCCAGGAACTGTCGCTGCTGCCCGACCGCACCGTGGCGGAGAACGTGCTCAGCGGCGTCGAGCCGGGCAACCGCTGGTTCCCCTCGCGGCGCCGCATGCTGGAGCGCACCACCGAGCTCCTCGCCGAACTCGACCTCAGCCTGGACCCGAACGCCTCCGTCCGCACTCTGGACCTGGCCACCCAGCAGCTCATCGTGGTGGCCCGCTCCATCGCCCGGGGCTGCCGCCTGCTGATCCTGGACGAACCGACGGCGATGCTCACCCCGGCCGAGGCCGACCGGCTGTTCAGCCTGATGGGCAATCTCAAGAAGGGCGGGACGACCATGCTCTACGTCTCGCACCGTATGCCCGAGGTCTTCCGCCTGGCCGACCACATCCAGGTGCTGCGCGACGGCGCCCACGTCGCCGGCTGGCGCAGCGCTGACACCACCCCCGATCAGGCGGTGGCCGCGATGGTCGGCCGCGAACTGGGCCAGTTCACCCGCCGCGCGGTGCGTGAGACCGGACCGGCCGCCGAGCCTGCCCTGAAGGTGAGGGAACTGAGCGGCAGACGACACCGCGCTGTCACCTTCGACCTGCGCCCCGGTGAAATCCTCGGCGTGGCCGGACTGCCCGACTCCGGCCGGGTGGAACTGCTGCACAACCTCTTCGGAGGGGACCCCGGCACCGGCGGCACCGTCGAACTGCTGGGCGAGCCCTACGAACAGCGCAACCCCATCGCCAGCGTCGAACGCCGACTGGCGTTCGTCCCCGGTGAGCGCCGCGCCCAGGGCCTGCTCACCACCATGAGTGTCGGCGAGAACATCGGCGCGCTCACCACGAAGACGTTCAGCCGGCTCGGCCTCGTGCGCCGCCGCGCGTTCGACTCGGCCGCGACCGAGCAGGCGCAGCGGCTGAGGGTGAAGACGGCCACCATGAGCCAGCCCATCACCAGCCTGTCCGGCGGCAACCAGCAGAAGGCCGTGCTGGGACGCTGGCTGGCGATCAACCCGGGGGTGCTGATCCTCGACGAGCCCACGCGCGGCGTGGACATCGGCGCGAAGGCGGAGATCTACGCGCAGCTGTCCGCGCTCGCGGAGAAGGGCCTGGCGATCCTCTGCTCCTCCTCCGATCTGCCCGAACTGCTCACCCTGACCGACCGGATCGCGGTGATGAGCGAGGGCCGCCTGGTGGCCGTCGTCGACACCGCCGAAGCCACCGAGGAATCCGTCATGACCCTCGCCACCGGTGCGGTGCCGTCCGCGGCCTGAGCCGAGCCGTCCGGGGACACCGCACCCGAGAGCCCCGGCCCCCGACATCAGACGGCCACCTGGCCACGACCGCCCCTGCTGAAAGGAATTCGACCATGAAACGCTCCGGCATCCTCAACGCCGAACTGAGCGGGGTCCTGGCCACGCTCGGCCACACCGACCTGCTGCTCGTCGTGGACGCGGGCTTCCCCGTGCCGCGCGACACGCACCGTATCGACCTCGCCCTCGCCGAGAACCTGCCCGACCTGCGGACGGTGCTCGGCCTGATCGCCGACGAACTCGTCGTCGAGGGCGTGGTCCGGGCCGAGGACGTCCCCACCCACAACCCCCGGCTCGACACCTGGCTGCACGAACGCTTCGCCGACGCCGAGTTCACCACCCGTCCGCACGCCGAGGTGCTCGGAGACCTGGCCCGGCAGGCCAAGGCCGTCGTACGCACCGGAGCCTTCGAGCCCTGGGGCAACATCGGCCTGTACTGCGGTGTCGACGCCCCCCGGTGGTTCGGTGGAGAGGGCGTCGTCGTGTCGGAGCAGTACGCGTCCAAGCTCTGAGCCACCCCGGCCCGTCCGCGGGAGCCGTGCCGGCTCACGTCAATCCGTGGCGGGCCGCATAGAGAACACCCGGCGGCCGATCCGCCGGTCCCCCGTCGCTTTCGACCCTACGGAGATCACCCCCATGTCCGAGACCATCGCCACCCCCGCCGAACTCACCCTCACCCCGGCAGAGATGGCGCCCTACATCCAGCACACCAAGATCGATCCGGACGCGACCCGCGACCAGATGATCGCCCACGCCCAGGAGGCCGTCACCCACGGCTTCAACGCCGCGATGGTGCCCGCCTCCTGGCTGTCCGTCGTGGTCGCGGAGCTGAGCGGCACCGGCATCGAGGTGGCCTCCGCCCTGGACTTCCCGACCGTCGGCGTCATGACCAGCGCAGGAAAGGCCGCCGAGGCCGCCGAGATCGCCCGGCTCGGGGCGACCCAGCTCGACATAGGCGTCCAGGTCGGCTGGCTCAAGAGCGGACGCTACGACGACTTCCGTGAGGACATCGCCGGCGTCGTCCGCGCCTCGGGCCTGCCCGTTAAGGTCATGCTGGAACTGCCGCTGCTCACTGACGAGGAGAAGGAGGCCGCCGTCGAACTCGCCATGGAGGCCGGCGTCGCCTTCCTGAAGAACGCCAGCAGCGGACAGATCGAGACAGCGAACCCGGCCAGCGTTCGCTACCTTGTTGACCGAGCGCGGGACGGAGTCCGGGTGAAGGCATCCGGTTCGATCAAGAGCTACCGGCAGGGGCTTGATCTCCTGCGCGCGGGCGCCTCCCTGCTCGGGACCAGCGCCGGCCTGGCGATCATCACCGACACCGGTGACGAGGAGACCGTCAGCTACTGACCAGCCACCACCGCCGTACCCCGGCCGCCCCACCGGGGCCGGGGTACGGCTCCCCGTTTACACCAGTCCTCCGGTGAAACCGGAAAGAGGAGATGCGACCACTGTGACGGCCGACAAAGGGGTTCTCCCAAGCATCAAGCGGGATGTCCCCACGGCGATCCACGTGCAAGTCTCGGAACACATCCGACTGCGTATCGCCAGCGGCGAGTGGCCGCCGCATTACCGCCTCAAGAGCGAGCCGGAACTGGCTCAGGAGTTCGGCGTCAGTCGCGGCACCCTGCGACGCGCGCTGACCACGCTCACCGAGGAGGGCCTGCTACGGCAGGTACGGGGGCGCGGCACGTTCGTCACCTCGACGGTGATCGAACCCGCCATCGCCCAGAAGCTGAGCACTCTGTCCGAGGATTTCGCCAGTCAGGGCGTCGTCACCACCACCTCGGTGCGGGAGTGCTCACTGATCATTCCGCCGCAGCCCGTCGCGGCCCTGCTGGATGTCGCTCCCGGTACCCAGGTACTGCGTTTGGTGCGGGTCCGCAGGACCGAGCAGGGGCCGGTCGCGTTGCTCTTCAACTTCGTACGCACCGATCTCGCACCCGGGATCGAGGAGGTGGACTTCACGTCCTCCAGTCTTTTCGGTGTCCTGGAGGGCACCTACGGACTGAAGATCGCCACGGCCCGCCGCACCTTCAGCGCCGAGGCCGCCACCACGGGCGTCGCCGCCGCGCTCGATCTGAGCGAGGGCGACCCCGTGCAGTACCTCCAGCAGGTCACCTACCTCGCCGACGACCGGCCGGTGGAGTACTCCGACGTCTGGATCCACAGCGGCCGGCTGCGGGTCACCTCGCTGCTGCTGCGCAGATGAGCGAGAAGGAGGGTACCGGACCGGCCCAGGGCGCCCGCCGCACGATCCGCCGGGCCGATCCGATGCGCTCAATTGAGCGGCCAAATCGGGCCGTGGGAGTCGGAGACGCCCAGGTAGGGGCACACTGGGCGTATGGCCCTACCTAGAACGCACCATTGCTCTGCCTGCGTGGACGGTGCCGCGCCGGACTCAGTCCACGAAGACCTTGTCGTCGGAGCACCGCTGTCCATGGAAGATCTCACCGACGCGCAGCGCCTCGACCGGTTCGCCCACAAGTACGCGCACGACGGCTGCGAGGTCAGAGAGGTCCGGCGGGTCTCGCATGACAACCTGAGCGGTTACGCCTGGTGCGTCCGCTTCGTCGAGAGTGCCTGACGGCTCGCGAAGAGCCGGCTGCCGGATAGCCCGGGGGAGCCGCGCGAGTGAGGACCCCGGGTGCCTCGACGGTCCGCCGGGCGGAGCGGAGCCCGCTCCGCCCGGCGGCGGACGTCTCAGCGCAGTGCTGTCGTGAACGCGGCGCGGTGGGCGCTTGTGGCGGCCGGCCGGATCGTGGCCGAGATGGCGCGGCCCAACGGGATCGTGGCCGAGATGGCGCGGTGCGCCGGTGAAGCCCTGGCGTATTTGACGTACTCCACCTCCTCCGCGCCTTTCGCTGGGCCATTCTGTCGATACGCCGCTCCGTCGTTCTCCCGGCGGCGGGATGCGGTGCCATCGGCAGGAGGGCCATGACCACCACCGCCCGGCAGGAGCAGGGATCGCGCGCCGCGTCCCCGCTGCGGATACCGGCCTTTCGCCGATTCCTGCTCGCCCACCTCGTATCCGCGACGGGTTCGGCGATGGCGCCCGTGGCGCTCGCGTTCGCCGTGATCGACCATGGCGGGGGCGCGCGGTCGCTCGGGATCGTGCTCGCCGCGAACACCGTGCCGACCCTGGTCTTCCTTCTCCTGGGCGGCGTGCTTGCGGACCGGATGTCCCGTAGCCGGATCCTCTTCCTCGGGAATCTCGGTGCCGGGCTGGCGCAGGCCGCGGTCGGGTTTCTGGTGGCGACGGGTGCGGCGACGACACTCGCGATCAGCGTCTGTGCCTGCTTCTCCGGGGTGTCGGCCGCCTTCATCGCGCCCGCCGCCCAGGGGATCGCGACTCGGCTCGTACCGAAGGAGCAACTGCAACAGGCGAATGCGCTGGTCCGGGTTCCCGGGAACGCCGTCAAGGTCATCGGGCCGGTCGCCGGCGGATTCGTCGTGGCGTTCGCGGGCCCTGCCTGGGCGCTCGGGTGGGACGCGGGTACGTTCGTGGCCGCCGCCCTTCTCCTGCTCGGGCTCCGGCTCGTCGGCTCCGTTCCGACCGGTCGCGGTGTGGTGGGCGATCTCCGTGCGGGCTGGGCCGGGTTCCGCTCGCGGAGCTGGTTGTGGAGCTACACCGTGGCCGGAACCGCGGTCGTGGCGGCCTGGCTGGCCGGATACCAGTTGCTCGGGCCCCTCGTGGCGGCCGACAGCTATGCGGGTGCCCGTTCCTGGGGGCTGGTGCAGGGCGCCTTCGCCGCCGGACTTCTCGCGGGTACGTTCCTCTGCCTGGCCTGGAAGCCGCGACGTCTGATGCTGGTCTGCGTGGTGACCAGCGCGGCCATCATGCTTCCCCTGGCCGCGCTGGGACTGGAGCTGCCCCTCGCCTGGGTGCTCATGGCCGCCGTTCTCGCCGGGATCGGGCTGGACGTTGCGATCGTCGCCTGGTCCACCGTCATGCAACAGCAGGTACGTGACGAGGAGTTGGGGCGTCTCGGCGCGTTCAACGCGGTGGGCGAACGCATCGCTGTCCCCATCGCTTACCTGTTGGTGGCAGTGGCCTCGAAGCACTGGACCAGTCAGCACATTCTGTTGGTGTGTGCGGGAATCATCCTCGCCGCCACCCTGGCCAACGCGTGTGTGCGCGATGTGTACCGGATCAACCGGGCGTGAATCGCCGGCGGGGCGGCATGGGCGGCACGTGCGTCCGGCGGCCGCCCGCAGGTGTGGCTCTCCTGCTGGGCCGTCAGGTGCTGCCCGGCTGTCCGGCTGCCGGCCGCTGCTCCTCCGGGAGCGACTTCCCCAGGCGGGCCAGTGGGGACAGGGCCATGAACAGCGGGGACAGCGCCATGGCGGCGGCGGTGAGGAGCAGGCTCGTACGCAGCCCCCACTGAACGGTCAGAAAGCCGCCCAGCAACGAGCCGAGCGGCGTCAGGCCCATGCCGGCGAAGTTGATCGTCGCCACGACCCGGCCCTGTATCCGGAGGGGTGTGACGGCCTGCCGTACGGCCATCGTCGTGACGTTGACCAGCTGACTGAACGTACCGAAGAGGAAGTTGATCCCCATGAGCGCCGGAAGCGTCAGGGCGGTGGAGCCGTGCAGCGCCGGTACGCAGAGCATCACGCCGTCGGCCAGTACCGCCGATGCCACCAGCACCGGGCCGAACCCGAACCTCCCCGGCAGCCTCGCCGCCAGCAGCGAGCCCACGACCGCCCCGGGGCCCGTCGCCGCGAGCGCCAGGCCGACGGCCGTGCCCGGAAGATGCAGTCCGCGGGGGAGGTAGAGCAGATAGACGGTCATCAGAGCGGCGAAGGAGAACTGATAGAGCGCCGAGGCCAGGCCCACTGCCCGCAGGGAGCTGTTGCCGGCGACGAAGCGGAGACCTTCGTGGATCTGCCGCCAGATGCGGGCAGATCCTTCGGGGTGCGCCGGGAGCGGCTCGCGTGTGCGGATCCGGCGGATCGATACGGACGACACCACGAAGAAGAACGCACCGGCGAGGGTGGCGAGCGGTGCCGAGAACAGCGACACCAGCGTGCCGCCGAGCGCGGGGCCGCCGATCTGCGCCGCTGACCTGCTGCCCTCCAGCGCACTGTTGCCCTGCGCCAACTGGCCGCGTGCCACCAGCCGTACGAGCGAGGCCTGGTACGCCACGTCGAAGAACACGCTCAGTACGCCGACGAGCAGAGCGGCCACGAGCAGTGCGGGCAGTCCGAGGGCCCCGAGCACGTAGGCGGTGGGGACCGCTGCCATCGCGAGCGCCCGGCCGCAGTCCGCCACGACCATCACCGTGCGGGAACGCCTGCGGTCCACCCAGGCGCCGGCGAAGAGCGAGAGCAGCAGGATCGGCGCCTGTTCCACCGCGCGCAGGGCGCCGAGTTGACCGGCCCCCGCGTCGAGCGACACCACGGCGACGAGCGGCAGGACCACCTGACCGGCCTGCGCCCCGAACTGGGAGGCGGTCTGGCCCACCCACAGCCGGCGGAAGTCGGCATCCCGCCACAGACTCGGCGGAGTTGGGTGGAGAGGGGGAGTGGGTTGGGGTTTGTCGGAGGTTCTGTCCGGAGACACGGGCGGCACGGGGACCCCTTGAGCTGCGGAGGACAACGCTCGCCGGGCGGTGCGCGAAGAAGCGCACCGCCGAATCGGGCGAGAAAGGCTCGCTGTGCCGCGGAGTCAGACGGAGTCGGAGGCAGCACGCGATGACGGGTCGATCACGACCTGCGACGTCAGCGCGCGCTCGGGCGACCGGGCATCTCCAGCTCCTCAATAGCCACTTGGTGATCGAAGGGTAGTCGCCGGTCCGCTTCGGCGGGAGTGAGTTGGGGGGAGGGGACGAATCGGGAGGGGATTGCCGTCGGCCACACCAGGACGTGCGGCACAGCACCCCGACGTCCTGGACGTCCTGGCCGCCCAAGACGTGAACTCGCCCGCGCCCGCTGTGAGAAAGGCATCCGATTCGGCGGCCGCCCGCCCCGTCGCCCGAGTGGCCTGACTGCCCTTCCGGACCCCGGACCCCGGACCCCCGAACCCCGGGCCCCGAGTGGCCTGACTGCCCTTCCGGACCCCAGGACACTGGGCAGGTCACGGACGAGAGGCCACCAGTAGATCAACCACGTAGGTCTCTTCCACCGCCTCGTCGGGGAAGAACCCGCGCAGCCGCCCGCGTTCCTCGGAGAGAAAGCCGCGCTGGTCATCCTCGGCGAGGACAAGGAACGCCGAGCGGCTGCTGATGTTGGCAAGGTGCGTGTCGAGGGCGATCACGCGACTCCACCGCACCTGGCGGCGGGCGACCCGGAGCCCCGACAGGCCCGCGAGCCGGATGGCGTCGCTGTCGTCGGGACGCGCCCGAGAAGTCGGCTTCACTCCGCAGTGGTGCGCGATCCGCTGGTGCTGCTCCCGGATCCAGGGCACGTCGAAGGCGGTGGTGTTCCACCAGATCGCGAGCGCACCACCCGGAAGCAGGACCCGTAGCGCCTCCGGGACCGAGCGGGTGGTGTCGGTCCACTGCCAGGACTGTGCGTAGGTGATGAGGTCGCGGGAGGCGTCCGCGAGGGGCAGGGCGTTGCCGTCACCTCTGATGATCGGCACATCCGGGAGCAGGGTGTGGAACGTGGCGGCCATGGCGTCGCCCGGCTCGACGCCGATCACGTCAGCCCCGCGCTCACGCAGCACAGCGGTGGCGATGCCGGTGCCCGCACCCACATCGGCGACGCGGGCACCCGACAGGGGACGGCTCGTGAACTGTTCGACGAAGTCGAAGAGCGCGGGCGGATACGAAGGGCGGCCGGCCGCGTACCGGTCAGCGGCCGCGTTGAACGAATGGGCGCGTGAGCCGACGGTCATTCCCACATCATCGCCCTGTGCCCTGTGCCCTGTGCCCTGTGCCCGGCGGTCACCACTGGGCCACCGCCGGTCACCCGTGGTCATCGCCTCCAGAACAGGAGGTGGGTGATTCCGCTGGGGCTCGGCACCGACTCGACGTGGAAGCGGTCGAGCAGGTCGGTGTGGCTCTCCCACACCCGTTCGCCCTGGCCCAGGTCGACGGGCGCCACGGCGATGTGCATCGTGTCGACCAGGTCGGCCTCAAGGAACTCGCGGATGGTGGCGACCCCGCCACCGAGGCGCACGTCCCGGCCGTCGGCGGCCTCCTTCGCGCGTGCCAGCGCCTCGGCCGGTTTCGCGTCGAGGAAGTGGAAGGTGGTGTCGGCCAGGGTGAAGGAGGGGCGCTCGTGATGGGTGAGCACGAAGACCGGCGTGTGGAACGGCGGGTTGTCTCCCCACCAGCCCTGCCACTCGTGGTTCTCCCACGGGCCCCGCTGGGGGCCGAACTTATTCCGTCCCATGATCTCCGCGCCGATGTTCCGGGCGTAGTCGCGGGTCAGGTAGTCGTCCAGGCCTCGCGTGCCGCCGGGGTCGGTGCGGTTCACCCAGCTGGCGGTGGCACCCGCCCAGGAGAACAGCGCGGTGGGGTCCCCGTGGCCGAAGGGCCGCTCCAGGCTCTGGCCCTCACCGGCACCGAAACCGTCCCGCGACACGTTGAAGCACTGCACCCGCAACAGCTGTGACATGCGTCCCCCTCTGGGCGCCGACAAGTATGGTCCGATATCACCCGGTTGCAATGAGCAACCAGTTGCAGAGTACTACGCTAGAGGTATGCCGCAACCAGTACAGGCGGGCCGTCTGCCCGTGCCGGAGGGGAAATCGGGCTGCCCGATCAACCTGACCGTCGAGCTGCTGGGCGACCGGTGGAGCCTGGTCGTGCTGCGGGACGTCATGTTCGGCGGCTACCGGCACTTCCGTGAGCTCCTCGCGCATTCGGTCGAGGGCATCGCGTCGAACATCCTCGCCGCCCGGCTGTCGAAGCTCGTGGGCGCCGGTCTGCTCACCCGGCACGATGATCCGAGTCACCGGCAGAAGATCGAATACCGGCTCACCGAGGCATCGATCCAGCTCGTTCCGCTCATGACGCAGCTGGGCGACTGGGGCTCCCGATGGCTCCCGACAGCACCCGAGCTGTCGATCCGAGCCCAGCTCCTCGCCCGCGGCGGCCCCGAAATGGGGGAGAGGTTCATGGACGAGCTCCGCGCCATGCACCTCGAAGGCCGTCCGCAGCCTGCCGACGGCGTCCTCGCCCAGCTCACCCTGGCCTACGAACGCGCTGTCTCCGAGAGCTGAATGCTGAATGCTGCCGGTGGCCGGTGGCCGGGTGCCGGGTGCCGGGTGCCGAGGGCCAGTGGTCGGGTCGCAGCAGGGTTCGTCCGTCTATCCGGCCGGCGGGGCCCCGTCGAGGTCCCGGGCCATCTGCGTACACATCGTCTCGTACCGGCGAACCGAGCCGTCCGGGGCCAACTCGTCCCAGGAATCGGGCTGCCTGCCGTACGCCACGTACCCCAGGCGCTCGTACAGTGCGCGGGCCCGCGGGTTGTCCTCCTCCACACCGAGTTCGGCCCGCCGCAGGCCACGGGCGGTGATCCGGCGCTCGGCGGCACCGATCAGGTACGTGCCGATCCCGCAGGACTGGAGCGCGGGGTGGACCGTCAGTTGCCACAGCGTGCCCACACCCTCCCTGGCGCCGTAGTCGACCCCGCCGATCGCCACCGGGATGCCCGACGGCGGACACACCGCCAGGTAGTCCACCTCGCCGCGCCGGGCCCGTGCCAGCTGTCCCGCGATGTTCTCCAGATGGAGAGGCGAGCCCGACCACCCGCAGGACTCCAGATCGCCGGGAACCAGATCGCGGGCCGAGAGCCTCAGTACGACGTCGGTCATCGCCACCACCTCCGACCGGAAAGGATTCCTTCCGGGAGAGGTCCGTGCCAAGCGGATTTCCCCGGCCGGGCCGGGGCGCCGCCCGCACTTCACCCCGTTCCGCGCCGCCCTCACCGGTTCCGTATCGCACTCACTCGTTCGGCTGTGCCCAGGTGGCCGCCTCGGTACGTGCCCACCAGGGTCGGTCTGACGTGCAGTTCCACCGGCCAAGGAGTTCCCATGGCACAGTCAGCGCCCACACCGGATACGTCTCACTCGCATACGGCCGGTCCGGGGGAGGTCAACCCCTGGGCGGCCGGCGGGACCATGTTCGCCGGGGTCCTGCTCATGGTCGACGGTGTTCTGGAGGCGATCAAGGGCATCGCCGGAATCGTGTCCAACACGGTCTACGCCCGGATCAACGACTACGTCTTCAAGTTCAATGTGACGGCCTGGGGCTGGATCCACGTGGCTCTCGGCATCCTCCTCGTCATCGTCGGCTGGGGAATCCTCCGGGGCCTCGGCTGGGCCCGCGGGATCGGCGTGGGGCTGGCTGCGCTCAACATGATCGCCAACTTCATGTGGCTGCCCTACCAGCCGATCTGGGCCGTGGTCTCCCTCGCCATCGACACCTTCGTGATCTGGGCCCTGTGCACGGATCGCTCGAAGGCGCTCATCTGAGGGCAACTCTTGAATGTTCATGGGAACGGCGTCGGCGTTCACGCTCGTCAGCGTGATCTGCTCCCGCTGACCCGGGACGTTGTCAGTGGCGGGGTCCACACTTGAGATATGTGCCGCAGTATCAAGACCCTTCGCCCGCCGGTCCTCCCCGAGGAGGACATCCGCGCCGCCGCCCTGCAGTTCGTGCGCAAGGTGTCCGGCTTCCGTGCCCCGGCCGCGCACAACAGGGAAGTCTTCGACCGTGCCGTCGACGAGATCGCCGCGTCGACCGCCAGGCTGCTGGACGGTCTGGAAGTGCGGGGAGGTGTCAGGACGCCGTAGGGACCGAGGCCGGGGCGACGGTGGCAGCGGCCGCGGCGGCCGCCGCGGCGGGGCGCCGCATCAGCAGTGCGGCGAACGCACCCGCGACGAACAGCGCGAGGACCGAGACCGCCGTGCCCAGCCAGCTCGCGCCGAGCCACTGGGCGCCGAAGTAGCCGAGGCCCACGCTGTAACCGGCCCAGGCCACACCCGCCACCGCGGACCACGGCAGGAATTCCTTCACCTTGCGGTGCGAGGCGCCCGCGCCCAGTGAGACGACCGATCGTCCGGCCGGGGCGAAGCGGGCGATGACGACGAGGGCGCCGCCGCCGCGGCTCAGCGCGGCGCCGAGACGTTCCTGCGCGGAGGTGAGGCGGCGGGAGCGGGCGATGGCGCGGTCCAGGCGTGCGCCACCGCGCCAGGCGAGCCGGTACGCGACGAGGTCACCGATCACCGAGGCGCTGGCCGCACAGAGGATCAGGATCAGGAGCGAGGGGACCTCGGTGACGTGACGGGCGGCGCCCGCGGCGTCGGCGGCCACCGTGGTGGTGCCCGCGGCGGCGGCCGTGGCTGCCGTGATCACGAGGACACCGCTGGGCAGCAGGGGGAGGAAGACGTCCAGAAGCACCGAGAGGGCGACCACAACGTAGATCCATGGGCTGCCGGTCAGCGCACCCACACTCTCAAGCACCTTCTACTCCCCGTTTCAGTGACAACGCCGCGACGTCGCAGGGGAGCGGCAGGAGCGGCAGGGCCAGCTGTAAAGCGTACGCCTGCCGTTCACCTGGAGATCCATATATATGCGTGATGTTGGGCACCCCACGTGTGTGCCACATGAGCCTTGTGTGTCACTTGCGTGTGCCTCGGGTGTGCGCCGGGGAGCGGTGCCTCGGGGGTACGCCGGGAAGCGGTGCCTCGGGGGTACGCCGGGAAGCGGCATTCCCGGTGTACCCCCGAGATGGCGTGGCGGGACCGGTCGGCGCGGCCCCGGCGGGTCGGACATGTCAGGCGGGTCAGACGGGGCAGGTCGGTCAGGTCGGTCAGGCGGCTACCGGGGCGGCCGGTTCAGCCGGTTCGGCCGGTTCAGCCGGTTCGGGCGCGCGCTCCTCGGCGCGCAGTGCGGCGGAGCGGGACGTGAACAGCCGGTCCAGGGCCAGGGCGCCGGGGCCGGTGAAGACGAGCAGCAGGAACACCCAGCTGTAGACGGCCGAGGGCTCGCCGCCGTTCTGCAGCGGGAAGAGCGCGCCGGGCTGGTGGACCTTGAAGTACGCGTACGCCATGGAGCCGGACGAGACCAGGGCGGCGACGCGGGTGCCGAGGCCCAGCGCCACGAGGCTGCCGCCGACGAGCTGGATGACCGCCGCGTACCAGCCCGGCCAGGTGCCGGCGGGTATCGATCCGCCGCCCATGGCGCCGCCCAGGACGCCGAAGATCGAGGCGGCACCGTGGCAGGCGAAGAGCAGGCCTACGACGATTCGGAAGAGCGCGAGGGCGTAGGGCTGGGCCCGATTCAGGCGTGTGTACATGGGGGGGAGGCTCCTTCGGTCTAGTGGGGACGTGAACCGACTGAGCGCTACAGGTTAGGCAAACCTCACCAATACTTGCAAGTTCAACGTTTAGTTGACTGGCTGAAAGTAGACAGGCCGTCATTGGTCAGCGAGCGATCAAATACCCTCTGGAGCTGGGCCCCTGTCCTCCTTGACTTGGCCTGAACCAATGACAGCGCAGCTTTCCGGCCATGCGGTGTGAGTGTCATCAGCTGATTGCCGAACCACGGCCCGTCCGTCTCGTGCCACCGGACCGGCGGTGTACCAGTGCGCCCGTGCCGTGCCGGCGGTCGGCCGGGCCGCCGCCCGGCCGGCTCCGTCCGAAACGGAAGGCGGCCTTGAGCGGGCCGGGGATCGAGTTGTGCACGGGAGAGCAGGTCAGTCGCGGGACGCGGGCATCCGGCGCACCGCCGGGGGCCTCGGTGGGCCAGGTGGTTCCGCGATGGACGCATGGTGCACATCGCCCGACAGCACGCATACCGTCGCCGGTGCGTCCGGGCCGCTGCCCATCTCCCGGATCGGTTCCGTCAGTTGCCCGGACGAATCGGGGAACGCGGCCCAATGCTCCAGGTCGGAGCGTTGTCGCGGGTACTCGCCGACGCGTGCCCAGCAGCCGTCCGGACCGCCCCGCTCGCCCTGGTGCGGCTCGGCGCTCCACTGCTCCCCGTCGTGTACCAGTGGCTGTGGCAGCCACGGAAGCGAGGTGCCGATCAGGGGGGTGGCCGAAGGAACCGGGCCCGGACAGTGCCTTCTCGCGCAGCCACCGCGCCTCCTGTGGGCGGAGCAGCGCCCGCTGCCGCTCGTCGGGCACCCGGGCCGCGCGGCTGTCCACCACGAGTGGCCGTACTCGGCCGAAAACGTGTCGGTGGCTCCAGCGGGTACCGGTGGGGGAGCGGCCCGGCCGTGTGGTGCTCCTCGCGTCGTTCCGTACGGGCGGATTCCGTACGCGTTGTTCGTGCGGCGGGTTCGTGCCGTACGGAACGACGGGGGAGCGGGGGGCGGTTCCGGGGGCGGCGGTCAGCGGGACGGTCGCCGTTCAGCGATCGTTCAGCAGCCGTTGAGCACGGACTGCAGTGCGGCCTTCTCGGCCGAGTCGACGGTCAGGTCGTAGTAGTGCTTCACGTGCACCCAGGCGCGTGCGTACGTGCACTGGTACGCGGCGCGCGACGGGAGCCACTTCGCCGGGTCCTTGTCGCCCTTGGACTGGTTGACGTTGTCGGTGACCGCGATGAGCTGGGGGCGCGTCAGGTCGTTGGCATACGCCTGGCGTTGGGCGTTGGTCCAGCTCGATGCGCCGGACCGCCAGGCCTCGGCGAGCGGGACCATGTGGTCGATGTCCACATCGGATGCGGCGGTCCAGGTGGCCCCGTCGTACTCCGAGTACCAACTGCCGCTCACGGCGGCGCAGCTGGAGTCCTGCGTTACGTTCGTGCCGTCCCGCTTCAGCACCACCTCACGGGTGTTGCAGGTGCCCGACTGGGTGATCCAGTGCGGGAACTTGTCCCTGCTGTATCCGCTCGACGAGCCCTCCGCCTGCACGGTCAGCTGGCTCAGATAGGTGCGGGCGGTGGACGCGGCCACCGGGGTGGGCATGGCGGCCTGGGCGCCGGGAGCGTTGAGCAGCCCGGTGGTTGCGGCGAGGGCGGCTGATGCGGCGAGGACGGCGATGCGACGCGCGTAGACACCTGACATGTGAACTCCCTTGACGTGGGGGGAACTTGGACGGGTCGTCCGAAACGGCCCGGCCATCGTGGCGGCGCGAGGTTTCCGTGGGGTGGGCGCCAGGTAACAGAGTGGCGACATGGGCACGTCACATCAAGGGTTCTGACGAAGAGGGTCGGGGTGCGGGGGCGTACGCATGTGTGTGCGCGGGCGTACGGAACTGATGAGACGGCAGTTCCGCGCTGAGGGGAAGGGGGTAAGGCCGCGCTGGGGGAAGGGGGTTAAGGCCGGGCTGGGGTCGGCCGGGGTCCGGTCGCGGCTGAGGAGCGGCCGGGGCGGTCTTAGGGTGGCCGCGTGCTGCTACCGGTCAACATCACGCTCGGGGTCGTTCTCGCCCTGCTGCTCGCGGCGGCCGCGGGCGTCGCCGCTTTCGCCTCGCTCGGCCGGTCGCGTCAGATCGTCCTGGCGGGGCTGCGGGCGGCGGTCCAGCTCGCCGCGGTCTCCTCGCTCATCGGCTGGGTGGTCCATGCCTCCGCGCCGACCTTCGCGTTCATCGCGTTGATGTTCGGCGTGGCGGTGTGGACCGCGGGCCACCGCGTCACCGATAACCGCACCTGGCGGTGGGTGGCCGTGCCGATCGGGGCCGGGGTCGTGCCGGTGGTCGCGGTGCTGCTGCTCACCGGGCTGGTGCCGGTCCGGGGCATCGCGCTGATCCCGGTGACCGGCATCCTCATCGGGGGCGCCCTGACCGCGACCGTGCTCGGCGGGCGGCGCGCGCTCGACGAGCTGGCGACCCGGCACGGGGAGGTGGAGGCGGCGATGGCGCTCGGCTTCCCGGACCGCGACGCGCGGCTGGAGATCGCCCGGCCGGCGGCGTCGGACGCGCTGCTGCCGGGGCTCGACCAGACCCGGACGGTGGGGCTCGTCACGCTGCCCGGTGCCTTCGTCGGCATGCTGCTGGGCGGCGCCTCACCGGTACAGGCGGGCGCCGTACAGCTGTTCGTGCTGGTGGCGCTGATGGCCGTACAGGCGGTGGCCGTCGCGACCGTGCTGGAACTGGTGGCGCGGGGACGGCTCCGCCGTGACGGGGGAGGATCCTCGGCTATCGGGCGCTGATGTGCAGCAGGACCGAGCCGTCGGCCGCCGCCTCCACCCGGAGTCGCGTCAGGTCCTCGACGTGCGCGTCCGGGGAGAGTGCCGCCGCGCGCGGGCCCACGCCCACGACGCGCATCCCCGCCGCCCGGCCCGCCGCGATGCCCGCCTCGGAGTCCTCGAAGACGATGCAGTCCGCCGGGTCGAAGCCCAGCGCGGCGGCGCCCTTGAGGAAGCCCTCCGGGTCCGGCTTGCTGGCACCCACGCTCTCGGCGGTGACCCGGAGTTCGGGCATCCGCAGTCCGGCCGCGGTCATCCGGGCCTGGGCCAGTGCCCGGTCGGCCGAGGTGACCAGGGCGTGCGGGAGCGCGGCGATCGCGTCCATGAAGGCGTCGGCGCCGCCGATCGGGACGACGCCGTCGGTGTCGGCGGTCTCCTCGGCGAGCATCACCCGGTTGTCCGCGTGGTTCTGCTCCATCGGACGGTCCGGGAGGAGCACCGCCATGGTGGCGTACCCCTGGCGGCCGTGGACCACCTTGAGCGCGGCCTCCGGGTCCAGGCCCTGCCGCAGCGCCCAGCGCCGCCAGCAGCGCTCCACGACGGCGTCGGAGTTCACCAGGGTCCCGTCCATGTCGAGCAGGAGGGCACGGGCGGTGAGGACGGTGGCCGGCATGGGCGGGCTCCAGGGCGGGGGTGACGGTGCGGGACAGGTGGGACCGGCCCCGGAAAGAGAACAAGCGGCCCCCGCCCGCCGGTCAGGGAGTGCGTTTGGGGGCCACTTTGTTTCATCACGATACAAAAACCTGCCGGGGAAAGCGAATCCCCGGCCGGAGCAGGTGCGCGGTGCCGGTCAGTGGCGTCCACGGCCCGTCGTGACCGCCTCCAGTGCCCGCCGGGTGTGCGGCCCGTAGACCCCGGCGTCGTCGCCCTGGATGTACATGTATCGCTGGTAGCGGTACACGGCGTCCTCGACGCGGTCCGTGTAGTCGGCGTCGTCGGGGCTCATGAACAGCCCGATCTCCTGGAGCCGGCGCTGCAACTCGGCCACCTCCGGGCCGTGGTCGCCTCGCCGCAGCGTGGAACCGTCCTGCGGCGGGGCGGGCGGGGCCACCGGCTGCTCCGGACCCCCGGTGTCCGCCGTGGCCGCCGGGGAGGACGCGGTAGCCGTGCCCGAGGGCCCGGCGGTCGCGGAACGGGACGCCGAGGCGGTTGCCGACGGCGACGCGGTCGCGGTCGCGGACGCTGTCGCGGAGGCCGACGGTGACGCCGTGGCCGGCCGGGACGGTGACACGGAGGCGGACGCCGTCGTGGAGGCCGAAGGCGAGGCGCTCTCCTCGGGGAGGCTGGTCACCGTGGAGGGCAGGACCGGATCCAGGGTGGTGTCCCCGTCGCCGTCCCCGTTGAACAGCCCGCCGATGAAGGCCGCCGTGCCCACCACCGCGACGACGGCCGCCCCCACGGCCAGCGCGGCGAAGGGCCTGCGGCGACGCGGCTGCACGGGGTCCGGACCGGCCGTCAGGAGCGGGGTGCCCGGGTGGCCGTCCCAGGCGTTCGGGGCGTCCGGACCGGCGGCGTCCGGCAGCGGGGCCGGTCCCGCCGGGTTCAGGAACAGCGGCATCGTGGTGGCCGCGTCCCCCGCATGGCCGTCCCCCGTATGGCCTTCCCATGCCTGGCCGTCCCCCGCATGGCCGTCCCCCGTATGGCCTTCCCATGCCTGGCCGTTCCCTGCCTGGCCGTTCCCTGCGTGGCCGTTCCCCGCATGGCCGTCCCTCGCATGGCCGTGTCCCGTATGACCGTCCCCCATATGGCCGTCCGTCACATACCGCTCCGGCTCGTCCCGGCCGGCCGCCGTCTCCTCGCCACCCAGCGTCACGTACGGCCGAATGCGCAGCGGGTCGAAGTCCTCCGTGGCCGCGAACTCGGCCGACCGCCCGGCGTGGTGCTCCTCGACGATGCGGTGCTGCTCGGCGGCCCGCTGCTCCTCGGTGACGTGCTGATGTCCGGCGGGCTCCCGCTGCCCGGCACCGTGCCGGGCAGCGCGTTCCGCGCAGCCGCAGCCCGGACCGGCGCCGGGTCTGCCGTCCGTACCGCACTCCGGGCATATATGTCCGGCCATTGTGGGTCCCCTCCCCTTGAACTGCCTGCGATTATGCAGCCCGCCGCCGGGAAGCCCAATCATCCGACCCTTCGGCAGGCCATAACGGTGCAGAACGGACAGGATGGGGGTGTAGCGGACCCGAGGAGATGTTTCATGGCCCAGCAGTTGAGCCCTCCGGCCCCGGCCCCCGGCGAGAACCGCTCCACGCGGTCGGTTCTGGTGGCGATCGGCGCGCTGCTTCTCGGCATGCTGCTCGCCGCACTCGACCAGACCATCGTCTCCACCGCACTGCCGACCATCGTCAGCGACCTCGGCGGTCTGGATCATCTGTCGTGGGTGGTCACGGCCTATCTGCTGGCATCGACCGCCGCGACCCCGCTCTGGGGCAAGCTCGGTGACCAGTACGGGCGCAAGCGGCTCTTCCAGATCGCCATCGTCATCTTCCTGATCGGCTCCGCGCTCTGCGGCATCGCCCAGAACATGCCGCAACTGATCGGCTTCCGCGCCCTCCAGGGGCTCGGCGGTGGCGGCCTGATCGTGCTGTCGATGGCGATCGTCGGCGATATCGTCCCGCCGCGCGAACGAGGCAAGTACCAGGGCCTGTTCGGAGCGGTGTTCGGCGCGACGAGCGTGCTCGGACCGCTCCTCGGCGGCTTCTTCACCGAACAGCTCAGCTGGCGCTGGGTCTTCTACATCAACCTCCCCATCGGGGTCGTCGCCCTCGCCGTCATCGCCGCCGTGCTGCACATCCCGATCCGCCGGACGAAGCACACCATCGACTACCTGGGCACCTTCCTCATCGCCTCGGTCGCCACCTGTCTGGTCCTGGTCGCCTCGCTCGGCGGCACCACCTGGGCCTGGGGCTCGACGCAGATCATCGGTCTCGCCGTGGTCAGCGTGCTGCTGCTGATCGCCTTCGTGTACGTGGAGCGGCGCGCGGCCGAACCCGTACTGCCGCTGAAGCTGTTCCGGATCAGGACCTTCAGCCTCGTCGCCGTGATCAGCTTCGTCATCGGCTTCGCGATGTTCGGCGCGATGACCTATCTGCCGACCTTCCTCCAGGTGGTGCACGACATCACGCCGACGATGTCCGGCGTCCACATGCTCCCGATGGTGTTCGGCCTGCTCATCACCTCGACCGGGTCCGGCCAGATCGTCAGCCGTACGGGCCGCTGGAAGATCTTCCCGATCCTCGGCACCGGCATCACGGCGGCCGGCCTGCTGCTCCTGCACCGGCTCACGGAGCACAGCAGCACCCTGGAGATGAGCCTCTACTTCTTCGTCTTCGGTGCGGGACTCGGCCTGGTGATGCAGGTACTCGTCCTGATCGTGCAGAACGCCGTGAGCTACCAGGACCTCGGTGTCGCCACCTCGGGGGCGACCTTCTTCCGTTCCATCGGCGCCTCGTTCGGCGTCGCCATCTTCGGCACCATCTTCACCAACCGGCTCACCGACAGGCTCGGTGCGGCGCTCTCCGGCCGTACGCTGCCGCCCGGCGTCAGCGCGAACGCACTGGCCTCCGACCCGCGCGCCGTCAGCCAGCTGCCGCCCGCACTGCGCGGGCCGGTGCTCAGCGCGTACTCGACGTCGATCACCGGTGTGTTCCTGTACGCGGCACCCGTCGTCCTGATCGCCTTCGTCTTCGCCTGGCTGCTCAAGGAGGACAAGCTGCGGGGCTCGGTGACCGCACCCGACCCCAGCGAGACCCTGGCGTCCAACCCGGTCGAGCGGTCCTCGTACGACGAATGCGCCCGCGCCCTCTCGGTCCTCGCCACCAGGGAGGGACGCCGCGAGGTCTACGTGAAGATCACCGAGAAGGCCGGACTCGACCTGCTGCCCGCCGCGAGCTGGATGCTGCTGCGCATCAAACGGCACGGCACCGTCGAGCCCGTCCGGCTCGCCGAGATCGCCCCGGTGCCGCTGCGGGTGATCAGCGAGGCGGGCCGGCAGCTGGAGGAACGCGGGCTGGCCCGCCGGGTGGGCGTGCAGCTGGTGCTCACCGAACCCGGCGCCGAGGCCGTGGTGAAGCTCTCGCACGCCCGCGAGGAGTCCCTGGCCGAGCTGCTGGGCGACTGGTGGGGGCCGGACCGGCCGACCGACCTGGTCGCCCTGGTGTCGGAGCTGACGGCCGAGACGAGCGGATCGAGCAGGGAACGGCCGCACAGCCCGGAGCCGAAGCGGGACCACCACGCCCCCTGAGGCTCCCGAGGGCCTGCATTCAAGGGCCGGACCACCACGCCCCCCGAGGCTCCTGCGGGCCTGCGTTCAAGGGCGGGGCTCTCGTACGCCCGGATCGCTCACGCGGTGGTGCGGAGCTCCTTGGCGAACCAGTGCTCGGCGTACTTGCGGCGGTGGAACGCCGGGACCTCCCGGTAGCCGTGCTTCGCGTACAGCCCGCGCGCCTCGACGAGGTCGTCACGGGTGTCGAGCCGGAGCGTCCGTACGCCGAGGGCCCGCGCCCGGTCCTCGACCGCCGTGAGCAGCAGCCCGCCGCCGCCCGTGCCCCGCACCTCGGGACGTACGAAGACCCGGGTCAGCTCCGCGACCCCCGCGTCCGTCACGACCAGCCCGGCGCAGGCCGCCGCCCGCCCGTCGAACCGGCCGACGACGAACTCGCCGGTGGGCGGAACAAGCAGCTCGGCGCCGTCGTCCGCGAGCCCCTCGTCGATCTCCTCGACCGTCGCGGGCCGCCCCCAGTAGCGGCTCGCGACCTCGTCGTAGTAGTCCCGGCGCAGCGGTGCGGCGTCGGGGGAGTCGAAGTGTTCGGGGGTCACGGTCCACGTCATTGGTTCATTCTGACTTCCGCACAGCTGTGCGGAGAAGCGAATTTGTGCGCAGGGGGCACCGGTGACGCAGGAGACGGGTTCGACGACGAGGGCCGGGGCGGTCCAGCGGCTCGGCGAGAGGTGGATACGGGAGCTGGCCGGGCCGGGCGGCGGGAGCTTCGTGTGCTCGCCGGCCGGGCTCTGGCTGGCCCTGGCCGTGGTCGCGGCAGGAGCCCGCGGGGAGACCGCCGACGAGCTGCGGGCGGTGCTGGGGGTGGCGGAGCGGCAGGCCGCCGACGCGGTGACGGCCGGGGCGCGCGAGCTGGCGGCCACCGACGCGCTGGGGGTGGCGACCCGGGTGTGGACCCGGGTGCCGGTCCACCGGGAGTACCGGGAGGCGCTGGCGGACATCGGTTTCGGGCCGATGGACGCCACCGGGGTCGACGCATGGGTGCGGGAGGCCACCGGCGGTCTGATCGAGCGGCTGCCGCTGGACATCAGTGAGGAGATGCTGCTGGTGCTCGTCAACGTGCTGGCGCTGAAGGCACGATGGGACGAGCCGTTCGAACCCGAGGCCACCCGGGACCTGCCGTTCACCGACGCGGCCGGAGTGAGCCGTGCGGTCCCGACCATGTCCGCCACACGTGGGCCGTGGGACGGCTGGACGGTACGCGGCACCCACGTCGTCGAGCTGCGCTGCCGCACCGAGCGCCCCGGCGGCGCCCCGGCACGGGTCAGGCTGGTGCTGGGGGAGCCGGGCGCGGGAGCGGCGGACGTACTGCCGGCGGCCTGGGCGCCGCAGGCGTTGCGCAGCCCGCTGGACGCGGACGTCCTGAGTATCGCCGTCCCGCGATTCACCTTGCGTACGAACGTTCAGGTCACCGAGCAGCTGGCGGCGCTGGGCATCCGGGTCTCGACGAGCGCCGCCGCCGACTTCGGGTGGATGTCACCCGAGCCGCTCAGGATCTCCCAGGTGGTGCAGGAGGTGGTGGTGAAGGTCGCCGAGGAGGGCGTGCAGGCCGCCGCCGTGACCGTCATCGCCGCCCCCGCCGGCGCGGCGCCCGTGCGGCAGCGCTTCCTGCACCTCGCCTTCGACCGCCCGTTCGGGATCGTGGTCCTGGACGGCGGTGGCGAGGTCCCGCTCTTCACGGGCTGGCAGGCGGACATCCCGGTGCAGGGCTGAACCCCGCGCTCACCGCAGTGGTGGCGGTGCGGTGACCGGCGGCGGCGGTGCGACCGGCCGCCGCCGCCGGGAACGCACCAGCAACAGCACCGCCGCGACCGCCACCGCCGTTCCACCGAGCAGCGACAGCACCCAGGCCGGAACGGGCCCCACGGTCAGCAGCTCGTCGCGGTAGTACGTGGTCCGGTACGGGGTGTCGGCGGCAACCGCCCGCAGCTCGTGGTCCCCGTCGATCAGCTCCGGCCTCGGGAACGACTGCTCGATCGCCGTGACGAACACCGGCTTCCCGCCCGTCAGCGCCCCCAGCGCCGGGTACGCGCGCTTCTCCTGCCCGGCGCCGACCCGCCCCGCGTAGGTCACCTCGGGCGGCTCGCCGCCGATCGCGCCGCGCGGCTCCATCCGGTTCGCCGCCAGCACGTACAGCCCCAGCGACTGCGGCGTCCTGGCGAGCCGGGACAGCCGCATCGGGTAGACCGGCCCGTCGCTGGCGAAACGCAGCCGCAGCGGGTCGAGCCGGCCGAGCAGCGGACCGCCCTTCTCCTGAGGGGCGAGGCGGATCGCCACGTACTCCCACTTCTGATCGACGTAGGGCCGCAGCGCCGTCGACAGCCGGTCCGGCAGCTCGAAGCCGTTGTCCGTCAGCCAGCCCTCCAGGGCCGCCGGGTCGGTCGCGGTCAGCCGGGCCACGTCGAACGGCCCCAGCCGCTCCCGGCCGACCACCCCGACCGGCGCGGCCGCCGAGGGGGCCGCGCCGGAGCCGGACGCCCGGTCCGAACCGCCGAACGGCCAGTCCTTCGCGCGCGGCCAGAAGTAGTGCCGCGTCTCGTGGACCGGCGCGGTGAGGGTTTCGAGCTCGGAGAAGAGCGCGGCGTCACCCAGCTCGACGGTGGCCCGGTGCGGCACGGGCATGATCCACGCCGCCGCCGGGGCGTTCCCGTGAACGGTGAGCCGCATCACGATCTGCTCGGTGCCGCCGGACCAGCTGACCACGGAGGTCTCCCGGTCGACCGTGACCTGGCTGTTCCGGTCCACCACCATCGCCCCGCAGCCGCAGGCGTACGCCGGTGCGATCAGCGAGCCGAGCTGGAGCGACACCAGCATCATGAACAGCGAGAGCGCGCGGACCGCCCACGCACGCGATCCGGCCCGTACTCCTTGACCCGTTTGATCCGTCCCAGCCCACCGCATGTCCCGGCTCCTCCCCCGTCGGCCCTGGTCACGGGCTCAGACGTGGGGGCGCCCCGGCCGGTTCCGGCCGTCGGGTCCCGGCCCGATCGAACGGCCGGGCATCCTTTCGGACAAAAGCCGGATGACAGTCAGGCGAAGAGGGGGTTGATTGGGTCTACCTCATAGCGCAATGCGAAGGTTTCACAGCATGCCCGGATCGAGGGCCGGCACAAGATGGCGGGAGGGTCGGCTCAGCGTGGCGAATGCGGAGCACAGTGTGCGCGGAGATGCGACGACAGGGGCGAGGACCGGGGCGGCTCGGGCAGTTCTCTGGCTGGTCGTGGCCGCGTTGGCCGTACGGCAGATGGCGGTGGTGCTGCGGCAGCCGCCTGGCGAACGGCTCACCGATCTGGAGACCTGGACCGGTGAGAACGGTGTGCTTCATGTGACGGGCTCGCTGTACGACACCGACCGGTTCACCGGCACTCCCTTCGCCGGGCTGGTGCTGAAGCCGCTCACCCGGACCGCCGAACAGAGCCTCGGGGTCGCCTGGACCTTCGGTTCGCTGCTGCTGGTCGCCGCGCTCGGCGTCATCGCGGCACGCGCCCTGCCCGGCCCGGTCAACCGGCGCACCGCGCTGTTCGCGGCGCCCGTCGCGATCACCCTGCTGATGCTCTCGCTGCCGGTCCGCAACGCCCTCTACCTGGGCCAGACCAGCATTCTGCCGGTCCTCCTGGTGCTCGTCGGCTGCTTCGTGGTCCGCGGGGAACGCGCCTCCGGCGTCCTGATCGGCGTCGCGGCCGCGCTCCAGCCGACCGTGCTGCTGTTCGCCGCACTGCTCTGGCTGACCGGGAGACGCCGGGCGGCGGTGACCGGCGGCGCCGCGTTCGCCGCCTGCACGGTACTGGCCTGGGCGGCGATGCCGCACGACTCGTGGACGTACTGGGTGCACCACGTCGCCGGGGCCGGACTCGGCGACCAGGCGGACAGCCTCGCCAACCAGTCCCTGCACGGCGCGCTGCTCAGGTTCGGGCTGGAGGGCCCGCTGGAGATCGCGCTCTTCCTGGTGCTGGCCGCGGCCGTCTGCTTCGTCGGTCTGCGCCGCGCCGCCCGGTACGCCCGCGACGGCCAACTGCTGCTCGCCGTGGCCGTGACCGGCTGTGTCGCCGTCGCCGTCTCGCCGACCGCCTGGCAGCACCAGCTGCTGTGGGTGCTGCTCGCGGTGGTCGGCCGGGTCGGCAGACGGGCCTCCGACCGGCTGGTGTGGCCGGCCGTCGTGATCCTCGTAGTCACACTGCCGGGCACGATGCTGCTGCCGAACATCGAGACGATGTTCCCGGTACGCGACAACGTGCTGCTGATCGCCGCGCTCGCGGCCGCGTGCGTCGCCCCGTTCCTGCCGCGTACCTCGCCGCACTGGCAGCAGCCCGTCCCCACGGACTACGCGGCCCCGGTCCCCGCCCGCTGGAGCCGGGTGCCGCTGCTGCCGTTCTGGCGGCGCGTGCTCAGCAGGCCCAACCTGCTGCTGGAACTCCTGCTGATCAGGGTCGTCTACTCCGCGTACCAGCAGGTCAGGCTGGCCGCGACGGCCGGCCGTGCCACCGCGGAGCACCACGGGCGGCAGATCCACTCGATCGAACAGTGGCTGCACATCGACATGGAGCACTGGGCCAACCACGCGGTGGTCAAGGTCGGCTGGCTGCGGGACTTCTTCGACTACTACTACTCGACGTTCCACTTCATCGTGCCGCTGACGATCCTCGGCGTGCTGTACGTACGCCGCCCCGCGGACTACCGCTGGGTCCGCAGCTCCATCGGGTTCGCCACGCTCCTGGCCCTGGTCGGGTTCTGGCTCTACCCGCTGGCCCCGCCGCGGCTGATGCCGGGGCTCGGCTTCATCGACACGGTCCACGGCGTCCAGGACTTCGCGAAGCCCGACTACGGGACGCTGACGGGCGTCACCAACCAGTACGCCGCGATGCCCTCGCTGCACTTCGGCTGGTCGCTGTGGTGCGGGGTGGTGGTCGTGATGCTCGCGCCGAAGGTCTGGATGAAGCTGCTGGGGGTGCTGCATCCGCTGTTCACGGTCTCCGCGATCATCGCGACGGGCAACCACTGGGTGCTCGACGCGGTGGGCGGGGCGGCGGTGGTCGCGCTCGGCTTCGGGCTGACCTACGTGCTGTCCGGTCCGCGTCGGCTCCAGGAGCCCGCGGCGAAGGCGGCGAAGGCCGGACGGCCCCCGGCGGCCGAGGAACCTCCCGAGGCCGAGCGGCCCCCGGCAGCGACGGTGGAGGGCGAAGCGGTGGCCGGCAAACCGTAGCCACCGCGCCCGCCACCCGGACGGCTCAGCGGCTCAGTGGGCCGGCCCCAGCGCCCAGGCGGCGAAGGACAGCGTGAGCATCGACACCACCGTGGAGGCCACCACGGAGTTGCGGGCGAGGCTGGTGTCCAGGCCGTACTCGCGGGCGTAGATGAAGGCGTTCTGCGCCATCGGGAGCGCCGAGCAGAGCACCACGGCCAGCACCTGGTGCTCCGGCAGGCCCAGCAGCGGACCGGCGACGAGGAAGGCGACCAGGGGCTGCGCCAGGGTTTTCAGCGCGACCGCGACCCCGACCTCCGCCCGGCCCGCGACGCGTCCGGTCGCGCCGGCCGGGCCGCCGTGCAGGGAAAGGCCCAGTGTGACCAGGGCCGTCGGCACGGCCGCGGCGCCCAGCAGGTCGCAGGAGTGGGTGAGGGCGGCCGGCAGCCGAAGCCCGGAGGCGGAGACGGCGACTCCGAGCAGCGAGGCCATGATGACCGGATTGCGCACCGGCATGGTCAGCATCCGCCGCAGCCCGCCGCCGGGGCGCCCGCCGCCCGCCCGGGTCCCCGAGTCCAGCAGGGTCAGGATCACCGGTGAGACCAGCAGCACCTGGAACAGGATGACCTGCGCGACGAACGAGGCGTCGCCGAGCACCTGCACCGCCACCGGGATGCCCAGGTTGGCGGAGTTGACGTAGCCGGACGCCATGCTGCTGATCGCCCCGTCGGCCCTCCCGCGGCCGAAGAACCGCCGGGCCACCACGTATCCCAGAGCGGACACCAGCGCCGTGGCCGCCGCGAACGCCACCACCGACAGATGGGCGAAGTCGGCCGGCCGGGACCCCGACACCATGCTGAACAGGGCGGCGGGCATGGCGACATGGAAGACGAACCGGCCGAGCACCGCTTCGGCCTGCGCCCCGAGGAGGCCACTGCGGCCGACGACGTACCCGGCAGCGGTCAGCATCCAGATCGGCGCGAAGGCGGAGAGCAGGGCGTGCATGCCCGCCATGATCCCGCCACGCCCGTCCGCCCCCCCCGTGCAGGGGTGCGGACGGGCGTACCGGAACAGCCGGACAGGCCCCGCCCGGCGGCGCGTTCCGGGCCGTCCTCAGCCGTTCGTGGTGCTCACCTGGAGCTGCTTGATGCCGTTGAGCCAGGCCGACCGCAGCCGCCGCGGATCGCTGACCAGCCGCAGGTCCGGCAGCACGTCCGCGATGGCGTTGAAGATCAGGTCGATCTCCATCACGGCAAGGGACTTGCCCAGGCAGAAGTGCGGACCGCCGCCGCCGAAGCCGAGGTGCGGATTGGGATCGCGGGTGATGTCGAACTTCTCCGGGCTCTCGAAGACCTCGGGGTCGTTATTGGCCGAGGAGTAGAACAGCCCGACCCGGTCGCCCTTCTTGATCTGCTGACCGCCCAGTTCGAGGTCCTGGGTGGCGGTGCGCTGGAAGGAGACCACGGGCGTCGCCCAGCGGACGATCTCCTCGGCGGTCGTCTCCGGCCGCTCGCGCTTGTAGAGCTCCCACTGCTCGGGATGGGTGAGGAAGGCGTGCATGCCGTGGCTGATGGCGTTGCGGGTGGTCTCGTTCCCGGCCACGGCGAGCAGGATGACGAAGAAGCCGAACTCGTCGGAGAGCAGATTGCCCTCGCCCTCGGCGGCGACCAGCTGGGAGACGATGTCCTTGGCCGGGCACTCCTTGCGCGCCGCCGCGAGATTCATCGAGTACGAGACGAGCTCCATGGCCGCCTCGGCACCGATCTCCTCGGTGATCGCGTACTCCGGATCGTCGTACGAGGCCATCTTGTTGGACCAGTCGAAGATCCTGGTCCGGTCCTCCTGCGGTACGCCGATCAGCTCGGCGATGGCCTGGAGCGGCAGTTCGACGGCGATGTTGTTGACGAAGTCGAACGAGCCGTCGTCGTCCGCGCCGGCCAGCGCCGTCTCGACGATCGAGCGCGCCCGGCTGCGCAGCGCCTGTTCCAGGGAGCGGATGGCGCGGGGGGTGAAGCCGCGCTGGACGATCTGGCGGACGCGGGTGTGCTCGGGCGGGTCCATGTTCAGCATGATCAGCTTCTGGACGTCGATCTGGTCGCGGCTGATCGTCTCGTTGAAGCGGATCACCGCGGTGTTGGTGTTCGACGAGAACAGCTCGGGACGGGTCGAGACGTACTTGACGTCGGCGTGCCGGGTGACGACCCAGTAGCCCTCGTCGTCGAAGCCGGAGATACCGGCGGGCTGGGTGCACCACCAGACCGGTGCGGTCTCGCGCATCCGGGCGAACTCCGGGTGCGGTATGCGGGATTGGAGCAGGTCGGGATCGGTGAAGTCGAACCCTTCGGGCAGATGGGGGCAGGGCATCGGCAACTCCAGGTCGGTCCGAGAGCCGCCCGAGCGATGTCTGACGACCCATCAGAAGTTGCCCGAAAGGTAGTAACGAGTTCTACAACTGACAAGAGGCATGGCCGGATCTGTTGCGTGAAGTGCCGTTGAACCAGGCCGGTTTGTGGTGGGTCCTGGCCATGAAGCACGGGCAAGGTCCGTGCAAGCCTCTTGCGTACCCGGGGTAGTCCTCATAAGACTGCACACAGAACTAGAACGCGTACTAGTTCCTTCCGTGGGCGCCGGGACGCCTCTGCGGAAGTGCGAGGAGAGGACGAGCTCATGGCCGCGGAACCCGTCATCGTCGAAGCCGTACGCACTCCCATCGGCAGGCGCGGAGGCGCGCTCGCCAATCTGCACCCCGCCTATCTGCTGGGTGAGACCTACCGTGAACTTCTCGGCCGGACCGGCATCCACGCCGACTGCGTCGAACAGATCGTCGGCGGCACCGTCACCCACGCCGGCGAACAGTCCATGAACCCCGCGCGCAACGCCTGGCTCACCGTGGGGCTTCCGTACGAGACCGCCGCGACGACCGTGGACTGCCAGTGCGGCTCCTCGCAGCAGGCCTCCCACATGGTCGCCAACATGATCGCGGCCGGGGTGATCGACGTCGGCATCAGCTGCGGGGTCGAGGCGATGTCGCGGGTGCCGCTCGGCAGCGGCTCCAAGCACGGGCCGGGCAAGCCGTGGCCCGACGAGTGGAACGTCGACCTGCCCAACCAGTTCGAGGCCGCCGAGCGCATCGCCCGCAAACGCGGCCTCACCCGCGAGAACGTGGACTCGCTCGGACTGATCTCGCAGGAGCGCGCGGCCGCCGCCTGGGCCGAGGAGCGCTTCAAACGGGAGACGTACGCGGTCCAGGTGCCCACCACCGAGGCGGAACAGGCCGCCGGGCAGGGCATGTGGCGGCTGGTCGACCGCGACGAGGGGCTGCGCGACACCACGATGGAGGGGCTCGCCGGGCTGAAGCCGGTGATGCCCACCGCCATCCACACCGCGGGCAACTCCTCGCAGATATCCGACGGCGCCTGCGCGATCATGTGGGCGTCCAAGCGCATGGCGCGGGCGCTCAAGCTCAAGCCGCGGGCCCGGATCGTGGCCCAGGCGCTGGTCGGCTCCGACCCGCACTTCCACCTCGACGGCCCCGTCGACGCCACCCGCGCGGTGCTCGGCAAGGCCGGGATGTCGCTCAAGGACATCGACATCGTGGAGATCAACGAGGCCTTCGCGTCCGTCGTGCTGAGCTGGGCCCAGGTCTTCGAACAGGATCTGGAGAAGGTCAACGTCAACGGCGGTGCGATCGCGCTCGGCCACCCGGTCGGCTCCACCGGGGCCCGGCTGATCACCACGGCCCTGCACGAACTGGAGCGCAGGGACAAGGAGTTCGCGCTGATCACCATGTGCGCGGGCGGCGCGCTCGCCACCGGAACGATCATCCAGCGGCTGTAGCGGCCCGGCGGGTCCCGGCGGGGGGATGCCCCAGTCCGATGGTGCTCTCAGGTGCACCCTCGGGCGGGGGCGTACGCGGATGTCGGGGCCGGCCGGCAGGGCGCTCGAAAGCGGCGCCGACCAGCGGTTCACCCTGCGGGCCCTGGCCCCCGTCTCCGGCCCCTACGACCCAACCACAACGAGACATTTCTGAAGTCGGCTCCGCAGATCGTGCGCTGGTTCGACGCCGCGGCCGCGCGGCGCTGACCCCGGGCACGGACGCCGACAACCCCGACCGCGGCGCGGTCGGGGTTGTCGGGTCACTGCCGGAAGGAGTCCGGGCCGGCTCAGTACCAGCTGTTGGACTGCCAGAACGTCCAGGCGCCGCACGGGCTGCCGTAGCGGGAGTTCATGTAGTCCATGCCCCACTTGATCTGGGTGGTGGGGTTGGTCTGCCAGTCGGAGCCGGCGGACGCCATCTTCGAACCGGGCAGGGCCTGGACCAGGCCGTAGGCGCCGGAGGAGGCGTTGGTGGCGCTCGGGTTCCAGCCGCTCTCGTGGCTGACGATGTTGCTGAAGCACTGGAACTGCGCCTCGTCACCGATCAGCTGCCTGGCCGTGTCCTGCGCACCGCCACCGGCGGCGGCCGGTGCGGCGGACGGGGCCGCCATGGCGGAGGACGTGCCCACGGCCAGGCCGCCGACGCTCATGAGTACGGCGGCGCCGGCCATGACGGTCTTGCGGCGGGCGGAGCGGGGCTTGGCGAGAAGGGTGCTGGCGAACGACACAGGGAACCTAACGTCGGGAACGGATGAGTCGCCCGCCGGTCCGAATCCTGCCTGGCCCGGTGCTCGTTGACCGCTGTCCGTTCCGGTGGACGCTGCGGTGCTCGGCGACTTCTCAAGTGTTAGCGGCGCCGTTCAACCACCGCAATGACCCCCGGTACGACCCCGCTTCGCACCCAGGACCAAAGGTCCCGAACCGCCCCAAAACGCTTCATAGCAGGTCGGAGGGGATGGAACGGGGGTCGGCGTACCGTCCCCGCCGCTCCTATCCCGCCTAGTACAGGACCAAGGTCCTGTGGGTGCCCTCACTCCCGCGGGACGTCGAATGTGACCTGGGCCTCGAAGGCGGCGCGGCGGGTGGCCCTGCGCAGCGCCTTCAGCAGCGCCGCCCCGACGGTCAGCGTCAGTACGACGGTGAGCACGGACCGGCCCAGGTCCCAGCCCAGCGAGGTGGCCGTGCAGTACGCGAGGAAGCGCACCAGGTTCTCGGACAGCGGGTCACCGGGGTGGAAGGAGATACCCGAACCGAGGCCCGGCACGATCGTCCACCCGTACAGATTCATGATCGTCCCGTACGCGAACGCCGCCACCGCCCCGTACGCCGCCAGCATCAGCAGCTCGGCGCGCCCGCGCAGTCGGTCCGGTGCCGGCAGCAGGCCCGCGCCCATCGTGAACCAGCCCATCGACAGCATCTGGAACGGCATCCACGGGCCCACCCCGCCGGTCAGCAGCGCGGACGCGAACATCGTCACCGAGCCGAGCACGAAGCCGAAGCCCGGCCCCAGTACCCGCCCGCTCAGCACCATCAGGAAGAACATCGGCTCAAGACCCGCCGTGCCCGCCCCCAGCGGCCGCAGCGCCGCGCCGACCGCGGCCAGCACCCCCAGCATCGCCACCGCCTTCGCGTCGAGCCCGGCGTCCGCGATCATCGCGACCACCACCCCGACCAGCAGCGGCAGCAGCGCGGCGAACAGCCACGGCGCGTCCTGCGAGTGCGCGAGACCCGAATCGGCCCCGGCCAGCAACGGCCAGCCGAACGCGACCACCCCGATCGCGCTGATCAGCACCAGCGCGGCGACGGCCCGCGGTCCGAGCCGCACCGGCCGCGCCCCGCGCCCGCTCGTCCCGCTCACGCGCCACCCCCCAGCGCCCCGCGCACCTGCGTCACGGTCAGCCATTCCTGCGGGGCGAGGATCTTGGCGATCTGCGGGGCGAACGCCGGGGACGACATCACGACCTCCGGGGTCGGCCCGTCCGCCACCACCTCCCCGTCCGCGAGGATCACCACCCGGTGCGCCAGCTCGGCGGCCAGCTCCACATCGTGCGTGGCCAGCACGATCGCATGGCCCTCGGCCGCCAGCGCGCGCAGCACCCGGACGAGCCGGGCCTTCGCCGCGTAGTCCAGGCCCCGCGTCGGCTCGTCCAGGAGCAGCAGCGGGGGCCGGGCGGTGAGCACGAGGGCGAGCGCCAGGGCGAGCCGCTGCCCCTCGGAGAGATCACGGGGGTGGGTGTCGTCCGGTACGCCGGGCAGCAGCTCGGACACCAGGGCCCGGCAGCTGCCCGGCGCGGCGCCCGCGTCGGCGTCCGCCGCCGCGCACTCGGCCGCGACCGTGTCCGCGTACAGCAGATCGCGCGGCTCCTGCGGTACGAGGCCGACCCGGCGCACCATCTCGCGCGGCGGTGTCCGGTGCGGGGTCCGGCCGCCGACCAGGACGCTGCCGGAGGTCGGCTCGACCATGCCGACGAGGGCGGCGAGCAGCGTGGACTTGCCCGCGCCGTTACGTCCCATCAGCGCGACGGCCTCGCCGGGCGCGACGGTGAGCGTGACCCGGCGCAGCGCCTCGACCCGGCCGCGCCGCACCCCGAGCCGCTCGATCCGGGTGGTGGCGTCGGTGACGGGCCCAGGCGCGGCGCTCTCCTGCGGCCCCCGGCCGAACAGTCTGGCCAGGGCGCCACGGCGCGCGGCGGGGCGGGGCGCGGCGGTCACCTCGGCCGGGAGCGTCGGCCCGGCCGTACCGGAGACTGGCCCAGGCCGCTCGCCCGCCAGGGCCTCGCGCATCCCGGAGGCCCGCCGCCGGGCGTCCCGTACCGAGAGCGGGAGCGGGTCCCAGCCCGCCAGCCGCCCCAGCGCCACGACCGGCGGATGCACCGCCGACACCGCCATGACGTCGGCGGGCGCGCCCATCACGGGGGCGGCGCCCGGCGCGGGCAGCAGGACGACCTGGTCGGCGTACTGCACGACGCGCTCAAGCCGGTGCTCGGCCATCAGGACCGTCGTCCCCAGGTCGTGGACGAGCCGCTGGAGCACCGCGAGGACCTCCTCGGCCGCCGCAGGGTCCAGCGCGGACGTCGGCTCGTCCAGCACCAGGACCCGGGGGTGCGGGGTGAGGACCGAACCGATCGCGACCCGCTGCTGCTGACCGCCGGAGAGCGTGGCGATCGGCCGGTCCCGCAGCCCCGCGAGGCCCAGCAGATCGAGGGTCTCCTCGACCCGCCGCCGCATCACGTCCGGGGCCAGGCCCAGCGACTCCATGCCGTACGCCAGCTCGTCCTCGACCGTGTCGGTCACGAAGTGGGAGAGCGGGTCCTGACCCACCGTGCCGACCAGGTCGGCCAGCTCGCGGGGCTTGTGCGTGCGGGTGTCGCGCCCGCCGACGGTGACCCGTCCGGTCAGCCGGCCCCCGGTGAAGTGCGGTACCAGCCCCGACACGGCACCCAGCAAAGTCGACTTGCCGACCCCCGAAGGGCCGACGAGCAGCACCAGCTCACCCTCCGGAACGGTCAGATCGACCCCCGACAGGGTGGGGCGCTCCGCCCCCTCGTACCGCACCGAAACATCGTCGAACCGGATCACACCTGCTCCTCGAAGCCTGTGGGGGAAGGCGGGACGGGCGCGACCAGCGCGGGCAGCAGACCGATCAGCACCGCGGCGGCGGGCCACAGCGGCAGCACCGGCGCGGTCAGCGGGACGACACCGGGGTGCAGCGCCGCCGGATCCGCGCCGCCCGCCCAGATCATCGCCACCGCGACCGCGGCACCGGAGCCCGCGACCAGCCAGGCCCGCACACCCCACCGGTCGGGCCGGTAGCGGGTCCGCACCGAACGCGCCCCGCCGAGGCGCAGCCCGGCCATCGCCGCGACCAGCCCGGCGATCAGCAGCGGCAGCCCGTACACCGCGCCCTGCGCCGCCAGCAGCCCGTACGTACCGGCGCAGACACCGAGCAGCCCGCCGAGGGTGAGGACGTTGGTGGTGTGCCGGACGGCGGCCGGCACCTGCGCGGTGCGCCCGTAGCCGCGCGCGTCCATCGAGGCCGCCACCGCGACCGAGCGCTCCAGCGCCCCTTCCAGGACCGGCAGCCCGATCTGGAGGACGGCCCCGACGCCACCGGTCGGCCGGCCGCGCAGCCGGCGGGCGGTGCGCAGCCGCACCACGTCGGCGACCATGTTCGGCGCGAACGTCATCGCGACGACGACGGCCACCCCGGCCTCGTACAGCGCACCGGGCAGTGACTTCAGCAGCCGGGCCGGGTTGGCGAGGGAGTTCGCCGCGCCGACGCAGATCAGCAGGGTGGCCAGCTTCGCCCCGTCGTACAGCGCGAAGAGCAGCTGCTCGGCGGTGACCCGGCCACCGATCCGGACGCCCTTCGCCCACTCCGGCAGCGGCACCTCGGGCAGCGTGAACACCACATGCGTGCCGGGGATCGGCGATCCGAGGAACACCGAGAAGAGCAGCCGCACCCCGATGACGAACAGCCCGATCTTGATGAACGCCCCGTAGGACCGGGCCCACGGCGCGTCCGTCCGGCGCGCGGCCACCACGTACCCCGCCACGCCCACCAGCAGGCCGAGCAGCAGCGGGTTGGTCGTCCGGGACGCGGCGGTGGCGAGCCCCAGCGCCCACAGCCACCACGCCCCGGCGGGCAGCGCGTTGCTCCGGGTCGCGGCGGGCGCGCGCCAGGCGGGGACCGGGGAGGGGCCGGACGCCGCACGGCCCGCGGTGCCGGTCACCGGGACCTCCCCGGTGCCGGCCGTCGAGCCGTTCATCCGCGGCGGCGGCGGGCCTGCGCGACTGCGGCGATGCCGAGCAGAAGGACCGCGCCGACCCCGAAGAGCACCCCGGCGGACGGCCCGCCGCCGGAACCACCGCTGCCGGCGGCAGCGGACGCGGACGTGGGAGCGGACGCGTCCGCCGTGGCCTGGCGGCTGCTGTCCCCGTTCCCGGAGACCTGCTCACCGCACCCGGCGACCGGATAGCCGGAGATCGCGCAGAGCAGCGCGTCGCTTCCGTAACGCAGCGGCTTCGCCACCGACGCGAGCGCCTCCGCGCTGCTCGCGTCCTTCGGGACCTGTGCGCACGCGGTACGCGGCGGGGGCGGGGTCTCACCCTCCGGCGCGTCGGCGGCGGTACCGGGGTCGATGACGAGCGCGACGCGCTTGGTGCCGCTCCGGGCGGGGGTGTCCGCGCAGATCTCCGAGAAGTCGGGGGAGCGGCGCGGCTTCGCCGCGTCCTGGGAGTCGGCGCTCACGGAGAACCGGAAGCCCTGCACCGCGCCGTCGTCCGGCCGGACCAGGGACGGCCCCTGGGTGGCGTACGCCCATCCGCTGCCGGAACCGTCCCAGAAGGACCAGTAGCGGTATCCCGCCGCCTGGGCCGGGCCCGTGCCGAGCACGGCCAGGACGGCGCCCAGGACGACCAGCAGCACGGTGGCCCTTCCGGCGCGCCTCACAGCTGCTGGTTCTTCCGGCGGCCGCTGATCAGGAATCCGGCTCCCGCGCCGACGGCGAGCCCGATTCCGACGAACCACCAGAGACCGCCGATGCCGTCCCCGTCGCCGCTGTCCTTCTTCTCCTCGTCCTTGGTGGCGCTCGCCTTCGGCTTCTTCACGGCGGCGGGTGCGGGCCCGGTCGCGTTCAGCTGGGCGACGAGGTCGGCGCCGCCGAAGTCGTGCACGTCGGCGCCGGTCGCGTGGGCGGCCATGACGAGCTGGGCGTAGGCGGCGGGGCCGCTCTGCTCGGCCCAGCCCGCGGAGTTCTTCGCCAGCCACTCGACGGACGCGGCGGCCTTGTCCTTGTGCCCGGCGGCGGACAGCGCGACGACCGCGTCGGCGGTGTTGCCGAAGTCGGGCTGCGGGGCGCTGTCCTCGGCGCCCGGCATCGGCGGCTGGTCGAGGTGACCGGTCTTCGCGAGGGCCCCGGCGAGGTAGTAGGCGCCGTTCTGGGCGGCCTGCTCCGGCGTGAGCGCGGTGCCCTTGTGGCAGCCGGGGTCCTTGACCGCGGCGTTGTCGGCGACGAGGAGCCCCTTGCCGAGCGAGCCGAGCACGCCCGCCGCGGTGGCGTCCCCGTTGGCGACGAGCTTGCCGGCCTTGTCGGGCTGGTAGGCGAAGGCGCCGCCGTCCTTGCCGCCGCACGGGATGGCGAAGGTGAGCAGGGCGGCGTACGGGGTCCTGCCGCCGTGCGTCGTCACATCGCCGAGCTTCTGCCCGGCGCGGGCGAGGGCGCCGATCACGATCGAGGTGGAGTTCGCGTCACTGGCCTGGCCTGCGGTGTACCCCCAGCCGCCGTCCTCGTTCTGCACGGACTTCAGCCAGTGGACGCCGTTGGCGACGAGGTCCTTGTGCTTGCCGACCTCGTGCAGCGCCTGTACGGCGGCCGCCGTCGCATTGGTGTCGATCATGGTCTTGGCGTCGCACGGCACGGAGGAGTCGGGGCGGTACGCGGGGAACGCGCCGCTGTCGCACTGCTGGCCGACCAGCCAGTCCACCGCCTTCTTGGCGGGCGTGACGCCCACGGCCCGCTGCGAGACGAAGGCCAGCGACTGCCGCCACACCCCGTCGTACGTGGGGTCCGTCGTGCCGTACAGCCCCGAGGGCAGCGCCGCGGACGGCGAGGGGGAGGGGGACGGTGCGGCGACCGCGGCGGGGGCCGCGGCCGCACAGAGCACGGTGGCGGTGGCGGCGAGCGCGGCTGCGCTGCGGCGTACGGTCATGGCGGGCGGGGCCTCTCCTGCGGGAAACCGGGCACAGGCACACACAGGCACCAGGCTCCGGCTCCGTATACCTCGACGGTGCCGGCCACCGGGGTCCCGATGGCGCGAGCCGGTCACGACACGGACAGGGCATTCCGGCTGGCCGCCGAAAGGGCGGCATACACGGTTGCGGGTCAGCGCCGGATTCGCACCGGCTTCCCCCTGAACGGGCATGATGACGACTCGCACACTCTACCGGGCAGGTACAACGAGAGCCCCGTGACCGTCCCCGTCGCGCAGTGGCCGCCCTCTCGATCGTGGGCCGGTGGATCGCGGCGGCGACATGCCGGGCCTGTCCGGCGCAGACCCGCGCCCGGTCCCGCACCGGCACGCTGACCCTCCGGTGGCCGGCGCGACCGGCGCGCCCGTCACACCGCGAGGAACAGCGCGCCGTCGTCACACAGCCACGAACGTCACCGGCTCGCTTCCCGTGACCGCCTCCGCGCGCCCCAGTTTCACCAGCCGGCGCAGATGCGCCTCGGCCTCCGAAACGGCGATGTTCCGTGACCCGTAAGGGATCTGCTCCCAGGGGCGGTTCCACTCCATCCGCTCGGCCAGCTGCCACGGCGTGAGCGGTTCGGCGAGGAGGCCGAGGAGGCCGGTGAGGCGCTCCTCGTGGTGGTCGAGGAGTTCCCGTACGCGGCCCGCCGCGTCCGGGAACGCGTACTGGTGGGCGGGCAGTACCTCCGCGACGCCCAGGCGGCCGATCCGCTCCAGGGAGGCGAGGTAGTCCCCGAGCGGGTCGGTCTCGGTCGCGCTGTCCGGGTCCTCGTAGAGGCCGACGTGCGGGCTGATGCCGGGAAGCAGGTGATCGCCGGAGAAGAGGCGGCCGCGGCCGGGCAGGTTGGCCGGGTGGTCCTCCTCCAGGTGGAGGCAGACATGGCCCGGAGTGTGGCCCGGGGTCCAGATCGCGCGCAGCTTGCGGCCCGCCAGGTCGAGGAGTTCGCCGGGCACGATCTCGCGGTCCGGGAGCGCGGCCCGCAGACCGGGCAGGGTGCGCATCCGGCCGCCCTTCTCGCGGGCGGCCAGGAGCGGGGCGATGTGGTCCTCGGGGGCGCCGACCGTGGCCAGCTTCGTCGCGAGGTACGACAGCCAGGTGCCCGGTTCGGACTCCCGGGTGCGGCGGACGATCGCCGTGTCGGCGGCGTGCATCGCGATCCAGGCCCCGGAGGCGTCGCGCACCTGGCCGGACAGGCCGTGGTGGTCGGGGTGGTGGTGGGTGATGACCACGCCGTGGATATCGGCGATGTCCACGCCGACCGTCGTGAGCCCGGCGGTCAGGGTGTCCCAGGCCTCCGGGTCGTCCCAGCCCGTGTCGATCAGGACCGGCCCCCGGCCGGTGTCCAGGACATGGACCAGGGTGTGGCCCAACGGGTTGTCCGGGATGGGGACTTTGATGCTGTGGACGCCTCCACCGTGGTTCATCACCTGCGTCATGGACTCCCCATCTCTCCGCGGTCTCGGCGGCGTGCGGGGTACGGCCACGACGCGCCGCGTCCACTGTAACGAGAACTTGTTCCAGTGGTAGCCCCGGGCACCTGTCTGATCGGAGCGGAGTGCCGCCGGACGGCGAGGGGCCCCCGGGGTCTCCCGGTCATGTTGCTGGTCTCATCCTGACCAGCAACATGACCGGCCGGACGATTCCTAGTCGGCGAGGTCCGTCCAGGCGTTCACGACGTACGACGCGCCCCACGGGTTGGAGGCGACCGAAGTCTGCCCGACCGGGGCCCAGTTACCGAGGATGATGCGCTGCGGAAGTCTGGGGTCCAGTGGGTTGAGCACCGCGTGAATCCGGTGCTGACCGGTACCGCTGGTGCAGAGGCTGGAGAGGCTGCTCCCGGACGAGATCGTGCAGTTGCCGGGTGCTGCCTGGGCGGCGGGCGCCGCGGCCAGCATGATGCCCGCAGCGGCGGCTGCTACAGCCACGGCGGCGACGCGCTTCTTGGGCAGGGGCTTCGCGAACATGGGGGACTCCTTCATCCGATGACGATGCGTGAGTGGGAAGAGGGACATGTGCGGGTGGAGCGTCGAGCGCGATGGTCCGGCTTCGATGGGCGGGTCCCGTGGGGTGCCACGGGCGCCAGCAGACATCAAGGCGTCGACAATAGATGCGAAAGCGGGTGATTACCTGCTTGATCGCCTGTCAAATCCTGCCCAGGTGCGCGGTTTCTGGCAAGAGCGTGGCCAGATTTGGTACAGACCAATTATCGGCCCGTCGGGGGAGTTCGGCGCGGGACGGCGGCGAGGCGGCCGGTGCGCGGCCCCGGTGGGCGTGGCCCATCCGTGGACTACTGGAACTGGAACTGGTATCAGTTCTGACATGGAGTCAGATGCGGGCCGGGAACAGAGCCCCGGAACGCAGGGCTCGGAACCAGTCATCGAGTCGGGTCACGTGCCGCGTCGCGGGAGGCAGCAGCCATGAGCGAGCTTGTCGAACACGGAAAACTGTTCATCGGCGGGGAGTTGGTCGATCCGCTCGGGCGGGAGGTCATCGAGGTCATCTCCCCGCACACCGAGCAGGTCATCGGCCGGGTGCCGCATGCCGCCGAGGGGGATGTGGACCGGGCCGTCGCCGCAGCCCGGCGGGCGTTCGACGAGGGGCCCTGGCCCCGGATGACGTTGGACGAGCGGATCGCCGTCGTCACCCGGATCAAGGACGCGTTCGCCGTCCGGTACGAGGAGATCGCCCGGGTCATCAGCTCGGAGAACGGCACCCCGTACAGCTCCAGCGTCATGGTGCAGGCCCTCGCCGCGATGATGGTGTGGGACGCGGCGATCACCGTCGCCCGCACCTTCCCGTACGAGGAGCGCAGGGACGGGGCACTGGGGCCGCTGCTCGTACGGCGGGAGCCCGTCGGGGTCGTCGCGGCCGTCGTGCCGTGGAACGTGCCGCAGTTCACCGCCGCCGCCAAACTCGCGCCCGCGCTGCTCGCCGGGTGCTCGGCCATCTTGAAGGTGGCGCCCGAATCGCCGCTCGACGCCTACATCCTGGCCGAGATCGTCGCCGACGCCGGGCTGCCCGAGGGCGTGCTGTCGATCCTGCCGGCCGACCGCGAGGTGAGCGAGTACCTGGTCGGGCACCCCGGCGTCGACAAGGTCTCGTTCACCGGCTCCGTCGCCGCCGGACGGCGCGTCATGGAGGTCGCCTCGCGCAACCTCACCCGCGTCACCCTGGAGCTGGGCGGGAAGTCCGCCGCCGTGATCCTCCCCGACGCCGATCTGGACGCCGCCGTCGCGGGCATCGTGCCCTTCGCCTGGATGATCAACGGGCAGGCCTGCGTGGCCCAGACCCGGATCCTCGTGCCGCGTTCCCGCTACGAGGAGATCGCCGAGGCGTTCGCCGCCGCCGCCGGTGCGCTGAAGGTCGGCGACCCGCTCGACCCGGCCACCGAACTCGGACCGCTCGTCGCGCGGCGCCAGCAGCAGCGCTCCCTCGACTACATCAGGATCGGGCAGGAGGAGGGGGCCAAGATCCTCACCGGTGGCGGCCGTCCGGCCTCGCAGGAGCGCGGGTGGTACGTCGAGCCGACGCTCTTCGGTGACGTCGACAACTCCATGCGCGTCGCCCGCGAGGAGATCTTCGGCCCGGTCATCTGCCTGCTGCCGTACGGCGACGAGGACGAGGCCGTACGGATCGCCAACGACTCCGAGTACGGGCTCAGCGGCAGCGTCTGGACCGCCGACACCGAGCGCGGCATCGACATCGCCCGCCGGGTCAGGACCGGCACCTACAGCGTGAACACCTTCAGTCTCGACATGCTCGGGCCGTTCGGCGGCTACAAGAACTCCGGTCTGGGACGGGAGTTCGGGCCCGAGGGGTACGGGGAGTACTTCGAGCACAAGATGATCCACCTGCCCGCCGGGTACGGGGGAGCGTCCTGATGGGCGACCGGTGGAGCGTCGAGGTCGACCGGGGGGTGTGCATCGGGTCGGGGATGTGCGTGAACCACGCACCGGACGGCTTCCGGCTGGACTCCGCCCGGCAGTCCCACCCCGTCGACCCGGAGACCGACGCCAACGAGCGGGTCCTCGCCGCGGCCGAGGGATGCCCGGTCGAGGCGATCACGGTCGCCCTGGCCGACTCGGGAGAGGTGGTGTTCCCCCCGGAGGAATGAGGGCTGCGGGGCCGCGGGTGTGTCAGCGGCCGTCCGGTGTGCCCGACAACAGGTGCAGGCGCAGCGCCAGTTGCAGTTCCAGGGCACGGTCCGGCTCGTTCCAGTCCCGGCCCAGCAGCACCTGGATCCGGTCCAGCCGCTGCACCACCGTGTTGACGTGCACGTGCAGCTCGTCCTTGGCCCGGATCAGGCTGCCGCCCGCGCCGAAGTACGCGCCCAGCGTCCGCACCAGGTGGGTGCCGCGCTGGGCGTCGTACTCCAGCAGCGGCCCCAGCGTCGCCGACACGAAGCCGTCGACGTCCTGCCCGTTGCCCAGCACCACGCCCAGGAAGCCCAGTTCGTCCACGCACGCGCCCTCGCCCGTACGCCCCAGCACCCGCATCGCCCGCAGGCAGCGCGCCGCCTCCGCGTACGCGGCGGCCAGCTCCCGAGGGCCACGGGCGGGGCCCGTGGCGGCGACGGTGACCGGCGTCTGCGCCAGCTGGCCGAGCTGGGCCGCCGCCGAGCGGGCCACGGCCCCGGCCGCCGGGCCGGAGCCGTCCGCCTCAATCAACAGCACCACCCCACCCGCGTGTTCGGCGCTCACGCCATGGGTGTCCCCGCCGAACAGATAGCGCATCGCGGCCGGGGCCAGCCGCTCCCGCGCACCGGTCTCCGCGACCAGCAGCAGATGCGGGCGGTCCAGGTCGATGCCCAGCCGGCGGCCCCGCTCGGCGAGGCCCGCCGGGTCGCGGCCGGTGTCCGTCAGCAGGTCGGCGATCAGTTCGCCGCGGATGCGGTTCTCCGTCTCGGCCACCGTGCGCCGCAGCAGCAGAAGGAGTCCGGTGACCACCGCCGACCGCTCGAACAGCCGGCGGTCGGAGTCGTCCAGCCGCCGGCTCCGGTGCAGCACCAGACCGGCGAGCAGCTCCTGCCCGGCGAGCACCGCGCAGACCACCCGCCCGTCGCGGTGCACGGCGCGGGCCCCCGTACGGGACTCCTCGGCCGCCTCCGCCAGCCACCCGGCGTCCATGCTGTCGGCGGCGAAGCCCGTACCGTCCGGGCGGACCGCCGCCAGCGGGCGCCCGCCCGGATCGTGGATGGTCAGCGGGGAGTCGAGCAGTCCGGCGACGGCCGCCGCCACGTCCTTGACGTCCCGGCCGCGCAGCACCAGGTCCGTCAGCCGGTCGTGCGACTCCTCGGCCCGCCGCATGGCCGCCGAGTGGGCCCGCACCGAGGCGTTGGCCTCGGCCAGCTCGGCGTTCGCCCCCGCCAGTTCGGCGAGGGCCGAGGTGGTGTCGGCCAGGGCGCGGGCGGTGTCGATGGCGATCGCGGCGTGGGCCGCCAGCGAGCACAGCAGGGCGACCTCGTCGGGGCTGAAGACCCGCGGCGCCCGGTCGGCCGCGAACAGGACGCCGATCACCTTGCCCGTGCCCCCGCGGCTGGAGCCGAGCAGCAGCGGCACGCCCAGAATGGCGACCAGGCCCTCGTCCAGCACCCCGGCATTGATGTTGTGGGTGTGGCGGAAGCGCTCGTCGGTGCGGTAGTCCGGGGTCGCGTACGGGCTCGCCGTCTGCGCCACGAGACCGCCGAGGCCCTCGCCGAGTTCGAGGCGCAGCCGCTGGAAGACCAGCGACACCGACCCGTCGGTCACCCGCATATAGGTGTCGCCCGCCTCCTCGTCCGGGAGCGTGAGGTAGGCCGTGTCCGTCCCCAGCAGCATCCTGGCCCGCCGCACGATCGCCTTCAGCACGTCGTCCAGATCGCGGGAGGCCGCCAGGTCGCCCGCCGTGTCGAAGAGCGCGGTGAGCTGGAGCTCGCGGCGCCGGTGCTGGCGCAGGGCGCCCCTGATCCGCAGCGCGGTGGCGGTGGCCCGCTCCACCTCGGCCAGCTCTCCCTCCGCCACCCCGTCGGCCCGCGCCGTCGACAGGACCGCGCCCAGCGCCTCGGCGGGGGCGCCGTCGGCCAGCAGGTCGAAGAGGTACCGCAGATGGGGTGCGGCGGAGGGGGACGGTTCAGACATGGCGGCCAGCGTTCGTAGACAGGGGCGGTGAGGGGGTCAGTTGGCGGTCCAGCCGCCGTCCATGGAGAGCGAGGTGCCGGTAATGTGGCCGGTACGCGGACCGCACAGCCACAGGACGGCCTCGGCGACGTCCGCCGGCTCGATCAGCCGCTTGATCGCGCTGCGCTCCAGCATCACCCGCCCCACCACCTCCTCCTGGGAGATGCCGTGCGTACGTGCCTGGTCGGCGATCTGGTTCTCGACCAGGGGAGTGCGTACGTAACCGGGGCTGACGCAGTTGCTCGTCACCCCGTGCTCCGCCGCTTCGAGCGCCACCACCTTGCTCAGTCCCTCCAGTGCGTGCTTGGCCGTCACATAGGCCGACTTGTACGGGCTCGCGCGCAGCCCGTGCACCGACGAGATGTTGACCACGCGCCCCCAGCCGCGTTCGTACATGCCCGGCAGGGTCCGGCGCAAGATGCGGAACGGGGTCTCCACCATGACGCGCTGGATCAGCGCGAAGCGTTCCGGCGGGAACGTGTGGACGGGGGCGACGTGCTGGAGCCCCGCGTTGTTGACCACCACGTCCGCGTGGGCCGGCAGCGTGTCGACGACTCCGGGGTCGGACAGGTCCACCACCCAGGCCGTCCCGCCGATCTCCCCGGCCAGGCTCCTGGCCGCCTCACCGGCCTTGTCCACGACGTGCACATGGGCGCCGGCCGCCGCCAGCGCCTGTGCGCAGGCCCGCCCGATCCCGCTCGCCGCACCGGTCACCAGCGCGGTCCGCCCGGCCAGGAACGGTGCCGCGGGCACCTGCGTCGGTCCGCCGCCCGGGGAGGGGGCGGGGGGCTCGTGATCGGGTCTGCGGGAAGTCTCCATGGCCAGTCACCGTAGGTACGCGGCGGCCCCTGTCACACGGGGCCGGTGCACACACCCTCCTGCCCCGGCATGGTGGCGGCGTACATGGTGCGGTGCGGCGCCGGGCGGCCCCGCCGGGCGGCCGGCGGCCCGCACAAGGGACCCGCCGCACACACCCCGCACCCGCGGGTGTCCGCCTGCCACATGGGCGCGCGGCGCCGCTGCTCATAGGTTCCGGCAGCAGCCAGTACCCGCACGTACCGACCAGGGAGGCACCCGTGCGCCCATCGAACCTGAGACGCCTGTTCCGCCGCGTCGCGTCCACGGCCGTCCTCGGCCTGCTCGCGGCCACGTCGAGCACCACCACCGCTGTCGCCGACGCCCGGCCGGCCGCCGCTGCCGCCGGGGGCCTCCAGCAGGTCACCGGCTTCGGCTCCAACCCCGGCAACCTCCAGATGTACGAATACACCCCCGCCGGCCTCCCCGCGAACGCGCCCCTGGTCGTCGCCCTGCACGGCTGCGCCCAGACCGCCGACGCGTACTACACCAACTCCGGCTGGCCGAAGTTCGCCGACCAGTGGGGCTTCGACGTCGTCTTCCCGCAGACCACGGCCGCGAACAACGCGCTCTCCTGCTTCGGCTGGTTCGACCCGGCCGAGGACAGCCGGGGCAAGGGCGAGGCCGCGTCGATCGTGCAGATGGTGGAGCACGCGAAGCAGAGCCGCGGCTCGGACGGCCAGCGGGTGTACGTCACCGGCCTCTCGGCGGGCGGCGGCATGACCGCGGACCTGCTGGCCGCCTACCCGGACGTGTTCGCGGGCGGCTCGGTGGCCTCGGGGCTGCCCGCGCAGTGCGCGACGAGCCAGGCGGCCGCCTCGGGCTGCCAGACGGGCCCGCAGAAGCTGACCCCCGCGCAGTGGGGCGACAAGGTCCGCGGCGCCTATCCCGGATACAGCGGCCCGTGGCCCCGGGTGGCGATCTGGCAGGGCTCCGCCGACTACACCGTGTACCCGGCCAACGCCACGGCCCTGCGCGACCAGTGGACGGACGTCTGGGGCATCGGCCAGACCCCGTCGTCCACCGACACCCTCCCCGGCAACACCACACGCGCCGTCTACAACGACTCCGCCGGACAGCCGGCCGTGGAGACGTACACCGTCTCCGGCATGGGTCACGGCCTCCCGGTGGGCCCGGGTTCGGGCGCCGAGCAGTGCGGGACGGCGGCCGCGTACTTCCTGAACACCATCTGCTCGACGTACTACACGGGCGTCTTCTGGGGCCTCGACGGCGGCGGTACCCCGGGCGGTGGCGGCGGCGACGACCAGCTGCCGGCCCCGGCGGGCGTGACGGTCACCGGCGTCACCGACACCACCGCGGCCCTGTCCTGGAGCGCGGTCGGGGGCGCCGCCTCGTACGCGGTGTTCCGTAACGGTACGAAGATCGCGTCCCCGGCCGGCACTACGTACACGGACACCGGCCTGAGCGCCGGTACCACCTACCGCTACACCGTGGCGGCGGTCGACGGATCGGGGACGGCCGGCACCACGTCCGCCCAGGTGACAGCGGTCACGACGGGCGGCGCGACCGCCCAGTGCTTCACCGCCACCAACTACGCGCACGTGGTCGCGGGCAGGGCCCACACCACGGGCGGGTACGTCTACGCCAACGGCTCTGAGGCGAACATGGGCCTGTACAACGTGTTCGTCACGCACACCCTCAAGGAGTCACCGGCGGGGTACTTCGTGATCGCGGACAGCGGCTGCACCGGCTGATCCGGAACGGCGGACGGGGCCCGGCGAAACCGCCGGGCCCCGTCCGCCGGGCGTCAGCCGCCCTGCCGCGCGTACGCCACCAGGCGGTCGGCGATCTCCCGCCCGCCCCGGTCACCCGTGAGCACCGTGTAGTGGTTCACGTCCCGCACCGCCACCGGCGTCAGCCGGGTCCCGGCCAGGTCCGCCGCCGCGAGGCGCTTCTCGTCGTACAGGCCCTGCTCCTCGTCCATCAGACCGCGCGCCGCCCACAGCAGCGTCGCCTCGACGGGCAGCTTCCGTACCGCCGAGAGCACTTCCTCGTCGAAGAGGCCGATGCCGTCCGTGCGGACCGCCTCGATCCGGCACGTCGAGCGCATGGCCGGTTCAGTGCCCGTCAGGTCGCGCTGGATGTACGCGTCCACCTCGTCCGACCAGGCGCCCGCGAACGCCGGGTGCGCCTGCCAGAAGGCGCGGTAGGCGGCCCGGTCCGCGAACGTCATCGACAGCCGGTCCATCGCCGGGCCGATCACCGCCGTCATCAGCTCGTCCGGCGACAGGTGCACGGGCGCCGGGAAGCCGATGCCGCCGTCGACGAGCAGCAGCGGCCCGAAGCGCTCCGGGTGGCGCACCGCGGCGAACGCCGCCACGAACGCCCCCATCGAGTGGCCCGCCAGCACCACCCGGTCCGGGCCCAGCGAATCGGCCAGGGCCGCGATGTCGTCCGCGTGGGCGGCGATGCCGTACGGGCCGGGAAGCCCCGAACTCCCCGCCCTGCCGCGCAGATCCGGGGCGATGAGGGTGACGCGGCCGGCCAGCAGCCGGGCCACCGGGCCCCAGGAGAGCGCGTTGGCCGTGATGCCGTGCAGCGCCACCACCACCGGCGCGTCCGGACCGGCGGCCGGCCAGCGCACGGCCGCCAGCTCGCCGCCGGCGACAGGAACCTTGATCTCTTCGTACGGAATCACGGGTTTCCGTTCTCCTTTCGGGGCGGGATCTCTTCGGCGGGCCCGCCTCGGCGCGACGCGGCCAGTCTGGACGGCAGCCGGGCCAGGCCGCCCGGCAGCAGATGTACCACGGCCACGAACAGCACGCCCAGCAGGAACAGCGGCTGGGAGAGCGGGACGCGGAGCACCGCCGGGAGGCCGGCGACCGCGCCCGAGCCGGCCAGGTCGCCGAGCCGGTGATCGGCCCAGGTGTAGAGGATGCCGCCGACCATCGGGCCCCAGCGGGTCCCCGAGCCGCCCAGCACCACCATCACCAGCAGCGACAGCGTGAAGTCGGACGTGGTCGTCTGGGGGGTGGAACCACCGGTCAGCAGCAGGTGCACGATGCCGCCGAGAGCGGCGAGCGCGCCCGCGAGGACGAAGGCCGTCAGCTTGAATCCGTACGGTCTCAGCCCCAGCACCTCCACCCGGCGCTCGTTCTCCTTGATGCCCTCCCAGACGCGTCCCGTGGGGGAGCGGACCGCCCAGTGGACGACGCCCAGGGTGAGGACGAGGTAGGCCAGCGCGATCCAGTAGAGGTTCGCGGTGTTGTCGATGCCGACGAGCCAGGACGGCAGCAGATCCGCCGGTGCCGCCCGGCCCTCCTCGCCGCCGGTGACGCCACCGGGGTTGCGGGAGACCAGGATCGAGCCCGCCTGGGCGAACGCCAGCGTCACCATGGAGAAGCCGATGCCGGTGACGCGCAGGCTCACCGATCCCAGGACCAGGGCCAGCGCGATCCCGAAACAGAGCCCGAGGAGGGCGGCGGCCGCGAAGGGGAGCCCCGCCTCCAGCAGGAACACATTGGTGGCGTAGCTGCCCGCCGCGAAGTACAGGGCATGCCCGAAGGAGAGCAGCCCCGTGCGGCCGAGCAGCAGGTCGTAACCGGTGGCCAGGGCGCCGAACAGCAGGCAGGTCGCGATGAGTTGCAGGCTGCCCGCACTGCCCAGCGGACCGTCGAGGAGGCCCGGCACGGGCAGCGCGCTGTAGGGCGCCACGGCCAGGACCAGCAGGACGGCGCCGGGCCACCAGCGCAGCAGCCGCCGGGACCGGCCGGGAGGCGCCGGTGCGGTCCGGGGGCCGCCGTCGGTGCGGTCGTGTGTCTCGGTGGCGGTGCTCACGCGAGCCTCCCCGTCAGTCCGCGCGGGCGGATCAGCAGCAGCGCGGCGAGCAGGACGACGACCGCCAGATCGCCGAGGCCCGCCGCGGTGTAGTAGTTGGCGAACTGCTGGACCAGGCCGATGACCACGGACGCCACGGCGGCGCCGGTCACCGAGCCCATGCCGCCGGTGACCACGACGACGAACGCGAAGATCAGCAGCGAGGTGCCCTGACGGGGGTCGACCGAGCCGAAGTACAGCCCGCCGAGCGCCCCGCCGAGTGCGGCGGCGCACCCGCCGATCGCGAAGACGAGGGTGAACGCCCTGCGGACGTCGATGCCGAGCGCGGTGACCATCGCCCGGTCCTCGACCCCCGCCCGTACGACGAGGCCGTGCCGGGTCCGGCCGAGGAAGAGCCGCAGCGCCACCAGGACCACGACCGCCGCCGCCACCAGGACGAGGCGGTTGACCGGGACCTGCGCGCCCAGCAGCCCGAAGGTGCCGGACAGCGCCTCCGGGCCGGGGAAGGTCCGGGCGTCCGATCCCCAGATCCCCGACAGCAGCGCGGGGACCGCGAGGCCCACCCCGACCGTGGCGAGCACCTGCTCGCGCGGCCGGGTGTAGAGCGGGCGGACGACGGCGAGTTCCAGGAGCACGGCGGCGGCGGCGCCCACCGCCGTGCCGAACAGCACCGCGAGGACGAAGCCGGCCCCGCCGGGTCCCGCGCCCGGCAGATGGCCGGAGGCCGCCCACCAGGTGCCGTACGCGCCGATGGACAGCAGTGCCCCGTGCGCGAAGTTGAGGACGTCCATCAGGCCGAAGATCAGCGAGAGTCCGGACGCGACGAGGAAGTAGAGAGCTCCCAGACCGAGTCCGGTCATGGTGAGCAGCACGATGGTGGACATCAGGAATCCGCCTCCACGGAAGGTGCTTCGGTGGCCGGCCCGTGCCCCACACCGAGCAGCCGGCGGGCCGCCTCCGCGTCGCCGAGCAGTTCGGCGGCCGGGCCGCGGTGGGCGGTCCGGCCGTCGGCCAGCACCACGCAGTGCTCGGCGAGCCGGCGTACGACGGCGAGGTTCTGCTCCACGAGCAGCACCGGCACCGCCTCGGCGGCCCGCTCAAGGACCTGCGCCACCTCGGTGACCACCTTCGGCGCCAGGCCCTTGGTGGGCTCGTCCGCGATGATCAGCCGGTTGGCGTTGAGCAGGGTGCGGCCGATGGCGACCATCTGCTGCTGGCCGCCGGAGAGCGTTCCGGCCAACTGCCGTGCCCGCTGCTTGAGTTCGGGGAAGAGTTCATGCACCAGGGGGTAGTCGGGGCCGCCCGCGCCGTGCCGTTCGGCCAGGCGCAGGTTCTCCGCCACGGTCAGCCCGGCGAAGACGCCCCGGTCCTCGGGGGCGTAACCCACACCCCGCCGGACCACGGCGTGGGTGGGCAGGGACACGGTCTCCTCGCCGTCCAGCAGCACACTGCCGCTGCGCGGGACGAGGCCCAGGATGCCCCGCACGGTCGTGGTCTTCCCGGCGCCGTTGCGGCCCAGCAGCGCGGTCACGCCGTGGGCGGCGACGTCCAGGTCGACGCCGTGCAGGATGTGCCGGCCGCCGATCAGGACCCGCAGGTCCCGTACGGCGAGCAGGGCCCGCTCGCTCACAACCCCTCCCCGAGGTAGGCCTGTTGCACGGTCGGATCGGCGGTGACGGCCTCGGGGGTGTCCAGGGCCAGCAGCCGGCCGTGGTGCATCACCGCGAGCCGGTCGGCCAGGCCCAGGAGTACGTCCATGTGGTGTTCGACCATGAGGACGGTGCGCCCCTCGTCCCGGTGCAGGGTGCGGATCAGCTCGGTCAGCGCCGGGACCTCCTCCGCGCTCACTCCGGCCATCGGCTCGTCGAGCAGCATCAGCCGGGGCTCGCCCACCAGCAGCACGGCCAGCTCCAGCTTCCGCTTCTCGCCGTGCGACAGCTCGGACGCCGTCGCCCCGGCCCGGTGGCCGAGGCCGGTGCGCTCCAGTACGCCGGCCACCTCGGCGGTGTACGGGTCGGCGCGCCGCCAGAGCCGGTACGAGCCGCCCCGGGCGGCCTGCGCCGCGAGCCGGACGTGGTCGGCCACGGTCATGGCGGGCCAGAGGCTGGACGTCTGGAACGTCCGGCCGATCCCGCGCCGGGCCCGCACGTGCGCGGGCCGGCCGGTGATGTCGGCGCCGTCCAGCGTGACCGTGCCGGCGGTCGGCATGGCCGTGCCGCTGATGAGGTTGAACAGGGATGTCTTTCCGGCCCCGTTGGGGCCGATGAAGGCGAGGAACTCGCCCTCGCGGACGCCGAGCGTGATGTCCTGGAGGATGGTCGCGCCACCGACGCTCCAGCCGAGTCCGTCCAGCCGGAGCACCGGGGCCGCGGACTCCGCCCGGCCGTCCCGGCGCCCGAGGGTGTGCGGTGCGGTCATGGTTCAGCCCGCCGAGGGCTTCACGGGCGGCGCCACGGCGTCCATCGGCTCGGTGTCCAGCAGCTCCGGCTTCGCGGCGGCGCCCTTGCCGGTCAGCCGGGCCACGAACATCGGCTGCACCAGGGCGTGGTCCTCGGCCCTGACCTGTGTCCTGCCCTTCACCCCGTCGAAGGTCCAGCCCTCCAGGGCCTTCACCATCGCGGCCGGGTCGGTGGCGCTGCCCTCGGCCACGGCGTGCACGATCATCTGGGCCGCGGTGAAGCCGTCCGGGGTGAACAGGTCGGGGGTGCCGCCGGCCTTCGTCACCGAGTCGAGCATGGCCTTCTCCGCGGCGTTGCCGCCGCCCGCGCCGGGGAAGTAGTGGGCGAGGAAGGACACCTTGGCCCCGGCCGTCCCGAAGATCGGGTACGAGGCGGTCCCGGCGAGCCCGGTGACGACCTTGCTCGCGCCCAGCACGCCCTGCTGGTCCAGCGCGGTCCACAGCGCCGGTGCGGTGGAGCCGGCCCAGGCCACGAAGACCAGATCCGGCCCGCCCGCCTTCACCTGCCGGGCGAACGGCGTCAGGTCCGTCGCGCTGGGCGGCGCCAGCACGGAGCCCACCTTCGCGCCCTTCGCACCGAGCACCGCCTTCACCGCGGTGACGTTCGCCTGGCCGAACGTGGAGTCCTGGGCCAGCACCGTGACCTTCTTGCCCTTGGCGTCGCCGAGCATCGCCCCCGCCGTGAGGATGTCCTGGTAGGACTGGCGGCCCGAGCGGAAGGTGTAGCCGTTGATCCCGGTCACCGCGTCGGTGGCGGCCGGGCCGTTGATGAACAGCACCTTGTTCTGGGCGGCGAGCGGCGCCATCTGGAGGGCGACGCCGGAGTCGGTGGTGCCGGCCAGCACCTTGTAGCCCTTGCCGATCAGGTTCTTCGCCGCCGAGACCGCCTTGCCGGGGTCGCCCGCGTCGTCCTGCTCGGTGACCTCGATGCGGTGGCCGGCGACCTTGCCGGTGCCCTGGGTGGCGTAGTCCAGGCCCGCCATGAAGCCGTCCCGGTACTGCTTGCCGTAGTCCGCGAGCAGCCCGGTCCTGGAGTAGACCAGGCCGACCTTCACGGCCGAGCCGCTGCCGGACTTCCCGGATCCGGAATCGGCGCTGCCCGCCTTGCCGGCGGCGCTGCACCCGGTCGCCAGCAGACCGGCGGCGGCCAGTACGGCCACGGCGGACAGGGCTGTGGGCCGGGCGGTGCGGGTGGCCCCGCCTGCTCTGCTGGTGCTGCTCGTCCTGCTGTCCGCGCTGGCTCTGCTGGCTCTGCGACGCATGGTGACCGGCTCCTCGGCGTGTTCCTGTGATGTCGCCGAACCGTATGAACACCGTGCCGTCGTCGATATGGTGCAGGGCACCCCACCTGACGGGGGACCCATGTGGGTGCCGTACATGGGCAGGACCCCGACCGGGGCGGGGCCCCGCGGGAGTCAGCGGACCGGGCCCTCGGCCGTCAGGTCGATCAGCCGGCACACCGTCTCGATGTCTATCTTCACCTGGGCGATCGACGCCCGGCCCGACAGCCAGGTGATGAGCGCGGAGTGCCAGGTGTGCTCGATCACCCGGACGGCCGAGAGCTGCTCAGGCGTCGGGTGCTCAAGCCCCATGGAGTCCAGGATGATCGCCGTCGTGAGGCGCGAGACGGTGTCCACCTCGGGGCTCACGCTGCGGTCCGCGAAGGTCAGCGCGCGCACCATCGCGTCCGCCAGATGCGGTTCGCGCTGGAGCGCCCGGAACGCCCTCATCAGGGTGTCGGCGACCCGGTCAGCCGCGTCGGCCCCGGCCGGCGGGCGTTTGCGCAGCGTGCCGTGCATGTGCTGGAGCTGGTCCTGCATGGTGGCCACCAGCAGATGGACCTTGGAGGGGAAGTAGCGGTAAAGGGTGCCCAGGGCGACCCCGGCGGCCTCCGCCACCTCACGCATCTGGACGGCCTCGAAACCGCCTCTGCTGGCGAGCTGCGCGCTGGCGTGCAGGATGCGGCGGCGGCGGGCCTCCTGGCGTTCCGTCAGGGGCGGCGATGCCGGTCTGGCTTCCGCTGTCATGTGTCCCATCCCCGTGGCTTCTGTCCGCGACCGCGAGGACGCGGTGGCCGGTCCGGAGGCGCACAGCATGCCAGGGTGTGTGTCGTGGCGCGAATCACCTGATCCGGCCGTTGCACCGACGCTACCTGCCGGTAGATTCGTAGCTCATTGAACGATCCGGTCTATAACTTGTTCTAGATTAGCGCGAGCGGTTACGCTCCGGCGAACACGCAGTGAGAAGGGGGCCGAGTGTGACCGCTGAGGCCATAGAGTCGGGCCCCCGCACGGGCGTCGGTACGTCGGACACGGAGACAGGACCCGACGGCGACCGGCCGTTGCGCATCGCGCTCCTCACCTACAAGGGCAACCCCTTCTGCGGCGGCCAGGGCGTCTACGTGCGCCACCTCGCCCGCGAACTCGCCCGCCTCGGCCACAGCGTCGAGGTCATCGGCGCCCAGCCCTACCCGGTGCTCGACGAGGGCGTCCCGCTCACCGAGCTGCCGAGCCTGGACCTCTACCGGCACCCCGACCCGTTCCGCACCCCGAAGCGCGGCGAGTACCGGGACTGGATCGACGCCGCCGAGGTCGCCACCATGTGGACCGGCGGCTTCCCCGAACCGCTCACCTTCAGCCTGCGCGCCCGGCGTCATCTCGTGGCCAGGCGCGGCGAGTTCGACGTCATCCACGACAACCAGACCCTCGGCTACGGGCTCCTCGGCGACCTCGGCGCCCCCCTCGTCACCACGGTCCACCACCCCATCACCGTCGACCGGCGACTCGACCTGGACGCCGCCCCGACCCGCCGCCGCCGCTTCTCCGTACGCCGCTGGTACGCCTTCACCCGGATGCAGAAGCGGGTCGCGCGCAGGCTGCCGTCCGTGCTCACCGTCTCCGGCTCCTCCAAGCAGGAGATCGTCGAGCACCTCGGGGTGAGCCCCGGCCGCGTCCACGTCGTGCACATCGGCGCCGACACCGACCTGTGGTCGCCCGACCCCGCGGTCGAGGAGGTCGAGGGCCGGATCGTCACCACCTCCAGCGCCGACGTACCGCTCAAGGGCCTCGTCCACCTCGTCGAGGCGCTCGCCGAACTCCGTACCGAGAACCCCGCGGCGCACCTCGTGGTCGTCGGCCGGCGGGCCGAGGACGGGCCGGTCGCGCAGGCCATCGAGCGGCACGGGCTCGGGGACGCCGTCGAGTTCGTCAAGGGCATCAGCGACGCCGAACTCGTCGACCTGGTGCGCGGCGCCCAGATCGCCTGCGTCCCCTCGCTGTACGAGGGCTTCTCGCTGCCCGCCGCCGAGGCCATGGCCACCGGCACCCCGCTCGTCGCCACCACCGGCGGTGCGATCCCCGAGGTCGCGGGACCGGACGGCGAGACGTGTCTCGCGGTCCCGCCCGCCGACGCCGGGGCCCTGGCCGACGCGCTCGGCCGGCTGCTCGGCGACGCCGCGCTGCGCGAGCGGCTCGGGGCGGCGGGCCGCGCACGGGTCCTCGCCCGGTTCACCTGGAAGCAGGCGGCGATCGGTACCGCCGCCCGCTACCGGGAGGCCATCGCCGCCCGCACCACCGCCGGACCCGACGGCCGTCGGTGACACCGCACCGCCCCCGACGTCTCCGCTCTCCCGCCCCCTTCGAACCCCCGACCGCGAAAGCAGGCATTCGTGCTGACCGTGGACTTCACCCGCTTCCCGCTCGCCGCAGGCGACCGAGTGCTCGACCTGGGCTGCGGCGCCGGACGCCACGCCTTCGAGTGCTACCGGCGCGGCGCCCAGGTGGTGGCTCTCGACCGCAACGGTGAGGAGATCCGCGAGGTCGCGAAGTGGTTCGCCGCGATGAAGGAGGCCGGGGAGGCCCCGGAGGGCGCCACCGCCACCGCGATGGAGGGCGACGCGCTCAACCTGCCGTTCCCCGATGAGTCCTTCGACGTCGTGATCATCTCCGAGGTGATGGAGCACATCCCCGACGACAAGGGCGTGCTCGCCGAGATGGTCCGGGTGCTCAGGCCCGGCGGCCGGATCGCGGTCACGGTGCCGCGCTACGGCCCCGAGAAGGTCTGCTGGACGCTCTCCGACGCCTACCACGAGGTCGAGGGCGGCCACATCCGCATCTACAAGGCGGAGGAGCTCCTCGACCGGATGCGCGGCGCCGGCCTCAAGCCGTACGGCACCCATCACGCGCACGCGCTGCACTCGCCGTACTGGTGGCTCAAGTGCGCGTTCGGCGTCGACAATGACAAGGCGTTGCCGGTGCGGGCGTACCACAAGCTGCTGGTCTGGGACATCATGAAGAAGCCGATGGCCACCCGGGTCGCCGAGCAACTGCTCAACCCGGTCGTCGGCAAGAGCTTCGTCGCCTACGCGACCAAGCCGCACCTGCCCGCCGCCCCGGCCACCGATGCCCCGGCGAACGCCGACGACTCCGCCAAGGCCAAGGCGTGACACTTCCCGAGCGGACCGAACACCTTGTGCTGCCCGGAGTACTCACCGCCGGGGAGGCGACCGAGACCGTCGCCGCGCTGCTCGCCATGCAGTGCGAGAACGGCGCGCTGCCCTGGTTCCGCGGGCACCACCTCGACCCGTGGGACCACACCGAGTCGGCCATGGCCCTGGACGCGGCCGGCGAGCACGACGCCGCCGCACGCGCCTACGAGTGGCTGGCCCGCAACCAGAACGGCGACGGCTCCTGGTACGCCGCCTACCACGACGGCGACCCGGAGCAACCGACCGACCGCGGTCAGGAGACCAACTTCTGCGCGTACGTGGCCGTCGGCGTCTGGCACCACTACCTGGCCACCGGCGACGACGCGTTCGTCGACCGGATGTGGCCGACCGTCTTCGCCGCCGTCGAGTTCGTGCTGAGGCTCCAGCAGCCAGGCGGCCAGATCGGCTGGAAGCGGGAGGCCGACGGCACCCCGGTCAAGGACGCGCTGCTGACCGGCTCCTCCTCCGTCCACCAGGCACTGCGCTGCGCGCTCGCCATCGCGGAACGCCGCGAGGAGCCGCAGCCCGACTGGGAGCTGGCCACCGGCGCGCTCGCCCACGCGATCCGCAGCCATCCCGAACGCTTCCTGGACAAGAGCCACTACTCGATGGACTGGTACTACCCGATCCTCGGCGGCGCGCTCGACGGACCGGCGGCCACCAAGCGGCTCGCGGAGGGCTGGGACCGCTTCGTCGTCCCGGACCTCGGGGTGCGCTGTGTGCTGCCCAACCCATGGGTGACGGGCGGCGAGAGCTGCGAACTCGCCCTGGCGCTCTGGGTGATGGGCGAGTCCGACCGGGCCCTTGAGGTCCTGCAGTCCATCCAGCACCTGCGGGCCGAGGACGGGCTGTACTGGACGGGGTACGTCTTCGAGGGCAACCGGGCGTTCTGGCCCGAGGAGCGCACGGCCTGGACCGCCGGTTCGCTGCTGCTGGCGGTGGCCGCGCTCGGTGGGGACGAGGCGACCACCGCGGTCTTCAGCGGGGAGCGGCTGCCGAAGGGGCTGGAGCCGGACTGCTGCGACTGAGCGGCTGCCACGGTGTCCGCGCCGGGCGCATCGGCCTCAGTGGCGGATGCGGCCGGCGACCGCGTGCCCGATGAACAGGTACACGACGGCTGCGAGGCCGTAGCCGGCGACGACCCTGGCCCACGCCTCGTCGAAGGTGAACAGGTCGTACGACCAGCCGGCGAGCCACCTCGCGGTGTGCCGGACGAAGTCGACCAGGTCGTTGCCCCGGTTGGCGTCGAGCAGGTACATCAGAATCCACAGGCCGATGATGAAGGCCATGATGTCGGCCACCACGGCTATGACACGTGCTGCGGTGTTGCTTCCGTTGCCTGTTCTGGAGGACATGCCAACCGGGTTGCCGCATTCCGCCGGGCGAAACCCGGACGGCGTACCCGGGTGGCGGGCCGTCCGGGCCGGGGCAAGCCTTGCGGGGGAGTGCCGAGCCCCGGCGCCCCGTCGTGACGTGCCCGGTCAGGGAGGCCCGCCGTGCCCCGTTCCGTACCGCTTTGCCGTCTGCTCGTGGCGCTGCTGCTGTCCTGCACCGTGCTGGTGGGCGCCACCGCGTGCGGCGGTGACGGCGACAGCGGCGCGAGCAGCTCCGCGTCGCCCACCGGTACGTCCTCGGCCGAGGCGCAGAAGTTCGCCAAGACCCGGTTCGTCACCAACGCGGGGCTGGCCGCGGGCGCCACGTACCAGTGGGTCGTCAAGCCGTACCGCGCCGGCAAGTTCAAGAAGGGCGCGGACGGCCGGACCTTCGCGCTCGTCAAGGCCGGACTCGCGGGCGGCTTCGCCTACAACAGGCTCAAGGCCGCCTCCGACAACGCCAAGGGCGACCCGCTGCTCTCGAAGGCCGTCGCGCCGCTGACCGCGGGCATCGCCTCGCTCAAGGGCCTCGCCACCAAGCTCCGCAAGGGCGAGGCGGGAGAGGGCGACATCGGCGCCTTCGAGAGCGTCATCAACAGCATCAAGGGCGCCGGCAAGAGCGCGGGCGCCGAGGTGAAGGACAAGGTGCCGTCCACCTCGCAGCTCGGCGGATAACCCGTGGGGCACGGCTCGGCCCCCCATTGGGGTGCGGGCATGAGCCATTTTCCGTTACCTTCCGCCTGTCCGACACCCTCGGGCCGGACAGGCAGAAGGGGGTTAGCGGTCCCCGATGGACGCGCGCCACTTCCCACGGGACAGGTGGCACACCCCATCGGCGGTGATACGGACCCATGCACCGAGCAATGGCAACGAACCCTCGGAGTTCAGCCGGTCCCGGACGCGCTCCAACGCTGTCCAAAGACGTTGCGGTCCGCTCTGGTGGACTTCCGGCGCGGCAGTACCCACGGCTGACGCACGCGCCCACGAACCGTCAGGATGGACGAGATAGGCGCTCCGGGTTCCGTCGCGCTGTTCGTAGTCGGTTTCCACGCCCGGTGTGGTGACTTGGAGCATGGAACTCAGTTCCCACGCTTCGGCCACGTCCAGCACGGGATAGGTACCTGTACTGATCTCCGCTCCCTCTCCCTTACGGGCGAGGGCGAACAACTCGGAGAGCGCGGGCGGGAAGTCGTCCCCGGATCGGGTGAGCATGAACCCCGCCATGTCCCGTTCGACCCGCCCGATCACGTCACCGTTCGCGTGCTTCCATCCGGTGATGATCAGACACGTGCGGCCAATGGTCGTTGCGATCCGTCCGCCGGGAGCGAGCGCGGAGAGAACCGGACGGAGCCCCGGACCGGCGGGAAGCCCGACCGTGGACACGATGCGATCGTACGTACCGGGAACCCGGTCGGTCGCGTCTGCCGTGACCATCTCCGGGTGGTACCCCATGTGCGCGAGCCGGTTCCCCGCAGCACTGACCAGATACGGGTCCACGTCCAGGCTTGTCACGTTCTCTGCCCCGAACCGCATGGACGCGTACGCGGTGAGCCCGCCGGCTCCGGTGCCGAGGTCCAGGAGCGACAGCCCCGTTCCGAGTCGCCCGTGCCGCAGCATCCTGACCACCAGACTCGGCACCGTTGCGGATGACGTGGGCAATCCGTGCGGCTGGTCGTCGGGCTCGGCGCGGTCGGCGTGAAGCGTGCCAACCCTGGTGATCAGCGACCGTTCCGCGTAGGCAGCCTTCATCCACGCTCCCGGGTCGGCTGCCCCGTCTCTGAGCTGCCACCCGTTCGCGCCGTCACGCTCCCACCAGCGGGGCACGAGTTCATGGCGCGGAGTCTTCGCGACCGGCGCGAGCCACCGGGAATCCGGTTCGGTCGACTGGTCCGCAAGTCGTGCCGCGTGCTGTTGCCAATCCATGCGGCAACCCTTCCGTCTCTCAGTGCCGTGATTACTGCGGGTCGCAGGAGTCCGTACTAGCGGGTGCGCAATCGTTGCTGTCGTCGGGCGGGCAGGCAGCCCAGACAGGGAGCGGGATGCGTGCCGCAAGGGCCTCCCAATCCTTCCCGCCGAGCAGATCGGCGAGCCTGGTTTCCCGGACGTTGCCCACCGGAAAATCACGCGAGAGCACACAGCCGGCCAGGTCACCGTCCGGGAGGATGGCCGCGCGCCCACGGGTGCAGCGCCCGCACATCTCATCAAGGGTCGGTTTCCATCCGGGGAGCGCCGCCCGCCCGACTGCCCGAACCCGGTCGGTCTTGATCTGCTTCACCCCCATGGACTCCAGCTCGGCCCGTGCCTCGATGACGCGCTGATCCGGCAGCACGTCCACGATTCCGGCACGGATCGTGATTCCGCGGTTCACAGCTTCGCGGATGTTGCATCGGGTGCGGACGTAGCTTCCGGGTTTGCCCGTGATCCGGTCATGTTCCCCGGGGTCGTCGCTGTAGTAGCTGGTCGCGAGGGTCACACCGTCGCGAGAGAAGAGACTCCACCACGAATCGTGCACCGTGTAGAGGTTCGAGTAGATCTCAACGTGTCGGCCCAGCGACAGCGCCAGCACGGTGAACTCCCGCCAATGCGGGTGCACGGTCGGTTCACCGCCGATGAGCTGAATCGTGTGGATGCCGAGTGCGGCAGCATCGATGATGACCGTCCGCCAGTCCTCGGGCGTCATGGTGCCGTGCGTTGCCTGGGGGCTGGACTCCGACAGGCAATGCGTGCATGAAAGCTGGCACTTTCCCGTGATCTCCAGTTCGAGTGACTGGATACCGGCGAGGGGTTCGCGGACCGGGGACTCAATGAGCGTTGTCATGCTGTGTTCCTCCCGTGTCGTCATGCGTGTGGGAATCGGCCGACTGCACCGCGATCAGTGGCAGTTGACCAGGGCGGGGCCCCACCCCGCCGCAGAGCGAGTCGCAGTCCCCATACGCACGGGACCTATGCGGCGAGGCGGAAGTCTTAGGGGCGGAACGGCGAAATGCGGGTGCCGCGAAAAAAGGCAGCCTCGGAGAGGTCACGGCGGGGCTCGCCCCATGCTTCGAACTGAGCAGCGAGCCACCTGGAATCCACCTCCCAGGTACGACAGAGGTTCAGCATCGATGCCCCCGCCCGGTACGCCTCCACCACGTCCGCCCGGTGCATGAGCAACTGACTCCGTGCGGACTTGACCTCGGATCTTGAACGACGGCGCACGCGTGTTCCTTGGCTTAGGGGGCCGGGGATTGATGGGGTTTCGCTAGCCGCCTACGGCACGGGCAGACCGGACAGGCCAGCCGGCGAGCGTCACCAGCAGACCGGCGGCGGGGTCGAGCACGGTGAGCACATCCGGACAACCGGATTCCAGCAGCCCTATTGCCTGGTCCTGCTGGTCCGGGTCCTCTGCCCACGCACGGAGCCCGTTCGGAACAGCGGGACCCCGAAAGCTGATCGGCTGAACGTTCCTTGCGCCGGTCTGCGGGGGCTCGGGGGCTCCGGGACCGTCCGCAAGCCGAAATGCCTGCCGCCGCAGCCACCGGAGAGCGAGCCGACGATTCGCCACGGTGGCCTCGCCGAGCGAAACAGCTCTGCGGCCAGCCGTTGCGGTGATCTCCGCTACGTAGGGGACGCCGATCATGTGGCACGCTCCCCGGCCCGGGGCTCGATCACGGCTTGCAGGGTCTCGCTTTCCGCTTCCACGGCCTTCGCGAACGCTTCCAGCTCGGCTACTTCGGCGATACGAGCGGCAATCGCAGCGTCCAGCCCCGCGAGGAACAGCGCGCGTGAATCGGCGTCCGCCTCGATGCGGTTCAGATTTCCCGACCGGTGCCGGTGCGAGGTGATCGCGTCCATGAACCGGGGAAACCGGGCCCGTAGCCGAATCTCCGTGGCACCCACGGCGAGGACAACACGAAGGGGTAACCGCGCCGCGACTGTCACAGCACCTCACGCCGGCTCCGCGCGTTGCACCGCGCGGTTTCGGCGTGCATACGCTCCGCAGGGTCAGCGGCCCGGACGTGCTCGGGCTCGGCCTCCCACTCGGTCCCGCCGCAGACCGGCCGCAGCGACCAGTACGAGCCGGCGAGCCCCCGGAACTCACCAACTCGGTCCGCGTGTCCCATGTCCACCAGGAGGGTCCCCACGGTGGGTACTAGCGAGTCTGTCACCACTGTCCTTGATCCCTTCCGCGTTGGCCGTTCGCTCTAGGCAACAGCCTGGTCACGCACGGCGGTACTGTTGGGAAGGGCACAAGGATTAAGAGCGTTAAGCGCTTGGAGCCACCGTGCATGGGGAGTTGAACGAACGTGGGTACCAGCGAGCCGAATACGGCCTTGGAGCGGTTGTTCCGCGAAACGGGCTGGTCGTTGCGGCAGTGCGCCCAAGCGATCAACCGCATCGGGACCGAGCAAGGCACCCCGAAGCAGTACCGTGCACCTTCCATTCACCAGTGGCTGAGTGGGAGTGTGCCGCGCGAGGGAGTTCGACCACTCATCTTGGAAGCGTTCGCGCGCAAGCTTGGGCGCCCCATCACGCACCTTGAAGCGGGCTTTCCGGCACCCAACGGTGGAACGGAGGCAGAGCCCCGTGGCACAGTCGACGCGATCATTGATCTTGGAAGGCTGGACATGGACCCTTCCCGCCGAAGCGTGCTCAGCGCCGCTCTGTTCTCCGTTGCTCTGGCCGTGCCGGATTGGCCGGACGTGGTGGGACGGATGGGGTCTGTTCAGCATGGGACACGTACTCGTATAGGCATGACCGACGTGGCTACGGTCTCCGCGATGACCGAACAGCTTTCGTCCATGGACGACCAGTTCGGAGGACGCACCGCTAGACCGCTCGCTGCGGCTTTCCTGGTGAACACTGTTGCACCGTTCCTCCGAACTGATGGGCCGGAGGATGTACGCAAAGCGATGATGTCCGCGGCGTCCGATCTTTGTTACCTCACGGGTTACATGGCCGTAGATGAGGGCTTGCACGGACTCGCACAGCGCTACTACCTGAAAGCGCTTGAACTTGCCGGGGCTTCGGAGGACCACCTGACGTTCTGCACCACGCTCCGGGGCATGAGCGTGCAAGCCGTAGACTTGAATCAGGGCCCGATTGCCATGCGGCTGGCCGATGCTGCCGCAGCGTCGTCCCCCCAGGCCGGACCCCGGATGCGCGCCTTCCTCACTGGTCAGCAAGCGCATGCCTCCGCCCAGGTCGGCGACCACAAATCCGCACGGATGTACCTTGCAGAAGCCGAAGTTGCAATGGATCGTGCGGAGTCCCGCGGGAAGGCTTTCGGCTCGTACGACCCGGCCTCACTCAACTACCACACCAGCCAAGTGCGCTTCGAAATGGGCGACGTGGCCGGGGCTGTAGTTGCCATGCAGGAATCGGACAAGGTGCGGTACAGCATCTATCGACGCACGCGCGTCAAGGAACGGGCGATCCTTGCGGAGCGGCAACTAACCATCGGGCATCTTGAAGCCGCGTGCTCTACATGGGGGAAGGCCCTGGATGACTATCCGCAAGTTAACTCGGGCCGAATCGACAAGCGGATTACGAGCATGTTCAGTCTCATTGGCCCGCACCTCAAGAACCACGATGCGCAAGCGCTGTATGAGCGCGCACGGACGATTGTCCGTCCCGAGCTAATTCCTTCATGACGAAGCCCCGCCGTACACCCGAGCCGGGGGCACGGCGGGGCTCGGATCACGTTGCGCTGCGGTATGACTCCGGGTACGGGCGGGCGCAAAAGCTCGTCACGGTGGGCGGGACCTGGTCGCACGTCCAGGTCCACGGCCTCGCGTACCGCGTCACCGGGCCCAAAGTCGATGTTGAGTTCTGCCGCGACCTTGTCGTCGGCCTCGCGCTGCCGTTCGGGGCTGGTGGTCTCGTCGGTCAGGACGGACAGGCGCACGCACCGTACACCCCGGAGGGTCTGCGTTTCGTGGACCGTGCCCGCGAGGGGGTTCCGGGAGTTTGTCTTCACACTCTCCGTGGGGAGCGAAGGTTGCCCGGAGCCGTTGTGGTCTCTGACCAGGGCCGATGCCACCATGCCGACACTCCGGAACCGCTGGAACGGAGTGTTGGGCGACGCGGAGCTGCCGGACTTCTGGCCGGCGCGGTCGTCCTTCGGCTGGCGGGCGGGGGCTGCGGCGGCTCCGGCCGGTGTGCGGGGCGGGCGCCTCTGGGCCAAGCTGGAACGGCAGCCCGTCCCGTCCGGCGAGGAGGTGGCGATGGACCCGGTCCGGGCCCTGGAGCGGATCGCCTTCCTGCTGGAGCGCGGCGGGGGCGACACCTACCGCGTCCAGGCCTTCCGCACGGCCTCCCGCACCGTCGCCGCGATGGGTGAGGGGGAGGCCGTCCAGCGGGTGACGAACGGCTCGCTGGAGCGGGTCAAGGGCATCGGCCCCAGGACCGCACAGGTCGTCCGCGAGGCGGTGGCCGGAGAGGTGCCCGCGTACCTGGAGCGGCTGGAGACCGAGGCCGAGGAGAGCGGACCGCTCGCCGAGGGCGCTGAACGGCTGCGCGCGCTGCTGCGCGGCGACTGCCATCTGCACTCCGACTGGTCGGACGGCGGCAGCCCGATTGAGGAGATGGGCCGCACGGCCGCCGAGCTCGGCCACGACTGGGCGGTGCTCACCGACCACTCGCCCCGGCTGACCGTGGCCAACGGCCTCTCGCCCGAACGGCTGCGCCGGCAGCTGGCCGAGGTGGCCGAACTCAACGAGCGCTGGGCGCCGTTCCGGCTGCTGACCGGCATCGAGTGCGACATCAACCTCGACGGCAGCCTCGACCAGGAGGACGAACTCCTGGAACAGCTCGACCTGGTGGTCGTCTCCGTCCACTCCAAGCTGCGGATGGACCCCGGCCCGATGACCCGGCGGCTGCTCGCGGCCGTCCGCCATCCTCGGGCGAACGTCCTCGGGCACTGCACCGGGCGGCTGCTCACCGGCCGGGGCCGTCCGGAGTCGCGGTTCGACGCGGACGAGGTCTTCGCCGCCTGCGCCCAGGCGGGTACGGCGGTGGAGATCAACAGCAGACCCGAGCGGCTGGACCCGCCCAGGCGGCAGCTGCGCCGGGCCGTCGAGGCGGGCACGCTCTTCGCCGTCGACACCGACGCGCACGCGCCCGGACAGCTGGACTGGCAGATCCACGGCTGCGCCCGCGCCGAGGAGTGCGGGGTCCCGGCGGAACGCGTCGTCACGACGTGGACGGCGGATGAGCTGACGGCCTGGACGCGCGAGGGACGGCTTCCCGCGGGTTCTACTGGTTGAGCTCCGCCAGCACCCGCAGGGTGTGCGGGTCGGGGGCGGTTACCAGGAGGTCGGTGACCGGCCCCTTGCGCCACAACTCCAGCCGTTCCGCGATCCGTTCACGGGGGCCGACCAGCGAGATCTCATCGGCGAACGCGTCGGGCACGGCGAGGACGGCCTCCTCCTTGCGGCCCTCCAGGAAGAGCTGCTGAATCCGCCGGGCCTCCTCCCCGAACCCCATCCGCGCCATCAGGTCCGCGTGGAAGTTGCGGGCGGCGGCGCCCATGCCGCCGATGTAGAAGCCGAGCATCGCCTTCACCGGCAGCAGTCCCTCCGCGACGTCGTCGCAGACCTGCGCACGGGCCATCGGCGCGATCATGAACCCGTCGCGGAGGCCGGTGAGCGAGGCCTCGTACACATCGGTGCGCAGCGGCGACCAGTACAGCGGCAGCCAGCCGTCCGCGATCCGGGTGGTCTGCGCGATGTTCTTCGGCCCCTCGGCGCCGAGCAGCACCGGGAGGTCCGCCCGCAGCGGATGGGTGATCGGCTTCAGCGGCTTGCCGAGCCCGGTGGCGTCCGGGCCGTTGTACGGGTGCGAGTGGAACCGGCCGTCCAGCTCAACAGGCGCCTCGCGGCTGAGTACTTGGCGTATCACGTCGACGTACTCGCGGGTCGCGGTCAGCGGGCTGCGGGGGAACGGCCGCCCGTACCAGCCCTCGACGACCTGGGGGCCGGAGAGCCCGAGGCCGAGCATCATCCGGCCGCCGGAGAGGTGGTCGAGCGTCAGGGCGTGCATGGCGGTCGCGGTCGGGGTGCGCGCCGCCATCTGCGCGATGCCGGTGCCCAGCCGGATCCGGGAGGTGTGGGCGGCGATCCAGGTCAGCGGGGTGAAGGCGTCCGATCCCCAGGCCTCCGCCGTCCACACCGACGCGTAGCCCAGGTCCTCGGCCTCGCGGGCGAGGTCCAGATGGGCCGGGTTCGGGCCGCGGCCCCAGTATCCGAGAGCGAGTCCGAGCCGCATTCCGCTGCCTCCCAGTATTTCTGACGGTGCATCAGATGTATCCGGAGGGTACGACAGCGGCCCCCCGCCCGGAAGGGGCGGGGGGCCGCTGTCGGTTGTCCGTGCGCCGCGTCAGCCGCGCTGGATGCCCGTGGTGTCCTGGAGCACGCCACGACGGCCGTCCTGCGTCTGGGCGATGAGGCCCGGACCGCGCTGCTCGACCGCGAGATACCAGGTACCCGGGGCCAGTTCGGCGATCGGGGACGGCGAACCGTCCTCGCCGTACAGCGGACGGGCCACCGGAACCGCGAACCAGAACGGGGTGAACTCACCGGCCGGCGCACCGCCCGCCGCCGGGACCTGCTGAGCCGGCGCACCGGCCTGCTGCGGCTCGGGCTGACCGGGCTGGCCGGGCTGCTGGGCACCGTACGGCTGCGGCTGGCCCGGCTGCTGACCACCGAAGGACGGCTGCTGCGCGCCCGGGTAGCCGTAACCCTGGCCGGGCTGCGGCTGGCCGCCGTACGGCGGGTGCACGGCCGGCTTCGGGGCGCCCATGAGCGGGACCTTGAGCGCGGGAAGCAGCGGGGAGGCGACCGCACCGGCGGCCAGCACCAGAGCGGCGATCATGCCGAGGATCAGACCGGCACCGGCGTCGATCTGGCCGAGGTCGATGATCGTCCAGAACAGGTTCCACGCGGTGAACACCGTGGCGGCCACGCCGAACTGGGCGAGATCCAGACCGGCGACCTTGCGCGGCTGGGGCTGCGAGCGGGAGAGCACGATCAGCGCGGCGCCGGCCACCCCGACCAGGTAGACCCCGATCGCGTTGCCCAGTGAATCCCAGGAGTTCGGCCCGTCAATGTTCCCGTAGGAGTAGTAGTCGAGGAAAGAGGCGATGAACAGCACGACCGCTGCTCCGATCACCACGCCATCGCCTCGAGTGAGGGAGCGGATATTCACGTGAAGGTCCTTAGTCGGTCGTCTCGTCGGGGCGGTCGTCGCTGCCACCGGTACGGGCGGGCACGGCGCGAAGCTCGGGGGCGGCTCCCCATCGTACGGATGAATCTATCGTCTGCCCGGTCGGGTGGTGCCCCCCGTCCGGACGTTGGGCGGGCATCCTCCCGAATTCATCGCAGAACCACCTCTTACTACCCGTTGAGGTAGCTGCTGATGCCGTCGGCGATCCCCTGCGCCGCCTTCTGGCGCCAACTCGCACTGGTGAGCAGGGCCGCGTCCTTCGGATCACGCATATTGCCGCATTCGATGAACACTTTGGGCACGGTAGACAAATTGAGTCCGCCGAGATCCTTGCGGGTGTCCAGTCCGGTATTGCCGCCGATGTAATTGGAAGGCGCACTTCCGGTAGCGCGGACGAAGAGTCCGGCGATACGCGTACCGAGATCGCGCGAGGGGCCGACGATCTCCGAGGTGTCCGCGTCGCCGCCGCGCACCGGGCCGGGAAGGATCACGTGGAAGCCCCGGTTGCCGGCCGCCGATCCGTCCGCGTGGACCGAGACGACCGCGTCGGCCCCGGCCTTGTTGCCGATCCGGGCCCGTTCGTCGACACACGGGCCGAACGGCCGGTCGTTGTCGTACGTCAGGACCACCTTCGCGCCCTGTGCCCGCAGCAGCGTGCGCATCCGGTGCGACACGTCGAGGGTGAACTCGGCTTCCGCGTAACCGGAGTTGGTGGAGGTGCCGGTGGTGTCGCACTCCTTGTGCGTGGTGCCGATGTCCACCTGCCGGCCGATCTCGGCGGTGTGCAGGTGGTTGCGCGGATTGTGCCCGGGGTCGATGACGACCGTCTTCCCCGACAGGGGCCCGGCCGGGGCGTCCGGCGCGGACGCCGACGGGGAGGGCGGCCGGGTGGCGGAGGGGCTGCCGCGCACCGGCGACGGGGAGGCCGGGGCCGGTGCGGAGGATGTCGCGGGGGCCGGCGCGGCGGCCGTGGTGCCGGCCGGGCCGGGGCCGGCCTGCGCGGTGTCGCCGCCGCCGCCGCAGCCGGTGGCGCCCAGGCACAGCACGGTCAGCGTCGCGGCGGCGAACAGGGCCGGGCGGCGCGGGGTGGGGGGAACGCTCTCGTCGTCACGCACCCGGCGATGCTATCCGGGCGCCCGCCCGGCGTCCGGAGGCCTCAGATCCCGGGCCCGGTACGCCGCAGGACGCGCAGCGAGTCGGTGACCGAGATCTCGGTGAACGCCCCGGAGGCCAGCGCCCGCAGATAGACCCGGTACGGGGCCTGACCGCCGTGCGCCGGGTCCGGGAACACGTCGTGGATCGCCAGCAGCCCGCCCTCGGCGACATGCGGCGCCCAGCCCTCGTAGTCGCCGTTCGCGTGCTCGTCGGTGTGACCGCCGTCGATGAAGACCAGGCCGAGCGGCCCGCCCCAGACGGCCGCGACCTGCGGGGAGCGCCCCACGAGCGCCACCACGTGCTCCTCGAGGCCGGCCGCGTGCAGCGTCCGGCGGAAGGTGGGCAGCGTGTCCATCCGGCCGACCTCCGGGTCCACCACGGTCGGATCGTGGTACTCCCAGCCGGGCTGCTGCTCCTCGCTGCCCCGGTGGTGGTCGACGGTGAGGGCCGCCGTCCCCGCGGCACGGGCGGCGTCGGCGAGCAGGATGGTGGAGCGCCCGCAGTACGTGCCCACCTCCAGCAGCGGCAGCCCGAGCGCGGCGGCCTCGGCGGCGGCCGCGTACAGCGCCAGCCCCTCCACCACCGGCATGAAGCCCTTGGCGGCCTGGAACGCGGCAAGAATCTCCGGCTTGGGCTCGGCGGCCACGGGGTTCCTCCTGGTGGGGTGGGATACGGGGGTGGGATACGGGGACGGGGCGTTTCGACGGCGCCCCATCGTGCCGCACGTCCGGGCCGGGGGCGCGCGCGGGGGTGCGTCCGGGCCGCGCGGGAATGCCCGCGCCCCCGCCGACGGGGTCGGCGGGGGCGCGGGTGGGGTGAGCCCGGGTCGGGGCGGGCCCCTGGTGGAGCTGTGACGCGGCGGTCAGCAGCTCTGCCAGAGTCGGGTCATGACGCGGACGCCGAAGCGCAGTCCCTCCAGCGGGACGCGCTCGTCCACGCCGTGGAACAGGCGGCCGTAGTCCAGGTCGTGCGGGAGCTTCAGGCCCTTGAAGCCGAAGCAGCGGATGCCCAAGTGGGTGAAGGCCTTGGCGTCCGTACCGCCGGGGTTGCAGTACGGCACGGGGTGGCCGTCCGGGTCCTCGGCGCGCACCGCGTCGCACATGGCGTCGACGAGCGGGCCGTCGAAGGTGGTCTCCATCGCGATGTCGTGGTTGACCCACTCGCGGCTGACCGAGGGGAGCAGCAGACTGTCGATCGTGTCGATCAGCTCCTGCTCGTGGCCGGGCAGGAAGCGGCCGTCGACGCGGGCGGTGGCCTTTCCGGGGATGACGTTGGTCTGGTAGCCGGCGTTGAACATGGTGGGGTTCGCCGAGTTGCGCAGGACCACCTGCATGAAGTCGGAGACCGGGCCCAGCTTGGCGAGGCTGCCCTCGATGTCGTTCTCGTCGAACTTCACGCCGTAGAGGCGGGCGGCCTCTTCGAGCAGGGCGCGGACCGGCTCGATCAGCCGGATCGGGAAGGTCTCGCGGCCGATCCGGGTCAGCGACTCCGCGAGGTCGGTGACCGCGTTCTCGTCGTTGGGCGAGGAGCCGTGGCCGGCCCGGCCGGTCGCGGTGAGCTCCATCCAGGCCATGCCGCGCTGGGCGTTCTCGATCGGGTAGAGGCGCCGGGCGTCGTCGAGGGCGAAGGAGAACCCGCCGCCCTCCCCGATGGCCTCGGTGACCCCGGCGAACAGCTCAGGGCGGTGCTCGACCAGCCAGTGGGCGCCGAACTTGCCGCCCGCCTCCTCGTCCGCGAGGAAGGCCAGGACCAGGTCCCGCGAGGGCTGCGTGCCGGTGCGGGCGAAGTGCCGGGCGGTGGCCAGCATGACGGCCACCGTGTCCTTCATGTCGATCGCGCCGCGGCCCCACAGGTAGCCGTCCCGGATCTCGCCGGAGAACGGGGGCACCTGCCACTCGGAGGCGTCGGCGGGGACCACGTCCAGATGGCCGTGGACCATCAGGGCGCCGCGCTCGGGGTCGCGGCCGGCGATCCGGGCGATGACGCTGGCCCGGCCAGGGGCGGACTCGATCAGCTCCGAGGCGATGCCCACCTCGGCGAGGCGGCCCACCACCCACTCGGCACTCGCACGCTCGTCGCTGGTGGGGTTGGAGGTGTCGAACCTGATCAGTTCGGCGCAGAGGTCGATGGCCTCGGCCTGCGCCTCGTCGGAGGCGGGGACCAGGGGGGCGGTGGGGTCGGGGGTGCTCATGCTGCTCCCACAGAGGTGGTGGCGGGGGCGTCGGGGACCGCGTTGTCCTCGTCGTCCTCGGTGGTGGAGGTGCCGTACGGCTTCACCCAGCCCAGCAGGCCGAGGACGCAGTACAGGACGAATGCGGTGGCCAGCGAGTTCAGGGCCGGTATGCCGCCGTCGTAGAACTTGCCGACGCAGAAGGCCACGATCCAGATGACGATGGACATCGGCACCCAGGTCGGGGAGGACTTCGGCAGGGTCTCGGCCTCCCGGGTGTCGTCCAGCGGCTTGCGCATCCGCTTCACGACCCAGTACTCGGCCACGATGATGCCGCCGATCGGCGGGATCGCGACGCCGAGGATCGTGAGGAACTCGGTGAAGTGGGTCATGATCCCGACCGCGGACAGGAGCGTGCCCGCGATGCCGAGGACGATGGTGACGGCGCCGCGGTGGATCCGCTTGCCGAAGACGACCTGGAAGAAGTTGACGACGCCGAGCGATGAGCCGTACAGGTTCCAGTCGTTGATCTTCGCCGTGGACATCAGGACCACGATGACGCCGAAGGCGCCGGAGGTGGAGAGCACGATGTGCGAGACCTCGTTGCTCTTGACCAGGTGGCCCAGGAGCACGCCGGTCATGCCGACGATGTACTCGGAGAGGATCATCGAGGAGGCGCTCTGCAGGAAGACGTGCGAGCCCTTGCGGTTGTAGCGGGTCATCTCCGGGGAGACGATCGCACCCGTCATGTAGCCGCCGGCGATGGCGGTGGCGGCGACGGCCAGCGGGATCGTTTCGCCGGGCGGCGGCGAGTGGATCAGATCGGTGAACGAGTGGTCCTTGAGCGTGTTGATGACGGACCAGGCGACCATCGCGAAGAAGAGCGGCGTGACGATCTTCGCGAAGTTCGCCATGTACTTGAAGCCGAAGATCACCAGGGCGGTGATGGCGATGCCCGCTATCACGCACCACATCCAGGACGGCCCGCCGACCAGCGCCGAGACGCTGTTGCCGAAGATCGTGTTCTGGACGCCGAACCAGCCGACCAGGCTGACCGCGATGACGAAGCTGACCAGCGCCGAGCCGTTGCGTCCGAAGCCCACCCAGCGGGTCAGCATCGGGGTCGCGAGACCCTCGCGCATCCCGGCCAGGCCGATCGCGAAGATCACGACCTCCAGGATGACCGCGCCGAGCGTGAAGGCGAGGAAGGCGTTCCCGAAGGTCATGCCGACACCGATGGTGGCGCCGAGCGTGAACTGCGAGATCGAGCCGGACTGGGCCAGCCACTGGAGCAGCATGGACCAGAAGCCGAACCGCTTGTCGCGCGGGACGCGCGAGAGCGAGTAGTCGTCGCTGCCGATGCTCTTGGTCTCGTTGACCGCGGCGTCGGCCGGCGGGGCGGCAGCCATCAGGACTCCAGGGGTGTGCGGCCGAAGGTCTGCAGGTGGGACAGCGACCCGTAGCGGTTGACGAGGTTGTCGAACTCCACCGCGTCGTGGAAGTCCAGGTGGCCCGCGCCGTAGGCCTTGGCGACCTCCACGGCGTAGCGGGCGGCGGACGCGATGTCGCTCTCGTGACTCGCGCCCGTCTGGCAGCCCGGCACCGCGGCGGCCGAGGTGACCGCCAGGCCGACCACGGGAGCGGTCGTGGCGGTGGAGGGCTGAAGGATCGAATTGATGTGGTGTGCACCATTACCGTACGGCGTGATGTCCTGTGTGGTCACCGGGTACGTGACCAACGGCTCACCGGTCACCACGGCCAGCAGCTCGCCGAGCTGCTCGCTCACCCGGAGCACCCAGCCCTCCTTGACGGTGGGCGACAGGGCCAGGCCCTTGTGGTTGATGATGCGGTTGCCCTTGGTGGTGTCGATGGAGAGCACGGCCTCCATGGCGTCCGTCACCTCGTGGCGGTTCATGGTGGCGATGTCCACGGGCGAGCCCATGAACGGCACCGGGTCGTGCGGCTCGGTCGGCGCGTTCGGGCAGATGTGGGTGGCGACGATCACATCGCCGGGCAGCACATCGCCGCGCCGGCGCATGTCGAGCAGCTTCGCGGCGGTGGCGACGGCGGAGACCGCCCCGTCGGCGTCGGAGACCAGGCCGATCATCTCGGGCCGGGCGCCGATGCCGCCGAGCCGGCCGACCACGCCCAGGGTGCGGGCGGTGCCCCCGGCCCTGCGTCCCCGGGAGCCGGGGATGCGGACCATCACGAAGTCCGTCGAGCCCCGCTCGCCGGCGACCGTGGTGACCTCCGCGGACGAGCCCTCGGCCCCCGCCGCGGCGTCGAGGTACTCGACGACCGTCTTGCCATTGGCCTGCGGGTCGTCGAGGAGATCGACGATGTCCAGTACGTACTTCAACATGGGGGGCCTTTCTCGCGCATCCATCACACCCGTCCGGCGCCCGGCAGGGAGTGGGACGCCGGACGGGGTGCTGAGAGCAGATTCGGGATCGGATAGCGTTGAACGCAACTGTTTCCCGTTATTTGCAACTCAGGTCTGAATGGTGAGATCAGGATGGCGGACTTCGATCTGGACCGGCGCACCCCCGCCGGAGCCCTGCAAACCGTCGACCGGGCACTCCTCGTGCTGCTCGCGTTCGAGCGGACCAGACCCGACTGGGGTGTCACCGAGGTCGCGGAGGAGTTCGGCTGGGACACCTCGGTGGCCCAGCGGCTGCTGGCCACCCTCGCGGGCCGCGGCTTCCTGGTCTCCGACCCGGCCACCCGCCGCTACCGCATCGGCCCCGCCGTGCTGCGCCTGGGCAGGCTCTGGGAGCGCTCCGGATCGCTGGAGCTGCTCGCCGGACCGGTCCTGGAGGAGCTGCGCCGGGTCACCGGCGACACCGTGCTGTTCTGCCTGCCGGACAGCTTCCACATGCGGTGCGTGGCGGCCGAGGAGGGCGAGACCGGGCCGCTGCGCTACTACCCCCTGGTCGGTGAGCTCTACCCGGCGCACGCCGGGGCGACCAGCAAGTCGTTCTACGCCTACCTGCCGGACGAGCAGCGCCACCGGCTCTTCCGGGGGCGCCCGATGGCCCGGTTCACCGACCGGACGGTGACCGATCCGGATCTGCTGGAGCGGGAGCTGCTGAAGGTGCGCGCCCAGGGGTACGCCTGGACGGTCGGTGAGTACGACACCGGCATCGCGACCCTCGCCGTACCGGTCTTCCTGGGGCGCGAACCGTACGGAAGCCTCAGCCTGGGCGGCGCGGAGGAGCGGTTCGAGGGGGCGCCGGAGAACCGGATCGACGCGCTGCGCAAGGCGGCCGACATGCTGGAGAGGCGCCTCACCCACCCGCCGCAGCGCCCCAAGCCCCGGTCCCGCCGGACCACCTGACCGGCGGCCGGGCCCCGCTCCACCCGCACGACCTGAACCGAAGAGAACCCAAGAGGAACCCCGTGAATCTGCTCCTGCTCTCCAACTCCACCCAGCACGGCTGCGGTTACCTGGAACACGCCCTCGAAACGGTGGAGGCGTTCCTGCCCTCCGGCGCCCGGCTGGCCTTCGTGCCGTACGCGCTCGCGGACTACACGACGTACACCGCGCGGGTCCAGGGCGCCCTGGAGCCGGCCGGCATCAGCGTTCGCGGCGTCCATGAGAACGCCGACCCGGTCGCCGAACTCGCCGCGTCCGACGCCGTGTTCATCGGCGGCGGCAACTCCTTCCGGCTGCTGAGCGCGCTCTACCGGACCGGGCTGCGCGACGCCGTGATCGAGGCGGTGCGCGACGGGCTGCCGTACATGGGGGCCAGTGCGGGTACGAACATGGCGTCGCCCACCCTGCGCACCACCAACGACATGCCGATCGTGCAGCCGCCGTCCTTCGAGACGCTCGGGCTCGTCCCGTTCCAGATCAACCCGCACTACCTGGACCCGGACCCGGACAGCACCCACAAGGGCGAGACCCGCGAGGAGCGGCTCACCGAGTTCCTGGAGGAGAACGACGTCCCGGTGCTCGGCCTGCGCGAGGGTTCATGGCTGCGGGTCAACGGGCGCCAGGCCCGGGTCCAGGGCGCCCGCCCCGCGCGGCTGTTCACCCGCGGCGCGCGGCCGCAGGAGCTCCCGGCGGGGACGGACGTCTCTCATCTGCTCATGACCGCACCGAGGTTCGACGCGCCGGTGCGCTGAGGGACAGCACCAGATCGGCCTCGGCGGGCCGGCCGCTCGCCGGGTGCGCCGCCGGGTAGGCGCGCGGCGTGTATCCGGCGGCCGATCCGGCCAGGACGAAGCTGCCGCCGGCCGGGGCGGCGAGCGCGTACCGGCCCTCCGCGTCCGTCGTGGTGAGCCCGGCCTGCCGGCCCTGCCGGTCGATCAGGGTGACGTTGGCGCCGGCCACCGGGGTGCCGTCGGCTTCGAGGACCCGGCCGCGGAAGCCGGAGCCGGGGAGCGGGAGCGGGAGGCCGGACAGCCGGGCCGTCGCGTCGCCCGCGCTGCTCGCCAGCAGGACCGGCGCGGCGGCCGCCCGCTGCGACGGCAGGAACGCGGCCAGCACCAGACCGGCCAGCACCGCACCCGTAGCGATCATGAACGAGGTGCGGAACCCCTGCATGCTGGGCACCGCGACCGAACCCATCTGCACGGAGGTGTGGGCCAGCACCATGCCGATCACCGCGCTGGACACCGAGGTGCCGATCGAGCGCATCAGGGTGTTGAGCCCGGTGGCCGCGCCCGTCTCCGAGGCGTCGACGGCCCCGATGATCAGTGCGGGCAGCGAGGAGTAGGCGAGCCCGATGCCGGCGCCGAGCACCACCGCGATCACGACGGTCTGCCAGGCGGCGCTCATCAGGCCGAGCCCGGCCCCGTACCCGATGGCGATGACCGCCATGCCGAGCATCAGCGTGACCTTGGGGCCGTACCGGGCGGACAGCCGGGCGTACAGCGGGGCGACGAGCATCATCGTCAGGCCCAGCGGCGCCACGCAGAGCCCGGCGACCACCATCGACTGGCCGAGGCCGTAGCCGGTGGACAGCGGCAGCTGGAGCAGCTGCGGCAGGACCAGCGAGACGGCGTAGAAGGCGACCCCGACCATGATCGAGGCGAGGTTGGTGAGCAGTACCTCGCGGCGTGCGGTGGTCCGCAGGTCGACCAGGGGTGCGTCGCTGCGCAGCTCGAACACGCCCCACAGCAGCAGCACCGCCAGGCCCGCGGCGATCAGCCCGAGGGTGGTGACGGAGGTCCAGCCCCAGTCGCTGCCCTTGGTGATGGCCAGCAGCAGGAGGACCAGTCCGGCCGAGAGGCCGAGGGCGCCGGTGAAGTCGAACCGGCCGGGGGCCCGCAGCGGGGGCTCCGGCACGGCGAGCACGGTCAGCCCCATGGCGAGCACGCCGAGGCCGGCCGAGCCGAAGAAGAGGGTGTGCCAGTCGGCGTGCTGGGCGACCAGGGCGGCGGCGGGCAGGGCGAGTCCGCCCCCGACGCCGATCGAGGAGCTCATCAGGGCCATGGCCGAGCCGAGCTTCTCACGCGGCAGCTCGTCGCGCATGATGCCGATGCCCAGCGGGATGGCGCCCATGGCGAAGCCCTGGAGCGCGCGGCCCACGATCATGATCACGAGGTCATCGGTGAAGGCGCATATGAGGGAGCCGACCACCATGACGGCGAGGCTGGCCAGCAGCATCTTCCGTTTGCCGTTGAGGTCGCCGAGCCGCCCCATGATCGGCGTGGAGACGGCTCCGGCGAGCAGCGTCGCCGTCATCACCCAGGTGGCGTTGGACTGGTCGGTGTCGAGAAGAGCGGGCAGGTCCTTGATGACGGGGACGAGCAGGGTCTGCATCACCGCCACGGTGATTCCCGCGAAGGCGAGCACGGGGACGATCCCCTTGCCCGTCTTCGACGTCCGCGGCGAGGGAAGCTCCGCGGACTGCTGTTCGTGCGTCGTCTGTGGCATACGTGCGGCCTCCGGGCAGCGGGAGAGGGAGGGACGGGAAGGCGTGCGGGCCGTGCTGCGGGCAGCACTGCCCGCCAAGTGTGTGCAGGGTGCAACCTTCCGCATGTCCGAGGTATTCCGGTGAACGATGTCCTGTCCGACTGAAGATTGCGAGAGGTGAGTCGGCTGACCTGCGCTTCGCAATCTTGGGCGGGGCTGGCGAGTGCTGGGCTGTCTCGACGTAGGTTGCATAATCGGCGGCCCGTCGACTCCGATGCGAGGCGGCTCTCGCGCTAGGCGCTCGGGCGAGATTGAGTTGTTCTCCGGGAGCTCACGGCAACTCGATACGCGGTGCATGAGGCGACCAAACCGGGCTGTGACATGAAGTCGCCGAACGAACTTTGGTCCGATCCTGTCGAGGTCGAGGCGCTGAAGGTTCGACTCGACGATCTGCGCCGGGCGAAGATCCGGCTCGCTGATGAGGTGCTCCTAGTCGGCGACTACATCGGAGACAGCACCCGAGCCGAAATCGCCTAGGCCCGGTCGCTGCACAAGCCCGTGCGGTTCACGCACCCCGAAGTCGACCCTGACGCCTGACCGCCCACTGCCACCTCGACAACCGGGGCCAGTATCCCGCCGCCTGACCGTCTTGCGGTGGCTTCGGCCGCCGCCCACCCCACACCCTCCGCAGGCATCCCTTGGAATTGATCATCTACGGCAGGCCTCTCAACATCGCTCTCAAGGTGTTCGGCTACGACTGTCAGACCCTCCGACTAGCGTGTGCCCATGGAAACGGATGGTGAGACCGGCGACGCCAGGCGCAGAAGGGCGATCGAGGCTGAGTTCAGGCGACTCGAGGAGAGCGCCATGTACAGCGCCCAGATGCAGTTCGAGCAGACAAAGCAGTGGCGGGGTGTCAACCTTGGCCTGGGCTTGCCCGCCAGCATCCTTGCTGCAGTGGCTGGCACGACTGCATTGGTTGAGTCAACTGGCCGTGTAGCCGCTGGCGTCATGGCTCTTGCGTCAGCTGGCTTCGGGGCCATCCTGACCACTGTGAACGCGTCCCATCGAATGAACCAAGCTGCAGCAGCGGCGAACGCGTACCTGGAGATCCAAACCGCCGCCCGTCAGGCGAGGGAGATCGATCTACCTACCTGGCCTCTCGACGAGGCCCGCAACGCTCTGGCCGAACTGACTGCCCGGCGAGATGAGCAGAACAAGACGGCCGAACCGCCGAATCGGCGATCGTATCGAAAGGCGAAAGCCAACATTGACGCCGGCGGCCAGTCATACGCAGTGGACGAGAGCACACCCGCGACAGGACAGTAGGCAAACCCATGGCACTTTCCGTAGACGCAGGATTTGACACCTTCCTCACGCGACTGGTTCCGCTCGCTTCGCAGCGCGAGGCTGCGGCGAAACACAGAGCCAGTGTTGAGACTTCGCTCAGCCAAGCGCTCGGTGTCCACCTCTTCCGCGAGATCGGCTCATCCTTCGGCCATGGAACCGGGGTGCGTGGCTACTGCGACGTGGACCTACTCGTCAGCATCAAGGGTCTTAGACCCACCAGTTCTGACACGGCGTTGGGTTGGGTGAAGTCGGCTCTTCAATCGAGTTTCCCGTACACCGAAGTGGTGGTGCGCAGACCAACTGTCGTGGTCAAGTTCAAGCAGGGAACCGAGACATGGGAAGTGCTGCCTGGATTCATCACGATCCGTGGAGACCAACAGACACCCGTGTACGACATCCCGGGTGCTGCGAGCGGATGGATGGACACCGCCCCCACAACACACCTGAGTTACGTCAACGAGGTCAACAAGCTGGGTCATGTCGCTGGAGGCGCGAAGAAGCTGGCTCGCTTGGCTAAGGCATGGAAGTACTACAACAACGTACCTGTCTCCTCATTCTACTTGGAGATGCGGGCGGCGCAGTACGTGGCCACGTTGTCGTCGTTCGTTGCCGTCTGGGATGTCTGTGGATTGTTGGAATACCTCCACAAGATCCAACTCGCAGCAATGAATGATCCCCGAGGCGCCGCCGGAAGGTTCAGTGCCTACTCGACGCCAGCAAACGGGACAGCCGCCCTCTCCAAGCTGAGCACCGGAGCAGTGCGTGCCCGTAAAGCGCTCGATGCTCATAAGAACAACGACCCCGCCACAGCCTTTTACTATCTCGATCTTCTCTTTGGCGGTAGGTTTCCGGCCCGCTAATAAGGGCCCCCTTCTACCGTCCAAGCGCACTTGGCAGGATAGGTGGCGAACGACTCGCGGACGCTCCGGTTCATGCCATCACGCCCCGAGATAGTGCGGGTGAGGAGGCCGATTTGGATAAGTCCACGCCTGAATGGGGTTCCAAGCACGCCGGTAGACAGACGCGACATGGCGGTGCATGACAAGTGCTTCGCCCGCTCGGTTGGTCGGGTCGAACTCTCGGGCATGGCGTTGTCGAGCGCGATGTGTGGCTGCATGCAGCGATGGTCGGTAGAGGTGTGGGGTACGGGTCGGCTTCCTGTCCGTGTAGAGACGGATCGGGGCGACCGGCGCGCGGCGGGAATTGACGTCGGCCCAATGGCTGATCGGATCGTGTAGGCGGTCCCGCTGGTAGGCGGGGTGGGCCAGAATCTGAGCGACTTCCATGTCGAACTGGGTGCGGTCAGCCCAAGATCCCTGGGCTTTTAGGCGCCAGTACGGGGAAGCGAGTCGTGCTGCGAGGGAGACAGCTTCGGGATAGACGACGGCGCAGAGCCTGGCCGTTGAAAAAGATGCCTCTGATGTTCCCGGTGGAATGAGGATGTTGGCACGTCGGACCCATTCATGCCATGCGCCAGAGGATTTCTCAGGAGGACGGGACCAGAGCTGTCCACAGATGAGGATCGCCGTGAGGACGGCGTCATAGGTGACGGCCCAGCCGACTCGTCGAAGCAGGCGTAGGTGGCGTCGCTGTGCTTGCACGACCTCAGGTAGCTGCGTAAGCGACGTGGTGAGGTGGTCGACGTCCGGTGGGCCAATCCAGATTTGGTGTGGGACACAGACGTAGCGGTGATGTGGCAGCAATTGAAGGACGGGGCCACCGGGATGGCGTCCTGTGCAGATGCGGCAGGCGGGTTGCGGTTCATGCCGAAAGGCATGCCAATCGGGTGCCGGTGTCCGAAGCTCGGGAAGGGCACCAGCGAGCTGATGGAGAGAGCGCCCCGTGAGCATCACGAGCTGTGCTGGGATGAGTCGGCGGACGCTGCTATGGGGCTTGATCGGTTGCGAGATCTGATCCCAGAGCGCCCCGAAATCCATGCCGTGGATCCGTGCCAGCCGGGCGACGTAGGAGCCTGTGATCTCGTGGCGGACGGGCGGGACCGGGTCAGGCAGGCGGCGGATGACCATCAGGACGCGCGCCTCCGTCGGGTTGCGGTCTTGGCCGGGGACGTGAGCTTCTCGGACTGCTCGGCGGCGTAGTCGATCGGGACGATGTTCAGGAGGTCTTCGGTGATGCGTTCACTTCCGTCCTCGATGGCGAGGACGGAAGCGCCGCGGATGAGCTGGGAGAGGCTGCCGATCATTCCGCCGGTGCGGTGGAAGAGGTACTTGCTCAGATTGGGGAGGGTTCCCGGCTTGTGGTGGTGCAGTCGGAGCATGGACTCCAGGGTCTGGACCAACGCTTGCCAGGTGTCGCGGTCCTCGTTGGTGGCGTAGGAGAAGGGGGAGGCCGGGATGACGGTGAAGCGGCCGGCGATCTGGCGCCCGCGCGTGCCGGCGAACAGTCCCTGAGCCTCGACGTCGATGCCCGCGTAGATGAATGTGGCGGGCAGCCGCTCGGCGAAGTATTTGAGTTGGTCGGAGGCTTCGGCGCCGGTTCGACTAGCCAGGTTGAGGTTGTGTAGTTCGTCGATCAGTACGAGGTCGACGTGAACGTGGGCGGCGGTCGCGCAGACCGCGTCGACGACGTCGGTGATGTTGGACCGTGCCGGGAATGACAGGCCGAAGAACCGGGCGAACTCCACCGCGAGCATTCGCGGGGTGGCCGCTGGCGGGACCGTTGCGTAGAGGACCGGCAGCCGGTTGCGGTCGCGCGGATGACGCTTGCGGACGGCGAGTTCATGGGCCCGCCCTAACTGCGACAGAGCTGTGGTCTTTCCGGTGCCCGAAACGCCGCTGAGGATGACGCCGCGGCGGGCCGAGATCTGCTGGCGGTTGAGCTGCACCAGCAGGCGGGAAGTGGCGACGACCTTGCGGATCGTCGGGGTGTTCACCAGTGGGAGGCTGGCGTGATATTCGCGGCGCAGGTCGTCCGCACGCATCCGTTGCCGCTCGCTCAGCGATGCCCGTTCATCGGCGGACAAGAGGATGGGAGGAATCGGTTCGTGTTCGACGAATCGTCGCCAGCCCTCCTTGGTTGTCAGAGGGCTGTCCGGCGGTGGCCCTTGCTGTGCTTCTTCCTTGACCGGAGTCGTTGGCGGGGCAGTCATGCTCAGAGCCACCTTTCGGCCTCTGCGTGAGCGTCGAAGACACCGAACGGTGCCACCGGGGCGAGCGGCTGGAATGTTGGGGGCGTGTTGGGCTCAGGCTCGTCGGCAGGTGCGGGGATGGCGACCGCCGCTCGGGTTCGGTCGAGCACGCGGACTGTGCGTTTGTCGGGGCCGTGCTCGGCCCGGCTCAGCAGCTTGTCCAGCAGACGGGCGACTGTTTCTTCGTTGGTGTCGTCCAATCCGGCATCGGTGGCAAGGCGGCGTGCGTGCTGCCAGGTGAAGTCCGCGAACGGAGCGTTGATCAGCGGTAGCTGGATCCAGGGGACGGTGATCCATCCGTGAAGCGTGCGTACGAATACTTGGGACAGGTCGTAGGGGTCGTAGTGCACTTCCCAGAGACCACGCTTCGCAGTAATTCCGGACTGCTGGCGCCGCCACGGTCCCAGGTCCGCGCAGTCGTAGGTGCGGTGGTCGATCCGGATTCCGTAGTCGTTGACCGCCCGCCAGGCAACCGGCAGCAGTTCCAGGTAGTCCTCACCACGCAAGACCAGCGGCAGGTAGCCGCTGGCTGCGACCAGAGACGTGTACTTGTCGTTCGGCGACATCGCCATTTTGGGTCGGTAAGGATCGCGGAGGCTGTCGTGCGGCCTCATCTGCCACCCGACGAGAAGCCACTCGTCCAGCAACTCCTGGAGTTCGGGAATTGTCCAGGCTGCGTGCGCTTCCACCCGCTCGCCCCGGCGGGAGACGTTGGGGCCGGTGTAGGCGGCGACGTGCTGGCAGAACAAGGTGTTGATCGCGGAGAAAGTCGCCTCCACGATGGCCTTGTCCGTAGGCGTGCGCGGACGTGCTCTTTGGACTGAGACCCCGAGTCGGTTGCAGGCCCGGATGAAGGTTTCCGAGATGAATACCTTCCCGCCGTCGATGACGACGGTGTCCGGCACGATCACCGGTTTTGCGGCGGCCTGTTCCATCCGCGTATCCACGTCCAGCAAGCGCCGGTGTGGCATCCGAGAAGCTGCCATCCGAAGTGAGTTCGACCAGCCCGGCCGCATCGGTTCCGGCACCAGCATCCGGGCCAGCAACAGGGAGGCGTCCACCGCCTTCGTGCCCATCGGCCGCAGCACGGCCGCGCAGATTGTGCGGGTGGCGACATCGACAGCGATCGTTAGATCAGCGCGCGCAGGCAGACCGGAACCGAGCACCACCATCACGTCTACCGGGGTGGAGTCGATCTGTACCTGTTCCCCGGGCCGGTCCGCGAACGTCGGAGTGAACGGGCCGTCAGGCCGGTTGGCCATCTGTCGGCGGGTGACGGCAGAGCCGAAGGTGTGCCGGCCGGTGGAAAGCGCGTCGACAAGCCGATAGAACGTGCTCCTGCTGGGCAGCGGCACCGTCCCCGTTCCGTGCACCTCCTCCACCATTTTGATCACTCGGCGGATCAGCCGCGAGCGGGTTCCGGTCGAAGCCGCAGTCTCGTCGTCCATCACCTGGCGGATCACGTCGATCAGTCGTGCATCCGCTTGGCCCGTGGTCTCCCACTCGCGGACCATGCGCTGATCGACCAGCCCCCAAAGCCCTTGACGCGCATAGCGAGCCCGCCTGCTCTGGACGGTACGGACACTGACCCCCAACTCGTGGGCCTTCGCCGCATCACGCTCGGCCAGACTCCGCTCCGCCGGGTCGTACTCCGGCCGTGGCCTGGTCCCTGGATCGGTCGTCGGCGGCGACCCGGTTTCGACCTCCACGACATGACGTTCCCACTCCCGCGCGGCTGCCAGCACAGACTCCGGAAGGCTGTTCAATAGGCCGAACGGCTCGACAGCGGCCTGGTGTTCTGTTCCTGTGACCGCGAAGCCGGGGGAGGCCATCAGGTAGGAGGCCAGAACCACCGACTCCACCCCGTCCTGAGAGCGCAGCCGTACCGAGGTTCCAGCCAAGGCCACCACCTGGTGGTCGCCATCCGCGTAGGTGACCCAGTCACCGGGGCGCAGCACAGAAGCGCTCCCGCCTGCCATCACTGCACCGTCCCTGGCGACACCATTGCCGCGGCGTGCAGCGGAACCTGGACATCCACCGAGAGTTCGTGAAGCCACAACAAGTGGAACAGCACCGGCAGCACGGCGATGGGATCTCCCGTCAGCGTGGCGCCGTCCATCAATGGGCATGGTGCGGCGAACACCTTCCGCAGTTCGGATGCGATTGGCTCCACCAGATGGCGCGGATGTCGGTAGCCAGCCAACCACCTCACATTCCTCACCAGGATCTCGTCCGGTGCCCCCACCAGCCGGAACTCCCACCCCACCTGATCGCAGGCCGCCCGCGTCGCCTCGAATTTCTCCCAGTCCCGAGGCCGGCGCCGTTCCACAGGGCGGCAGTCGAACACCACTGCGGAGCCGTCGTCCCGCCGTGCGAAGAAGTCTGGCACGTGCGAGAGACCCTTGCTGTTCCCCGACATCCAGAACAGCCAAAACGGCTGTGACGACACCGCCACCACGGACGGGTCAAAGTCCATCAGCATCACGTGATCACGTTCCAGCCAGGACTCGTACCCGATGTGCCCGTCCGTCGTCGACGACCACCACAGCCCCGGCAGGTGCCGCTGCCCTTTGTACGACTTGAACGCGCGTACCGGCGCGACGTCCTCGAACCGTACTGACCACACATCGGCCAGCGGTCGGCGTAGTTCCGATCCATCTTGCTCGACGTACCCGACCTCGAATCCATCGGCGGGCGGCCCCTGTGCACCGCCGGCCAGCACGCGTAACCCAGCTTCCACGGATGGCCTAACGCCAGGTCCGCTCGCAAGGTAACGCGGGACCTCGCAAGATCCCTCGCAACCTATGCCCGGACTTCGCAGGGTTCAGTGAGACAGGACAAACGAGGTACGAACAGGACACGGCAGCGGCCGGGACTGTCCCTCCGGCCGGAAACAGATAGCCATCTGACCTTCCGTCAGATTGGAACGTGTTCTACTCTTGCGCCGTTCCAGTGGCTGCGACCGGCGAGGATCCGTATGGGCATCGGAATCACCGAAGAACACAGTGAGCTGGCGCAGGCCGTACGGGGGTGGCTCGCGCGGACCGTACCGCCCGGGGAAATTCGTAAAATCCTTGACGCGGACGCCCCCGCCACCACCGGCGCACGCCCCGAGTACTGGGACGGGCTGGCGGAACAGGGCCTGCTCGGCATCCATCTCCCCGAGGAGTACGGAGGCGGAGGCGGCGGACTGCTCGATCTCGCCGTCGTCCTCGAAGAGGCGGGCCGGGCCGCACTCCCCGGTCCCTTCCTGACGAGCGCCCTCGCCTCGGCGGTGCTGCACGCCTCGGCGCCGGAGACGTCCGCCCTGGTGCGGGACCTCGCCGCGGGCCGGCGCATCGGCGCCGTCGCCCTCGGCCCCGGCAGCCTCACCGCCGTCGAGCAGGAGGACGGCCATCTGCTCGACGGCGAACTCCCGCCGGTGCTCTGCGCCGACGGGGCCGACCTGCTGCTGCTCCCCGCCGCCTCGGTCACCGGCACCCGCTGGTTCGCCGTCGACACCGGCACGCGGGGACTGGCCGTCCGCCCGCACCGCGGCGCCGACCCGACCCGCACCACCGCCGAGGTCCGGGCCGAAGGGGTCCTGGTCCCCGCGGGGCGGCTGCTGCCCACCGACTCCGGACTCGTCCGCGACCTGGCCGCCGTCCTCTTCGCCGCCGAGGCCTGCGGCACCGCCGCCCGTTCGCTGGACACCGCCACCGAACACGCCAAGGTCCGCGAGCAGTTCGGCCGCCCCATCGGACAGTTCCAGGGCGTCAAACACCTCTGCGCGGACATGCTCGTACGGGTCGAACAGGCCCGCGCGCTCGCCTGGGACGCCGCCCGCGCGGCCGACGAGGCACCCGAGGTACGGGGCATGGCCGCGGCCCTCGCCGCGTCGGCTGCCCTGGACGCCGCGTACAGCTGCGCCAAGGACGCCATCCAGATCCTCGGCGGAATCGGCTTCACCTGGGAGCACGACGCCCATCTGTACCTGCGCCGGGCCCTGGTGGCACGGCAGTTGCTGGGGTCGGGGGACGTCCACCGGCAGCGCGCCGTCCGGCTGGCCTCGGCCGGGGCGCGCCGCGAACTCACCCTGGAACTCCCGGCGAAGGCGGCCGCGCACCGCACGGCGGCCCGCGAGGCCGTCGCCGCCGCCCGGGGCCTGGACCCGAAGGCCGCCCGCCGCGCCCTCGCACCCACCGGCTACGCCGCCCCGCATCTGCCCGCGCCCTACGGCCTGGACGCCGGACCCGTACAACAACTCGCCGTACAACAGGAGTTGCGCGAACAGGGCGTGAAGCTGAGCGACCTCCAGATCGCCACCTGGGTGGTGCCCTCCCTCATCGCACACGGGACGGCCGAGCAGCAGGACCGCTATCTGCTGCCGACCCTGCGCGGCGAACTCCTGTGGTGCCAGCTGTTCTCCGAACCCGGCGCCGGCTCCGACCTCGCCTCGCTGCGCACCCGGGCCGAACGCACCCCCGAGGGCTGGCGGATCAACGGCCAGAAGGTGTGGACGAGCGCCGCCCAGTGGGCCGACCACGGCATCCTGCTCGCCAGGACCGACCCGGACGCCCCCAAGCACCAGGGCCTCGGCTACTTCCTCGTCGACATGAAGAACACCGAGGGCATCGACATCCGCCCGCTGAAGGAGATCACCGGGGACTCCCTCTTCAATGAGGTGTACTTCGACGACGTGATCCTGCCCGCCGACGCCCTGGTCGGCGAGGCCGGCGGCGGCTGGCAGGTCGCCCGCAACACCCTGGGCAACGAACGCGTCCACATGGCCGACCAGATGACCTTCGACACCGGCCTCGAAGCCCTGATCGACCGCTCCGCCGGACTCGACGGCGCCTGCCGGGCCCGGATCGGAGCACTCGCCGCCGAGGCCCACGCGCTGGCCTGCATCGGGCTGCGCACCACGCTGCAACAGGTCTCCGGCCTCGAACCGGGAGCGGGCGCCTCGGTACGCAAACTCATCCAGACCGCCCACCAGCAGAAGGTCGCCGAACTCGCCCTCGAACTCCTCGGCCCCGCGGGCGCGGTGGCCGAGGGGGCGGGCGAGAGGGCCGTGCACGGATTCCTGATGTCCCGCTGCCTGACCATCGCGGGCGGCACCACACAGGTCCAGCTCAATGTCGTCGCCGAGCGCATCCTCGGCCTGCCGAGGGACTGAGAGGGCCCACCGCCCCTCCGAAAGGACACACCATGACAGCGAAGGCCATGACAGCGAAGGCCGCGAAGGCGTACATCGTCGGCGTCGGGATGACGAAGTTCGAGAAGCCCGAGACCCGCGACTGGCAGTACTGGGACATGGCGAAGGAAGCCGGCACGGCGGCGCTCACCGACGCCGGTGTCGCGTACGAGGACGTCCAGCAGGCCGCCGTCGGCTACTGCTTCCAGGCCTCCACCGCCGGACAACGAGCGGTGTACGAGCTCGGCCTGACCGGGATACCCGTCTACAACGTCAACAACAACTGCGCCACCGGCTCCACCGCGCTGATGATGGCCCGGCAGTTCGTCGAGGGCGGCGGCAGCGACTGCGTCCTCGCGCTCGGCTTCGAGAAGATGGCGCGCGGATCGCTCGGCGGCGGCGGGTCCGACGGCGGAGCGGGTGATTTCAAGACGTCCCCGGTCGCCCGCCACTACGGGATCATGGCAGCGGGACACGGCTTCGAGATGACCCCGCCCACCGCCCAGATCTTCGGCAACGCGGCCCGCGAGCACATGAAGAAGTACGGCACGACCGAGGCGCAGCTCGCCGCCGTCGCGGCCAAGAACCACCGCCACTCGACGGGCAATCCGTACGCCCAGTTCCAGGCCCCGTACACGGTCGACGAGGTCCTCGCCGCCAAAGCGATCCACCAGCCCCTGACCCGGCTCCAGTGCTCACCGACCTCCGACGGCGCGGCCGCGGCCGTCGTCGTCTCCGAGCGCTTCGTCGAGGAGCACGGGCTCGGCGACCGGGCCGTCGAGATCGCCGCCCAGGCCATGACGACCGACACCGGGGACTCCTTCGCCTCCGGGACCTGCATCGACGCGGTCGGACTGCCCATGTCGCGGGCCGCCGCCCAACAGGTGTACGCCGCCTCGGGGCTGTCGGCCGACGACCTCGACGTCATCGAACTCCACGACTGCTTCTCCATCAACGAACTCCTCACCTACGAGGCGCTCGGGCTGTGCGGCGAGGGCGAGTCCGGGGCGCTCGTCGAGTCCGGCGCCACCACCCACGGCGGCCGCTGGGTGGTCAACCCGTCGGGCGGCCTGATCTCCAAGGGGCACCCGCTCGGCGCCACCGGAATCGCCCAGGCCGCCGAACTCACCTGGCAGCTCAGGGACGAGGCCGGCGCCCGCCAGGTGCCCGGCGCCCGCACCGGACTCGCCCACAACATCGGGCTCGGCGGCGCGGCCGTGGTGACACTTCTGCGCCGCTGAGGACGGGCGGGTCATCGGGGGCCCGGTGGGGCGCCGGTCCTACACCGCTGGTCCGAGGCCGGTACGGTCCGGAAACCGATGTACGGGGTGCTGGGCGGCTGCGAGTATGACGCCATGGTTGACGTCTCGACGCCCACACGCCGTACCGCCCGGACCCGTACCCGCACGTGGGCGGTGGTGCTCGCCGCCTGTGTCGGCCAGTTCCTCGTCGTCCTCGACGTGTCCGTCGTCAACGTGGCCCTCCCGTCCATGCGCACCGACCTGGGGCTGAGCACCGCCGGACTCCAATGGGTGCTCAACGCCTACTCGATCGCGTTCGCCGGATTCATGCTGCTCGGCGGGCGGGCCGCCGACATCTACGGCCGCAAGCGGATGTTCCTGGTCGGCCTCGGCCTGTTCACCGCCGCCTCCCTGGCCGGCGGACTCGCCCAGGAGGGCTGGCAGCTGCTCGCCGCCCGCGCCGCACAGGGGCTCGGCGCCGCCGTGCTCGCCCCCGCGACCCTCACCCTGCTCACCGCGGCCGTCCCCGAGGGACCCGCCAGGACGAAGGCCATAGGCACCTGGATGGCGGTCGGCGCGGGCGGCGGCGCGACCGGCGGCCTCATCGGCGGGGCGCTCACCGACGCCCTCTCCTGGCGGTGGGTCCTGCTGATCAACGTGCCGGTCGGCGTCCTCGTCCTCACCGGCGCCGCGATCTGGCTCGCGGAGGGCCGGACGGGCGAGCGGAGCCGTATCGACTTCACCGGCGCGCTGCTCGTCACGGCGGGCCTCGCCTCCGTCGCCTACGGCATCGTCCAGACCGAGGAGTCCGGCTGGACCGCGGCCGCCACCCTCGTCCCGCTGCTGGGCGGACTGATGCTGCTCGCCCTGTTCGTCCTGGTGGAAGCCCGTACGGCGAAACCGCTGATGCCACTGAGGGTGCTCGGCGCGCGGGCGGTGGCATCAGCGAACGTGGCGATGCTCGTGCTCGGCTCGGCGACGTTCTCCATGTGGTACTTCATGACCGTGTACGCGCAGAACGTGCTGGGCTACACCGCGCTGGAGGCCGGACTCGCCCTGATGCCCACCTCGGTGGCCATCGTCGTCGGCTCCAAGTGCGCCCCTCGGCTGATGGCCCGGGTCGGAGCGAAGAACCTGGCGCTCGTCGGCACGGTGGTCGCCGCCGCGGGCTTCGGCTGGCAGTCCACGATGACGGCCGACGGCTCCTACCTCACCGCGGTCTGCCTGCCCGGCGTACTGATGATGGCGGGCGCCGGCCTCGCGTCCACCCCGCTCGCCTCCCTGGCCACCTCGGGCGCGGCCCCCGGCGAGTCCGGCCTGGTCTCCGGAATCGTCAACACCTCCCGCACGATGGGCGGCGCACTCGGCCTGGCCGTGCTCTCCACCGTCGCCGCGGCCCGCACGGCCGGCGGGACGGGCCCGGAGGACCTCACGGCCGGCTACGCCCTGGCCTTCCGGACGTCGGGCTCGGTGCTGTTGGCCGGCCTGCTGCTGATGATCCTCTGGCTGCCGCGCCACCGCTCCGTACAGCGCTGAGGCCGCCACCCGGGGGGCCGGGCCTCAGAGCCACCCCTGCTGCCGCGCGGCCCGGACCGCCTCCATCCGGTTACGGGTGGAGGTCTTGCCGATCGCGGACGACAGATAGTTGCGCACGGTCGACTCCGACAGATGAACCTTCACCGCGATGTCCGCGACCGTCGCCCCGTCCACCGAGGCCATCAGCACATCGCGCTCCCGCGCGGTCAGCGGACTCGGCCCCGCACTCAGCGCGGCGGCGGCCAGCGCGGGATCGATGACGGTCTCCCCGGTCAGCACCCGCCGGATCGCCACCGCGAGCTCCTCGACGGGCCCGTCCTTCACCAGGAACCCCGCCGCCCCGGCCTCCATCGCACGCCGCAGATAGCCGGGCCGCCCGAACGTGGTGAGGATCAGCACCCGGCAGTCCGGCACCTCGTCCCGCAGATCGGCGGCCGCGTCCAGACCGCTGCGCCCCGGCAGCTCGATGTCCAGCAACGCCACATCGGGCCGCGTCGCGACGGCCGCCGCCACGATCTCGTCCCCGGCCCCCACCTGGGCCACCACCTCGATGTCCGCCTCAAGACCGAGCAACAGGGCGAGCGCGCCCCGCATCATCCCCTGGTCCTCGGCGAGCAGCACTCGTACGGACTTGGTCGGCCGGTGATCCTGCGGCATCTCGTTCACGGGGGACAGGGTATGGCGGTCGGGGCGTCGGGGCGCGTCATCCCGGCCGGGGCGGCCGGTCGACGGGGTACCCGGCATGGGTCCGCCGTCGACCGGGTGGCGCCGGGTCAGAGCAGCGCGTGCGGGTACTGCTCGGCGCGGTTCTGGAAGGCCAGAACCGCGGGGTTCTGGACGGCGCCGTCGCGGATCTCGATCGCCCGGCCGATGGTGCGGTCACCGTCCCAGCCGGACGGCCCTTCGAGGACCGGCCGCAGGAACGGGATCAGCGCCTCACTGTTCTCCCAGGTGGCCGCGTCCCACAGGTAGGAGGGGCTGTGGTCCACGGCGTAGTAGTGGACGTTCTCGCCGACGGTGAACATCGGATCGCTGAAGGTGGTGGGCCGGGCCCAGGCGAAACCCATGCCCTCATCGCAGGAGACGTCGATGACGAGGGTGCCGGGCGCGAGCTTCGGCAGATCCTCCTGTATCAGGAACATCAGCGGCGCCGCGGTGTCCTGGAGCACGCAGTTGACGATGATGTCGTGCCCGGCGAGGAACTCGGCCAGCGGCTCCGGACCGTCCTCGGTGAGCGCGATGCTGCGCCGCGGGTCGAGGGTGTCGTCGGCCACGTCGTGGTCGAAGCGCACGATCCGGGCCGAGTGGATCGGCGAGCTGACGGCGGTGGTGCCGCGGGCGGTCAGCACGTCCACGTCGTGCACGCCCAGCGCGCTGAGCGCGGTCACCGCGCCGCGGGCGGTGGCACCGAAGCCGATCACCGCCGCACGCCGCCGACGCCCGTAGTCACCGGTCGACCCGGTCAGCTGCATGGCGTGCAGTACCGACGAGTAGCCGGCCAGCTCGTTGTTCTTGTGGAAGACGTGCAGGCCGAATCCGCCCTTCCGGTTCCAGTGGTGCATCGCCTCGAAGGCGATCACCGTGAGCCTGCGGTCGATGGCTGCCTGCGTGACCTTCTCGTCCTGCACGCAGTGCGGCCACCCCCACAGCACCTGCCCGTCCCGCAGCTCCGCCAGATCCTCGTGCAACGGCTTGGCCAGCAGGATGACGTCACACTCCGCGATCAGTTCCTCGCGTGAGCGGAAACCGGCGACCTGCGGTGCGAGCTGATGATCCGGAACACCGAAGTGCTCTCCGTAACCGGTCTGCAGATAGATGCTGGACCGGAGGTCGGCGTCGATGCGATCGAAGTGTGCTGGGTGGATCGGCAGACGGTGCTCGTTCTCTTTGCGAGTCTGCGACATGATTCCGAGCTTGAGCTGCTGCAAGGTACCCCTCTGTTTGCTACCTGTATAACACCCCCCGAGGCGCGCGGACGTGGTCGGCGGTGTTCCTTCCCGGGACCGGGCGCCCTGATGGGCGCCCACCCCAGGCCTTTCGGCCGACAGGCGGGGGAACGCCGGAGCGGGCTGCCGCCCGCGCCACCGGCGGCCGCAGATGGCCCCACGCAGTCACGGCACGGTCACGTTCAGCGCGGGCTCGGGCCGACGAGGGCCCTGCGTTTTCTGAGGAGAACGGTTCTGCGCCCTCCCGTGCTGACCGGATGGGCCCTGGCAGTGCTCGGGGCGGTTGAGCTTGAGGCCCTCCATGGCCGCGGTGTGCACGACGGAGCCGCCCTGGGAGGGCCGCTGCGCAGATCGAGTCGGGATCAGTATCACCAATATTCCATGTGCGCAAGGTTACGATTACGGACCCCGATGGGCGCCTTCGCGACAATTGGAACGTCCGCACGGATCACAAAAGGAGCAACCGCCTAACGTCGAATTCGCCGCAGCCTCGAACGTACGGTTCGAGAACCCATGCGGCATGAATGGGGGGTCAATAAATGCGTTTCCATGCTGCCCTGTCCACGGCGGCAGTCGGTGTTCTGGTTCTCTTCGCTGGAACCGGAACTTCCCATGCCGCATCTGATGGCCGGGAAGTCACATCCTCCATCACCGCCGACGCCACGGCCAAGGCGTCTGCGATCGTTGTCGGCTGCCTCTTCGAGTCGATGAAGCCGCTTTATGTCACCGCCGGCGGTCCTTTGTATGCACAGGGGAAGATCAAGAGCTGTACGACTCCGAAACCGGATGCGTGCAAGCTCGATGTCACCCTGGAGAAGAAGCTGTCGAACGGACTGTACGGCGTCATTGCCAGTAAAAGTACGGGCTGGAAGACCTGCAAGGTCAAGACTCTCAGCGTTCCGTACAAGTGTCCCCAGAGGGTCCAGAAGCACACGTATAAAACTGTGTCGTCCCTGCAGATCGAGTACAAGGGAAAGTACGGCACAAAAGTCGTTGGCAGTTCAACAATGGCTACGAACTGCTGACTGAACACGACCGACAAGGAGGGCGGCCCGCGCCTCAGGGTGCGAGTCGCCCTTCGCTCTTCGGCCGAGGATTCAGCTCCTCGTCGAGCAATTCCTCTTCACTCACCTCAACGGCGAATTCGTTACCCTCCGGATCCGCCATCGTCACACAGGACAGATCAAATGGATCCTGAGATTCCGCAAGGCGTACAGCCCCCAACGCGGTGAGCCTGAGGACTTCCTCCTCCAATGTTCCGCACACAGCTCCAACCCCCAGACGCATCGTCGCCCCCGGCCGCTCACCGTGGGCAGCGGGTTTGAAATACAGGGACTGAGGCTCGTTGCCATCAACCAGCTGCAGATGGAGCCCATGACTGCCGTCGATCACCGGCTTGTGAAGCACGGAGCTCCAGAACCGAGCCAACGCCTCCGGATCCGTACACAAGAAGGTCACGCGTCGCAGCTGTGTAGTCATACGCCTTACCGTACTGAACCCGAGAGGTCGTTAAGTCCGTTTCTAGTACTCCAGCCGTAGATCGTGATCTTGGCCTTCCCGGTCATTTCCTTGCCGCCAGGAGATGGGAGGTCAACTGCGGGGGTACCCGGGTTGCAACTCGGTGCATCCGACAAGGGCCGCCTGAATGGTCCTTGGCCGACGGGCTATCTTGCCGGGCATGCAGACTGTGAACTGGAGCGGTGCCCGGGAGCGGACAATCGCTCTCTACGCACGGCAGGGATCGAAGGCCAGTGCCGCTCTCCCGCCGGTTCTCAGTGAGGCTCAGGTGCGCCAGGCCGAGGAACAGTTCGGTGTGGTGTTCCCTGACGACTATCGCCAGTACCTGCTGCGCGTCAGTGCCGGCGGGCGGGTTCGCACGCTTCAGGTCGATAAGCGTGGCTGGCGCTGGGACGGCGACCAGCCTGCGGACCGTGCGAACCTGCGTGTTCCGTTCCCGGACCACGACACCGCTCTCGCAGCGAGCGAAGACCTTTGGCCGGCCGAACCCCAGGAGGGGGATTACGCCTCTGCTGCGGCCTACCGAGCCGATCACGACGCGTGGCTGGAGACGGCCGATGCCGCCGAGGACGCGCGGACTTCCGGGGCCGTCCCTCTCTGCGATGACGGTTGCGGCTTCTACACCCTCCTCGTGGTCAGCGGACCCATGCGTGGCGCCATGTGGTTCGACGGACGCGCAACCTGCGATCGCCTCAACCCGCTCTTGAACGACGACGGACAGCCCGCCACCTTCAGCGAGTGGTACCTGGACTGGCTCACCCGCGAGGAGTCGCTGACAACCCGGGAACTGCGTCGCGCGGCAAGCGACCGCTGGCATGCGGGGACGGACGTGCCCATCTGGCTGCGCTGGTTCGGCTCGTGAGCCTCAGTGCTCTGGCCGCAAGCCGCGTTCGTGCTGGTGGGGGCCGGTGCTGGCTGCGCGCATAGTCGCACGAGGGCGAGAGGGTCGCACCGGGCGCAGCGAACACCATCACGGGGCACCGACCAGAGCGCGGAGCCGAGCAGCCCCCGAGAACGGCTGGGCCATGACGGGATGCGTTCGCGATGCCGTGCTTTCGTTACAGGTACTGGGCATCGCCATTGCCCAGCGACCAGTCCGCATTTGAGTTCTCCGTCAGTGCGATGAACATGTTGCGTGGCTCAACGCCCGCGTATTCCTCGGCGAGTTCGGAGATGCGCTGATACAACGCCTGCTTCTGCCCGTCTGGACGGCCCGCGCGCAAGGTGATGGCCACGTACACGATGCCGTCATCGCGGGGTACGCCGAGATAGGTGCCGTGACGCAGCAGCCCCTGCTGTCCGTCATGGCCGGTCAGGATCTGAAAGCGATCCTCGTCAGGGAAGCCCATCGTCTCTCCGAGCGCCTCATGGACGGCCCGTCCCAGAGCCTTCAGCCGCGCTTTGTCGCAGTGCATGGCGTCGATGCGGACGAGCGGCATGGCGCGTGCCTCCAAGATCGGTCTGCGAAGCTATCCACTTACTGTACATACCAGTAGGTACAGCGGCTGGCTGTTCCCTGCACCAAGGGCACAGGCGCACAGGATTGCCCTGCTCGTCATCGTGTGGGCGGTCAGGCTGCGATAGCTCCGGCTTCGTTGCGCACCCGCCTGGCCGGCCCGAACGCAGGATGAATAGGGCTCATTGATGAGTGATCCCGCTGACGGCGAGCAGTTGAAGTCCTCAAGAACCCGGCCATGCAGGCGCAGGAACCGCTGCCAACGATCGGGGGTGGAGCGAGGCAACCCGCCGCTGCCGCTGAGGTGTTGGGCTGAGCGGGCTGCGTGATGTGGCGACCGTGTACGACCCTGGCTCGACGTCCGGCCGCGCGGCGGCACTGTCGGCTCGCGCTGGGGCCCGGAGAGCCTGAACTCGGTCCCTGAGTCCTACCGTTGGGGCGGGACCCATTAAGTACTACGTATACTGGGCGCACTCCAGGCGAGTGACGGTAACAGTATGAGCGCGGTATCAGGATGGCCGCGCTCTCCTACAGGGATTGCTGGGTGTTTCACTTGTCCGGAACCGAGTCCGAAGCGCCACCGCACGAGATACCCGCTCCCGCACCAGGTGAGGCGCGGCGGAAGTTACTGCGCGACCGGGGACAGACGGCTGTGGAGTATCTGGGGTTGGTCACTGTTGTCGCCGTGATCGTGCTGGCCCTGACCATGAGCGGAGTCGGTGGCAGTATCGCCGGGCGCATCGAGTCGCAAGTCTGCGCCATCGCCGGCTCCAGCTGCGGGTCGAGCGGCGGCGGCAGCGGAGACCCGTCGGATGAACTGGTGAACCACGGGGGAAGCAAGGCGAGCATCCCGAAGCCGACGGGAGGTGCTCAGCCCGGTATTTCGGCGCCGGCTGAGCTGCCTCTGCCGGGTGTCTCGAAGCCGGGGGAGACTCCTTGGCCGGGCGTTTCGAAGCCGGGGGTGACTCCTCATCCGGGCGTTTCGGATCCGCCGAAGGATCCTCGGCCGGGCGTTTCGAAGCCGGCGGTGACTCCCTATCCGGGCGTTTCGAAGTCGAGGGTGACTCCTCAGCCGGGCGTTTCCAAGCCGAGGGTGACTCCTCAGCCAGGGGTTTCCAAGCCGAGGGTGACTCCTCAGCCGGGCGTCTCGAAGCCGCCGGCAGGCTGACCGGCGGACCCAGGGTTCCCGTGACCCACCACAGGCGTGCCTGACCGGGCGATTCCTGGGTGGTCCGGGTGCCCTTGAGGAGCCAATCCCCTGCTGCCCGGCTGCGCGCTTGAATGCGGTGACATGGGGGCGGGCTCGGCCGCCTGATCGTCACGCCATGACGAATCCCGCTTCCTTCCGGGACCGGGGCCCAGACGGCAAAGCCCTGCCCTACGGCGCTGCCAACACCCGAGTCGTACGCGCCCCGGGCCCGTCAGGAGTCCCCGGCGCCCTCGATGTTGGCGACCATCCTGCGCAGGACCTTGAGCGCGGTCACGTACTCCGCGTCGCTGATGCCCGCGTGGACCACGGCGCGCAGTTCGGTCACCAGCTCGCGCAGTCGCACCCTGGCGGCCTCCCCCGCGTCAGTGAGGTGCAGGCGGTGCCCGGCGTCGATCCGCAGCCAGTCACGGTGGATCAGCTGGTCGACGACCCGCCCCATCTCGTCCGGCCCGTCCGCGAGGGGCGTCAGCTGGGTGACGAGTTCCTCGCGGCTCGGCGCCGAGGACCCGCCGTTCAGACAATTCAAAACCCAGTACTGCGGTTGCGTGACGTCGATCCTGGCCATGGCGTCACGCAGATGCCGGGTGACGACCGTATGGGCGAGGCCGCTCCAGTACCCGACGGGCTGGGTGGCCAGCATGTCGTCGGTGGCGGCCGGATCGGCCGGTGCCTGATCGGTGGCGGTATCGGTCGGCGAGTTCATGAACCGACGCTATCTCCCCATCTCCCCAAGAACGTCAGTCGTGCAAGAAATCCTCGAACTCCCAGGAGTGTCCCGGCGCGTGGTCCACGTACAGCGTGCAGGCCTGCTGTTGTAGAGGGGCAACGGCAGGGTCGACCCTTTCGCACGGCTCGGCACAGACGTAGGTGAAGCGGTCGCCGTCCCAGCGCACCCATACGTCAAAGGTGCCGCGCCCCATGTCCTCCAGGTGGCCGGCGTGCTCGTCCGTATGTCCCTTGGCCAGTTCGCAGACAAGTGAGTGGGGCAGTCCTGTACTAGTAGATTGCTGATGCGTTTGCGCGGTGTCGAACCAGGGTGGAAGAGCGCGGGAATTGCAGTGGATCACCGTAGAGCCTCCGGTTGAGGGGACGTGGGCCCCGGTCCGTGCGGCGCGCGGCAGCACACGGACGGGGAGGGGGCTCGGGAGCGCCGTACCCGGCCACGGCACGGCGTGACGACCGGACGGGCCATCCGGCGAGCGCTACCAGGAGGCCGGCAGCCGGGTCGAGCACGGTGAGCACGTCGGGCCTCCCGGCCTCCAGCCGCGCCATTGCGTGGTCCTGCTGGCGCGGGTCGTGTGCCCATGCCCGTAGCCCGTTCGGGACGGCGGGGCTCTGAAAGCTGATCGGCCGGACGTCCCTCATGCCGGACGGTTGGGGCTCGGGCGCGCCGAGCCCGTCCGCGAGCCGATGCGCTTGCCGTCGCAGCCACCGGAGCGCGAGCCGGCGGTTCGGCAGGGTAGCCCTGCCCAGCGAGACGGTCCTCCCGCCGGTCGACGCGGTGATCTCCGCCATGTAGGTGCCGCCGTTCATGCGGCGCGCTCCCAGGTCGGGAGCTGGACCACCGCTCGCTGCGCTTCGGCTGCCGATTCCGTGAGCGCCGCCGACTCGGCTGTGTCCGCGATGTGTTCGGCAAGCGCTCGGCCCAACTCGGCGTGGAACAGTGCGCGGGTACCAGGGTCCGACGCGATGCGGTCCAGCTCGGCGTCCAGGTCGTGTGCCGGGACTCTCACAGCACCTCACCCCGACTCCGCGCGTTGCACCGCGCGTTCTGGGCTCGCAGCCGCTCTATCGAGTCCGCGGGACGTACGTGCTCGGGCTCGGCTTCCCACTCCTGCCCGCCGCAAATCGGTCGCAGTGACCAGTACGGGCCGGCGAGCCCTCGGAACTCCCCGACCTTGTTCGCGTGGGCCGTGTCCACCATGAGTGTGCCGGGGGCGGGTACGTAGGCGGGTTCCTGTCCATCCGTGGGAACGTTGTGCGCACTCATCGCCGCTCCTCTCTGTAGCGGTTTCGCTACTCAGGGCGTCCAGGGTGACCTAGAGTTGGAGTGTCCTCAACTTGGCTGTTTTGCTTGATGAGTTAGGAACTCACGTGGTCAACCGGAAGGCATTGGACCCCGAGACTTCGCCGGCGCAGGCGTTTGGCCAGCGCTTACGGCAAGCGCGGGACGAGCGCGGGTGGACGCAGGACGAGCTGGCCGTACGCATGGGCCTGACCGGGTCGCATGTTTCCGCTGTCGAAACTGGCCGCCGCCCACCAACTAACCGCTTCGCGCGTAGTGCTGACAGGGCACTCGGCACCGGAGACAAGTTCGAGCGAATGACCCGCGCGCTCAAGAACACCTCGCTCCTGGAGGGGTTCACGGACTTCGTCACCCACGAGGTACGAGCCGCAGAGATCAGGCTGTTCGAGCTCGGGATCGTTCCGGGTCTTCTCCAGACTCCGGAGTACGCGGCAGCGATCACTGCGGGTGCCGTGCGGCGCGGAGCGATCACGGAGCAGCAGGCGGAGGAACGGCTGACACTCCTCACGAAGAGGCAGGCATCTCTGGAGCGGACGCCCCCACCGCTTGTGTACGTCGTCCTTGACGAGAGCTGCATTCGGCGGGTGGTGGGCGGCCCCCGTGTCATGGCTGAACAGCTTGACCGGCTCGCCGCGTTCGCCGAGCTTCCGTCCACCGTCGTACAAGTCGCGCCGTTCGATCTTGGTGAGCGGCGGTCGTTCGACCTGCCCGTCCACTTGCTGACCTTGCCGGACCGGGCTCAGCTCGCCTATGCCGAATCCGCGCAGCAAGGCCGGTTGGAGCGCGATATGCGGTTCGTGCAGCCTCTGTTGACGGCCTACCATCAACTACAGGCTGAAGCGCTGTCCCAAGCGACATCCGTGGCCATGATCCAGAAGGTAAGAAAGGGCACCTCGTGACGACCGAATCCCCCCGCTGGTTCAAGTCCTCCTACAGCAGCAACGGCGGCGCGTGCGTCGAGATCGCAGCCAACCTTGCCGTCTCACGCGGCGTGGTACCCGTCCGCGACTCCAAGGATCTGAGCGGCCCCACTCTGGGTCTTCGTGCCGACGCGTTCACTTCCTTCGTGGCGGGCGTCAAGGCCGGAGACTTCGGAGCCATCTGACCGCCCACCAGGCGTGCACCGCCCCTTCCGTGCACGTCGCAACAGTGAAAACCCCGTCACAGTCCCGAGCCGGGAGCATGGCGGGGTTTTTCTGTCTTGACTTACACCGAGTCCGCTCAGCAAGGGTGACGTGGGAGCGCGATAGGTGCTTCTTGCGGCTCTGTTGACAGCCCTGCCATCGTTTACATGTCGCAGCGCTGTCCCAGGCGACGTCCGTGGTCATGATCGAGAAGGTAAGAAGGGGCACCCCGTGACGACCGAATCCCCCCGCTGGTTCAAGTCCTCCTACAGCAACAACGGCGGCACATGCGTCGAGTGGGCGCCGGCGCACGCGTCCGCTACCGGCGCTGTCCCCGTCCGCGACTCCAAGGATCTGAGCGGCCCCACGCTGTCCTTCCCGGTCGCCTCGTTCGCCTCCTTCGTGGCGGGCGTCAAGGCCGGAGACTTCGGCACCGTCTGAGCAATCGATTCCGCGTCGCCCCACCGTGCCCCGCACGGTGGGGCTTTGCTGCGACCGTTCAGCCGTCACCGGCCGCACCGCCCCCCGACGCGTCCGACGCGTCCGCCGGGAGTTCCGCCGTCACCACGAAGCTGCCGCCCGGTCCCGGCCCCGCCTCCAGGGAGCCGCCCGCCGCCGCCAGGCGTTCGGTGAGGCCCTTCAGACCCGTGCCGCCGGTGGCCGGGGCGGCCGGTGCCTCGGCGGACGGGCCCGAGCCGTCGTCGGTGACCGTCAGCCGGACCCGGTCCGAGGTGCCGTCGATCACGAACGCGCAGTCGGTGGCGGTGGAGTGGCGCAGGACGTTCGTGACGGCCTCCCGGGCCACCCAGCCGAGCAGCGCCTCCGTCTGCGGTGCGAGCGGCGGGCCCGAGCGGCGGACGGTCGGTTCGATGCCGGCGGCGGTCAGCGCGGACCTGGCGCGGTCGAGCTCGGTGGCGAGGCTCCCCTCGCGGTAGCCGGTGACCGCCTCCCGGATCTCGGTGAGCGCCTGGCGGCCGACCGACTCGATGTCGGCGACCTGCTGGATTGCCTGGTCGATGTCGCGCGGCGCGAGCCTGCGCGCGGCCTCCGACTTGACGACGATCACGGAGATCGTGTGGCCCAGCAGATCGTGCAGATCGCGCGAGAAGCGCAGCCGCTCCCGCTCGACGGCGGCGCGGGCCAGTTCCTGCCGGGTGGAGCGCAGCTCCATCACCGTTTCCGACAGGGTGAGCAGCGCGGCCGTCACCGCACCGGAGATGAACGTGCCGTAGGCCAGCGTCCACGGCGTCGACGCGCTGTCCTGGTGCCACACCGAGACGAGGCAGGCGACCACGGCGAGCACGAGCAGACAGACCGCCAGCCAGTGTCTGCGCAGGACGGTCCCGCAGGCCAGCGAGAGCAGCGGAAAGAACAGCAGCCAGCTGCCGCCGTACCCGGCCGCGAGCCCCAGTGTGACGGCGGTCAGCGCGGCCAGCAGCACGTACGTCAACCGGCTCTCGCGCGCCCTCTTGTCGAAGCCCCGGAACACCACCGAGATATAGAGGGAGTTGAAGGCGAACAGGCCGATGCCGCCGACCCAGGGACTGGGGGTGTCGCCCTGGAACAGATTGGAGAAGGCGCCCAGGCCCAGCAGCAGCCAGGGGAGCAGGACGTAGGGTCCGGGAGGTCCCGGACGCCGGTGCTCCTTGCGCCACTGCCGTCGCTCCGCACGCCGCCTGCGCCGTACCTCGCGCGCTTCCGATCCGCTCCCGAACATGTTCACTCCCGTCACACGGTCCTCGCGGACCGACGGTACGAGACCACGGCGTACGTGCCGAACAGCAGCAGCCACGCGGCGAGTACGCCGATGGTCGTGGCGCCGGGCGCGTGGCCGTCGGTAGCCGCCCAGCCCAGTTCCGCGAACCGGTTGGCGGGGGTGAACCCGCCGATGGAGCGCAGCCAGCCGGGGAGCAGTTCCAGCGGGAACCACAGCCCGCCGACGATCGCGAAGCCCATCAGGCACGCGACGTTGACCACGCCGGTGCCCTGCGGGGTCAGCCGGTAGCCGTTGCCGATCCCGAGCAGGGTGAAGGGCAGGGCGCCGATCCAGAGGAGAAGGACGAGCGCGGCCCACTGCCAGGCGCCCAGCCGTACCCCGTTGAGCAGCCCGCCGGCCAGCAGCACGGTGAGGATCGTCGGGAGCACCGTCACCGAACCGCTGATCGCGCGGCCCACGACCGCCTGCGACGGGGAGAGCGGGGTGACCCGCAACTGCTGGAGCCAGCCAAGCGACTTGTCGGAGGAGACCCCCGTACCGATCGACATCGCGGAGCCCAGCGCCCCGTACGCGGCCATGCCGACCATCGCGGTGGTCTTCCAGCCGTCGACGCCCTCGCCGCCCCCGATGTTGGTGAAGAGCAGATACATCATCACCGGCATCCCGGTGCCGAAGATCAGGAAGAAGCCGTCGCGCAGGGTCCGGCGGATTTCGAGCACGATGTACTGGAACATCAGACGGTCTCCTTCCGGCCGGTCCGGCTCTCCGGAGCGGTGGCCGTAGAGGTGAGGGAGAGGAAGGCGGTCTCCAGCGTGGCGGGGGAGACCTGGAGGCCCCGGACCATGCCGAGGCGGGCGAGCTCCACGACGGTGGCGTCCGAGTCGTCCGTGTGCAGCAGCGCCCGGTCCCCGGTCACCTCGACGGTGGCGACGCCGGGCAGCAGCTCAAGGCCCTCGGTGGGCCGGCCCGCCAGGTCGAAGGAGACCTGGTGGTGGCCGGCCGCGCCCTTGATGGATTCGCCGCTGCCGTCCGCGACGATCCGGCCCCGGTCGATGACGACGATCCGGTCGGCGTTCTCGTCGGCCTCCTCCAGGTAGTGGGTGGAGAAGATCACCGTGTTGCCGCGCCGGGCGTAGGCCCGCATCGAGTCCCAGAAGCCGCGGCGTCCCTCCACGTCCAGGGCCGCGGTCGGCTCGTCCAGCACGATCAGTTCCGGGTTTCCGGCCATGGCAACGGCGAACCGGACCCGCTGGATCTGGCCGCCGGAGAGCTTGTCGATCCGCCGGTTCGCGTACTCCGCGACGCCCGCCAGGTCCAGCGCCTCGGTGATCGGCATCGGGTGCGGGTAGGTGGAGGCGACGAAGGCGATCAGTTCGCGGACGGTCACCCGCTGGATGGGCCGCCCGTCCTGGAGCATCGCGCCGACGAGGCCGGCCCGGACCGCCTGTCCGGGGGAGCGGTCCAGTACCCGCACACTGCCGGAGTCCGGCTCGTTCAGGCCGAGCAGCAGGCTGATGGCGGTGGACTTCCCCGCGCCGTTGCGGCCGAGCAGCGCGACCGTCTCCCCCCGTTCGACGGTCAGCCCGATCCCGTCCACGGCCCGCACGCTCTGCCCGGCCCGGCCGAAGGTCTTCACCGCCCCGGTGAAGACCACCGCGGCCCCGTTCCCCGTTGTCTGTTTCATGTCCATGACGCTACGGAGTCGGAGCCAGGACCCGGCAGAGGCGCATGTACGGACTCCGTGATGACAAATGTCATCGCGCGGGCGGACGGGAACCGAGTGGAGGGGAACCGAGTGGACGGGAACCGAGTGGACGGGAACCGGGTGAAGGGGAACCGGGTGGCCGGATCGCGATCCGAAGCGAGATCTGACACAACGTCAGGAGACTTCACAACTGCTGGGCGCTGCGTTATACATAGGGCCACCGGCTAGAACGCGTTCTAGAACGGACGCGGCTTCCGGTCCCGCACGACCTCGGTGCGGCCGACGGTGCGGACGGCCGCGCCGAGGTCTTCCCCACCATCAAGGAGCAGCTCTCCCATGCCCATTGATGCCGCAGAGGCGGTTGCCGCCGAACCCCGCTCGACCTCGATCAGCTGGGACCACAAGGACATCCAGCTCTACCACCTGGGCCTCGGCGCGGGGACGGCCCCCGGCCGGCCCGACGACGCCACCGACCCGGACGAGCTGCGCTACACGCTGGAGTCCCGGCTCCACGTCCTGCCGAGCTTCTCCACCGTCGCGGGCGCCGGCCTCGCGATGGGTGGCGGCCTCGCGTCGCCCGGGGTCGACGTCGACCTCGCCGCCGTGCTGCACGGCGGTCAGTCCGTACGCCTGCACCGGCCGATTCCCGTGCGGGGAGACGCCGTTCAGACCTCGAAGGTCGCCGCGGTGTACGACAAGGGCAAGGCGGCGGTCCTCGTGCTGCGTACCGAGGCCTCCGACGACGACGGCCCGCTGTGGACCAACGACGCCCAGATCTTCGTACGCGGCGAGGGCGGTTTCGGCGGCGAGCGCGGCCCTTCGGAACGGCTCGCCCCGCCCGACCGCGACCCCGACCGGGTGGTGGAGCGGCCGGTCCGGCCGGACCAGGCGTTGCTCTACCGGCTCTCCGGGGACTGGAACCCGCTGCACGCCGACCCGGAGTTCGCCAAGCTGGCCGGCTTCGACCGGCCGATCCTGCACGGGCTCTGCACGTACGGGATGACGCTCAAGGCGGTGGCCGACACCCTGCTGGACGGCGATGTGTCCCGCATCGTCTCCTACCGCACCCGGTTCGCCGGGATCGTCTTCCCCGGCGAGACCCTGCGCATCCGGATGTGGGCCGATGACGGCCGGGTCCAGGTGGCGGTGACCGCCGTCGAACGCGACGACGCACCGGTCCTCGCCGACACGCTCGTCGAACACTCCTGAAGCACGCACCGCACGTACTGCATGTACCGCACGCACCGCACTAACCGCACGCACCGCCCGCACCACACCGCACTAACCGCACGTACCGACCCCGAGGGGAGCCGCACCATGCGCGCAGCCGTACTGCACGAGATAGGCCAGGACAAGCTCGAAGTCCTCGACGACGTCGAGGCGGTGGGCTTCGGCCCCGGCAAGGTCAGGCTCCGCATCCGGGCCACCGGGCTCTGCCACTCCGATGTCTCCGCGATGAGCGGGGTACTGCCGCAGCCCGCCCCGTTCATCCCCGGCCACGAGGGCGCCGGTGAGGTCATCGACGTCGGCGACGGGGTGAACGGGCTGAGCGCGGGGGACCGGGTGCTGGTCTGCTGGCTGCCCGCGTGCGGGGAGTGCCCCTCGTGCAAGCGCGGCCAGACCCAGCTCTGCCTGGCCGGGTTCATGAACGCGGGCACCCCCAACTTCAAGCGCCCCGGCGGGGACGTCTTCGGCTTCGCCGGCACCGGCACCTTCACCGAGGAGGTCGTCGTCGGCGCGGGCTGCGCGGTGCCGATCCCCGACGACGTGCCGTTCGAGATCGCCGCGCTGATCGGCTGCGGGGTCACCACCGGCCTCGGCGCGGCCATCAACACCGCGAAGGTGGAGGCCGGTTCGTCGGTCGCCGTGATCGGCTGCGGCGGCGTCGGCATCTCCACCATCCAGGGAGCCAGGGTGCAGGGCGCCGCCCAGATCATCGCCGTGGACCCGGTGGCCTCCCGCCGCGAGGCCGCGCTGCGGTTCGGCGCGACCGAGGCCGTCTCGCCCGACGAGTTCGCCGACGCCAAGCAGCGGATCACCGCGGGCGAGGGCTTCGACTACGTCTTCGAGGTCGTCGGCAAGTCGGTCACGGCCCGCACGGCGTACGAGAACACCCGGCGCGGCGGCACCCTGTGCATCGTCGGCGCGGGCGCCATGGACGACAACTTCCAGGTCAACATGTTCGAGCTGTTCTTCGACGAGAAGCGCATCCTGCCCTCCATGTACGGGGGAGGGGACGTGCTCCGGTCGTACGAGCGGGCCATCGCGCTCTGGCGGGCCGGCCGCATCGACCTCGAATCGATGATCACCCACCGGGTACGGCTCGACGGCATCAACGACGCCCTCGACCAGATGCGGACCGGCGAGTCGCTGCGTACCTGCGTCGAACTCTGAACCACCGCCCCGCCCCCTCCCGAGAGGACCCCGAGATCCGATGTCACTACCCCTGGACGGACTGTCCGCGATCGTCACCGGCGCCGGCCGCGGCCTCGGGCGCGCCGAAGCGCTGGAACTGGCGCGGCTCGGCGCGGCCGTCGTCGTCAACGACTACGGGCAGCCGGGCCGCGACGGCTCGGGCGAGGCGTCCGCCGCTCCCGCCGAACAGGTCGCCGAGGAGATCCGGGCGGCCGGCGGCCGGGCGGTCGCGCACCTCGGCGACGTGTCCGACCACGAGCAGGCCCGCGCCCTGGTGGACCTGGCCGTCGAGACGTACGGGCAGCTCGACGTCCTGGTCAACAACGCGGGCATCCTGCGCGACCGGATGATCTTCTCGATGACCGAGGACGAGTGGGACTCGGTCATACGGGTGCACCTCAAGGGCCACTTCAACACCACGCACTTCGCCGCCGCGCACTGGCGGTCCCGGTCCAAGGCGTCCGGCGGTCCGGTCTACGGCCGGATCGTCAACACCTCGTCGGAAGCCTTCCTCGCCGGTTCGGCGGGCCAGCCCAACTACGCGGCTGCCAAGGGTGGCATCGTCGGGCTGACCACCTCCACCGCGCTGGCCCTGGCCAAGTACGGCGTCACCGCCAACGCCATCTGCCCGCGCGCCCGGACCCGGATGACCGAGGACGTCTTCGCGGGCTTCGAGGAACCGCAGGACGGGCGGCTCGACGCGCTCGCACCCGAGCACGTCTCGCCGCTCGTCGGCTATCTGGCCTCCCCGGCGGCCGCCAAGGTCAACGGGCAGCTGCTCGTCGTGCACGGCGGGATGGTCGCGATCGTCGAACGCCCCAGGGTGGCGGCGAAGTTCGACGCGGCGAAGGAGACGTTCTCCTTCGACGAGCTGGACGAACTGATCTCCCCGTACTACGCGGACCGCCCGCCGAATGAGACGTTCGCGGCGGCGGAGGTGCTCGGCCTGAAGCGGGGCTGACCACCGCCGCACACCGCACAGGAGAGGGCCCCCGCAGCCGGCCGGCTGCGGGGGCCCTCTCCCCCCGTTTCCCTCGCTCGCTGTCCTGGCGGTCAGGCCGCCCTGCTGCCCCCTTCGGAGGTGCGGCGGTGGCGGCCGTGCGGTTGTGCTGCCGAGTCGTCCGGCGCCACACCCCCTCGGTGCTTTCCGGCGCCGCCGGCTTCGCCCCGGTCCGCGTCCGCCCCCGGCGGATGCGTCTGGGTCGTGTCGGTTCGGGCTTCAGACATGTGGGAAGTCACCCCGTTGTGATCGCTTACGTGCTTGTCTCCGGGGCCATCACGCCACCGTCACCCGGGCAACGGTCACCATCGGCGACCGCGGTGCCCGCATACGTGAGCCCCTGTCCAACTTTACGACCTGGTGCACGATAGTGAGCGGGCTCCCGACGCCCTGCGACTCCGCCTCCGGCGTTGTCGTCGGTCAACGACGCTCCGCGTCGATTCCCTCCTCCGCCTTGGATTCGAAGCCGCATGACGCCGCTCGCTGATCCGCCCCCTATCGTGCACCAGGTCGTTAGACCGGCGGGTCTAACGAGGAGCGGTACGCCCCACGAGAGGCGCCTGCCCCAAAGGAACCGGCCTGCACACAGAAGGAGGCGCCACGGCCCCGGACGGTTGCATACCGCTTTCCGGATATCCGGCCGGGGCTCGTCCCATGGCCGGTTCCTCATCGGCCGGTGCCGCCAGGAACGCCACCGCGCAGGCCGTCTCCCCGTTCGCGTACGGAAGTCCGAGTACGCCCTCGCGGGACCAGACACCGCTGCCCGCCAGCCATCCTTCGGGCACCGGGAGCTGGTGCAGCCGGCGGCCCGAGGGACGCCACACCCCCACCCAGCTGCCCGCCGCCCCGTCGATCCGCAGGGCGACCGCGCAGCTCTCCGGCATCAGCATCTGCCCCGGCTGCACGGCGAACGGCGTCACCGCGGCATCCGGCAGCCGCAGGCACTCCGGGAACCGCACCGGCAGACAGCTGCCCAGCACCCCCCAGCCGAGCCGGTCGTGCCCCGGCGCGTCCGAGCGGATCAGCAGGAGACCGCTGTCCGGGTCGGCGAGCAGCAGCCGGTCGTCGCTGTCCGGCGCGATCTGGAGCAACGGGGTCATCTCGGCGCCCCGCCCCAGGTCCACCGCGACCGCCTTCACCGGACCGCCCCCCGCAGGCTCCCGGTCCAGCGCCAGCAGCCGGCCGGCCCGGTCCAGCCAGACCCCGCCGGAACAGCGCCCCGGCAGCTCCGCGATCCGCTCGGGCCCGGACGTACCGCCCGCCACCAGCCAGAGCCCGGTGGAGTGCTCACCCGCCGCCAGGGCGTACGCGCTGACGCCGTCCGGCGAGGGCGGCAGCAGGGTCAGCTCCGCGCACTCGACCGCGCCCAGCGGCAGTTCACCGGTGCCGGGGCCGGTCGGGTAGAGCAGCGAGAGGGCGTGCCGGTCCGCGACCCGGCGCCGGATGAGCACCCGCCCGTCTGCGAGCGGCAGCACCTGCGAGTCGGCCTCCTCCGGCTGGTTGAGGGGGAGCGGCACGGCGTACGGCTCGGGCCCGTCCAGCGTCCAGCGCTCCGGGTACCAGGCCGTGTCGGTGTCGCTGCCGGTGCCCGCCTCGCCGGTTTCGTGCGCCCGGCCACGGGCGGCCGTGAGCCGCGCCGCGTACGCGCCGTTCGCCGTGATCGTGAACGCGGGCGGAGCTGTAGGCAGGACCGTTTCAGCAGGGCCCCGCGCCGGGGCAGCCGGCAGCTCCACCGGCACGGGCGGAACCGCGGGCACCGGCGGAACCGGCGGTTCCTGCGGATTGGCCGCGTCCGTCGCCGGATCCGGGGGCTCCGCCGCCCCCTCCGGGCCTTCGGACCCCGGCTCCACCGTCTCGCCGGCTTCGACCGCCGCCGCGGTCCCGTCCTCGATGGCACAGGCAGTCATCGACTTGTCACCTCCGGCCACCGAAGCTAGTTTTCGCACTTCCTGCCGAACAACACGAGACCCGCCACTTCACACATATGGGTGGCGATGCCCGTATTCACCTGAGAGGGAGGGGGTGGTTGTGCTTCGCGCTAAACGCGTGGCTAAGGTTAGGCACTCCTAAGTGTTGCCTGTGTGATCCACAACTGGAGCAAGTGATGTCCCTTCGACGCCGCGGCACCGCCGCAGTCGGCCTGGCTGTAGTCGCCGCCCTGTCCCTCTCCGCCTGCGGAAGCGACGACGGCGCCTCGGGCGGCTCGGGCAAGTCCGATGCCGGTAGCGAGAAGAAGGCCGCGGTCGCGACGGGCGGCAAGGAATTCGGTGACGCGGCGAAGAAGACGGCGGAGTACGGCACCGACGCCCCGGCGGGCCAGTTCCCCCGCACGCTCACCCACGCCATGGGCAAGACCGAGCTCAAGGCCGCCCCGAAGCGCGTCGTCGTGCTCGACGTCGGCGAGTTCGACAACGTCGTGTCCCTGGGTGTGAAGCCGGTCGGCTACGCCCCCTCCGAGGGCGACGCGGCCATTCCCTCGTACCTGAAGAAGGACGCCGGCGACCCGAAAAACGTCGGCACGATCAACAACCTCAACCTTGAGGCGATCGCGGGCCTGAAGCCCGACCTGATCCTCGGCAGCCAGCTGCGCGCGGCCGACAAGTACGACGAGCTGTCCAAGATCGCGCCGACCGTGTTCTCCATCCGTCCGGGCTTCACCTGGAAGGAGAACTACCTCCTCAACGCCGCAGCGCTGGACAAGACCGCCAAGGCTAAGTCGGAGCTGGGCACCTACGAGACGAACGCGAAGAAGCTGGGCGAGGACGTCGGCCCGAAGAAGCCGACCATCTCCATGGTCCGCTACCTGCCGGACAAGATCCGCCTCTACGCCAAGGCCTCCTTCATCGGCACGATCCTCGACGACGCCGGCCTGCCGCGGCCCAAGAACCAGCAGATCAACGAGCTGGCCGCGGAGATCAGCCCGGAGAAGATCGACGACGCGGACGCCGACTGGATCTTCACCGGTGTGTACGGCGACGTGAAGGCCACCAAGCGCGACACCGCCCAGTCCAACCCGCTGTGGAAGAACCTCACGGCGGTCAAGGAGGGGCGGGCCAAGAACGTCTCCGACGAGACCTGGTACCTCGGCCTCGGCGTCACGGCCGCGAACCTGGTCCTCGACGACCTCCGCGCCGGCCTGGTGAAGTGACGACCTCCGCGCCGGCCTGGTGAGGTAACGACCTCCGCGCCGGCCTGGTGAAGTGACGACGACCTCCGCGCCGGCCTGGTGAAGTAACGATTCATGACTGGCCGCCGCCCCGTCCGTACGGGGTGCAGCGCCATGGACCGCGGGGCACGGAGGGCAGGTAGCCTTTCCTCCGTGCCCCGTCTGTCTGAAGTCATCAGCGAGCTCGACGCCCTCTGGCCGCCCGAGTGGGCCGAAGAATGGGACGCGGTCGGCACCGTCTGCGGTGATCCGGACGCCGAGGTCGACCGGGTGCTCTTCGCCGTCGACCCCGTCCAGGACATCGCCGACGAGGCGCTGAAACTAGGCGCCCAGCTGATCGTCACCCACCACCCGCTCTATCTGCGCGGTACGACGACGGTCGCGGCCGGCACCTTCAAGGGCCGGGTCGTGCACACGCTGATCAAGCACGACATCGCGCTGCACGTGGCCCACACCAACGCCGACTCCGCGGATCCCGGCGTCTCCGACGCCCTCGCCGGCGCCCTCGACCTGCGCGTCGAGCGGCCCCTCGTACCGGACCCGACGGACCCCACGGGCCGCCGGGGCCTCGGCCGGATCTGCACGCTCGACCACCCGCAGACCCTCGGTGAGTTCGCCGCCCGAGCCGCCGCCCGGCTGCCCGCCACCGCGCAGGGCATCCGGCTGGCCGGCGACCCGGACACCCTCGTGCGCACCGTCGTGGTGAGCGGCGGATCCGGTGACAGCCTCTTCGACGCCGTGCGCGCCGCGGGCGCGGACGCCTACCTCACCGCCGACCTGCGTCACCACCCGGCCTCCGAGGCCGTCCAGCACTCGTCGCTCGGCCTGGTCGATGCCGCACACTGGGCCACCGAATGGCCGTGGTGCGAACAGGCCGCCGCACAGCTCGACGCGATTTCCGACCGCCACGGATGGGACCTGCGGGTCCACGTCTCGAAGCAGGTCACCGACCCCTGGACCACCCACCACTCTTCTGGAGCCCCCAACTGAACGCCGCGCCCGCCGACCAGATCCGACTCCTCGACGTCCAGGCCCTCGACCAGCGCCTCGCCCAGCTCGCGCACAAGCGCAACAACCTTCCCGAGCACGCCGAGATCGAGTCGCTCACGACCGACCTCGCCCAACTCCGCGACCTCCTCGTCGCCTCCACGACCGAGGAGAGCGACACCGCCCGCGAGCAGATCAAGGCCGAGCAGGACGTGGACCAGGTGCGCCAGCGCGCCACCCGCGACCAGCAGCGGATGGACTCGGGCAATGTCACCTCGCCCAAGGACCTGGAGAGCCTGCAGCGGGAGATCGTCTCGCTGGCCAAGCGCCAGGGCGACCTGGAGGACGTCGTCCTTGAGGTCATGGAGCGCCGGGAGTCCGCGCAGGAGCGGGTCACCGAGCTGACCGACCGGGTCTCCGCCGTCCAGGCCAAGGTCGACGACGCGACCGCCCGCCGGGACGCCGCGACGAACGAGATCGACGAGGAGACCGCGACGCTCACCAAGGAGCGCGAGGTCGTCGCCGGTTCCGTCCCCGCCGACCTGCTCAAGCTGTACGACAAGCTCAGCGCCCAGCAGGGCGGGGTGGGCGCCGCCCGCCTCTACCAGCGCCGCTGCGAGGGCTGCCGGCTGGAGCTCAACATCACCGAGATCAACGACGTGAAGGCCGCGTCCCGCGACACGGTGCTGCGCTGCGAGAACTGCCACCGCATCCTGGTCCGCACCGCGGACTCGGGTCTGTAGTGACCCCGCCGCGCCAGTTCGTCATCGAGGCCGACGGCGGCTCCCGGGGCAACCCGGGGCCCGCCGGGTACGGCGCGGTCGTCATCGACCCGGTGACGGGGGAGACGCTGGCCGAGGCGGCCGAGTACATCGGCGTCGCGACGAACAACGTTGCCGAGTACAAGGGCCTCATCGCCGGTCTGCGGGCCGCGAAGGCACTCGTGCCGGACGCCTCGGGCGACGGCGGGCCGCTGGTGCACGTCCGGATGGACTCCAAGCTGGTCGTGGAGCAGATGTCGGGCCGCTGGAAGATCAAGCACCCGGACATGCGGCCGCTCGCGGCCGAGGCCGCCCGGATTCTCCCGGCCTCGGCCGTCACCTACGAGTGGATCCCGCGCGAGAGGAACAAGCACGCGGACCGGCTCGCGAACGAGGCGATGGACGCGGGCAGGCGGGGCAGGCAGTGGGAGCCGTCGTCCTCGACGGCCGCCCTCGACACCCCGAGGTCCTCGGTGGCCGCCGCCCTGCCCCCGGTCTCCGGTCCGCCGGGTGACGCGGCGGCCGGCGCGGCGAGGGCCAGGGCCGCGCTGAACCGGCCCGCCGCCGGGACCGCGCAGGTCACTGGCGAAACCCCGCAGGTCACGGGCGGGACCGCGCAGGTCACGGGCGGGACCCCGCAGGTCTCCGGTGAAACCCCGCAGGTCGGCTGGGGCGCCGCCCCCGACCTGGGCGCGCCCGCCACCTTCCTCCTGCTGCGGCACGGCGAGACCGCCCTCACCCCGCAGAAGCGGTTCTCCGGAAGCGGCGGCACCGACCCCGAGCTCTCCGCCGCCGGCCGCCGGCAGGCCGAGTGTGCGGCTGAGGCCTTCGCCGCTCGCGGGACGGTCCAGGAGATCGTCAGCTCCCCGCTGCGCCGCTGCCGCGAGACGGCCGGCGCGGTGGCGGCCCGGCTGGGCCTGGAGGTCCGGATCGAGGACGGCCTGCGCGAGACGGACTTCGGTGCCTGGGAGGGGCTGACGTTCGGCGAGGTCAGGGAGCGCCACCGCGCGGACCTGGACGCCTGGCTCGCCTCCGCGAAGGCGGCGCCCACCGGTGGCGGCGAGAGCTTCGCCGAGGTCGCCCGCCGCGTCGCGGCCGCCCGCGACCGCCTCACTGCCCGCCACGCGGGCCGCACGGTGCTCGTGGTCACGCATGTCACGCCCATCAAGACCCTGGTCCGGCTGGCGCTGGGCGCTCCGCCGGAAGCGCTGTTCCGGATGGAGCTCTCGGCGGCGTCCCTGTCGACCGTGGCCTACTACGCGGACGGCAACGCCTCCGTACGGCTCCTGAACGACACGTCCCACCTGCGATAATCACCTCGGGCGCACCGGCCCCGGACAGCACGGTGCCCCATCGGCCGGGGGGAAGGCCGATGGGGCACCGGTGGTTCCGGCGAGGCGGGGGATACCTGCCGGAACCCGGGTCACCCGGAGTCCGGGTCACGTCCCTGAGGGTCTCGTGCCCCGGTTGCCGGGGAGCATGCACGCGAACTGAAGGAGTTCACCGCGACCGGTCGGGCGGCGGCGAACTGAGGGGGTTCACCGCGACCGGCCGGGCGGCGGCGAACCGAAGGAGTTCACCGCGACCGGCCGGACCGCACGGTATCCGGGGGATCGTTTGGGGAATCAGCCGCGCAGCGCCGCCGCCTCGGCCGCCAGCCGCTCCACCCGGGCCCAGTCCCCGGCCGCCACCGCGTCGGCGGGCACCATCCAGCTGCCGCCCACACAGCCGACGTTCGGCAGGGCCAGGTAGGAGGGCGCCGAGGCGAGCGAGATGCCGCCGGTCGGGCAGAACCGGGCCTGGGGGAGCGGAGCGGAGAGGGCCTTCAGATAGGCCGTGCCGCCCGCCGCCTCGGCCGGGAAGAACTTCATCTCGGTGACCCCGCGCTCCAGCAGCGCGACCACCTCGGACGTCGTGGAGACACCCGGCAGGAACGGCACCCCCGACGCCTTCATCGCGTCCAGGAGGGCGTCCGTCCAGCCGGGGCTGACCAGGAACCGCGCCCCGGCGGCCACCGTGTCGGAGACGTTCCGGGGGGAGATCACCGTGCCGGCGCCGACCACCGCGTCCGGCACCTCCGCCGCGATGGCCTTGATCGCGTCCAGGGCGGCTGCGGTCCGCAGGGTCACCTCGATCGCCGGGAGCCCGCCCGCGACCAGGGCACGGGCGAGCGGCACCGCGTCGGCGGCGTCCTCCAGGACGACGACGGGCACGACGGGGGCAAGGTCCAGCACGGATGAGGTCATGACCTCATCCTGCCGCGAAGACCACACTCCGCGCAACGAGCGTTGCGCATGCTGCAACGCTAGCCGGGGTAGGGGCAGGGTCCGGATCCGGGTCTGAGTCCGAGTCCGGGCCGGGGCAGGGGCCGGGTCTGAGTCCGAGTCCGGGCCGAGGCAGGGTCCGGGTTCGGGTCCGGGGCAAGGTCCGGACCCGGGTCCGGGGTCAGTGGATCTCCGTCACCACGACATCGAGCTCCCACGCCCGCCCGGCCCGCTCGGGCGCCTCGGCCTCGACCACGTACCCGAGATCCCGCAGGACGCCCACCAGCTCCGCGGGCCCCTTCGGCGCGGCGCCCGACATCAGCAGATCGCGGACCATCCGGCCCTTCGTCGCCTTGTTGAAGTGACTGACCACCGACCGCTTCTCCACCCCGCCCACCAGCTGGGAGTGCAGCACCCGCACGCTCGCCGTGCGCTCCGCGACCGCGTCCTTCGGCTTCCACGCCGCCGCGTACGCGGACGACCGCAGATCCAGCACCAGGCCGTCCCCGGCCGCCTCCGGCATGACCTCCGCCATCGGCGTGCGCCAGAACGCCCCGAGCGCCCCGAGACCCGGCAGTTTCACCCCCATCGAGCAGCGGTACGGAGGAATCCGGTCGCCCACCCGCACCGCGCCCCACAGCCCGGAGAACACCAGGAGCGACTTCCCGGCCCGGCGGCGGGCGGCGGCGTCCAGGGACGCCAGATCCAGCGCGTCGTACAGCACCCCGGTGTAGAGCTCCCCGGCCGGGCGGGTGCCCGCCGTCCGCAGCTCGACGTTCTTCGCGATCTCGCCGCGCAGCCCCTCGCTCAGCCCCAGCACCACACGGGCCTTCTCCTCGTCCGCCGCGGACAGCTCCACGAGCCCGTCCAGCACGGCGGCCCGCGCCGCGGCCAGGCCCGGCAGCGACAGCGACTCGGGCTTCAGAGGTGCTCCCCGCCCCGAGGCGGCCTTTCCTTCGGAGGGCGGCAACAGCACGAGCACGGCGGTTCTCCTTCGTACGTACGGAAAGGGGGTGGCAGGCGTCGCGGACCGGTCCACAGCCCCGGCGGTGTGTCACCCGGGTCCGTGAAAAAACCCCTCGCGCCAGCGTACGGGGGAGTCATGCCCCCGATCCCCGCCACCCGGGATGCCGCCCGCCCCGCCCGGCCATACGCTCGGTCCATGCCCCGCCGCCATCTCCACATGACCGGCGCAGCCGGCACCCCGCTGCGGGCGGCCCTGCGCGGGCTGCGCACCGAACTCGGACTCCCGGACGACTTCCCGCCCGACGTGCTCGCCGAAGCGGCCGAAGCGGCGAGGAACCCGGCGGTCGCCGGACACGAGGACGCCACGGAGCTGCCGTTCCTCACCATCGACCCGCCCACCTCCACCGACCTCGACCAGGCGATGCACCTCGAACGCCGCGCCCACGGCTACCGCGTGCACTACGCCATCGCCGATGTCGCCGCCTTCGTCCGCCCCGGCGGCGCACTCGACACCGAGGCCCACCGCCGGGTGACGACCCTCTACTTCCCCGACGGCAAGGTGCCGCTGCACCCCACGTCGCTCTCCGAGGGCGCCGCCAGCCTCCTCCCCGGGCAGACCCGCCCCGCCGTGCTGTGGGAGATCGACCTCGACACCGAGGGCCGCGCCGTCGCCACCCGGGTGCGCCGGGCCCTCGTACGCAGCCGCGCCAAGCTCGACTACGCGGGCGTGCAGCAGCGGATCGACGCGGGCACCGCCGAGGAGTCCCTCGCGCTGCTCAGGGACATCGGCACCCTCCGCGAGGAGCAGGAGGTCGCACGCGGCGGCATTTCCCTCAACGTGCCCGAGCAGGAGATCGTCGAGCGCGACGGCGGCTACGGCCTGGAGTACCGGGCCCCGCTGCCCGCCGACGGCTGGAACGCCCAGATCTCACTGCTCACCGGCATGGCCGCGGCCCGGCTGATGACCGGGACCGGCACCGGCATCCTGCGTACGCTGCCGGTCGCCCCGGACGGTGCCGTCGCCCGCCTCCGGCGCTCGGCCGAGGCCCTGCACATCGACTGGCCGCACCATGTCCCGTACGCGCGGATCGTCCGCTCGCTCGACCCGAGGAAGACCAGCCACGCCGCCTTCCTCCAGGACTGCACCACCCTGCTGCGCGGCGCCGGGTACACGGTCTTCGAGCACGGCGAACTGCCCACCCCCGCCGTCCACGCCGCCGTCGCGGACCTCTACACGCACTGCACCGCGCCGCTGCGCCGCCTGGTCGACCGGTACGCGGCGGAACTGTGCGTCGCCGCCGCCGCGGACCGTGAGCCGCCCGAATGGGTCCTGGCCGCGCTGCCCGCCCTGCCGAAGGAGATGGCGGACGGGACGCGGCGGGCCAACACGGTGGAACGCGAGTGCGTGGACCTCGTCGAGGCCGCGCTGCTCAAGGACCGGATCGGCGCGGTCTTCGACGGGTACGTGGTGGACGTGAAGGAGCAGGAGCCGACCACCGGCACCATCCACATCGACGACCCGGCGATCGTCGGCCGGATCGAGGGCGGCACCACGAGGCTCCCCCTCGGGGAACGGCTGCGGGTACGGCTCACACAGGCGGATCCGGGCTCGGCGAAGGTGCTGTTCGCGCCGGCGTGAGCGCGGCGACGACGGACCGCGGGTCATCGGCGTGGAAGCGGACGGTGTGCGCCTGCCCGCGTCCGCCGAGCGGCCGCACGAAGCCGAGCGGTGCGGTCAGCTCCACGGTCACCGTCGTCTGGCCGCCCACGGAGAGATCCAGCACCCCGTCCGGGTGGAGCTGTATCAACTTCCCCTCGGGGTAACGCCGTTCGACCCGCGCCCTGGCGATCGAGGCAGCCGGGACCCGCAGATCGAACAGTGCCCCGTACCGAATCCGCAGCGACCCGTCCGCGCCCGCCACATGCGGCCGGACCGCGCACGAGGCGTGCAGGGCGAGCACCAGCAGCACCCCGTACACATCCACCACGAGCAGAATCCGGTGCACGACCGGCCAGGGGATCAGCAGCGCGAACATCACCGTCTCCACCACGGAGACGAAGAGCAGCCCGTACATCATCGCGGTCTGCGGCCCGGTGTACGGGGCGGCGAGCGCCCCCTCCGGCACCGCGTGCCGCCGCCGGAGCACCCACAGCCCCAGGCTGTGCAGGGCGCGCATCTCGTGCCCGACGAGCCGGCGCACCTTCTCCGGTACGACGGTACGCAGCGCCGCACCCATCGCCTCCCGCCGCCCGGCACCCGTCCGCCGGCCCGCGCGCCAGAGCCGCCCCAGCACGACGGCCTCCAGGACCAAGGCGGCCAGGACGGCCCCCTCGGCGCCGATCAGCACGGCGGCCGGTATCCGTACCCCGGCCAACACGCAGACGGCCAGCGCCAGTTCGGCGGGCACCACCCCCGCGACCACCAGCCGCGCCCCTCGCACCCCGCTCACCGCGCCCCCTTCTCCTTCTTCCCGCCCCTGCCCCTGCTCCCGCCCCTGCTTCTGCTCCGTACGGTCAGCGCGACCATCACCCGGCGCACCACCTCGGCCTGTGCGGGCGTGTAGTCCGCGAGCAGGGCCTCCCCGAAGCCGGTCATCACCGGTCCGTCGGCGGGAATCGCGTCCAGCACCTCGTCGGGCGCGAGGGCGGCCATCCGGTCGGCCAGCGGTCCGATCCGGGGATCGTCGGGGGACGCCGCCGCGAGCGCGTCGAGTTGTTCGTACAGTGCGAGCACGGCCGGATCGCCCGCCAGCGGCCGCAGCGCGGCGTAGATCTCGCTGCCGCCACCGATCGTGTCCAGCAGCATCAGGTGCTCACGGTCCTTGGCGGCGGACGGGGAGCCGGTGACCGGCCCGGCGGCCAGCAGCTCGGCCAGCGCGGGCGACACGGACTCCGTACCGTCCAGCGGCCCGTCCGTCAGCCCGGCCAGCCGCTTCCGCCGCTCCCGGATCTCCCGTTCCTGCCGGGCCAGATCGGCATCCAGCTCACGCAGTACGTCACCGAGCTCGCGCCCGGCGTCACCGGCGAGGACCTCGCGCACCTCGTCCAGGCCGAGCCCCAGCTCGGTGAGCCGCCGGATGCGCGCCAGTAGCACGGCGTCGCGCACGCCGTAGGAGCGGTAGCCGTTGGCCCGGCGTGCGGGCTCGGCCAGCAGGCCGATGTGATGGTAGTGCCGGACGGCCCGGGGGGTGACTCCGACGAGCGCGGCGATCTCTCCGATGCGCATGGGGCCAGTAGAAACCCTGACGCTGCGGCAAGGTCAAGCGCCTGGCCGTCTGCCCCGCTCGTCCGCCCGCCCTGCTCGTCCGCCTGTCTGTCCGCCCTGTCCGCGCGGATCGTCCGTATCTCGTACGATCGCGCCTTCGGCCCGGTGCTCGTGCGCTGGGCTCGTGTGCTGTGCCCGTGCCCCCGCGTGCTCGCGCTCCCGTGCCCGTGCCCCGTGCCTCGTACGAAGGAAGGACCGGCGTGACTGACCTCGCGGCCCCGCCCGCCACCGACCGCCGGCGCCAGATCGTCACCGCCGCGCGCACGCTCCTGGAGCAGGAGGGCCCGGAGGCGCTCACCATGCGTCGCCTCGCCGCACGCGTGGGCATCACGGCGCCCTCGCTGTACAAGCACTTCCCGGACAAGTCGTCGGTGGTGAACGCGCTCGTCGGCGTGATGCTGCGGGAGACGGCCGGGGCCCTCGAAGCGGCCGAGACCGCCGCCCCGGGCTCGTTCCCGGCCCTGGCGACCGCCTACCGGACCCACGCCCTCGCACACCCGCACCTCTACCGCCTCACCACCGGCCGCCCCCTCCCCCCGGACCTGGAGGAACGCGCCGCGGCCCCGCTCCTGCGCGCCCTCGCCGGCGACGAGGGCCGCGCCCGCGCGGCCTGGGCCTTCGCCCACGGCATGGTGACGATGGAGCTGAACGGCCGCTTTCCCGCGGGCTCCGACGTACCGGCGGCCTGGGAGGCCGGTATCGCGGCCTTCGGCGCGCCCCGCGCCTGACGCCTCCGCGCGATTCCGGGCCCCCACAAGGCAGGTAGCATGGGCGCCACGGCAGACGAGCCGGGCGGACGGCCGCGTGAGGATCTTCGGACCCTCCCGAGGAACGTCCGGGCTCCACAGGGCAGGGTGATGGCTAACGGCCACCCGGGGTGACCCGCGGGACAGTGCCACAGAAAACAGACCGCCTTGGACTTCGGTCCTCGGTAAGGGTGAAACGGTGGTGTAAGAGACCACCAGCGCCTGAGGTGACTCAGGCGGCTAGGTAAACCCCACCCGGAGCAAGGTCAAGAGGGGCCGTCGCAAGAGGGCCCTGCGCGAACGTTCGAGGGCTGCCCGCCCGAGTTCGCGGGTAGACCGCACGAGACCGGCAGCAATGCCGGTCCTAGATGGATGGCCGTCTCCCCGGCCGCCGCGAGGCGACCGGGCGACAGAACCCGGCGTACAGCCCGACTCGTCTGCCGCTACCAGCGGCTTTGCCTTGGAAAGGGCCTCCGACCTGCGCCGGAGGCCCTTTCCGGTCTTTCAGACGCTTGCCGCGTTAGGTAGCGAAAAGTCCCTCTGAAGTCCCTCAGACAGGGCTGAAAGTCCCTGAAAGTCCCTGGTTTCAGTCGTTGTGCCGGGGCACACGGTCCGCTCCTGGAGTCGGGGTATGCGCCAAGCCTGTGGCCATGTGGACACGCCCGATGGTTGCGATCCCTCGCAGGGGCGACGAGGACCTGGCACGGCCCCCAGCGCGTCCCCGGGAACGACCACGGGTTGCTCATCTCCGCTCGCGCGGAGAGCACCGGTCGCCGTCGACACTGACCAGGGCGCTGAGCGGCTCACCTCCGCTCGCGCGGAGAGCACGGCGGCGGCACCGACGGGGCGGCATTGCACCCCGGCTAGCACTGCCTGCTCCCGCTCGGGTCCCGCTGGCAGCGCGGCTCACCTCCGCTCGCGCGGAGAGCACGGCGGTGGTGGGGATGTCGGTCATCGGTTCCTCGGCTCACCTCCGCTCGCGCGGAGAGCACACATCCGGGTCGTCGATTCGGATCGACGTTTCCGGCTCACCTCCGCTCGCGCGGAGAGCACGCTGCGGTGAGGCGGGGGCGGAGGTTGGCTTCCGGCTCACCTCCGCTCGCGCGGAGAGCACGCCACTGTGGCGTGGGCTACCTGGTACTGCTCCGGCTCACCTCCGCTCGCGCGGAGAGCACGAGGACGTGGGTACCGGGGAACGCGGTGCCCTCGGCTCACCTCCGCTCGCGCGGAGAGCACGCCCCGATCCGCACGACCGGAAACCTCCTCAGCGGCTCACCTCCGCTCGCGCGGAGAGCACGGATCCGTTGGTACGACGTTGCGGGAACAGACCGGCTCACCTCCGCTCGCGCGGAGAGCACACCCACTCGACGTTCCGATGCCACTCATGCCCCGGCTCACCTCCGCTCGCGCGGAAAGCACTACGACCTCCTCGGAGCCGTCTCCAAGGTGTACGGCTCACCTCCGCTCGCGCGGAGAGCACCTCGGTCCATGCCCGCGGCTACCCTCTGCCAACGGCTCACCTCCGCTCGCGCGGAGAGCACTCGCGCTCTCCGCAGTGCTCGTACGGTCGCTGCGGCTCACCTCCGCTCGCGCGGAGAGCACGGCTCGGAGCAGTCCGTCGACATCGAGCAGGACGGCTCACCTCCGCTCGCGCGGAGAGCACCCGTCGGCGTCCGGCCGTACGACGATGTCGGCCGGCTCACCTCCGCTCGCGCGGAGAGCACTTGCCGACCGTCGACATCACGGAGAACAGGCTCGGCTCACCTCCGCTCGCGCGGAGAGCACCCGACATCGCCCTTGATGGTGTCCACCACAGCCGGCTCACCTCCGCTCGCGCGGAGAGCACGGCGACCTGACCCGTCTCATCCAGGAAGCCACCGGCTCACCTCCGCTCGCGCGGAGAGCACTGCGGGCCGTTCTTGAAGCCGAAGGTGATCGACGGCTCACCTCCGCTCGCGCGGAGAGCACCGTGGCCGCGACCCCGAATCTCGCTGACGGGGCGGCTCACCTCCGCTCGCGCGGAGAGCACGGGTCCAGAGCAGGGCTACGCCTACGCCTCGGCGGCTCACCTCCGCTCGCGCGGAGAGCACTTGCCTGAGGGGTCCGCAAACCCCTCCCGGTTCGGCTCACCTCCGCTCGCGCGGAGAGCACTTGCCTGAGGGGTCCGCAAACCCCTCCCGGTTCGGCTCACCTCCGCTCGCGCGGAGAGCACTGACCGTGGTCGAAGCGGTGGAAGGCAAAGACCGGCTCACCTCCGCTCGCGCGGAGAGCACTCGTTGCGGGGGAGACTCGCCCACGATCACCCCGGCTCACCTCCGCTCGCGCGGAGAGCACTCGGTGGTCGGCAAGGACTTCCAGCAGCTGGACGGCTCACCTCCGCTCGCGCGGAGAGCACGTAGACGTCGGTGGCGTCGAGGTGCTTCACGGCGGCTCACCTCCGCTCGCGCGGAGAGCACTTGGCGTCCTCGGCCAGGACGACAAGGAGCAGCGGCTCACCTCCGCTCGCGCGGAGAGCACAGCCACACGTCGATCGGGTCCATGTCGTCCTCCGGCTCACCTCCGCTCGCGCGGAGAGCACCCGTTCGCCACCCGGCGGGCCACCTTCACGGACGGCTCACCTCCGCTCGCGCGGAGAGCACCGGTGCCGCATCTGACGGACGGCGTGCGGCGTCGGCTCACCTCCGCTCGCGCGGAGAGCACGGGTGGATCGAGTCGTGGTCCGGCGAAGAAGACGGCTCACCTCCGCTCGCGCGGAGAGCACGTCGTGCGCTCTCCGCACAGCATGGCGGAGACCGGCTCACCTCCGCTCGCGCGGAGAGCACTTGTCGTCGGGCTGCATGCCCGGCTGCTGCCGCGGCTCACCTCCGCTCGCGCGGAGAGCACGCCCTCCGTGGTGTGGGCGACACCGCAGTTGACGGCTCACCTCCGCTCGCGCGGAGAGCACTCGTGGACGGCGACGACGGAGGCGAGTGCGTCCGGCTCACCTCCGCTCGCGCGGAGAGCACACATCAACGGCGGCGACTCCGACTGGCAGGAGCGGCTCACCTCCGCTCGCGCGGAGAGCACTCAGCATCGCTGACACTGAACGACTCAGCCGGCGGCTCACCTCCGCTCGCGCGGAGAGCACATTCTGGGCCAATGCCGCGATTGCCAGGGCCTCGGCTCACCTCCGCTCGCGCGGAGAGCACGCCACCGGGCAGGCGTCAACGGGCATCCGCCTCGGCTCACCTCCGCTCGCGCGGAGAGCACCCTTCGCGACCTGGCCTTATCGGACCGCTTTGCATTCTCTTTGCCAAGGTTCGGTGCGCATGCATCTCGATTCGTCGCGGTCGCGCAGCGAGTGTACGGCCTGGCCCTCATGTCGGTGCCGGGTTGGGCCATTTGGGGCGGTTGTCGGTGGGAGCTGCTATCTCTGAGCACATGATGAAGCGCGACGAGGCAGGGGCCTCGGGGGACTGCGGTCTGGATGTCCGGCTGTGGGGGAAGGAGAGTGGACTGTCGCGGCCCTATCCGGTGGTCTGCCATCTCCTGGATACCGGGGCGGTGTTCCAGGAGTTATGGGATGTCGTTCTGAGTGACGAGACCAGAACTGCCATCGCGGACGCGCTCGGTCTGAGTGTGGCGGAGGCGCGCACGGTGGTGTCGTTCTGGGCCGGGTTGCATGACATCGGGAAGATCACCCCGCCGTTCCAGGCCCAGGTCCCCGCCTGTTACAAGCCAGTTCAGGACGATCCGGCCTACGTCAGCGCACCGGGTGCCGAGGCTGAGAGGGAATTCCGACATGAGATCGCGTCCCACTGGGCTCTGAACGAACTGTTTGAGGCAGCGGACTATCCCGGCAGCGAACGCCTGCTTCATAGGGCGGTGAGTCATCAGGTCGCGCAGTTGCTGGGTGGCCATCACGGTCTTTTCGGCAGCGTGTTGAGGGCCAAGGAGGCTGCGCGGGCCAGCGACTACAACCCTGGACTGGGCAGGCAGGGATGGGCTGATCAGCGGCGGGCGCATTTCGAGGAACTGCGGCGGGCCATGGGGGCGTTCGCGGCACCTCGTAGCGGTTTGCCGACGGGGTTGGCGGTGGTCGTGTCCGGGTTGGTTGTGGTGGCTGACTGGCTTGCGAGCCAGACATCCGTGATCGAGCCCCGCACCCCCGGCCCCGGCTGGTCGGGGAAGCCGGCGGAGGTCGATGCTCACTGGCAGGCGGCGGTGAAAGCGGCTCCGGAGCTGGTGCGCGCGGCACGGTTGGGGCGAGCCCGTTTCTGTGCCGAGGAGTTCGGCGACATGTTTCCGTTCGTTCCCAACGCCCTGCAGCGGGACCTCGTGGAGCATCTCCCCGCGATGGTCAGGGAGCGCGGGGCAGGGCTGGTGCTGGTGACGGCTCCGACGGGTGACGGCAAGACGGAGGCGGCGTTGTTCGCGGCCTCGTTGTTGGGGCGGGCGGCGGGAGCGCGGGGCGTGTACTTCGCGTTGCCCACGATGGGCACGGCGGACGCGATGCTGCCTCGGTTGGAGCAGTTCGCCTCCGGAGCGCTGTCCGGAGAGCGTGCGTTGATGCTGCTGCACTCGATGGCATGGCTTAGCCCCCCAGACGGCCGGGATGGGGCGGCCGGGCTCGACGCACCGCTCGGCGAAGGCGCCGTGAGTTCGGGACACCGCACGGCAGTTGAGGCGGATGGGTGGTTACGGGGTCCGAAGCGTGGGCTGCTCGCTCCGTTGGGTGTGGGCACGATCGACCAGGCATTGAGCGCGGTGCTGCCGTTGCGGTACAACGCGTTGCGGCTGTTCGGGCTGTCGGACAAGGTGTTCGTGGTCGATGAGGCACATGCTTACGGGCCATGGATGCATCAGCTCCTGCTGCGGCTGCTGGAGTGGCTGGGTGCGATGGGCGCCCCGGTGGTGCTGTTGTCGGCGACGCTGACGGGCCGTTCGGCCGGCTCGCTGGTCGATGCCTACCGACGTGGTGCCGGGTTCCGTGAACCGTCGCAGGTGGTGCCGCGGTACCCGGGTTGGCTGTTCGCGAGCGGCGTTTCGGGGGAGGTGTCGGCTGCGCGGGGGACCGGGAGCAACCGTGCTCGGACGTTGAGGGTGTCGCGCCGGGCGGTGGTGTGGGACACCTTGGAGCCGGCCGGTGCTCCGGTGCGGGAAGGCGGTCGGCGTGCGGTGCTGCGGGAGGTTCTGGCACCGGTCGCTGCAGAGGGCGGCACGGCGCTGGTGTGCTGTACGACGGTGGCCGAGGCGCAGCAGACGTACCGGGATGTGTGTGCGGCCTTTCCTGAACTCGCGTCGCGTTTCGGTGGGGTGCGGTTGCTGCATTCCCGGTATCCGGCGGACGTACGAGCTGCGATTACGGCTCAGGCCGAGGCTGCGTACGGAAAGCCGGGGGAGGAGACGCCTTCGGTGCGTCCGGGCTCGGTGCTGGTGGCGACGCAGGTGGTGGAGCAGTCTCTGGACCTCGACTTCGACCTGGTGGTGAGCGATCTTGCGCCACTGGCCCAGCTGTTGCAGCGCGCTGGGCGTGGGCGGCGGCACGGGCGTGGCCCCTCGGGGCGGCCCAAGTGGGCGGCCGCGGAGACCGAGCCGGAGCTGGTCGTGCTTGATCCACTCGCTGCGGAGGAAGGGTCTGCCCCTCCTCGCTCGTGGGGATCGGTCTACGACGCCGGGCTGCTCGTGCGGACGTCACGGATCCTGGAGGACTGTGCTCGAGACGGCATCGCGGTTCCCGGTGACGTGCAGCGGCTTGTGGACGAGGTATACGAGGAGGACTTCGTCGACCGCCTCGACGAAGCCGCCCGCCAGGAGCTGGCGCGGCTGGATGAAGAGCGGCTGGCGGGGGAGGCGGCGGAGCGGCATCTGGCGAAGTGGACCAGCATCTGTGCCCCGGTGGATGTGAAGGGCGATCTCAGCAAGCTGTCGGTGCGAGAGGCGGGGGTGAGTGAGGAGTTGCTGACGACACGTCTGGGCGCGGACACCGGACGGGTGCTCTGCCTGTACGCACAGGCGGATGGGACGGCGACGCTCGACCCCGAGGGGAAAATCCCGGTCCCTGCCGGCGGCCGGAACGGCCTCGGTGCGGCAGAGCTGGTTGCCGTCGCGCAGCGTGTGGCACCCGTGCCGGGGCGGTGGCTGCGGGGCGGCGAACCGGGCGCAACCGTGCCGGAGCATTGGGGCACCCACTCCTTGCTCCGAGACCTCGCCGTGCTGAGCATGAGACCGCTGGGGGCAGAGGGCTGGGCATGCCGCCACGGGCGATTCACGATCTCGATATCCGAGGTCGGTCTCGAAATCGACTGATCTTCACGTATTGATCACGTCATGCCCATGTTCCATTACTTTCAAGTGTGGTCCCTCGCAGCCGGGTTGTAGCCCTCCGCCTGTCGCCCCGCTCCGGAGCCCTTCTGGCTTGCGGCGAGGCGGAGACCGGCGACTTGCGCAGCAGATCCGCCGGATATTGCCCGGCCTCCAGCGCTGTCTGAATGACGACAGGAATCCTCTATGCCGACCGGCACGTACAACCTGATCGACCAGCCGTGTGTCCCTGTGCGCTGGAAACCCACTGGTACATCCGCCATCAGCGGGCAGCGCCCTGATTTGGTGGGGTTGCGGGAGCTCCTGCTGCACAGCCACGACATCGAGTCGCTCGCCGTCGCCGACGCGCCCGCGCACTCCGCACTGCTCCGTATCCTCTATGCGCTCACAGCCAGGGTGGCCGAGCTGACCGAGCAGGGTCCCGAAGGAGACTGGGACGAGCGCCGTCTGGAGGTTCTCGATGCCGGCCGGCTCCCGCCTGAAAGGATCGCTGCCTACTTCGAGGAGTACGAGGACCGGTTCTTCCTTTTCGCTCCGGGCGGGCGTCCGTGGATGCAGGACCCCCGTCTGGCGGAGCAGTGCGACGCGACGAACACGGCCGGGGTCAACAAGCTGATCGTCACCCGCCCTTCGGGCAACAATCACTCCTGGTTCCGGCATGACACGGATACCGGCCCCGTACTGCCCACTGCTTCCGAAGCGTTCCTCAGCTTGCTGGTGTGGCACTACTACGGGCCGTCCGGGCGCTGTTCGGCCCGTGAGGTGAACGGAGTGAAGACCGCGTCCGCCACTGCCGGCCCGCTGCGCACGGCCCTGTCCTACCACCCCGAGGGCGACTGTCTGTTCGAGACGCTGCTTGCCGGCCTCGTACCGCCGGAGGACGCAGTGAACGGGGAGGACGACCTGTGCCCCTGGGAACAGGACGACCTAACCGATCCGGACCGTCCACCCAGGCAGTCGTCGGGGCCGCGATCGCGGCACACGGGCCGCTCGCAGCACGCGCTGCTCCTGCTCCCGGACGAAGACAGCACCCATGTGCGGGACGCGTTCATCACCTGGGCGTTTCGGGGCGAGCGGATGCCGCGGGAGGACGACTTCCTCATCTGGCAGACCAGCCAGCAGGGCAATCGCTACCCACGCCCGGCCGACGCCGGCAGGGCGCTGTGGCGGGACCTGGACGCATTGCTCCTGCAGCACCCGCCGGCCGGCAGCGCGTACCCCCAGCAGCCGCGGGTGTTTGCTTCCGCGCCACAGATCTCTGAGGACCTGCGGGTGCGGGCGCTGGGTTTCGACCAGGAGGGCCAGGCCAAGGACACGCAGTTCATTGATGCGAGCACCCCGGCCGTTCTCGGTTACGCCGAGGACAACGACCCCCGTACCTTGCCCGCGGTTGGTCGTCTGCGTCAGTACGGGGAGCTGTACGGGCGGCGGCTGGACCGGGCGGTGAAGCGTGCGTGGGCTGCATATGTGCGCGATGCCAAGGCGGACGGTGCGGCCTGGGCGGCACAGGCCGGCGCCCGGTACTGGCCGGCCGCGGAGGCGGAGTTCTGGGCCCGTTTCCGTCTCCTGGACCGCACCGGTGACGTCGACGACGGCGGTTTCGACCCGGCATCGACCCGGCGGGCGTTCGTGCGGCTGGCCGAGGAGGCGTACGACGTGGTGACCGGGCCCGTCACCCGCACGCTGCGTGGTGCGAAGGCCGTCTCACAGGCCCGCATCGACCTCTACGGCGGAACCCCGAAGAACCGGCCGGCCGTGCCCGGCCCCCGTGCGAAGACCAAGGAGCCCACCGCATGAACACTCCCACCCAGTCGGCCCTCCAGGACATCGACAGCTCACGGGCATCGCTGACCGGCGAGATCCCGCAACAGGGCGCCAAACCACGGGAAGGGCGGTCGCGGGCGTTCACCAACTGGGTCGTGCGGGCAAGCCGTGAAGACCCTGGGGCTCGTAGCGCGTTGCGCAGCGGGCTGCGCAAAGACCTCGACTCGGTGCGGCGTATGCACCGTCTGGTCGCCCCATGGCTGCCCGAACGTCGCTCAGAGGATGTGGAGCGGGCGTACTACGCGGTTGCAGCGATGATCGCCGCCCAGTCCCGGAGCGCACTGGCCGTACCGGAAGGAACGACCGACGGCCCCGAGCGCCCCGACGCCGATACGGCCCATTCCGGAATGGCGCGGCGGCGTCGCGCCAGTCTCGGGACGGCGTTCGCGGCCGCGGTGACCGAGGGGCCGGGGCGGGAGAAGGAGATGCGTGCGGGGACGGCGGAGAGCCGCCTCAACCTCCTCACCCGCCAGAGCGTCAACGGCCTCCACCGGCACCTGCCCGCCTCCGTCGGATACCTGTCCTCGCTCGGCGTGGACGTCGACTGGGCACAGCTCCTGGATGACCTCGGCAACTGGCGCAGGGACTCGGGACGGATCTCCCGTACCTGGCTCCAGGACTTCTACCGGGCCAGGGACAGGGACCTCGCTCGGCGGGCCGACGAAGCCGACGAACAGGACCTCGCAGCGGAGGCAGCAACTGTCCCCGCAGTCTCCTGACTGCTCACCTCACCCGACGCATGAACCACGCACTGCACACGTCACACACCCACGTACGAAGGAGTCGCTTCACCATGGTCATGCCCGCGCGTTTCATCGACATCCACATCATCCAGAGCGTCCCGTTCGCCAACCTGAACCGGGACGATACGAATTCCGTGAAGACGGTGCAGTACGGGAACGTGCTGCGGACCCGGGTCAGCAGTCAGTCCTGGAAGCGGGCCGTCCGCGGCGTGTTCGAAGACCGTATGGGCCAGGCCGCACTGCGGACCCGCCGCATCGGTGAGCGCGTCACCCGCCTCCTTGAGGACCGCGGATGGCCACTGGACCTCGCGGAGAAGGCCGGGGCGCACACGGCCGCGGCCAGCAGCATCAAGTTCGAACTCGCGAAGGACCCCAAGGATCCCAAGCAGGCCCTTGCGAACAAGGTCCTCACCAACGCGATGGTCTACGTCCCCGAGACCGCCGTCGCCGCACTCGCCGACTTGGCCGAAGCGCACCGGGAGGCTCTGGAAGCGGCGAAGGACATCAAGAAGCCCTCCGACAAGAGCGTCCTGCCCGCCGACAAGGTCGAGGGGGTGCTGCGCTCCCGCAACGGCGTCATCAACCTCTTCGGCCGCATGCTCGCCGAGGTCGACAACGCCGGCGTCGACGGCGCTGTCCAGGTCGCCCACGCCCTCACGACGCACGAGACCGACGTCGAACTCGACTACTTCTCCGCCGTCGACGACGTCACCGCAACTTGGGGCGACCAGAGCGGCAGCGGGCACATGGGTCACACCGAGTTCAGTGCCGGCACCTTCTACCGGTACGCCACCATCGACCTCCGCGACCTCGCCCACAACATCGGCGACAACCCCGAGGAGCTCCGCGAACTCACCGCCGCGTTCCTCAGCGCCTTCATCCTGTCCCTGCCCCAGGCGAAGAAGAACGCCACCGCCCCCCACACCATCCCCGACCTCGCACACATCTCCGTACGCACCGACCGCCCGCTGTCCTACGCCGCCGCGTTCGAGAGCCCCGTCGCCGCCGCCGGCCAGGGTGGCTACGCCAACCCGTCCCGCACCACCCTGTCCGAGTACGCCGAGGCCGCCAACCGCCTCCTCGGCACCAGCGGCATCCTCCACTCCGGATGGGCCGGCATCGACGCCAAGGGCCTCGACGGACTCGGCACCCGCCACACCGGCTTTGACGCCCTCATTGAGGCCGCCCTTGCCAGCGCCCTCACCGCGCAGCCCGCCGGCGGCGCCGCATGACCACCGCCCTCCTACCCGCCCCCGAGCCGGGGCTCCTGCTCCGGCTGACCGGGCCCCTGCAGTCCTGGGGCCTGCACAGCCACTTCAACGAACGCGACACCGCCGCCTTTCCGACCCGGTCCGGCGTCATCGGCCTGCTCGCCTCCGCCCTCGGACGCCACCGCGACCACCCCATCGACGACCTCACCGCACTGCACATGACGGTGCGTACCGACCGCCCCGGCGTGCTGCTGCGCGACCTGCACACCGTCGGCGGGGGTCTCCCCGGCAAGGCGACGGTGACCACCGCCGAGGGCAAGAAGCGTCCCGGTGACACCGGAACCCTCCTCACCCACCGCTACTACCTCGCCGACGCAGCCTTCACCGTCGCCCTCACCACACCCACAACAACCCGTGAGGATCACGCACTCCTCGACCAGTGCGCCGACGCACTGCGCGCCCCCCGATGGGCCCTGCACCTCGGGCGCCGCTCCTGCCCGCCAGAGGGCCCCGTGCTGATCGGGCAGAGCGACGACGCCCTGCACCACCTCATCCACCTGCCCCTCGCCGCACACCCGGCCCGCGACGCAGAAAACACAGCGGTGGAGTTCCTCGCAGACCGACCCCTCACCCACCTGCCGGCCCCGGCCCACATGGTCCGCGACACCAACCACGACGGCACCCGACCGTCCAGCGAACTCAACGACCAGCCCCTCAGCTACCACCCCAGCCGACGCGCCTACCGCGCCAGGCCCCTCTACCGGCGCACCCTCCTCCTGCCCAGAGCCCAGTTCGCCGGACTCGGAACACGACAACTCACCGCCTTGGGCCACTACCTGAACACTCAGCTGAACACCACCGAAGGGAGCCGACGATGACGCTCTGGCTCACCCGCATCGTCCCCGACACCCGCTCCCGGGACGCCCGCCGCGACCTCGCCGGCGCGATCGGCATGCACCGCCGCATCATGAGCCTCTACCCGTCCGACGCCGGCCCCGACCCCCGCGCCCGCTTCGGCATCCTCTTCCGCACCGAAGACACCCCCACCGGACCGCACCTGCTCATCCAGTCCACCCACGAACCCGACACCAGCGCCCTGCCCGACGGCTACGGCACCACCCTCACCCGCCCCCTCGACGCCCTCATCGACGCCATCCGCCCCGGACTCACCATCCGCTACCGCTGCGTCGCCAGCCCCGTCCGCAAACCCGGCGCCACCACCCGCGCCCTCTACAACCTCCCACCCGTCGTCCCCCTCACCGGCGCCGCCGCCGACGAATGGTGGCTCCGCCAAGCCGACCAAGGCGGACTCAAACCCCTCACCCACCACTCCCAGCCCCTGGACGCCGCCCGAGGCGAACGGCGCCCCGACGGGGCCGCGCCCCAACGCATCCGTCACGCCCGCACCCAGTTCGACGGCACCGCGGCCATCATCGACACCGACCTGCTCAAAGCAGCCATCATCAACGGCATCGGACGCGGCAAAGCGTACGGCTGCGGCCTCCTCAGCATCGCCCCCGCGAGGCAACCCCAATGACCCCACGCCCCACCACCAAGCCCCTCACCACCAGCACCGCCCGGCGCAAACTCGCCGCACCCACCGTCGCGATGCTCCCCCGCATCGCCGACTCGCTGTCCTTCCTCTACCTCGACATCGTCCGCATCCACCAGGACGACACCGGAGTCTGCGCAGAAATCACCAGCGAACAACGAGGACCAGAAACCGTATACCTGCCGACCGCAGCCCTCAGCTGTGTCCTCCTCGGCCCCGGCACCTCCATCACCGCCCGCGCCCTCACCACCTTCGCCCGCAACGGCACCACCGTCATCACCGCAGGGTCAGGAGGCGTCCGCTGCTACTCCGCAGCCGTCCCCGACTCCCTCACCACCCTCTGGCTCGAACGCCAGACCCGCGCCTGGACCAACGACACCCACCGCCTGGCCATCGCCCAAGCCATGTACGAACTCCGCTTCGGAGACGGCACCGCAACCGACGGAACCAACCTCGACAAACTCCGAGGCATGGAAGGCCAACGCGTCAAAGCCCACTACCAACTCCTCGCCCGCCAATACAAGATCGGCCGCTTCCGCCGCGCCTACGACCCCGCCTCCTGGGACACCCAAGACCCAGTCAACCTCGCCCTCTCCTCAGCCAACACCTGCCTCTACGGCATCGTCCACGCCGCAATCACCGCACTCGGCTGCTCACCCGCCCTCGGCTTCGTCCACAACGGCAACCAACAAGCCTTCGTCTACGACATCGCCGACCTCTACAAAGCCGAACTCACCATCCCCCTCGCCTTCTCCCTCCACGCATCACCCAACCCCGAAGGCGAAGCACGCCGCTCATTCCGCCACGAACTACGCCTCTTCCAGCTCCTGCCACGCATCGTCACCGACATCCAGCAACTCCTCGACCCGAGCCGCACCTACGAAGGACCCGACCCCGAGGAACAGATGGTCGACCTGTGGGACCCGGTCGTCGGCTCCGTACCCGCCGGCATCAACCACGCGAAGCAACCATGACCCACGCACCGGAAGGACATGACCCATGTCCTCAATGATCGTCATCTCAGCCACCGCCGTACCCGACCACTTACGCGGCGCCCTCACACGCTGGCTCCTGGAAGTCACACCCGAGCTGTACGTCGGCACCGTCTCAGCCCGCGTCCGCGACGAACTCTGGACAGCCGTTGCCGCCTGCGCCGGCGACGGTATGGCAGTCCTTGCCCACCCTGCCGACAACGAACAAGGATTCCAACTACGCACAGCAGGCACCCGCCGCCGCGAACCCCTCGACTTCGACGGCCTCACGTTGATCGGTTTCCAGCGCGAGAGTCAAGAAATGGCAAACGCCTCCTAACAGGCCAGGTCAAATAGGGTGCTTTCCGCGCGAGCGGAGGTGAGCCGTTCGAGGAAATGATTGCGGGCATCGAGGCCGGGGTGCTTTCCGCGCGAGCGGAGGTGAGCCGGCCGCAGCCGGGAACTAACCCAAGATCCGCTAGTGCTTTCCGCGCGAGCGGAGGTGAGCCGTTCGCGGACGAGCCGGTCAGGTCCCACCCGGTGGTGCTTTCCGCGCGAGCGGAGGTGAGCCGATGGGCGTGCCGATCTCAGACAGAAGGGCGGCGGTGCTTTCCGCGCGAGCGGAGGTGAGCCGGGCTGGATAGCCGGGCGCCTTGGCAGGAAGGGGTGCTTTCCGCGCGAGCGGAGGTGAGCCGCGGCACGGCTCGCCGTACCCCTTGACCTCGACGTGCTTTCCGCGCGAGCGGAGGTGAGCCGGCGCCCTCCCGCCGGGCGACCCGCAGCCGCAGGTGCTTTCCGCGCGAGCGGAGGTGAGCCGTCCTGACCATGGCCACTCTGCTGCGGGGCGAGGTGCTTTCCGCGCGAGCGGAGGTGAGCCACTCACGCTGGGCCTCGGGCAGGTGGATCGCGTGTGCTTTCCGCGCGAGCGGAGGTGAGCCGTTCTTTGCGGCTTCGGCCTGCGCGGCGATGGCGTGCTTTCCGCGCGAGCGGAGGTGAGCCGGTGCTGGGCTTGCCGGTGATGTCGGCCCATGCGTGCTTTCCGCGCGAGCGGAGGTGAGCCGGCCAGGGCGGCGATGACCCACCGGGCCAGGGCGTGCTTTCCGCGCGAGCGGAGGTGAGCCGTGCCCCGGTGCTTCCGAATCCGCACGGCCTCCGTGCTTTCCGCGCGAGCGGAGGTGAGCCGTCCGGCTGACGCCACGTTCCCGGGGCCGGGCCGTGCTTTCCGCGCGAGCGGAGGTGAGCCGCCCAAGGCCGGTGAGCTGGCGTGGGTTGGTGAGTGCTTTCCGCGCGAGCGGAGGTGAGCCGCGCAAGCGCGGCCGGCACGTCGCCATCGACACGTGCTTTCCGCGCGAGCGGAGGTGAGCCGATGTCGTCAGCTCGGGTGCGGCCTCCGGCGACGTGCTTTCCGCGCGAGCGGAGGTGAGCCGCGCAGGACGCCAAGGCGAACCGGGCCAGGGCCGTGCTTTCCGCGCGAGCGGAGGTGAGCCGCATCGGGGCCCAGACCGTTGAGGTGCGACAGGGTGCTTTCCGCGCGAGCGGAGGTGAGCCGCAGCTAGCCATCGGGGCGGGAGTGTCATGAATCAGGTGTGGATCTCCCCGAAGGAGTGAGCCTGATGAGTACGACGACTGGTCACCTGATCGAGACCGTGGACGGTGTGTCGCTTGCCGAGGCCGGCGATGGCGTCGAGGGTGCCGACGTGAAGTCGATGCCGGTATCGCAGAACGGTCTGTCCAGCGAGCTGCTGGAGGAGCTGGCCGCGCTCGCGGCCGAGAAGGTCCGCGGAGAGGGACTGCGGCTGATGGGCGAGGGCGGGGTGCTGCCCGAGCTCGCCCAGCACCTGATGCAGTCCGCGCTGGAAGCAGAAATGGACCAGCACTTGGCCGAAGGGGCCGGCCGGGGCGGCGGCCGCGGCTCACGCTCGGGCGGCAACACCCGCAATGGCTACCGGAGCAAGAAGGTGATGACGGAGGTCGGTGCCGTCACGGTGCAGGTGCCCCGGGACAGGCTGGGCACCTTCTAGCCCCGGCTGCTGCCCAAGTACGCCCGCCGAACGGGTGCGTTGGACGATCTGGTGATCTCGCTGACGGCGAAGGGCCTGACCTCCGGCGAGATCGTCTCCCATCTCGCCCAGACGTACGGGATGACGACGACGAAGGAGACCATCTCCACGATCACCGACAAGGCCCTGGAACCGATGGCGGAATGGCGCACCCGCCCGCTCGACGCGGTCTACCCGGTCGTCTTCATCGACGCCGTGCACGTCAAGATCCGCGACGGCCATGTCGCCAACCGGCCGGTCTACGTGGCCATCGCGGTCACCGCCGACGGCTACCGCGAAATCCTCGGCCTGTGGGCCGGCGACGGCGGCGAGGGCGCCAAGTACTGGCAGACAGTGCTGACCGAGATCAAGAACAGAGGCGTCCGTGACGTGCTGATGCTGGTCTGCGACGGGCTGTCCGCCCTGCCCGACGCGGTGAACGCCGTCTGGCCCCGGACCGTGGTCCAGACCTGCGTGGTTCACCTCCTGCGCGCGAGCCTGCGGTATGCCTCGCGCCGCGACTGGGCCGACGTCGCCCGCGACCTCAAGCCCGTCTACACCGCCGTCAACGAGGACGAAGCCCGGGCACGGCTGACGGACTTCGACGACAAGTGGGGCAAGCGCTACCCGTCGATCGCCGGGACCTGGGAGCGGGCCTGGAGCGAGTTCGTTCCCTTCCTCGGTCTCCCCGACGCGATCCGCCAGGTCGTCTACACCACCAACGCGATCGAGTCCCTCAACGCCCGCTACCGGCGGGCGGCCCAGGCGTGCGGACACTTCCCCAACGAGCAAGCCGCGCTCAAACGCCTCTACCTCGCCACCCTCGCCCTCGACCCCACCGGACGAGGCCGCCAACGCTGGAACAACCGCTGGAAAAGCGCCTTGAACGAGTTCGACGTCCTCTTCGATGGCCGCCTTACCGCCGGACGAGTGTAGGCCGACCAGCCCACCGAAAAACCTGTAGGCCAAACAGACGAACCACACCTGATTCCTGATAGACCCATCGGGGCAACCCAGCCCCCCACGTGCTTTCCGCGCGAGCGGAGGTGAGCCGGGTTACTTATGCTTCGACGATGCACATCGTCCGTGCTTTCCGCGCGAGCGGAGGTGAGCCGTCGATCGTTCTGCAACAGGGCGAGCTGGCCGGGTGCTTTCCGCGCGAGCGGAGGTGAGCCGCTGAAGACCGTCCGGTCCGCGCTCGGCGCGATGTGCTTTCCGCGCGAGCGGAGGTGAGCCGGTGCCGCTGTGGTGCCGCCTGACGCATGAGATGTGCTTTCCGCGCGAGCGGAGGTGAGCCGCGCCCGGCGTCACCCTCCACCCCGACGGCGACGTGCTTTCCGCGCGAGCGGAGGTGAGCCGGCTCCACTTACCGGCATGACCGAATCGGTGTCGTGCTTTCCGCGCGAGCGGAGGTGAGCCGATGATGGAGGACGAGCTCGGCGCAACTGCGGAGTGCTTTCCGCGCGAGCGGAGGTGAGCCGAGCGCGTGAACACGACCGACGTCACGGAGCCGGTGCTCTCCGCGCGAGCGGAGGTGAGCCGGCGCAGGTCGCGAAGAGTGTTGCCTGCTGGATGTGCTCTCCGCGCGAGCGGAGGTGAGCCGCACATCTGGGCCCCGGCCGGCACCGGCGACATGTGCTCTCCGCGCGAGCGGAGGTGAGCCGTTGAAGACCGTGCGCAGCGCGCTCGGCGCGATGTGCTCTCCGCGCGAGCGGAGGTGAACGGTACTGGGCGTACAGCCCGACTCGTCTGCCGCTACCAGCGGCTTTGCCTTGGAGGGGCCTCCGACCTGCGTCGGTGGCCCCTTCTTGGCTACGCCATGGCAAATGGTGTCATCGTGACCTTCACCCGAGGGCTCGCGCAGATGATTGCGCCGACGGCATCCACGCCCATACTTCAGCGGCTCTTGACCAGGCCGCGAGCCGACTCAGCGATGTGGGAGCGGGAGATCCCGGCCGCGTCGAGGAGCTCATCGGAGGTGCCCGATCCCGGCAGGCCGGTGACGGCGAGGTGGGCGAAGCGCGGGTGGCTACCGGACGACGCGAGAGCCGAGAGGACCGCTTCGCCGATACCTCCTTCGGAGTGGTGGTCCTCGGCCATGACCAGAGCTCCCGTGTCCGAGGCCGCGCGGACCAGAGTGCCGGCGTCGATGGGCTTGACCGAGTACAGGTCGATCACTCGGGCCGAGATGCCATCGGCGGCAAGTTCCTCGGCGGCGGCCAGGCACTCGTGCAGGGTCACACCGGCGCCGATCAGTGTGACTTGGTCGTCGTCGCCCCCGCGCAGGGTTTTGGAGCCCCCTGGCTGGAAGGTTTCGTCCCCGGCGTAGAGGACCGGATAGGCCCCGCGTGTGGTGCGCAGGTACGAGATGCCTTCGATGTCGGCCATGGCGGCCGTCAGGGCGGCGGCCGAGGTCGCGTCGGACGGATAGAGGACGGTGGATCCGAGGACGGCACGCATCATCGCAAGGTCCTCGACACCCATCTGGGACGGGCCGTCGGCTCCGATCTCCACGCCGCTGTGGGTCCCGCACAGGGCCATGGTGATCCCGGAGACGGCGGCCATCCGGATGAAGTCGTGCGCCCGGGTGAGGAAGGCGGCGAAAGTGGTCGCGTAGGGGCGATAGCCGCGCACGGCCATGCCGACGGCGGTGGCGATCATCTGCTGTTCGGCGATGTAGGTCTGGAAGTACCGCTCAGGGTGGACCTTCTTGAAGTCCTCGGCGTGCGTCGAGTTGCCGACCTCGGCGTCCAGGGCGACCACGTCGGGGCGGGCCCCGAGGGCAGCCAACGCCTTGCCGAAGGCGACCCGGGTGGCGACTTCGTCCCCGACGTCATAGCGGGGCAGCTCCACCGGGCCCGCTGCCGGGGCCGGGGCGAGGGTGGCCTCGGGCGGCCGGGGGCCGCGCACCCTGAGTTCGCGGATGCCGCCCAGTTCTGCCACGGCCCGCTCGGCGAGATCCTCGGGCAGCGGTTTGCCGTGCCAGCCCTCCTGGTCGGCGACCTCGCTGACACCCTTGCCCTTCACGGTCCTGGCGACGATGACGGTGGGCGCCTGCCCGTCGGCGGCGGTGCTCAGGGCCTGGTCGACCGCTTCGAGGTCGTGGCCGTCGACCACGATGGCCCGGCAGCCGAACGCCTCGGCACGCCGTGCGTAGGCAGCCGTATCCCACTGCAGCTCGGTCGGTCCGCTCTGACCGAGCCTGTTGACGTCGACGATCGCGGTGAAGTTGGCGAGCCGATGCCGCCCCGCTTTGTCGAGCGCCTCCCAGACGGAACCCTCGGTCATCTCGCTGTCCCCGCAGAGCACCCATACCCGGTAGGGCTGCTTCTCCAGGTTCCGGCCTGCCAGCGCGATGCCGACCCCGTACGCGATGCCCTGGCCCAGAGAGCCGGTAGCCAGGTCCACCCAGGGCAGAACCGGGGTGGGGTGGCCCTGGAGGCGGTGACCGAATCGACGGTACGTGGTCATCAGCTCCTCGTCATCGATGACTCCGGCGGCCTTGAACATGGCGTAGAGGAGGGGTGACGCATGCCCCTTGGAGAAGATCAGGTGGTCACCGGCGGGATTGTCCGGCGTCAACCAGTCGTAGTGCAGATGGCGAGCGAGCAGGACGGCCATCAGATCGGCCGCCGAGAGGCTGGAGGTGGGGTGCCCCGATCCTGCGGACGTGCTGGAGCGCACCGAGTCCACGCGCAGTTGCTGGGCGAGCTCGAAGACCTTGTCCAGGTCACTGTTGGAATCGAGTGTGGTCGGTCGGGTGGACATGGCCAGGCCTTTCGTACGGGGGCGGCGGTGCGACGGGAAACGAGTTCCCTGATCCGGGCGATCCATCACATCCCTGATCCGCTTGACCTCGTTCGGCCGTGGCCGCGCACAGACCCGACGCTGATCGCGTCCGTAACCCGTAACCCGGAACCGGAGCGCGAGGCCGTCGCCCGCCGAACCGCCCCGGCGGCTGGGCGTGCACCAGGTGCCGCACCCTGAACCAAGATGCGATCCGCCTGGATGCGCGCGTTGCCGAACCGTCTACGCGCTGCCGGTATCACCCGAATGAACGATCCCTCCTCCACGCTCGCAGTCCCTGGGCTACGGCGCATTTCGGCGTTCGAGGTGGCCTCCGGCACCGTCCAAGGAGACTCCTGACGGCTACCGTGGCCAGGGGGATTACGGTCGTGGGGCCAGTACGTGAGAGCTGACCCGACACGGTGGAGGAGCGCGAGGCTGATGGCTGTGGCTGCTGCCGAGCATGTAGCACCGGTGCTGGGGCTACCGTGCTGGGTCAACCTGAGGGTCAGCGACCTGAACGCCGCTCGGACCTTCTACTCGACGGTGCTGGGACGGGAATTCGGGGAAAGCCCGCTGGGTGACCACTACGTCGTCGCCCCGGCCCATGACGGCGCCACCTTCGGATTCCGGGAGGGCGCTGCACTCACCTGGCCGCCACTCCCTCTGCTTCTGGAGCGATTCGGATGAGACGAGGCACGGAACCCGTAAACGCTCGCAGTGCACTGCGCATCAGGAGAATTCTTGCGTCGGCGGCTCTGTTGCTTTTCGTCGTGGCCGCGGTGGCGCTCGCTCTCGGGGCGGCTGCCGCCGACCCCGGCGACACACCGAGCCGCACGGAACTGGCCGTTCTCGCAGGGGTGTGCGCCCTCGTCGCCGCAACCGCCGGCATCGACCTCCTGGTGCTCCGGCGGAAGCGGGGACGTCAGTGATCAGGTCGGCTGTCCGTCTTCGCCCGTCCACCGGGCGCATGAGACGACCACGACGAGAGGCCAGAACGACTGCGCGAATGTGGTGACGCGCTCGGCGGCTCCGGCCGAGCCGAACGCCAGGAGTGCGAGCAGAAACCACGCTCCCGCGAGCCACATCACCACGCTGGCTCCGGCGGACGGCACGGGCCGCAGGCCCCAAGGCATGGCCCTGCCGAGGGACGCGGCCGCTCGCCGGACCGACGCGGTCGCTCGTTCTGTTGGCAGTCGCACGGTGGAGGCGCCTGGCACTCGCACGGTGGAGGCGCCGCGTCGCACGGCCAGCACCGGCCACATCGCCAGCAGCGCGAATCCCACCACCACCACGGCACCGTGGGCGAACGAGCCGCCGCTGGGCGGCGCCGGGAACAGTGCGAGCAGCATCGACGAAACCCCGCCGCCCGCCAGCGCCACCCGTCCGAAGGGCGCGGCCAGACGCAGCCCGCAGGCGGTGACCATATGGCACACGCCGAGGGCCAGCAGGGCCGATGTCATCACCCAGTAGCCGGCGGCACCGTCGGCGGCGAGGATGCTGATCGTCGTCGATTCCGGGTCGTATCCGGGTCCCTGAAGTTCCGCCGCGACCGACCAGCCTCCGACGAGAAGGATCGGAGCGCACACCGAGGAGAACAGGACCCACCAGGGGACAGAGCGCACCGGAGAACGATAGAACGCCCCGGTCCGCGACTCCCGGTGTACACGCAGGCGGAGGCAGTGATCAGCCGTGTGGCCGTTTCCGTCGGCCCGGCCGGGGCGGAAGTCCTGCTGCCCGCTGACACTCCCTTCTCGTAGCGCGCGGGGCCAGCCGCTCGGAACGCCCACACGGACCGGTCCGCCGGTACGTCTCGCGACGACCAGGACTCGCGACGACCAGGACTCGCGACGACCAGGACTCGTCCGGCCGATCCCCCGCGTGTCCGTGGGGGAGTTCGAGAGGGCCATCGGTGCCCACGGGGCGCCAGGGCCGATGCCGTGGACGCGGATCTCATTGTGATCGCCGCGAGAGGGCTGCCGGCAACCATGTCGGTGAGCGGATACTGCCGCTTACCGACATGGTGGGGAATTCTGACGTGCTGCCAGTTGCGTGTTCAGTTGCGGAGCGGGGGCTCCCAGGCGGAGCCACCAAAGCGTGCCAGGGCTTCTCTGAGCTCAGTATCGAGGGGGTGCATCGGGGCGAGGGGAATGAGAGTAATCCATTCCTGCGGCGGTGGGGCGTCGGTGGAGGAGAGCGCGTGGTTATGGAGGATTGCCTGGATGGCGTGGTAGCGGGTCGGGCGCCCTGCTGAGTCGTGCACTGTCCGTACTGACAGGCGGCGGATGTCCTGTGGTGCAAGAACTGTGTGCCGATTGCGGTGCACGACTTCGATTCGATCGTGGTCGATGGTCACAGAGACAGACGTTCCGAGGAGTAGGCATCGGCGCACAAAGAGCACTAGTACCGCAAGCGGCCATGCCATACCGACGAGCACGACAGAAAGGTTGGATCTGATGCTCTCGCCCTCGCCATAGTCTGAGAAAAAAGCCACAAAAGCGAGCGCCAGTGCGATCAGTAGGAGAGACCTCCGCCATCGGCGACGCCAGGGTAGGCGCCAGGGCAGGCGCCGCTTGAAGCGGTAGGGCTGGGGCTGCGTCTGATTCGCTGCAGCCAGGCCTGTCAGCCGCTCTTGCAGGGCGATATTCCGCAAATGGTCATGGTTACCCGAAAGGTGGAGTGGGGGCTCCCAGGTGGAGCCTCCGAAGCGTGCCAGGGCTTCTCTGAGCTGAGTGTCGAGGGGGTGCATGGGAGCGAGGGAAATGAGAGTGATCCATTCCTGCGGTGGTGAAGTGTCGGTGGCGGACAACGCGTGGTCGTGGAGGATTGCCTGGATGGCGTGGTAGCGGGTCGGGTGCCCTGCTGAGTTGCGCATTGTCCGTACTGACAGGCGGCGGATGTCCTGTGGTGCAAGAATTATGTGCCGATTGCGGTGCACGACTTCGATTCGATCGTGGTCGATGGTCACAGAGGCAGACGTTCCGAGGAGTAGGCATCGGCGCACGAGGAGAGCTAGTGCCGCAAGCGGCCATGCCATACCGACGAGCACAATAAAAAGGTTGTATTGGATACTCTCGTCAAAGTTTGAGAAAAGAGCCACAAAAGTGAGTGCTGATGTGATCAGCAGGAGAGACCTCTGCCACCGGCGACGCCAGGGTAGGCGCCGCTTGAAGTGGTAGAGATGGGGCTTTTCCTGATCCGCTGTGGCCAGGTCTGTCATGCGCTTTTGTAGGGTAATATGCCGGACTGGTAATGGCCGTCCGATAGGCGGATTACTCCGAGCTGTCGAGCGTGGTCAAGGAATGCGTGCGTCCGCCAAGGGAGTCGCCCTGTCATGGCAAGTGCAGCTCGACCACAGTGCCATCGACCCCATGGCGTACAGCAGAACACCAAGACCGCTGGGGACACCATCACTGAAAGGGTAAGTATCGAAACTGGTGTCACGTCTTGCTGCTTGCTCGGTGCCCATACGAACAAGGCCGAGATGATGGTATAGAAAATTATGCAGGAAAGCGTGAACTTTCGCTCGCGCTTCAGTGTTCCTCGGGGATCGGGCGCCCGTCCGGAGCGAGTAGCTACCCGGAGAAAATGGAGGATCAACGACAGGATCAGGAAGATGAGCAGTAGTCCGAGATACGATTGCAAATCGTCGCGCTGATCGCTGATCCATACGAGGAGTGCCGCAGGGAGTAGGGAAATGACAAGAATGATTTCCCGCCGCCCGAACCATTTGGTATCGGGGCTGGTCACGCTCCTGTATCCATAGAATATGACGGATTCGACGGAGCCTTCGAATAATATCTGACTTATGGGAGAGGGGAGGCCGTTGGGTCGGTCCCGTGTGGAGTAAATGACTGCGAGGATGGCCACAAGAGAGGAAATTAGAAAGAATTGGCCAACCAGCACTGCACTGCGGGGTGCGGCGCGTGACAGTTCGAGGTCGCGGGAGTACATGTATGAGAAGCGTCGGGCAAGGTAACTCAGGTAAGTTTGGGCTTTCCGTGTTTGCCAGCGATTCTTCCGGGATTTGGTCGCACTCGGCCCAGCGCCGAAAACAGATGGGATGAGCGCGTCCAACAGGTGGTTCCGTACGGCCTGGGCATCGATCAGACGATTCCGGTCAGCGAGCAGTTGCGGACTGGTGGCGGTGGCTGTTCGCCTGGCCAGCCACAGCATCAGGGGTGTGTCCAGAGAGGACGCCAGCACGCCGCTCGGTTCTCCGTAGAGTTGCTCGATAACGGGAGCCCATCGCTGGCGCACCCCGTGCTGCCCGCCTGTGAGATAGTGCTCCGCCACTTCTCTACCGACGGGTCGGGAGCGCAGCGTCAGAGCAGGCAGCGAATCACTGCCCCCGGCCTCTCGGAACTCACCCTCGCGACAGGTCAAGATCACCGTGTCGGACGGGGACAGGGTCCCGGCAAGGGCGGCAAGCACGCGGTCTCGCCGCTCCGGCGGCAGTTCGTCAAGGCCGTCCAGAACTGGGAAGACCACGCCTGAATCGACGAGATCGACCAGGACGTCCCTGCCGAGCCGTTTGTCGAGTGCTGGGTACAGCGAAGCCAGCTGCCCTACGAACCAGACCCGAAGATGAACAAGCTCGGGATCCCACGACGTGGCAGTCGTGAGAACGGGAAGGGGAATCGTGTGATCGGCCGCCGCACGTTCCCCCAGCTCCCTGGCGAGCAGCAGCGCGAGCGTGCTCTTGCCCGAGCCGCCGTCGCCTACCAGAACCAGCCGCCGCGCCGACATCGCCAAGAACGCGTCTGCGACCGCAGCCGGGCCGGACAGGACCTGCCGCTCACCGCTTGCCGTGCCGGCATCCGGTCCTGGAAGCACTTCCCAGGGAACCTTCAGCTCTCCGAACTGGTAGAGACCCCGCAAGGCCACCTCGTCCGCGGTATGCCGCGAGAGTGCCTCCCTCACCGCCTCCGCCGCGTCGGACAGGCGACGACCGCCACTGTGATGGACGTGCACTCCACCGTGGACGACGCCCGCCTGAACCAGCTGGTCCGCGTGCCCCGAGACACTGTTACGCACATCACCGTTGTCCACCGGTCCCCCTGCGAGCGATCTCAGAACGCGACGAACGGGAGTGGAGCCTTGCCCGCCGTCCCCTCACACGGAAAATATCCATCCATCCCACCAACGCCGGCTGGAAACCATCGACCGGACGCGTAAAGCCCCGTCCACCCATCGTCCACATCGGCTGAAATGCCGACCGCACCGGTGAGGACCCGCCCTACTCCCGAGCGCGCTGCTCCGGCGCGGTGGCGGCACCGAAAGAAACCCCACCGTGGATCTCACGTGTCTGCAGCACATTGCCCTGTCGGCCACCCGTGATGGTGTTGCTCACCGCACCCCCGGGCTGACCGATGAGCCGCACACGCTCCTCATCCCACGCACTCAGCGCTCGCGCGAACTGAGGATCGCTACTGGCCCTCGCACGCAGGACGTCCACGAGCGCATCCGCTGCCGCGCGGTCCCCAGGGGCCTGCTCCAACTCCTCCAGCTCCCTCACCCCTGGCCCGAACGGACGACGAATGAGATCGACCAGAGCGGCCCAAAGCTGCGTGCCGGCCGCACCTCCCGCGCTGTCGGCCAGCGCCACCAGCCCAGCAGCGGAAATCGCATCCATCGGCTCAACCAACTTTCTCCACAACCGCATCCGTGAACTCATTCAAGCGGTTTCTGCAAGCCGAGGCAGCGCAGTCACCCAGATTGCGCCATACGGAGGGCACACCACGACATCCGCGCCAACCGCTCTCCGTACGGCGTTGTGGCACCTCCCACACTTCGGATCGGCCCGCCGCCCGTGGCTCTCAGCTTCCCGACCCGGCGCCGAACATTGTCGAGAAACAGTAGGGAGACCGTGAGTGGCGCAGATAGGCGCGGGTCAGGGCGCCGTTGGCGGCGAGGCCGCGGAAGTCGAAGAACGGGGCGGGCCTGCGCAGTTCCCACCCGACCTTGGGCGCGGCGGCCAGGACGAAGACGGCGAGGGTGGGCCGGCTGATGTGCGGGAGGCCCATCAGGAGGATGACCAGCGCGGTCATCGATGTGGCGAAGCCGATGATGCCCACCAGATCGATCCGGGCCGAGACCTGGCGCGGTCCGCTGCGGGCGCGGTCGAGGGGACGGGGCCTCGGGCAGCCACCGTACGGCCATGACCAGGGCGGTCAGGGTGACCGGGATGGTGATCAGGAAGGCCACGAGAGGCTCTGCGCGACCGGATGCCTGAGCGCGGTGAGCCGACCCGGCATACCGTCGACTCGACCGCCGGTGAGGCAGGAGGAGGGAAGAAACGTGCGCGAACTCGGCCCGTCCGAGGGGAGACTGCTTCGCGCGTGGTCGCAGGGCGTGGCGGGCGACCGGCGCGCGGCATCGGTGCCCGAGGTGCTGGAGCGGTGCCTGGCCGTGCAGGCACAGGACGCGAGGGCCGCGGCGCTCGGCATCAGGGCGCGCGGCTCCGGGCTGACCGAGGCAGACGTGCACCGGGCGCTCGGCGCCGCGCGAACCGTGGTGCGGGGCTGGTTCATGCGGGGCACGCTGTACATGGTCCCGGCCCGTGACGCGGTCTGGCTCCGCGAACTGCTCGCACCGCAACTGCTGCGCCGCAGCGAGCGCCGGTACCGCGAGCTGGGGCTCGGGCCGGCCGAGCTGGCCCTCGGGGAGCGGGTGATCACCGAGGCCCTCGCGGACGGCCCCCTGACGCGGGACCAGCTCGCGGCGCGGATGAACGGAGCGGGCCTCCAGGCCTCCGGGCAGGTCCCGTTCCACCTCGTCCGCCGGTCCGCTCTGCTCGGGACCGCGTGTTTCGGCCCGGTCCGGGAGGACGGCTCCGCCACCTATGTGCTCGCGAAGGACTGGCTGTCCGACTCGGCCGGACCCTCCGGTGCGGACGCGGTCGGAGAGCTGCTGCGCAGATACCTGGAGGCGCACGGGCCGGCGACGGTGGCCGACTTCGCCACCTGGTCGGGGCTCGGGCTGCCCGCCGTACGCCCGGTGTGGAAGAGACTGCTCGCGGCCGGTGTGGCCGAACCGTGCCGCGTCGACGGCCGGGACGAGTACGCGCTGCCGGCCGGTGCGCCGTCCGGTCTGGAGCCGACAGGCGATGTCCGGTTGCTGCCGGCCTACGACAACTACCTGCTGGGATTCGCCGATCGCCGGCTGTCCGTCGAGCCCGAGCACGCCCGTATGGTCTGGCCGGGCGGTGGTCAGATCAGCCCCACCGCGGTGGTGGACGGACTGGTCCGCGGAGTGTGGCGCCGTGACCGCACACGTGCCGTCGCCCTGGACCTGTTCGACGCCGCTCCCGACGACGCCGGCGCGAAGGCCCTGAACACGGAGGCCCCGGACGCGAAGGCCCCGGACTGGAAGTCCCTGAACGCGGAGGCCCTCGACGCCGAGGTCCGCGACATCTCCCGCTTTCTCGCTGCGTAACTCCGGGCCGACCGCCCCCTTCTACGGTCTCGGGAGATGCGGAGGCCATGGGGCCCTGGAGTCGTGGACCCCAGGGCCCCGGTGGTCAGCGCCGGGAGTGATCCGGACTCGTGATCCGGAACCGGGCCATGTTCCCCTCGGTGGCCGACCGGTTGAAGCCGGCCTTCTCCAGCACACGGACCGAGGCCGGGTTCGACAGTTCCACGTTGGCGGACACGGTGTGGACGCCTGGTGCGGTGAGGGCGAACTCCGCCAGGGCCTGGGTGGCCTCGGGGGCGTAGCCCCGGCCGCGGCGGGAGGCCACAATGCCGTATCCGATTTCGAGGACGCCCTCGGTGGGCGGCCAGAAGAGGCCGATCGAGCCCACCACCAAGCCGCTCTCGCGCTCGATGACCAGACGGTGGCCGTGTTCACCGAGCCAGGCGGAGTGCTGGTCGAAGAGGCCCGCGATCACGCGATCGCCCTCGGCGGGAAAGTCGTCCGCCCAGTGCGCGGACCTGCTGTCGTCGAGTACCGCAGTGGCCTCGCTCATGGTCCAGGACCGAAGCGTGAGCCGCTCGGTGACCAAGTCGACGTGGGCAGACGAGGAAATGGAAGAGGAAGAGGAAGAGGAAGACAAGTGTCACTCCTGGTCGTTGGAACGACCCGGGCCGCGCTCTACTGTCGCGCGGGCCGGACAGGGGCACGCTGATGAAGGCCGTCGGCAACCATATTCATCAACCTCCCCGTCCCGTGATCACACGCTTCTCGCGCCGACGCGACAGTAGCAATCTCCCTCAGCCTGGGCAAAGCATTTTCGGCCGAGACCCAGGGCAGGCACTTGGCACATCGCCCAACCGCGCCACCAGGGCGGGGGGATTGGGGTGGACGTGGACGCGGGCGACCGTCATACCGTCCTCGTCACGCCGTTCTCCGGCGGCCGGTGGAGGCGGCGGCGGTGTTCGCGGCCACGATCACCGCGATGGCGAGCCAGGCGAGGGTATCGAGCCGCTGCCCGAGCACGGCGAGGCCGACCAGGGCGGCGAAGACCGGGTTGACGCTCATGAACATGCCGAAGAAGTGCGCCGGGACGCGGCGTAGCGCTAGCAGGTCGGCCAGGAACGGCACCGCCGAGGAGAGCACCCCCGCGGTGAGAGCGCAGCCCAGCGCGGCGGGGGTGGGCGGGTGGTGCCACAGCACCCATGCGCCGACGGGCAGGTAGAGGGTGGCGGAGACGGCCGCTGCGGCGGCTGAGCCCTCCAGGCCGGGCAGGCGGGTGCCGACGGTCCGGTTGAGCAGGATGTAGCAGGCCCAGCATGCCGCGGCCAGCAGAGCCAGGCCGATGCCCAGGTAGTCGGTGGAGGGCGTGGGCCGGGTGAGGACGGCCACCGCGCCGGCGGCGGCCACGGCGGCGGCCAGGTCGGCACGGCGGCGGGAGCCGGCCAGGGCCACGGCCAGCGGGCCGAGGAACTCCAGCGTGACCGCCAGCCCGAGTCCGATCCGCTCGATCGCCATGTACAGCGACAGGTTCATCCCCGCGAACACCAGCGCGAGGCCCAGGACGGGGCGCCACTGCGCGGCGCTGAAGTGCCGCAGCCGGGGCCGGCCGACGGCTCCGAGTACGACGGCGGCCACCCACTGGCGCACCGCCACCACCCCGGCGGGCCCCAGTACCGGGAAGGCCAGCGCCGCGACGGAGGCGCCCGTCTGGTTGGACAGCCCGCTGCCCAGCATCAGAGCCACCCCGGCCCCGCGCCCCGCACCCCGCGAAGGGGCGGTCCCGTCGGCCCCGGTGGAGCGGAGCGGCGCGGTCGGAGAGGTATCGGGCTTCATGCCACCCACGATGGGAGACGCACAGCTATACGCATAATGCATCCAGGCACGCACCTATACGCTGGACGCATGGATGAGTCGGGGAGCAGGGCGGCCGGGCTGGAGCTGAGGCATCTGCGGTGCCTGGTCGCCATCGTGGACACCGGCAGCTTCACCGATGCCGCCCACACGCTCGGCATCTCCCAGGCCGCCGTCTCCCGCACCCTCGCCGGCCTCGAAAGCCTCCTCGGGGTACGGCTGCTGCACCGCACCAGCCGCAGCGTCGCCCCCACCGCCGCAGGGGTGCAGGCGCTGGCACGCGCACGCGTCCTGCTCGCCGGCGCCGACGAACTCGTCCGCGAAGCCACCACCGGCCACACCCGCCTGCACATCGGCCACGCCTGGTCCGCCTTCGGCCGGCACACCACCGAGTTCCAGCGCCGCTGGCACGAACAGCACCCCGAGACCGAACTGCGCCTCATCCGCCACAACACCCCCACCGGCGGCCTCGCCGAAGGGCTGTGCGACCTCGCCGTCATCCGTGCGCCGATCGACCTCGAACCGTGGTCCCACGCCCGGATCGGCGATGAGGCCCGCTACGTCGCCATGGCGTCCGACGACGCCTGGGCCCGCCGCCGCGGTATCCGCCTGGACGAGATTCCCGGCCGCACCCTGGCCATCGACCGACGCACCGGCACCACCGCCCTGGACCTGTGGCCGGAGCGGGACCGGCCCGCGGTCGAGTACACCCACGACATCGACGACTGGCTCGCCGCCATCGCCACCGGCCGCTGCATCGGACTCACTCCCCAGGCCACCGCCGCCCAGTACCGCCGCGACGGCATCACCTATCGCCCCCTCCGTGGCGCCGAACCGGTCCCCGTCCACCTCATCTGGCGCGCCCACACCACCCACCCCGCCACCCACACCGCGATCGCGCTCGCCGCCGGCCTCTACCGCGAAGGCGAGGGCGCCCCGCGCTCGCGTAAATGATCTGATCGGTGCGAGCAGATCCGTGCGGGGCCGGCCGGCCGGCCGGGATCCCCCTCGGACCACCGAGTCAGTGCGGCTCAGCTGCCGGCCAGGCGCGCGGGTAGGGGACGCGCAGTGCCTCGGCTGTCGTCGGGGTGTGTTCGGCGGCCGCGTACAGGCGCCCGTCGCGGAGGGCGACCGCGCCGCCGGCGAGCATGGTCGAGACCAGTTCGGCGGTGAGGGACTCGGGGGCCACGCCCAGGAGGCGCGCGGCGTCGGTCAGCCAGGTCCGGGCAAGGAGGTACGGCTCGACCTCGTCGGCCGGGATCCCTTCGCGGATCATCAGCGCGAAGGCGAAGATCCGCCGCGCGCCGTACCAGACCGCTCCGGCGGGGTCGTCGACCAGGCGCTGGGCCCGGCGCAGGGCGGCGGTGAACGCGGAGGCGGGATCGGTGGGGACCGGGCCGTGGGAGGGCAGGATGACGCGCGGTGCGAGGTCGGCCATCCGCTGCAGGGAGGTGAGCGCGGTGGTGGCGGCGTCGGGGCCGTCGAGGGCGAGGTTGACCCAGCCGACGTCGTAGTCCGACAGTGCGTCACCGACGACGAGGAGCCGCTCATCCGGCTGCCACAGGGCCAGGTGGCCCGGGGTGTGGCCGGGGGTCCTCATGACTTCCCAGTCGGTGTCCCCGAGGCGGAGGACCTGTTGGTCGTCGAGCGCGAGGTCGACGGTGTACGGGGGCACGGGCTGGTCGAGGTACTCGGCCGCACAACAGCCGGGGTCCCGGCGGGAGATTGCCTCCGCCTCCGGTGCCCCGGCCGCGATCGCGGCGCCCTGGGCCTGGAGGAGGGCGTTGCCGCCGACGTGGTCGGAGTGCCAGTGGGTGTTCACGACGAGGGCGACCTGCCCGGCCTCGGCGCGGGCCCAGGCCGCGGTCTCCCGCGCGTGCGCGACGAACCCGCTGTCGACGAGGGCCGGTTGCCGTCCCGGTAGCAGGAGCGTGTTGGCGTCGGGGAACGGGCGCTGCCACCACGTGACCCAGGCCGGCAACGACGGCGCGGCCGTGCGGGGGCTCACTCGGCGGCCCTGTTCGCGCGGACCAGGGACTGCCGGCCAGGGCTCGCCTGCTCCTGCTCCTGATCATGCTCATGCTGGGTCTGGTCTGCCACGTACGTGCTCTCCTTCAAGTCCGTGTCGGGCGGATCGGGGCGGGTCCTCAGCCGGCCAGACGTTCCACCAGCAGGAAGGCGCCGATGCCGATCATCATGGCACCGCTGGTCCGGGTGACGGTCCGGGCGGCCGAGGGCCGGGTCCGCAGAGCCGTGCGGGCCAGGACTCCGACGGAGAGACCAGCCCGACACCGTCACCGCCTTCGAAGAGGCCGTCGCCGGCATCCCGCACGTCCTGCGGGCCCAGCGCCTCTTTTGGCGAACCCGACTACCTCCTGCGCGTCGCCACTGCCGACCTGGCCGCCTTCCAGCAGCTGTACGACCAGCAGCTCGCCCGACTGCCGGGGGTCCAGCGCCTGACCTCCACCCTCGTCATGAAGAACGTCATCGACGACCGCCCCCTGCCCGAGCAGTCGTAAGCGCCATCCGCGGGCCCCGTCCGCCCGTGCGAGTCGCTGACCCCGGTGGACCGATGGACACTGGTGGCCACGACAGGTCCTCGACGACCTTGAGAACGCACCCGCCAGGGGGGCCTGGAGGTACGTATGCCGCGGCCCTTGTGGACCGGCGCGATCAGCTTCGGGCTGGTCACGATCCCGATCAAGGTAATCAGCGCGACCGAGGACCACTCGATCCATTTCCGCCAGATGCACCTGTCGGACATGGGCCGGGTACGGACCCGGAAGGTCTGCGACCTTGACGGCAGGACGCTGTCGCAGGACGAGATCGGCAAGGGTTACGAAATCGCGAAGGGCGAGACCGTCCCGATCACGGACGAGGAACTCGACCGGATGCCGCTGCCGACCGCCAAGGCGATCGAGATCGTCGCGTTCGTCGGCGCGGACAGCATCGACCCGGTCCGGATCGCCGACTCGTACTACCTCGCGGGCGACGGCCAGGTCGCGGCGAAGCCGTACCTCCTGCTCCGCCGGGCCCTGGAGCGCTCCGACAGGGTGGCCGTCGCCAAATTCGCCTGGCACGGCCGCGAGCGCCTCGGCACTCTCCAGGTGCGCGAAGAGGCGATCGTGCTGCATGTCATGCACTGGCCCGACGAGATCCGCAGCCCGGAGTCCCTCGCGCCGAAGGAGGTGGAGCTGGACGACAACGAGATCGAACAGGCGGTCCAGCTCACCGAGACCATGGCCGCCGACGACATCTCCGGCTTCCGGGACCACTACCGCGAGGCCCTGGAGGAGCTCATCGAGGCGAAGTCCGAGGGCAAGGAGGCCCCTGAGCCGGCCGCCGGCGCGGAGAGCGAGTCCGGGCAGGTCATGGACCTGATGGCGGCCCTGAACGCCTCCGTCGAGGCCGCGAAGGAGAACCGGGGCCAGGAGGAGGACGGCGACGCGACCGTACACACGATGCGGCCGCGCAAGAAGTCCACGGTCGAGAAGACCCCGGCGAAGAGGGCCCCGGCGAAGAGGGCCCCGGCGAAGAAGTCCACGGCCAAGAGGGCCACGGCCAAGAAGTCCACGGCCAAGGAGACCCGCGCGAAGGGGTCCGCGACGAAGAAGTCCCACGCGAAGAAGGCCGCGGCCGGGGAGACTGCCGCTGAGAAGCGCAGCGCGTCCTGACCGGACACCCCTCGGCCGGGGGTCCGTGCAGAGGCCCGGACAGGCCCGGACAGGCCCGGACAGGCCCGGACAGGCCCGGACAGGCCCGGACAGGCCCGGACAGGCCCGGACAGGCCCGGACAGGCCCGGACGGGGTCCTACGCGGATCCTTCGTCCGTCGCGAGCGTGCTCCGGATGCCGTCCCGGACGAAAGCGCGCGCCCGTTCCCCCCGTCGTACGCGCTCCGCACGGCTGATCGGTACGGGATCCGCGTACCGGCGCTCGCGGATGTCGTGGACCAGGTCCGCGGGCGCACCGAGGTCCAGCAGTTCCGTCAGGGCCTCGCCCTTCGTGATCATCCGCCCGTCGCGCAGCGTGACCGCGGCGCGGGCCAGGACCAGCGGGCCGAGGTCCACCCAGATGTCCTGGAGCCAGAGGTGAGGTCTGCCGGTGGCCGGGAGCCAGTACTCCTTCAGGTCGCGCCGGATGTAGGCCTCCAACTGACCGGGTACGAGGGGCGGGAGGAGTGCGGACGGCGGCGGGCCGTGCAGGGCGAGTCCGCCGTCGAGCAGTTCCCGGCGGGTGACCGGTGTGACCGGGCGTTCCAGGATCGTGCCGTGTGCCCAGGTGACATGGTCCGTCTCGGCCTCGGCGAGTGATCCCTCGGGCATGTACGAGCAGTGCAGCTTGGCCGCGGCCGGCTCCTCGTCCAGCAGCCGCCGGTGAACCTCCGCCAGCAGCTCCCTTCGGGCCGCGTCCGGCGGGCTCTCGACCACGGCGATGAGGTCGAGATCGCTCCGTCCCTCCTGGAAGTCACCGAGCGCGAGCGAGCCGTGCGCCCAGACGGCCACCGTGGGCACCGACAGCCTCACGTCGGCGACGAACCGCTTGAGCACCTGATCGGTTTGGGTCGCTGTCATGGCCTGGATTCTCGCAGAGTGCCCCGCCGTACGCGGTGGTTCCCGCGTGTTCACGACCCGCCGACGCAGGGCCTCCGGTACGCGAACCCGGCCTGGCCCGGCGGGAGTTTGCATCCTCGTCGAATCGCGGTCCGGGGCCGCCGCGCCGCCCCATCATGGGAGGTGCGTGTCACGCGTACGACGGCGGCCGGTACGGGGGTCCGGCCGCCGCCGTACGCGTGTCACGCCGCCGTGCCCGGTTCGCCGTTCAGCAGGGCCTCGCCCAACGAGGTCCGCCGGTGCAGCACATGGTGGCGCCGGCGGTGCGAACTGATCAGGCCCGCCTCGCGGAGCACCGCCGCGTGCCGGCTCGCGCTCGCCGGGGCGAGGAACAGCTCGGCCGCGATCCCGCCGGTCGACATGGGCCGGTCCAGGACATCGAGCACCTGCGCGCGGGTGTGGCCGAGCAGCCGGCCCAGTGAGTCCAGGGTGCCGGACAGCGGGCGGGCCCGGTCGAGCCAGCCCGGCGCGGGCGACAGCGGGAGCACGAGGACCGGCGGCAGCTCCGGGTCGGCCAGCGTCACCGGCCAGCGGGCGCAGAAGAACGACGGGATCAAGTGCAACGGGCGTCCGTTCAGGGCGAGTTCCCACTCGATCGGGTACGCGCACTCCAGTGCCCCGTCCCGCCGGATCAGCTCCGACTGGTAACTGGCCAGCAGCCCTTCGGCACCCGAGGCGAGCGCCGCCTGCGAGCGGTGCGGCAGGTCGGCGGCGACCTCGGTGCGGATCGCTTCCTGGTACGGCGCCACCGCGACACGGTGGAAACGCCGCAGCGACTCGCCCAGCCAGTGCAGCGTCCCGAGATCCCCCTCTGCGAGCCGGCGCACGGACGCGGGCATGCGCCCGCGCGGGTAGAGCTGTCCGAGTTCCCGGCCGAGCCGTTCCCGCGGCGTCGACAGCACGGTGTCGAGCCCGGCCTCCAGGCTGTCGCCGCCGTCCCGAGGGGTGAGGAAGTCCGGGAAGTACTCCGCGTGCGGGCAGATCCGCATCAGCGCGGCCGTCGTGTCGGTCAGCCCCTCGTCGTCCAGGCTCGCGCGTGCCTTGCGGCGCCACGGATCGAAGGCCAGTGCGGCGTGCCGGTTCTGCAGGAGTTGCAGACTCAGCGCTGTTTCCCACAGCGGATGGACGGTTTCCGCCAGCCGCAGCCGGTTGAGGTCCTCTGTTCCGAATTCGATGCGCAGCATCTCATCCCCCGATGTCCCCCGTAGCTGCGCTGTCCACTATGGCAGGGGTCGACGGGGAGGACGAGGCCTTGCCCGGCCACTGTCGTCGGGGTCAGTGACCGCTCGCGGCATGGCTCAGGACATTGATGACACGGCCGTTCGGGTCACGTACGAAGAAGCGGCGCACGCCCCATTCCTCGTCGTGCGGGCCGTACACGATCTCCGCGCCGGCGTGCACCAGCGCCGTGTGTGCCGCGTCCACGTCCGTCACCTCCACGCTCATGTCCGGGGTGACCGGTGCGGTCTTGTCGGCGGTCATCACGCTGACCTGGGCGGTGGGTTGGGAGGGGGAGGCGAGCGTCATGATCCAGCCCTGGTTCATGACCTCCTCGAACCCCAGCAGTCCGTAGAACGCGGCATTCGCCCGCATGGCGCCGGCCTCGCCTTCGGGGCCCGCGCCCGCGTCGACGGAGATGTTCGGGACGACGCGATGGACGGACATCGGCTGCTCCTGTCACGTAACTGACTTCGAGTCACCGACCATACGGGCCGCGCTGGGCGAGCCGTGGATTCGGCCGCACCGGCAGGATCGTGCGGCTCATTCCCGACCATGCGGTCTGCTTTCGGCCGCCAAGCGGCCGATTCAGTCGCTCAGTTGGGGCTGCCGACCTGGCTGGGTACGGTTTCGAGGCAGCGGAGCAGACGCTCACCGCGATCTTCGGCCATATCCAGAGTGGCCAGAACGGCCGGCGTCGAGATGCTCGGCAGGACGTAGTGCAGCAGGACCGAGATGCGCCGGCCGAGGTCCTCGCGGTTGGACAGGACCTGGGACATCACCTGGATCCCCGAGAAGGATCCGGCCAGCATCTCGGCGGTCTCGCCCGGGTCGACGTGCGGCAGCAGCTCGCCCTGGCCCTTCGCGGCCCGCAGCAGGTGTTCGAGCCGGTCTATCCAGGCGCGGAACGGTGTGCCCCGGTCGAGCCCCTCCACGGCCTGGTCCATGGCCAGGCCGACGCTGGCCCGTACCAGCGGCTCGTGGCGCAGGCGGTAGGAGAGAATCATCCCCTGATCCACCAGTTCCTGGAGCTTGGTCAGCTGAGGAGGCAACGGGTCGCTGTGCAGCTGTATGTCCATCACCCCGAGCGCGAGATCCTCCTTCGAGGCGAAGTGGAAGTAGAGCGCGCCCTTGGTCACCCCCGCCCGCGCGAGGATCTCGCTGATGGTGGCGCTGCTGTAGCCGCGCTCGTCGAACACCTCGGCGGCCGCCACCAGGATCGACCGTCGGGTCTGGATCGCGCGCGCCTGTTGTGCCATCAGCTTCTCTCTAGTGGTGGCGGGGTCGGTGCCACATGGGGTTGGCTGGAAAGTAAAACCGGGCTGTCAGTATCTTACTGCGGGGCGGCTCGGCTCTGTGACTCGGATCCTCCTGGGGGAACTTCATGGTTCAGATCACCTCACGCAGCGCTTCGGTGTCGGTCGAGGATGTCGGAGCCGGGGGGCACACCGGACACGCCGCGACGTCCTGCGGAGCCCCGGGCTCCGCCACCGCCGCCGGAATGGAGCAATCGGCGCGAAGAGGGGGCTCCCCCGAGCACCTGAGACAGCTGGTGCACCGGCCCGACGCGCAGGACGTGTTTCCGACCGGACTGACCCGGCTGACCGACTCCCAGTTCTCGGTGTCGGCCCACTGGCCGCGGTCCCACCGCTTCTTCGCCCCGGTCGAGGGCCGCCACCAGGATCCGCTGCTGATCGCGGAGACGATGCGGCAGACCACCATGCTGATCGCACACGCCGAGTTCGGCGTACCTCTCGGAGACGCCTTCGTGATGTGGGAACTGCGGTACTTCTCCGAGGCCGAGCGCCTCGTTCTGGGCGAGGACCCCTGGGACATCACGGTGGACGTGTCCTGTTCCCGGATACGGCGCCGCGGCCGGAGCCTCGGCTCCATGCAGCTGGAACTCCTCCTGCACCGCCGCGGCGCCGTGCTGGCCTCCGGCGGCGGGCGCATCAGCTGTACCTCGGCCAGGGCCTACCAACGGGTACGCGGTCACCACAGCGCCATGCGCGACGTGCGCATACCCCTCCTGCCCGCCGTCGCACCCCGCACGGTGGGCAGGACCTCCGAGCAGGACGTCGTCCTCGCGCCCGCGGCGGCCCCCAGCACCTGGGCGCTGCGGCTCGACACCGGCCATCCGACCCTGTTCAGCCACGCCAACGACCACGTGCCGGGCATTCTGCTTCTTGAGGCCGCCCGGCAGGCCGCCCAGGCCGCCTCTCCCGGCCGCACCTTCCTCCCGACATCGATACAGGCCGACTTCCTCCAGTACGTGGAACTCGACCGGCCCTGCTGGATCGAGGCCCTGCCCGTCCCCGCCGACGGCACCTTGCCGGCCGGGGTACACATACGGGCCGTCCAGAACGACGAACCCGCCTTCACCTGCACTCTCCGCACGCCGGATCTCTGCCGGACCGGCCTCAGCGACGCCCGGAGCCGCCGCTCATGACCACGCGCATCCTCATCACCGGCGCGGCCGGATTCGTCGGCAGCCGGGTGGCCGCCGCCGCCCGCGCCACGCCCGGTGTCAGCCTCCGGCTGATGACCCACCGCACCGAACTCGACGCCTCGGCCGCGACAGCCGCCGGCGTCGAGACGGTGTACGGGGACCTCGCCGATCCCGGCACGCTGCGCGGCAGCTGCGAGGGCATCGACGCGGTGATCCACTGCGCATCGCACATCGGCTCCGGCGAACGGACCGCCCGGACCGTCAACGACCACGGCACCAGGGCTCTGGTCGACGAGGCCGTACGCAGCGACGTCGGCCGGATCGTCCAGCTGAGCACCGCGTCCGTCTACGGCCGGGGCCCCTTCACGGGGCTGCTCCCCGGTACGGCCGAACCGGCCCCCGCCTCGGCCACCAGCCTGACCCGGGCAGCCGCCGAACAGCACGTCCTCGCGGCCGGGGGAGCCGTCCTGCGCCCGCACATCGTCCACGGGGCGGGGGACCGGTGGGCGATCCCCGGACTGGTCGCCCTGCTGCGGTACCTGTCGGCCGGGCCGGTCGGCTGCGACGCCCGCCACTCGATGATCGACGTGGGGACGCTGGGCCGTGCGCTGCTCGGGGCGGCGCTCTCCCCGAAGCGCCCGGCCGGCGTCTACCACGTGAACCATCCGGAGCCGGTGACCTGTTCGGAGCTGCTGTCCACGGTCCTCACCGGGCTCGAACTGCCGTGGGCGCGGGCGGAGATCGGACTGGACGAGGCCCGCGCCCGGCTGACCGGTGTCCCGTACGCCAAGCATCATTTCGAGATGCTCACCGTGGACCACTGGTTCGCCGACGAGCGGGTCTGGGACGACTTCGGCTGCGTACCGGGTCCGGACTTCCGTACGTCCTTCGCCGAACATGCCCCCTGGTACCAGAAGTTCCTCAGCCGCTGAAGCGGTGGCGCCGAAGGGCCGCCGGTGAGTGTGCCGGGTCGCGGACGTGGAAGACGGTGTCCGATGCCCGCCACACCCGCCACACCCGCCACACCCGCCACACCCGCCACACCAGTTGCAGCATGTGCCGCACAGCCGTGCCGCGGTCCGGGACATCCCGCAGGTCCCGGACCGCGACTGCTGGTCAGTGGCAGTTCTTGGTGCCCTTGCTCGACTTCGTCCAGGAGCAGGAGTCCAGCAGCTTGCCGTTCGGCTTGATCAGCCGCGCCTTGTCACCGGTGTTGTTCCAGACGTACGAACCGCGGTTCCAGTACACGTGGCCGGAGCTGACCTTGCCCTTGCCGGTGTGGACCTTCACGGTCTTGCCCGCGCTGACGTTGTAGCTGCCGAAGGTGAAGGTGTAGCCGGTGTTGTCCTTGAGCTTGTAACCCTTGAGCTGCACCTTCGACTTGGTGTTGTTGTGGATCTCGACCCACTCGGCGTTGAGCGACGCCTTGGAGCGGGTGTCCTTGCCGGGGCTGTCGTACTGGATCTTGCCGAGGTGCACTCCGCCCTGGTGCGCGGCGGCCGAGGCCGGTGCCGCGACGAGCAGCGAACCGGCGAGGGCGGTGGTTGCGGCCAGAGCGAGAGGCACCGCCGTGCGTATGCGCATGCTGTGTTCCTTATGTGGAGTTCCAGTGAAGAGGAGTGAGCATAAGGGCAGCACGCGCTTGCCGGACCGGTTGGGGTGCCTTTCCGGCGGGCGTTGGCCGTTCCGGTCGACTCCAGCCGATCCGGCCGAGGGGCCGGCCGCCGTTGGCCGAGGGGTCAGCCCCGGCCCACGTACGGCATGGCCGTCGCCAGCACCGTGGCGAACTGGACGTTCGCCTCCAGTGGCAGCTCCGCCATGTGGACCACGGTCCTCGCCACGTCCGCGGCCGCCATCACCGGCTCCACGGCCAGCTCGCCGTTGGCCTGGAGGATTCCGGTCCGCATCCGCTCGGTCATCTCGGTCGCCGCGTTGCCGATGTCGATCTGCCCGCAGGCGATCCGGTACGGGCGTCCGTCCAGTGACAGCGACTTCGTCAGGCCGGTCAGTGCGTGCTTGGTCGCGGTGTAGGCGACCGAGTGCGGGCGCGGCGCGTGCGCGGAGACCGAGCCGTTGTTGATGATCCGTCCGCCCTGCGGGTCCTGCTCCTTCATCTGGCGGTACGCCGCCTGCGCACACAGGAACGCCCCCGTCAGGTTCACGTCGACCACCGTGCGCCAGTCGTCGTACGCGAGATCCTCGACCGGCACGCCGCCCGGACCGAAGGTGCCCGCGTTGTTGAAGAGGAGGTCGAGGCGGCCGAAGGACTCGCGCACCGAGGAGAAGAGCGCGTCCACCTCCTCGGGGCGCGAGACGTCGGTGGGGACGGTGATCACCCGGGCGTGCTCCCCGGCCAGTGCGGCGGTCCCGGTGAGCGGTTCGGGGCGGCGGCCCGCCAGCGCCACCGACCAGCCGGCGCCGGTCAGGGCGAGAGCCACGGCGCGGCCGATCCCGGAGCCCGCGCCCGTGACCACAGCCGTCTTCGTCGCCGAGTTCGCCGAGTTCGCCGAGTTCGCCGAGTTCGCGGGGATCGCGGAGTTCAACAGATTGTTGCTCATGGTGCGGCAGCGTACGCCGAGGGTCCGGGCGGAGCGAAGGCGCCGGCCGTCCACCCCGCCGGTCCTCTCAAAGGGTGCCCCCGGATGGCGGGTTCGCGTTCCCAGGGGTGATTTCGGCACCGGTTCCGGCGATTCCCCGGACATCCGGACCGGAGCTGATGATCATGGTCCTGGCCGCGTATATGCGGAGTTTGCCCTAGGGGACCCATTCCTGTCGCATTCCTCATCCCGGAGACGCCCGCGCGACGCGAGCACGACAACCGCTGGATGTGCTGGACCGGTGGACTTCCCCTCACATCACCAGTCAAGGGGAGGACAGATGACGCACTCATCGCACCAGCAGGAGCAGGAGCTGCGCGACGCCGCCCGGCACACGGGCCGCCGCCGATTTCTCACCGTCACCGGTGCCGCCGCCGCGCTCGCCTTCTCGGTCGGCCTGCCGGCCGCGGGAGCCGCGGGCGCCGCCGAGCTGGACACCCGGCAGATCGGCGAGGACCCGTTCACCCTCGGCGTCGCCTCCGGCGACCCGCTGCCCGACTCCGTCCTGCTGTGGACGAGGCTCGCGCCCCGCCCCTACGAGCCCGACAGCGGACTGCCCCGCTCCCGCGTCGAGGTGAGCTGGGAGCTGGCCCGCGACGAGCGCTTCACCCGGATCGTGCGGCGCGGCTCCGCCACCGCGCACCCGGAGTTCCACCACAGCGTCCACGTGGAGGTCAAGGGACTGGACGCCGGCCGCGTCCTCTACTACCGCTTCCGCGCCGGCGAGTGGACCAGCCCGGTGGGCCGGACCCGCACCGCGCCCGCCAACGGGGCCCGCAACAGCGAACTGCGTCTGGCCGCCGTGTCCTGCCAGGCCTACCACGACGGCTACTTCACCGCCTACAAGCACCTCGCCCAGGAGGACGTCGACGTCGTCTTCCACCTCGGCGACTACCTCTACGAGTACGCCGTGAGCGCGACCGGCGGGGCCCGCAACTACACCGACCGCACCCTGCCCGCCCTCTTCAACCGCGAGACGACCACGCTGGAGGACTACCGGCTGCGGTACGCCCTCTACAAGTCCGACCCCGATCTGCGCGCCGCCCACGCCGCGCACCCCTTCGTCGTCACCTGGGACGACCACGAGACCGAGAACAACTACGCGGGGGACACCCCCGAGAACGACGTACCGCCGCAGGAGTTCCTGATCCGCCGGGCCGCCGCCTACCGCGCGTACTGGGAGAACCAGCCGCTGCGCGCCCCGCAGCGGCCGACCGGCCCCGACATGCGGCTCTACCGGCGCCTGCAGTTCGGCCGGCTCGCCCAGTTCGACATCCTCGACACCCGCCAGTACCGCAGCGACCAGGCGTACGGCGACGGCTGGCACGCCCCCGGACCCGAGTCCGAGGACCCCGCGCGCACCCTGACCGGCGCCGCCCAGGAGCGCTGGCTGATCGACGGCTGGCGCCACTCGCAGGCCACCTGGAACGTCCTGCCGCAGCAAGTCAACTTCGCCCAGCGGCGTGACGTGCCGACCGACGCCTACACGCTCTCGATGGACGCCTGGGACGGCTACCCGGCCTCCCGCGACCGGGTCCTGAAGGGTGCCGAGGCCGCCGGAGCGGACAACCTGATGGTGCTGACCGGCGACGTCCACGTCGGCTACGCCTTCGACCTGAAGCGGGACTTCGACGACCCCTCGTCCCGCACCGTCGGCACCGAGATCGTCGCCACATCCATCACCAGCGGCAAGGACGGCTCGGAGAAGCCGGCCAACTGGAACAACCTGATGCGGGCCAACCCGCACCTGAAGTTCTACAACGGACGCCGCGGGTACGCCGTCATCACCCTCCAGGAGCGGCAGGCGCGGGCCGACTACCGCACGGTGGCCGCCGTCACCACGCCGGGTTCCCCCGTCACGACGGCCGCCTCCCTCGTCACCGAGGTGGGCAACCAGGGCCTCACCCCCGCCTAGGACCTACAGCGCGTCCACCGGGTAGCGGACGCCGATGCGGTCACGTACCGCGTCGAGCGTCCGCATCACCGCGAGTGAGCCGTCCAGCGGCACCAGCGGGGACTCCGTCTCGCCCGCCCGGACCGCCCGCATCACCTCCGCCGCCTCGTACTGCATCCCCGACAGGCCCTGCGGCCCCGGCCCAGAGGTGATCTCCTCGGGCTCGTGGCCCGCCCGGTGCAGCACGAAGCTCCGCGGGTAGAAGAAGCTGTCCGGGATGTCGATCCGCCCGGCCGTCCCGATGACCGTGGCGGCCGTCGGGTGGTGCCCGACGATCGAGCAGGCGAGCAGCGCGGTGGCGCCCGAGTCCCAGCCCAGCAGCATCCCGGTGTTCAGGTCGACGCCCTCCGGGGACAGCAGCGCGTCCGCCCGCACCCGGTCCGGCTCACCCAGCAGCAGCTGCGCGAACGACACCGGGTAGACCCCGAGGTCCAGCAGCGCACCGCCGCCCAGCGCGGGATCGCGCAGCCGGTGCTCGGCGCCGAAGTCACCGGCGAAGCCGAAGTCGGCCTGCACGGTACGGATCTCGCCGATCGCCCCGTCCCGCACCAGCTCGGTCATCCGCCGGATGACCGGGTTGCAGTACGTCCACATCGCCTCCATCAGGAAGAGGCCGCGGTCCCGGGCGAGCTTCACCAGCTCCGCCGCCTCGCGCTCGTTGAGCGTGAACGCCTTCTCGCACAGCACGTGCTTTCCGGCTTCCAGCGCGAGCGCGGCCGCCTCCCGGTGCGCCGAGTGCGGCGTGGCCACGTACACCACGTCGACCTCGTCGTCGGCGACGAGCTCGGCCCAGCTGCCGTACGCCTTCGGTATCGCGAACCGCTCGGCGAACGCCTTCGCCGAGGCGTCCGTACGGGAGGCGACGGCCACCACCTCCGCATCAGGCATCGCCAGCAGGTCAGCGGTGAAAGTCGCCGCGATCCCACCGGTCGCCAGCACGCCCCAACGGACAGTCCTGCTCATGCACGCTCCCAAAAAGGTATCGACCATTCCGGCTGAGCTGAGAGCATAGAGGCGGATTCAACAACAATGGAGATGAGAATGCCGGAGAGCGGCGTCAGCCGGGCCCAGCAAGCACACATAACCGACATCGACGCCGGAACCGGATTTTCCGGCGGCCCCGTCACCTCTCCACCCCGGCCGGCCGCCACGGCGGCGGCCCGGCGCACCGGACTTCTCGTCACCCTGGTCCTCGGCGGTCTGACCGCGCTGCCGCCGCTGTCCATGGACATGTACCTCCCGGCGCTGCCCGCCGTCACCGACGCACTGCACGCACCCGCCTCGACCGTCCAGCTCACCCTCACCGCCTGCCTCACCGGCATGGCGCTCGGCCAGGTCGTCGTCGGACCGATGAGCGACCGCTGGGGCAGGCGCCGTCCGCTGCTCCTCGGCATGATCATCTACGTCTTCGCCACCGCGATCTGCGTCTTCGCCCCGACCGTCGAACTCCTCATCGGCTTCCGGCTGCTCCAGGGCCTCGCGGGCGCGGCCGGCATCGTCATCGCCCGTGCGGTGGTGCGTGACATGTACGACGGCATGGAGATGGCGAGGTTCTTCTCCACACTGATGCTGATCTCCGGCGTCGCCCCGGTCATCGCCCCCGTCATCGGCGGACAGGTCCTGCGGATCACCGACTGGCGGGGCATCTTCGCCGTCCTCACCGTGGTCGGCATCCTGCTCACCCTGGTCGTCTGGAAGTGGCTCCAGGAGACCCTGCCCCCCGAGGAACGCCACACCGGCGGCATCGGCGACGCGCTGCGCACCATGCGCGGGCTGCTCGCCGACCGCGTCTTCGCCGGCTACATGATCGCGGGCAGCCTCGCCTTCGCCGCCCTCTTCGCCTACGTGAGCGCCTCGCCGTTCGTCGTGCAGGAGATCTACGGCGCCTCGCCGCAGACCTTCAGCCTGCTCTTCGGCATCAACTCGGTCGGCCTGATCGTCGTGGGCCAGATCAACGGCAAGGTCCTCGTCGGGCGGGTCAGCCTCGACAAGGCACTCGGCTTCGGGCTCTCCGTCATCGTGCTGGCCGCGACGGCGCTGCTGCTGATGACGTCCGGGGTCTTCGGCGACGTCGGACTCGTACCGGTGGCGACCGGGCTCTTCGTCCTGATGTCCGCGATGGGTCTCGCGATGCCGAACACCAACGCACAGGCCCTGATGCGCACCAAGCACGCCGCGGGGTCCGCCTCCGCGCTGCTCGGTACGTCGTCGTTCCTGATCGGTGCCATCGCCTCGCCGCTCGTCGGGATCGCGGGGGAGGCGACGGCCGTACCGATGGCCGTCGTGCAACTCGTGTGCGCGGTGGGCGCGATGGCGTGCTTCCTGGGACTGTGCCGGCCGTGGCAGCAGGTGGCCGGGCGGCCGTAACGGGTCCGGGGCCAGGCCCTAGTCCTCCGGGACCGACTTCGTCCGCGGGTAGCCGATCAGGTGCAGCCGGTCCTTCTCGTCCGTCCAGCGGAACAGGCCGACCCCCTGCGCCCCCTCCGCCGATGGCACCCGCACATTCGAGGACAGCAGGTCCGCCGTGCCGGCGGTGACCTCGACCTTGACCGGGTGGCCGCCGCCGGCCAGCACTTCCGCCGCGTTGCGCACGCTCGTCGCCCCGTACGCCGTGCCGTCGTCGGTCACCGACGCCAGCGTCAGCGCCTTCGCGCCCGCGCCGTCCTCGAAGCAGTAGCCCTCCCTGGCGCTCAGGTCGAACGCGAGGTTCCCGGCCACCAGATAGCCGCCCGAGGGCGAGACGACGGCCTGCGGGTACTGGCCCGGCTCTATCGCCGGTTTGTGGCACGCCACCGAGACCAGCGGCTTGCCCGTCTCCGCGTCGTGCACCGTCCACAGATCATGGGTCGCGGCATCCTTCGACTTCTTGTCGAGCTTCCACTTCGCCAGCACCACGCCGGGGGCCACGGACGTCGGGACGCCGCTCTGCCGGTCGGTGCCCTTGGGCGCGACGTTCCGGCTGAACCAGCCGCCCTGCACCCAGAACTCCCGCGCACCGCTCACCAGCAGGCCCTTCGAGGTCAGCCCCCGTACCTCGGTGAGCTGCTTGCAGGACGCGCAGTCCTTCGGGTACTTGAGCGACTTGGCGGGGACCTTGCTGATCCTGCCGGTCCTCGGGGACACCACCACACTGGTGCTCCGGCCGTCGCTGATCAGGATGCCGGGGCCGGTGGCGGTGATGGTCGGAACCGTGTTCCACGGCACCTCGACGCGCCGCCGGGAGCCGTCCTCCACGCCGTACACGTCGAGGGAGACGATCGTGGCGGGCGGGGTCAGCGCGTTCTCGCCGATCTTCCCGTACGACCACGTCACGAAGTACTCGTGGTCGTCCGCGGTGACCGTGAGCAGCTTCGGGAAGTGGTTCGCGGCCGGTGGCCGCCACGCCTCACCGCTCCAGCCGGCCCGCCCGGTGTCCGAGTCGACGGTCCGCAGCCGGAACTGGTACCCGGCGGCCCGCACCAGGTACGCCAGCCGTCCCGTCGTCCGGGAGACCGCGTAGTCGGACGAGGTGCCGATGAGCTCCCAGCCACGCTGTGTCGTGTACGCGGACGGGACGGGCAGCCGCGTCGCGGGACCGGTGCTCTTCTTCACCGGCTCCTTCGCCCTGCCGTTATCCTTGCCGCCACCGCAGGTGGCCAGCAGAAGCAGCAGAGCGAGCACCAGCACTCCGGCGACCAGCGTCAGGCGCACGATCTTCTGTCTCATGGTCCCCCCGATGAGCAATCCCGACGTCGCGCCGGTCAGCGTAGCAACTGGCCGATGACTGTCCGAAGTTCGGTTCCGCGGACGTTCCGTCCCCGTTCCGCACGGAGTACGGGCCCGGTGGAGCCCGGCCCGAATCCGCCTACACTTCGTCGGTGAACGTCACCCTCCCCACCGCGGACGCCCTGCGTGCGGCACTGGCCGGACTCCTCGACGGGCTGCCGCCCAAGCAGGCCACCCGGGCCGTCGACCGGCTCATCGCCAGCTACCGGGGGACCACCCCCACCGACGCCCCGGTGCTCCGCGACCGCTCGGACGTCGCCGCGTACGCCGCGTACCGGATGCCTGCCACCTTCGAAGCGGTACGGTCCGCCCTGCACGCCCTGCGCGAGGCCGCCCCGGACTGGGCGCCCGCCACCCACACCGACGTCGGCGGCGGCACCGGAGCGGCGAGCTGGGCGGTCGCCGGGGCCTGGGAGGGGCCGCGGACCACCGTCCTGGACTGGGCCGAACCCGCCCTCGCGCTCGGCCGCGAACTGGCCGACGCCTCCGGAGTCCCCGCGCTGGACTCCATCGACTGGCAGCGGGCCCGCATCGGCAAGGACCTCGACCTCGCCGCCACGGACCTGGTGACCGTCTCCTACGTGCTCAACGAGCTGACGCCGCAGGCCCGCACCGCACTCGTGGACGCCGCGGGCCGGGCGGCGCAGGCCGTGGTGATCGTCGAGCCCGGCACCCCCGACGGCTACGCCCGCGTCATCGAGGCGCGGGACCAGTTGATCGCCGCCGGGTTCACCGTCGCCGCGCCCTGCCCGCACAGCGAGGCCTGCCCCATCGAGCCGGGCACGGACTGGTGCCACTTCTCGGTCCGGGTGAGCCGCTCCTCGCTGCACCGGAAGGTGAAGGGCGGCTCACTGCCGTACGAGGACGAGAAGTTCAGCTACGTCGTGGCCACCCGCTTCACCCCGTCGCCCGTGGCGGCCCGGGTCACCCGCAGACCGCAGATCCGCAAGGGCCAGGTGCTGCTGGAGCTGTGCACCCGGGACGAGGCCCTCCGGCGGGCCACGGTCACCAAGCGGCACGGCGAGCTGTACCGCGCCGCCCGGGACACCGACTGGGGCGACGCCTGGCCGCCCCCGGAGGAGGCCGGCTAGCCGCGCAGCTCCTGGGTGCAGCACTTCACGCTGCCGCCGCCCTTGAGCAGCTCGCTCAGGTCCATCGGCACCGGCTCGAAGCCGCGCGCCCGCAACGGGTCGAACAGGCCCGTGGCGGCCTGCGGCAGCAGCACATGGCGCCCGTCGCTCACCGCGTTCAGCCCGAGCGCGGCGGCGTCCCCCTCCTGTGCGATCAGCGCGCCGGGGAAGAGCCGGGCCAGCACCGCGCGGCTGCCCGGTGAGAAGGCGGCCGGGTAGTACATGATCTCGTCGGCCGCCTCGTCGAGCACGCTCAGTGCCGTGTCCAGGTGGTAGTAGCGCGGATCGACCAGGTCCAGGCCGATCACCGGCCGTCCGAAGAACTCCTGGGCCTCGTCGTGCGAGAGCGGACTCGACCGGAAGCCGCGCCCGGCCAGCAGATACGAGGAGGTCACCGCGAAGTCGCCCTCGCCCTCGTTGACATGGGCGGGCTCATGGATCTCGGTGAATCCGTTGGCGCTGAACCAGTCGCGGTGGGCGGCCGCCTCGGCGAACCGCTCCTGATACGCGAACCGGGCGCCCAGCACCCGGCCGTCGACCACGGTGGCCCCGTTGGCGGCGAAGACCATGTCGGGCAGCTCGGGGTGGGGGGAGAGCAGGTCGACGGTGTGGCCCAGCGCGCGGTAGCGGTCGCGCAGATCCTCCCACTGGGTCTGCGCCAGGGGGAGGTCCACGGGTTTGGTGGGGTCCATCCACGGATTGATGGAATAGGTCACCCTGAAGTGGGCCGGGGCGCACATCAGGTAGCGGCGGGGTGTGGCTTCACGAGGCAACTAGGGCTCCTCACGAATCGTCGCGGCGGCATTGGTGGCCGCTGCGGCCGGTGCGTCGCACGGGTATGTGCGTGAGCCCATGGTGCGCCGTCCCGGGCCCGCGGCACAGTGAACCGATCGGGTGGTTCCCAGAAGCGATGATCGGGTGGTTCCCGAGAAGCGATGACGCGACATGGGGTCTCCGCCACGGGGCCGAACGGCCCCAGGGCCGAACGGCCCTAGCGGGGTGGGCCCTGCGATGGGTTCACTGCGGTGCGTCGCATGCCGCGGGCCGGTCCGGTACCGGTTCCCGAGCCGGGCCGACGCGTGGCGAGGCGAGCGTTCGGACGGTGCGGGTGCGGGTGCGGGAGAAGGGATACGTGGTGATCGCAGTCGTCGGGCACAGGGACCTCAGCAGTACGACGCTGGAACTGGTGGAGGCCGAACTGAGAGCGCGGCTGGACCGCCTGACCGAAGGGGCGGCCACCTTGGTGCGGGCCGGGGCGGGGCTGCCGCTGGTGTTCGGGCGGGTCGCCCGGGAGGCCGGGCGGAAGCTGACCGTGCTGCTGCCGGCCCAGGACCGCGTTCCCGCCGCGCTGCCCGAGCGGGACCGGTCGGCCGTCGGCGAACTGCTGGTCCTGGCCGAACACGTACGGCTGCTGGCCTTCGATCCGGCCGACCGCAACGCGTGTGTCGGCGCCGATGAACGCCTGGTGGAGGCCTGCCGGACCGTGCTCGCCGTGTGGGACGGGTCGCCGTCGGACGGCCGGGACGCCACCGCCCACCTGGTGGCCTTCGCGCGTGCGCGGGGAATCCGGGTGGAGGTCGTCTGGCCGGACGGCTCGCTGCGAGGGCGGGCATGAAGAGGGCGGGCATGAAGCTGTCGGAGCGGGGGCGGGGCGGGGGCTCGGGTGGCTGTTGGTGATCACCGCCGCGCTGGGGCTGCTCGGCTCGTTCGTCATCACGATCGACAAGTTCGAGGTGCCGGTGACCTGGTGCCTGGCCGTCGTCACGCTGATAGCAGTCCGGTTCTGGTCGTACTGACAGACGTTTCTGTGACGGCGACGATGCCGCCGGCCTCGTGATGGATGTGCGCGGCCGGAACTCCGGCGGCGACCAGCCGCGCGGAGACGGCCCGTACCCCTGCGGCCGTGGAGGTCTCGGGAGCCAGGGCCAGAAAGGCGTGCTGCCGGGCGGCGCCCGCGAAACGGGCGTCCGTCGCCTCGGCCGCGGCGACGGTCAGCCAGGGGCGCTCGCGCCTGAACGCCTCCAGATACGCCACGTCGTACATCTCCTCGGCCGCCGCGCCGCTCTCCTGCGGCGCGGCGGGACCCAGCAGCAGCCGTACCCGGTGCGCACGCGACCGGTCGGCGTCGATCCGCTGGAGCAGCGCCTTCATCGGGGCCCAGCCCGTACCGGAGGCGATCAGCAGAAGGTCCGCGGGCGGAAGGCGGCCGGGCAGCGTCAGCGCACCGCGCGGGGCGCTGAGACGGACGGCGCCGCCCTCCCGCGTACCGTGCACCAGCGCATCGCTCACCCCGCCGGCGCCTCGGGCCCGTACATGGAATTCCAGCTCGCCGTCCGGATGCGGGGCGCGGGCCAGGTAGTAGGGGCGCCACGCCTGTTCCAGCAGCGGCGACTCCAGGGAGGCGTACTGCCCGGCCTCGAAGACGTAGGGCTGATGCGGCCGCACCCGCAGCACCGCGAGACCGGGCGCGCGCAGTTCGTGCGAGGTCACCGTCGCCTCCCAGCTGGGCGGTTCCGCGATCGCCTCGTCCGCTCCCCTGACCATCGCCGAAACGGCCAGCCGCAGCATCCGCAGCCAGGCCTGCTCCAGCGCACCGGTCCACCGTGCGCCCGCGCGCAGGCGCAGTGCCTCGGTCAGCGCCCCTTCGAAGGCCTCGAAATGCGCGGGGCGCACACCGAGCTTGCGATGGTCGCGCCCCAACTGCCCGAAGACGCGGACGATCTCGTCCGGCCTGTGCAGATCGCCGATCAGACAGCGGAAGGCCGCCGCGAGATGGGCCTGCTGGAACGCCATCGACTCGGGGAACAACGACCGCAGATACGGATGCCGCTCGAAGAGAAGCCCGTACAGTTCGGCGATCAGCTCCTCCAGCGGGCCCACCAGCGGTACGGACTCGCTGATCAGCCGCTGGTCGGCTGTTCCGTCGTACGTGGCCGGGGCGTTGGCACTCCATGGTTCGCGGCGGCTGTCGGACGGGGCCAGGATGCGTCGTCGCAGCCGCATCGCGTCATGCCGTGCGAGCAGTGCGTGGTAGTCCTCGCTCGGGGTGTTCATGGGCCGGTGGCTCCTCGGTGCAGCGCAGTGGGGTGGCCGGGAAAGGGAGCTGTCCGTGGTGCCCGGACGCTCGTGGCGGCGCCAGTATGGCACCGGGCCCTGCCCGCTGACCGGCCCTGGCGACAGGGCCTTTCGGCCCTGTTCACACCCCCTTTCGTATGCCGCGACACCCCGGCGGGAACAGGCCGGCGGACGGGCACATACTGGGTTTCGGCCCTCTCCCCGAACCGATCGAGACTGGTGTGAACGAGTCCGCGAAGTCCCCGCCGAACACGGCCCCGTCGCAGTCCGCTGCCCCCGTACGCGTCTTCATCCTCGACGACCACGAGGTCGTGCGGCGCGGCGTACGCGATCTGCTGGACGCCGAGGACGGCATCGAGGTCGTCGGTGAGGCGTCCGACGCCCGGGAGGCGCTGGCCCGCGTACCGGCCAGCCGGCCGGACGTCGCCGTGCTCGACGTACGCCTCGGTGACGACCGGGGCGGTGACCACGCCGGTATCGAGGTGTGCCGGGAACTGCGAGCGCTGATGCCCGGACTCGCCTGCCTGATGCTGACGTCGTTCGACGACGACGAGGCGCTGTTCGACGCCATCATGGCGGGCGCCGCGGGCTATGTGCTGAAGCAGATCAACGGAGCCGATCTGATCGCCGCCGTACGCACGGTCGCCTCAGGCACCTCGATGCTCGATCCGCGCACGACCGCCCGCGTGATGGCACGGCTGCGCCGCGGCCAACGGGCCCCCGCCCAGGCGGCGGAGGTATCGGAACTGGACGTACTCACGCCCAGGGAACGGCAGATCCTGGATCTCATCGGCGAGGGCCTCACCAACCGTGAGATCGCGGAACGCCTCTTCCTGGCCGAGAAGACGGTCAAGAACCGCATCTCCTCGATCCTCGCCAAACTGGGCGTGGGCCGCCGGATCCAGGCAGCGATGCTCGTCGGCCGGATCAAGGACCGCCAGGGCCGGCCCCCCGCCCGGCTGAACTGACAGGCGACCAGACGTCATTCCGGCTGAACTGACAGGCGACCAGGCGTCTGCCCGGCCGAACTGCCCGGCGACCAGGCGTCATTCCGGGAGCGGCACGCGCCAGACGATCCGGGTCCCGCCGTCGGCCGGACATTCGACGGCCAGCGTGCCGCCGCACAGCTCCGCCCGGGTACGCATGTTGGCCAGCCCTCCGGGGCGCCCGGCCACCGGTTCGCCGGTCCGGGCCGCTTCCCCCGTCCCGGGCACGGCCGTGACACCGTCCCCGATGCCGATGCCGATGCCGATGCCGATGCCGATGCCGTTGTCGGTGACGGTGAGGGTCACCTCGTCGCCGGCCGACAGCACGATGCCGATACGGGTGGCACGGGCATGGCGCGAGGCGTTGGACACGGCCTCGGCGGTGACCGCCACCACGTGTTCGGCCAGTTCGTCCGGCACGATGCTGTCCACCGGCCCGTCGATCCGAAGGGAGGGCCGGAAACCGAGGGCGTGTGCCGCCGTGCGGGCGGTCTCCGACATCCGGTGACGCAGCCCGCCGCGGCCCGAACCGTCCGCTGTCCGCAGATCGAAGATGGTGGACCGGATGATCCGGATCGTGGTGTCGAGATCGTCCACCGCCCGGCTGACCCGCTCGGCCGCGTCCGGCCGGTCCGCGATGGCACGCGTGGTGCTCTGGAGCGTCATCCCGGTCGCGAAGAGACGCTGGATCGCCAGATCGTGCAGGTCGCGGGCGATCCGGTCCCGGTCGTGCATGACGGCGAGTTCCTCGGACTCGGCCCGCCTGCGGGCCAGTTCCAGGGCGATGGCCGCCTGGTCGGCGAAGCCGGAGACGAGCGCGACCTCGGTGTCGTCGAACGGCGGGCGCCCCACCGGCCGCCCCAGCCGCAGCACGCCCCTCGCTCCCGCGTCGACTCGCAGGGGCACCGTCACCACCGGGCCCAGCCCCTCCTCGGCGCCGTCGCCGAACGGGTGGGCCCGCGGATCGTCACGGACATCGGCGCAGTGGACGGGTCTCCCGGTACGGGCGGCAAGTCCGGCCAGTGATCCCCGCGCGGGCACGGACAGCCCCGTCACGCGTTCGGAGTCCCTGCCGTGGGCGACGACGACGGTGAGACGCGCCTCGGCGGCTGCCGCGGGTGTCTCCGAAGCTCCCGCGAGGGACGCGGCGGGCGCGGGCAGCAGGATCGCGGCCCGGTCGGCGCCCGCCACCTCCATCGCCCGCTCGGCGATCAGGTGCAGCACCTCGTCGGCGTCCGTCCCCGAGAGCAGGGTGCGAGTGATCTCGCCCAGTGCCTCCAGGCGGCGCTCCCGGCGACGGCTCTCGTCGTACATGCGGGCGTTGTCGATGGCGACCCCGGCGGCGATCGACATGGTGGTCAGCACCGCCTCGTCGTCGGCGTCGAAGCTCGCCCCGCCCCGCTTCTCGGTGAGGTAGAGATTGCCGAACACCTCGTCGCGCACCCGGACCGGTACCCCGAGGAAGGTGTGCATCGGGGGATGGCGGGGTGGGAAGCCGAAGCTGCGCGGATGGCTGCTCAGGTCGGTGAGCCGCAGGGGTTCCGGGTGATGGATCAGCTCACCGAGGATTCCGCGTCCGCACGGCGACGGGCCGATCTCGGCCGCGAGCCGTTCCGATATCCCGACCGGCAGGAACTCCAGGAGCTTCTGCCCCTCCCCGACGATGCCGAGTGCTCCGTACTCCGCGTCGGTCAGCGCCACCGCGGCCTCCACGATCCCGCGGAGCACCTCGGGCAGTTCGAGTCCGCGCCCCAGACTCATCACGGCATCCAGCAGCCGGCGCGTGCTGTCCGGCTGAACGGGCTCGGGCCGGGCCGCCGGGCCGGGGCAGCGGGCTTCAGGGGGGCCGGGGGGCGCGGTCGGTGCTGTCTCTGTCATCGGGGCGCCGCTCTCTGGATCCGTGTGCCGTAGGCCGGGAATGTGCTCGCCGAATCACCGCAGGGTTGGGGCCGGTCACGGACGGTCAGCCTACGACAGCCGAGGGGCGGGGAGCGCGCCGGTGCACCGCCGTCCCGGGACCGGCCGCGCTCCCGGCGGCCGGCCGCGGCCGCGGAGGACGAGCGGTGAGCCCCTGAACGGGCGCGACCCCTTGAACCGCATCCGTCATTTCATGACAAGGGGTGTGATAGTGCTCACCTCATGTCGCCGATCTCCGCACCCCGCTTCGGGACTCTGGCCACCCGAGGCGCAGGATGGTGGGACGATGGACAGGGGCAACGTGAGGTAAGGGGATAGATGGGCGCCGATTTCGGCCGTAGTCGCGGCTCAGAGAGCAAGTTTTCCCACTGGCTGCGCCGGCGACCCAAACCGCAGCAGAGCGAGGTCGACGACAGCGCACGGGAGGCACTGCTCCTGGCTGTCGCAGAGGCCGGAATGCCGATCTCGCCCGCCGCCCATCCGGTGGGCTACCGATGTTCGTGCGAGCGCATGGGCTGTCCCACGCCCGCCAGGCATCCGATCTCGTTCGCCTGGCAGACGCAGTCCACCACCGACCGGCCCCAGATCGAGCGCTGGGCCCGCAGCCAGCCGCTGGCCAACTTCATCACGGCGACCGGCATGATCCACGACGTTCTCGACGTCCCGCTGTCGGCGGGTGAGCAGGCGCTGGAGCGGTTGCTCGCGGCCGATATCGAGGTGGGCCCGGTGGCCCGGTCCGGCGACGACCGGATGCTCTTCTTCACCGCGACGCGGGGTACGCCGGAGGACGAGGACGAGTGGTGGCCGTGCGAGCTGGACTGCCACCCCGAGACGATGGACGAGCACCCCGGGCTGCGGTGGCACTGCCGCGGCAGCTACGTACTGCTGCCGCCCGCGCGGCTTCCGGGCGAGCTGGACGTGCGGTGGCTGCGGGGGCCGGAGAATCCGTTGCCGGATCCGCTGACGCTGCTGGAGACGCTGACGGACGCGTGTGCGCGGTTCGTGGGGTCGGCGGAGCAGAGTGATGTCGACCATGAGTCGGTGGCCTGGCCGCTGAGCCGGTAGGCGGTGGCCTGGGCGGGGTGGGGTGACCGGGTGCCGGGCGTCCGGCGGCCGGTTCCGTCCTCAAACGCCGGACGGGCTGAAAGATGCCCTCAATCGCCGGGCGGGCTTGGTTTTGCCGGGGTCGGGTGGAAGGTGCCCTCAATCGCCGGGCGGGCTTGGTTTTGCCGGGGTCGGGTGGAAGGTGCCCTCAATCGCCGGGCGGGCTGAAAGGGGTTACGAGCCCTTGGCCGAGGTCAGGCCTGGGAGGCGGTTCAGTATGGTCACCTTGCCCGTTCCGGCGCCCTTCTTCGGGACGTACACCAGCTGGCTGGAGACCCGCTCCTTCGTGAGGGTGCTCTTCACCTCGCCGGACAGCAGCGCACGCACGTCCGGGGTGACCGCCGGGCGCAGCCCCTTCGCCGCGGTCTGGCGTTCGAAGTGCTTGCTGCTGAAGAAGACCAGCGCCCCGCCGTCCGCCGTCTCCAGGCCGAGCGGGCCGAACGCGCCGCTGTCCAGCGGCTGGTCGATGTACTGGTACGAGAACCCCGCCCGCCGGGTGTTCTGGCGAGTGGTGCGCCACTGCGAGGTGGACGCCCCCGGGGTGAACACGTCGGGCGTGCCCTTCTGCAGGTAGCCCGTGTACTGCTCGCTCAACTCCTCCGGGGACACCACCAGTGCGGTGCTGTCCGCCGGTACCGGCTTGGCCCGGCCGTCGCCGTCCTTCGCGAAGCCGGGCAGCTGCGACGGGGCGACGACCGACAGATAGACGGCCTTCCATCCGGCTCCGGGACCGGACTTGGTGAAGACGAGCAGCCAGCGGGTGTCCTGCTTGCCGTGGTCCACATCCCGGTTGGAGTCGGTGTCCGCGACGAACCACCGCGGCCAGCCGGCCTTCTTGGGGATGACGTAGGTCGCGTCGGTCAGCTCCAGCGCCCGGTGGTTCGCGTTGCCGTTGGGATTGTTCTTCCGCCGGGCCGTCAGACCCGCCTGGTTGATCGCCCCGAGCGAGCCGCCCACCTGGTCCTCGTCCAGCGCCGGATCGTAGGCCTTGTCCGCCGCGTTGTACGCGGCGGTGAAGGCCTTAAGGGCCTGTGCGGCCTCAGCTCTCGTCGCCGCCGGCACGACTTCCAGCTCGCCGTGCACCGTCACGCAGCCGCTCGCCGTCATGCTCAGCACCGTCGCCGCCGCGAGCCCCGTCGCCAGCCGAACCGGCCTCAGACTTCTCATCCGTTGCTTTCTGCGCCTTCTGATCCGTCGCCCCCACTGACCGTGCGAACCCTACCGGGGCGAGGAACAGTGCGAGCGTGGGGATCAGATACAGCGCCCACACCGTGATCTGAAGGACCGTCGGGTCGGGCTGGAAGTTGAAGGTGCCCTTCAACAGCGTGCCGTACCAGCTGTCCGGCGGAATCGCGGCGCTGATGTCGAACGCCTGGTTCTGCAGACCGCCGAGGAACTCGGCCTCCTGGAGGTCGTGCACACCGTAGGCGAGCACGCCCGCCGCGACGACCACCAGCATGCCGCCGGTCCAGGTGAAGAACTTCGCCAGGTTGATCCTGAGCGCACCGCGGTAGAACAGCCAGCCCAGCACCACCGCGGTGGCGATGCCCAGCACCGCGCCGATCATCGGATGCCAGCCGTCGTCCGCCGCGTGCACCGCGCGCCACACGAACAGCGAGGTCTCCAGGCCCTCCCGGCCCACCGCGAGGAGCGCCGTGGCGACGAGCGCGCCGGTCCCCATCGCGAGTGCCGCGTCGAGCTTGCCGTGCAGCTCCGACTTCAGGTGCCGGGCGGTGCGCCGCATCCAGAAGACCATCCAGGTGACCAGGCCGACCGAGAGGATCGACAGCGAACCGCCGAGCGCCTCCTGCGCCTTGAACGTCATCTCCTGGGAGCCGAATTCGAGCCCCGCGCCGAACGCCAGGCTGACGACGACCGCGATGCCGACACCGACCCAGATCGGCAGCAGCTTGTTCCGGTTGCCCGTCTTGACCAGGTAGGCGATGAGGATGCAGACGACCAGGCTGGCCTCAAGGCCCTCGCGCAGGCCGATCAGGAAGTTGCTGAACACGATTCGGGTCCCTTTCCGCTTCGGGGTACTTGAGAGCGACTACGAGAACAGCGCACGGCCCCACCAGTCGTCCTTGTCGCGGACGCCCGGCGGGACGGCGAAGTGCGCCGAACCCACGTGCTGGATGTACTCGTTGAGTGCGTCGTGTGCCGCCAGGCGGCGCTGGAGCGGCACGAACCCCTTGCGGGTGTCGCGCTGGTAGGCGAGGAAGAACAGCCCGGCGTCGAGACGGCCCAGCCCGTCCGTGCCGTCGGTGAAGGAGTAGCCGCGCCGCAGGATCGTCGCCCCGGCGTTGCTGTCCGGGTGCGCGAGCCGTACGTGGGCGGTCGGCAGCATCGCCTTCAGGAACGGCTCGTCGCGCTCCTTGGCCTTGCCGACCGGGGCGCCCTCGCCCTTGTCGCGGCCGAAGACGTCCTCCTGCTCCTGGAGCGGGGCGCGGTCCCAGGTCTCGATGTGCATCCGGATGCGCCGGGCCACCAGGTAGGAGCCCCCGGTCATCCAGTCCGCCCGGTCCTTCCCGCCGACCCAGACGTGCTCGTCCAGGGCCGCGGTGTCGCTGCCGGCGATGTTCCGGGTGCCGTCCTTGAAGCCCATCATGTTGCGCGGGGTCTGTGCGCCGGGCGTCGTCGAGGACGTCTTGCCGAAGCCCAGCTGGGACCAGCGGATCGCGGTGCGCCCCATGCCGATCCTGGCCAGGTTGCGGATGGCGTGCACCGCCACCTGCGGGTCGTCCGCGCAGGCCTGGACGCACAGGTCGCCGCCGCTGCGGGCCGCGTCGAGGTTGTCGCCGGGGAACCTGGGCAGATCGACGAGCGCGTCGGGCCGCCTGCCCTCCAGGCCGAACCGCTCCTTGGCGAACAGCGAGGGGCCGAAGCCGATCGTCAGTGTCAGCCGGGACGGCTTGAGCCCCAGCGCCTCGCCCGTGTCGTCCGGCGGGGCCTCGGCCAGGCCCCCGTACGCCCCGTCGCCGACCGCGTGACCGGCTGTCATCCGCTCGGCGGCGCGGGTCCACTCCTTGAGCAGCGCGACGAGTTCGGACCGGTCCTTCGTGGTCACGTCGAACGCGGCGAAGTGCAGCCGGTCCTGGACAGCGGTGGCGATTCCGGCCTGGTGCGCTCCGTGGAACGGCACCGCCGCGCCACTGTCCGCGGCCGGGACCGCCGCGTCGTCGGAGCGGACCGCGGCGACGGCACCTCCGGCCGCCACCGCACCGAGTGCGAGTCCGGCGCCGCCCCAGCCGAGCAGCGCCCGCCTGGAGGGGGCGCCGCCGCCGGGGCCCCGCGCGGCCGGCGTACCGGAACCGGGCGTACCGGAACCGGGCGTACCGGAACCGGGCGTACCGGAATCCGGGCCCCCGGCGGTGGCGGGGCCGGCGTCGGCCGTGTTCTGCGTCTCCTCGGACATGCCCGGAACCCCTCTGCGAATCGCTACTTGGTCACCGCGGCGGCGAGCCTGGAGAGCGGCTCGGCCAGCGCGTTGACCGCGTCGGACAGTTCCTTGCGGTCCGCCTTGCCGACCTTCTCGTACGAGGTGAACTCGTAGGACGTCTTGTCCTTGCGGTAGGTGTCCAGCAGCTTGTTCAGTTCCGCGAACCGCTTGTCCAGGGTGGCTGACAGCGCCGCGTCGTTCTTGGAGGCGATCGGCTTGAGCAGCTCGTAGGACTTCTCGGCGCCCTCGACGTTGGCCTTGAAGTCGATCAGGTCGGTGTGGCTGTAGCGCTCTTCCTCGCCGGTGACCTTGCCGGTCGCGACCTCGTCGAGGAGTTCCTTGGCGCCGTTGGCCATCGAGGTCGGGGTGATCTCCGCCGTGCCGACCCGCTTCTGCCAGTCGAGCAGGTCCTTGTAGAGGGTCGGCGCGAGCGCCTTCTCCTCGGCGCCCAGCTTCTTGTCCTGCCACAGCGCCTTCTCCAGGCGGTGCCAGCCGGTCCACTTCTGGCCGTCCTCCAGGCCGTCCGCGCGGACGTCGACCTTCGGGTCGATGTCACCGAAGGACTCGGCGACGGGCTCGGTCCGCTCCCAGCCGAGCCGGGAGTCGGCGTAGGCCTTCTTGGCGGCCTCGATGTCCCCGGCGGCGACCGCGTCCGTGAAGAGCTTCGCCTTCGGCAGCGTCTCGTCGGCCTGGTCCTGGACGTAGGTGCGGTAGGCGGCGACGGCCTTGTCCATCTCGGGGCTGCGCTTGGCCGCGGTGCCTCCGCTGACCTCCAGCTTCTGCCGGATGCCGTGGCCCTTCATGCCGGGCTTGCAGGCGATCTCGTACGAACCGGCCTTGATCTCCGCCGTGATGGTGGCCCTGGTGCCGGGGCCGATGTTCTCGCGCTCGGCGACGATGCGGTCGTCGGGGAACAGGACGTAGACCTCGGTGACCTTGGAACCCTTGTTCTGCACGGCCAGTTCGATGTGCCCGGCCGGCAGCTTCTTCTTCGACACCTCGCAGGAGTCGTCCTTCGCGATGACCTGGACGGCGCCGTCGCCCTTGCCGTCACTCTTCTCGGCGCAGCCCGTGACGGCGGTCAGAGCGGCCACGGTGGCGGCAGCGGTGACGACGGAGAGACGAACGGCTCGCATACGGGCTCCACATGAGGATGAAGGAGAAGGATGAGGGAGAGGAAAACATGGCGGAGAAGAAGGGTAAGGCCGGACAAAGGCAGGTGAGGCGGACCTAACTTAACCGAGCCTTACCTGGCCGATACCCATGCGCGCAGTGATTCAGCTCTCACCACGCGCGCACGGGAACGGGGTGATCACGACCGACCCATGGGCGAGCCTGGCAAACGTAAAGCGATGGTCAAGCGGTCCGGTCCGGCACGACCAGCGGCACCCCGGTCCGCGGATGCGGGAACACCTCGACCGGCTGCCGGTAGACCTCGCCGAGCAACGCACTCGTGAACACCTCGGCGGGCGGACCCGCCACCGCGATCCGCCCGTCGTGCAGCACGGCGGCCCGGTCCGCGTACGCGGCGGCCAGCCCCAGATCGTGCAGCACGACGACGACCGCGTCACCGGCGGCGGCCCGCTCCCGGCAGATCCGCAGCACCAGTTCCTGATGGCGCAGGTCGAGTGCGGCGGTCGGCTCGTCCAGCAGCAGCAGCGGGGCGCGCTGCGCCAGCACCCGGGCCAGCGCGACCCGGGCCCGCTCGCCGCCGGACAGCGCGGAGAACGGGCGCGCGGCGAACTCGGTGACCTCGGTGGCCGCCATCGCCGCGAGGACCGCCGGATCGTCCTCGTCCTCGCGTTCCGTACCGGCCCAGGGCGCACGCCCCATCCGTACGACGTCCTCCACCGGGAACGGGAAGGAGAGCGCCGCAGACTGCGGCAGCACGGCCCGGCGCAGGGCGAGTTCGGGCGCGGACCAGTCGGTGACCGGCCGCCCGTCGATCCGTACCGCACCGCTCTCGGCGGGCAGGTCGGCGGCGAGCGCGGCCAGCAGCGTCGACTTCCCGGCCCCGTTCGGGCCGACGAGCGCCAGCACCTCGCCCGCGTGCACCGTCAGCTCGATGGAGTCGAGCACCTGGCGCCCGCCCAGCCGGACCCGCAGCCCGCGCACCTCGGCGACGGGGGAGCCGGGGGCGGCCGGGGCCGGGGGCCGGCGGTCGCGTACCGCGAAGAGATTCCGCAGCGTCCTCATGCCCAACCACCTTGCTTGCGACGGGTCCTGCGCAGCAGCCAGAAGAAGAACGGGCTGCCGAAGAGCGCGGTCAGTACGCCGAGCGGCAGCTCGGCCGGATCGGCGACGGTACGGGCCGCGAGATCGCCCGCGACCAGCACCAGCGCACCGCCGAGCGCACTGCCGGGAACGAGGAAGCGGTGCCCAGGGCCGTTCGCCATCCGCAGCAGATGAGGCACCAGCAGCCCCACGAACGAGATGATCCCGGCGACCGCCACCGCGGCAGCGGTCAGCAGCGCCACGACGAGCACCAGCACGATGCGGAGCCGTTCCACATCGACGCCCAGGTGCCGGGCGGGCCGCTCACCGAGCGCGAGCAGGTCCAGCTTGCGCGCGTAGAACGGCGCGAGGACGAGTCCGAGCACCGCGCACGGCAGCACGGCCAGCACCTTGGGCCAGGTGGCCTGGGCCAGCGAACCGAGCTGCCAGAAGGTGATCTGGGTGATCTGCGCGTTGTCCGCGAAGAAGATGAACAGCCCGATCAGCGCGCCCGCGAAGGCGTTGACGGCGATGCCGGTGAGGATCAGCGTCACCACCTCCGTCCGGCCGCCCGACCGCGACAGCGCGTAGACGAGCAGCACGGTCAGCAGTCCGGCGACGAACGCGCAGACGGTGATGGTCCAGTTGCCGAAGAAGCTCAGCCCCAGCGCGATCGAGGCGACCGCGCCGACCGCCGCGCCCGCCGAGATCCCGATGACGCCCGGCTCCGCGAGCGGATTGCCGAACACCCCCTGCATCAGGGCGCCCGCGCAGCCGAGCGACGCCCCGACCAGCAGCGCGAGGACGACCCTCGGCAGCCGTACGTTCCACAGGACGCTCTCCCCGACCCGGTCCAGGGCGTGCCCGCCGAGCCCGACCCGGTGCTGGACCGAGGCGAACACATCGCCGAGCGGGATGCGGTAGGCGCCGAGTCCGGCGGAGAGCAGACAGCAGACGGCCAGGGCCGCGAGCAGTCCGACGGTCAGGGTGACGGCGGTGGAGCGCCGGGCCGGGGGCGCGCTCGCTTCCGGGGCCCTCGCTTCCGGGGCCTTGGCTTCCGGGGCCTTCACTTCGGCCGGCCGGGTGCGTTCGTCGGACGGGGCGCTCACTTGGCCGCTCCGTCCTTCGGGTGGAGCTGGGCCACCAGTTCGCTCAGCACCCGGTCGGTGCGCGGCCCGTAGTTCAGCAGCACCCCGTCGTCGATGGAGAGGATGCGGCGGTCCATGCCGGCCGGGGTCTCGGCGACGCCGGGGATCTTCACCAGGCCGTCGACACCGCCGACCGAGTCGAGCCCCTTGGACATCACCAGGATCGCGTCGGGAGCCGCCTTGGCCAGGGCCTCGCTGGTGATGGCGGTGAAGTCCTTCTTCAGCCCGGACGCCTTGCCCGCGTCGACCGCGCCCGCCGCTTCGAGCAGCGAACTCGCGCCGGACTCACGGCCGCCCAGCAGATAGACGGAGGCGGAGCCGCGCAGATAGAGGAAGGCGACGCGCGGCTTCTCCGCCCCGTCGGCCGGTTCGGGCACGGACTTCCGGACGGCGTCGATGCGGTCCTGGGTGCGCCGCTTGAGCTCGCTGCCGGACTTCGGTACGCCCAGGGCGGCCGCAACCGTGTCGATCCGGCGGCCGACATCGGCGAGTTCCGTGGCCGGTTCGACGACGACGAGCGGAATCCCGGCGTCCCGGATCTGTCCGATGGCCTCGGCCGGGCCGGTCGTTGTGTCCGCGAGGACGACGGTGGGCCGCAGGGACAGGACACTCTCCGCCGACACGTCGTGGGCGCGGGTCACCACGGGGAGCTTCTCGGCCTGCTCGAAGGTGGCGGTGATGTCGCGGGCCACGACCCGCTTGCCGAGGCCGAGGGTGAAGACGATCTCGCTCAGGCTGCCGGTCAGCGGCACGATCCGGTCGGCCGAGGTGATCGTGGTCCGCTTGCCGTCCGCCGATGTCACGGTGACGGGCAACTCCGGTGCCGGCGCGGTGGCCAGCGGCTCGATCCGGTCGGCGTCCGCGGCCGTGGCGGTCCCGGCGCCCGCCGTCCTCGCCGCGGGAGTCCCCGTGCCCCCGCAGCCGGTCAGCAGCAGAGCCGTCGCCAGGGACAGGGCGGCCGTCAGGACGCCGGTACGCCCGCGCCTGGATTGACCGGCGTCCGGGGCCGGCCGGGCGAAGTCCTGCGAGAAGCGCACTGGGCACCGTCCTGTCGTTCTGCGGCGTGCAGTTGGGAGTGGATTGCGAGGAATGTGACGGAAGGGGGGTACCGGCACAGGATGTGCATACCTTAGGTTAGCCTTACCTCATCTTCTAGACCTCGGAGGGGTCCATGCCGCCGTTCAGACCTGCCCGCGCGCTCGCCGTCGCGCTTCTCGCGGTACTGCTGGGAGCTCTGCTCCCGGCCACCGCCGCGCAAGCGGCGAGCCGAACGGTGCAGGGCGGCCGGCTGGACTGGGGCATCAAGTCCTCCTTCCAGAGCTACGTCACGGGCCCCATCGCCCAGGGCAGCTGGAACCTGACCGGCGGCGCGGCCACGGTCGGCGGCAGCCAGTTCCGCTTCCACTCCGCCACCGGCTCCTACGACCCGGCGAGCGGCGCCCTCACCTCCGGCTTCTCGGGCGGAGTCCGCTTCACCGGGCACAAGAAGTCCGACGGCTCCAACGAGCTGGACCTCACGATCAGCCGCCCCACCGTCCGCATCCAGGGCGGCGGCGGCACCTTGTACGCGGACATGGTCAGCAAGGACCGGGGGACCGGCCGGGTCACCTCCGTAGCCCAGGTACCGCTGGCCACGCTTGGTCTGTCCGGGATCGACATGAGGGGCGGCTCCACCCCCGTCGCCCTCAACAACGTCCCGGCAACACTGACTTCACAGGGCGCGAAGTCCTTCGCCGGCTACTACACGGCCGGTACGCCACTGGACCCGGTCAGCCTCTCCGTCGACACCACGGGCCCGGCGCCGAAGCCCGCCGCGTCCAAGTCCCCCCAGAAGAAGCCCGCCGGCACCGCGAAGCCGAAGGAGACGGCGGGCCGCTTCGAGGACGCCGCCGTGGACTGGGGCGTGCGCCGCACCTTCCGGGAGTACGTCACCGGCTCGATCGGCCAGGGGAAGTGGACCCTGGCCGGGGGCGCCCAGGACGGCGGCGCGCTCTTCCGCTTCCCGAAGGGGCAGGGCACGTATGACGCGAAGAAGCAGACCCTGGCCGCCGCCTTCGCGGGCAGCGTCCGCTTCACCGGGGCCAATGACCTCGATCTGACGCTCTCCCGGTTCGCGGTGGGGCTGAAGGCGGGCAGGGGCACGCTCAGCGCCGACGTCCGGACCGAGGGCGACACCCGCAAGGCCGTGCCGCTCATCACCTTCACCGCCAGGGACTTCGTACCGAAGGACGGCCTCGCGGTCCTCACGGAGGCCCCCGCGAAGCTGACCGCCGACGGCGCGAAGGCCTTCGGCTCCCTCTACCGGGCGGGCACCGAGATGGACCCGGTCTCGCTCGCCGTGGCCGTGGACGCGAAGGCGAAGCTGCCCGCACTCCCCGACCTGGGCAGCGACCCGGCACCCTCCGCGCAGCCGTCGGACACCCCGTCATCCAAGAGCACCGATGCCGCCACGGCAGCCGTGGCGTCCGCGGCGGACGAGGGTTCCCCGACCGCCCTGTACCTGGCCCTCGGCGGCGCCGGCGTGCTCGCGGCTGCGGCCGGCGTGCTGTTCCTGGTACGCCGCAACCGCTCGACGCCGGGCACCCCCTCCTGACCTCCGCAGCCCTCCCTCCCCTCGCACCACCCCCGTTGATCACCGCTCATCCCCGAGGAGACCACCGACCATGGCAGCCACCCGCCGCCCCATAGCCCTCGCCGCAGCCGTCGCCACCGCTGCCGCCCTCGGCACCGCCTTCGCCCTCCCGGCGTTCGCCGCCGGACAGTCCGCCCAGGACGGCGCCACCGCGGCCGCCCCGGCCATGGAACTGAAGGACGGCACGCTGGACTGGGGCTTCAAGGAGTCCTTCCGCAAGTACATCGGCGCCGCCGGCAAGATCACGGTCAAGGACGGTGCCACCCAGGCCGCCGGCAACGGTGTGTTCACCTTTGTCAACGGCAAGGGCACGTACGACATGACCACCCACGGCACCGACACCGCCTTCGAGGGCGGCGTCAACTTCTCCGCCCACGGCGGCGTCCTGGACATCACGCTCTCGGACGTCAAGCTGTCCACCGCCGGTACGGGCGGTGCGATCACCGCCGACGTGGCGACCCCGCAGGGCACGCAGAACGACGTGGCCGTCGCCGACCTCGACCTGTCGGCCGTGAAGCCGGGCCAGGGTGCGGGCGGCGCGATGGTCTTCAAGGACATCCCCGCCAAGCTGACGAAGGCGGGCTCCGACGCCTTCAACGGCCAGTACCAGGCGGGCGAGGTCCTCGACCCGGCCACGCTCACGGTGAAGGCGGTCACGGCCCCGACCGAGAAGCCGACCGACCCGGCCGAGCCCACCGGGAAGCCGACCGACCCGGCCGAACCCACCGAGAAGCCGACCGAGAAGCCCACGGACAAGCCCACCACGCAGCCCACGGACAAGCCCACCACGCAGCCCACCCAGCCGACTCCGAAGCCCTCCCCGAGCGTCACGGCCACCGACAAGCCGGCCGCCGACCCGGGCGCCATCGTCGACGGCACCCTGAACTGGGGCGTCAAGGCCTCCTTCCGTACGTACGTCACCGGCCCCATCGCCCACGGCAAGGTCGAGACGACGGGCGGCGCGACCGCGTCCGGCGACGGCTACCGCTTCCCCGACGCCACCGGCCACTTCGACGCCGGCAAGCAGACCCTGAACGCCGGGTTCGACGGCAAGGTCCGCTTCCTGGGCCACCAGGAGGACGGCGCGTACACGCTCGACCTCGCCCTGAGCAACCTGGAGATCCAGGCCACCGGGGCCAAGGGCAAGCTCATCGCCGACGTGTCCACCAAGGACCGCGAGACGAAGAAGGTCGCCACCTACACCGGTCTCGCCGTCGCCGACCTCAAGCTGCCCGCCGGCGGACTCACCGCCAAGGACGGCGTGGTGACCCTCTCGGCCGTTCCGGCGGCCCTCACCTCCGACGGCACCAAGGCCTTCGGCGGGATGTACCGGGCGGGTGAGCAGCTCGACGCGCTGACCGTCTCGGTCGCTCTGGACAAGGACGCCGAACTCCCGTCCGGCGAGACCTCGACCGGCGGCTCGTCCACCACGGGCGGCACGTCCACCACCGGTGGCACGGGCGGTGCGACCACCGGCGGCACCGGCGGCACTGTGGGCGGCGGCGGCGGCGGTACGGTCGGCGGCTCGGGCGCCCTCGCCGCCACCGGCTCCGACGTCCCGGCCGGCGCGCTGTTCGCCGCCTCGGGCCTCATCGTGGCGGCCGGCGCCGGAGCGGTCGTCGTCGCCCGCCGTCGCCGCACCGCCTGATCCCGCCCCGCCGCACGACACCACCGCCCGGGTACCGGCCCTCTTACGGGGCAGGCACCCGGGCGGTGCTTGAATGCGCACGTGAGTGACTACGACGTACCCGCCGGCATCGACGTACTGCGCGTGTTCTGCGGCCCCGACGGGCGGCACGGCAACGCGCTCGGCGTCGTACGCGACGGACGCGACCACCCCGACGAGGCCTCCCGGCAGGAACTCGCCCGGCGACTCGGCTTCAGCGAGACCGTGTTCGTGGACGACCCGGAACGCGGTCACCTGGACATCTACACCCCGGGACTCCGGCTTCCGTTCGCCGGTCACCCGCTGGTCGGCGCCGCGTGGCTGCTCGACCTGGAGGTCCTGGAGCTGTCGGTGGGGGAGGTCTTCGCCCGCCAGGACGGCGAGTTCACCTGGATCACCGCCCGCCCCGAGTGGGCCCCGCCGCGCACGCTGGAGCGGTACGGCTCGGCGGCCGAGGTCGAGGCGCTGACCGGCCCGCCGCCCGGTGAGGGATGGCTCTACGCATGGGCCTGGGAGGACGAGTCGGCGGGCCGGGTCAGGGCGCGGGCGTTTCCCCGGCGGGGCGACGGCATCGACGAGGACGAGGCGACGGGGGCGGCCGCGCTGCTGCTCAGCGCCCAGCTGAACCGCGCCCTGAACATCAGGCAGGGCCGCGGCTCCCAGATCCTCACGGCCCCCGCACCGGACGGCACGGTGGAGATCGGCGGCCGGGTCCTGCTAGCGGTCCAGGGGTGAACCAAGCCCGCCCGACGGCACGTCCCGAGCCCGTCCGGGAAACACCAGTCCGACGGAAACATCAAGCCTGTCCGGCGAAACATCAAGCCCGTCCGGCGATTGAGGACAAAAGACGAAGCGGCGGGGCGACCCGAGCCCGGGTCACTCCGCCGCCGGCCGCCAAGGCCTACGCACTCAGCGGAAACGCCTCCCCCAGCTCCCGGAACACCGCGGTGTTCAGCGCGAAAGCCCGCTTGCACTCGTCCACGATCCGCTGCTTCTCCAGGTCGTCCGCGTTCACCGCGTCCAGCAGCTCGCGATAACCCCGCTTGAACGACGCGGGGTTGGCGATCCCCTCGAAGACGTAGAACCGCACCCCGTCGCCCTTGCGCTCGAAGCCCCAGGTCCGCTCCGCCTTGTCGCGGATGATCTGGCCGCCCGACAGGTCGCCCAGGTAGCGGGTGTAGTGGTGCGCGATGTAACCCGCGGGCCAGGTGCGGGCGCACTCGGCGACCCGGTCGGCGTACGCGGCGGTGGCCGGCAGCGGCTCCAGGCCCTCGCGCCAGTCCGCACCCCGCAGGTGCGCCAGATCGCGCTCCAGCTCGGCGGTGCGCATCAGCTCGGCCTGGATGAACGGACCGGCGACGGGATCGTTGCGCAGCGCCTCGGCGCCGTCCTCCAGGGCCCGGTACACGAACCACAGCTGCTCGGTGTAGCGCGTGTACGCGTCCACGCCGAGGCGTCCGCCGAGCAGGTCGCTCATGAAGGTCGAGGTCTCCGCCTCGGTGTGCTGTTCGTGCGACGCGGTACGGATCAGCGTGGAGAAGGGCGTGGCGGTGACGGTTGCGTCCAAGGCGGGCCTCCGGGGACCAAGGGGGACGGGAAGTCCAGAAAGAGACGGAGATATCGTCCCGCCGCGGCTGTGTACCGCAGCGCGGTCCGACGACCCGATCTTCCTACTTAGGCTTACCTAAGTCAACTGCTTCCCGACGCTCTGTCGGTAAAACCGTACCCCGGTCCGGCCCGGACACACGGATGCGCGAAGGAACGGAAGCACGAAGAACGGCCGCCCGAGGGGGCGGCCGTTCTGTGCGCAGGGGAGAGGAGGAGTGGGACGGCGCGGTTACGGGAGCGTGAGGATCTCGGCCCCCGTCTCCGTCACCACCAGCGTGTGCTCGAACTGCGCGGTGCGCTTGCGGTCCTTCGTCACCACGGTCCAGCCGTCGTCCCACATGTCGTAGTCGTGGGTTCCGAGCGTCAGCATCGGCTCGATGGTGAACGTCATGCCCGGCTTCATCACGGTGGTGGCGTGCTCGCTGTCGTAGTGCGGAATGATCAGGCCGGAGTGGAACGAGGAATTGATCCCGTGCCCGGTGAAGTCCCGCACCACCCCGTACCCGAAGCGCTTCGCGTACGACTCGATGACCCGCCCGATCACGTTCACCTGGCGGCCCGGCCGGACCGCCTTGATCGCGCGCTTCAACGACTCCTCGGTGCGCTCCACGAGCAGCCGCGACTCCTCGTCCACGTCACCGCAGAGGTAGGTGGCGTTGTTGTCGCCGTGCACCCCGTTGATGTACGCCGTCACATCGAGGTTCACGATGTCGCCGTCGCGCAGCACCGTCGAGTCCGGGATGCCGTGGCAGATCACCTCGTTGAGCGAGGTGCAGAGCGACTTGGGGAAGCCCCGGTAGCCCAGCGTCGATGGATAGGCGCCGTGATCGCACATGAACTCATGGGCGACCCGGTCGAGTTCGTCCGTGGTGACGCCCGGCGCGATGAGCTTCGCGGCCTCACCCATCGCCTGCGCGGCGATCCGCCCCGCGACGCGCATGCGCTCCACGGTCTCGGCGTCCTGGATCTCCGGGCCGGTGTACGGCGTCGGAGCGGGCTTGCCCACATACTCGGGGCGCCGGATGTTTCCGGGCACGGAACGGACGGGAGTGAGCTCCCCTGGTACAAGCAGCGACTGGCCAGACATGCCAGCGAGTTTAGGGCAGGCCCTAACCAGCGTGTATGGGGCAGCATGGCACCGAGGAAAGGAGCCGACGATGGCCCTGTTCAAGAAGCGCACGGTCGGCAAGCCCGGCGAGTGGTTCTACTGCCTGGAGCACAAGAAGGTCGAGGAGGGCCCCGAGTGCCCCGCCAAGGACCGCTTCGGCCCGTACACCTCCCGTCAGGAGGCCCAGCACGCCATGGAGACCGCGCAGGAGCGGAACCTGGAGTGGGAGAACGACCCCAAGTGGCACGACCGCCAGGGCCCGGGCGAGGACGCGAGCGGCTGAGGGCGCGGGGCGGGGCGCGGCCCCGGAGGGCGATGGCCGGGGCGCGGCGGGCGGGGCGCCGGCCCAGGGCGCAGGCGGGCGGGGCTCAGCCGGTGGCGGTGGCCACCGGGCCCTCCTCGTTCCGCGCCGCCCGCCTGCGCAGCGCGTCCTCGTCCGTCGCGGAGTCGTACGTCAGCAGCTTTGGGAGCGCCGCCGCCAGCAGCGCCACCGAGGCCACGCACGCCACACCGCCGGACCAGACCGCGGACCGGGTCCCCGTCCACCCCGCCATACCGCCGGCCCGCACCTGGCCCAGCTGCGGGCCGACGCTGTACGAGAGCACCTCGATGCCCGCCAGCCGGCCCCGCAGCTCCTCCGGGATGGTCTGGTTCCAGATGGTGGAGCGGCCCAGCCCGCTGAGCATGTCGCCCGCGCCCGCCACGGCCAGGCAGACCAGCACCAGCCACACGTTGCCGAACCAGCCCGCCGCCGCGATGGCGAGCCCCCAGACGGCGGCGCCGAACACCACGAACAGTCCGTGTCTGCGCACCCCTCTGGTCCAGCCGCTGGTCAGGCCCAGCACCAGCGAGCCGACCGACCCCGCCGCGTACATCAGGCCCAGCGACCACTCGGCGTCCAGTTCGTCGCTGAGGAACGGGAAGATCGCGTTCGGGAAGGCGAAGAACATCGCCGTCATGTCGATGGCGTACGTCCCCAGCAGTACGGGACGGCTCCAGGCATAGCGCGCGCCCTCCGCGATACCGCGCAGCGACGGCTTCTGCCCCTTCTCCACGGGCGGTGCGGGCGTGAGCCGGCGGCACAGGAACACGGAGACGGTGAACGTCACGACGGTGACCGTGTAGGCCGTGGCGTGCCCGGCGTACGCCACCACCACACCGGCCAGCGAAGGGCCCATGATCGCGCCGAACTGCCACCGCAGCGAGTTCAGCGCGGCGGCCGCGGCGAGCTGGTCGTGCGGCACGATCCGGGCCATCAGCGAGTCCAGCGCGGGCCGCTGGAGACCGGAGAGCGCGGAGACCCCGCCCGCGACCACGTAGAGCGGCCACAGCATCGGGTCGGGCAGGGCGGCGTTCACCAGCAGGACGAGCGCGAGCAGTCCGAGCCCCGCCTCGGTGGCCAGGATGACCTTGCGGCGGTCCACGGCGTCGGCGAGCGCACCGCCGTAGAGGCCGAAGACGACCAGCGGCACCAGCTCCACCGCGCCCATGGCGCCGACGGCGAGAGGGGACCCGGTGAGGTCCTTGATCTGGAGGGGCAGCGCGATCAGCGCCATGGAGCTGCCGAAGAAGGTGACGAGCCCCTGCACCCACAGCAGCCGGAAGTCCGCCGAGGAACGCCAGGGCGAGAGGTCGGGAAGAAGCGCGGCCAGCCTGGCGGCGAGCGAGGGACGAGAGGTCACGAGGGGTCATGGTCCGCCGGGATACGTGCCCGGTGCAAATGTGTTTTCGAAACCGCGGGACCGCCCCTGGGAAGAAGACGGCCGCCCGGCTCACCAGCGTGGTGGCGGGGGAGCCGTCAGCTGGTCGGCGAGCCGGGACAGCCGGTCGCGGAAACGCCGCCGGCCGCGCCGCACGGGCGCGCTGTTCTCCCCGGCCGCCGCGCTGACCAGGTGCTGGACCGTGTCCAGGTCCACGTCGTCGCCGCCCGCCACGGACAGCGCCTCATGGGCCAGGCCCCGGACCTCCGGATCGCCGTTGTCCAGCGAGAGCACCGTCGCGCCCGCCCGGCGCGCGTCGTGCACCCGCTCCAGCAGGCCCTCGCCCGGCGACTCCGGCACCACCACGAGCAGGGTCTCGCCCCGCCCGGCCGCCTCGATCCGGCCCAGGCCGACAGCCAGGTGGGCCGGGTCCCCGGGCTCCACCCGGTGACGCACCAGCGTGGGCGTCAGCTCGGGCAGCCCCGACCAGGTGGACTCGTCGACCAGATGCGCCGCCAGGTGCCACGGCTCGTACACCTCGGTCCCCACCAGCAGCAGCCCGCCGCCGTGCGGGACGACGGACGAGCGCAGCGTCCCGGCGAACCGCCGGGTGGCGGCCGGCCACTCGGTCCCGGCGAGCACCTCACGCAGCAGCGCCACCCGTACGGCATCCATGGCCCGGCATCCTGCACCACACGCCGGGTCCCGTGCGGGGGAACGGCCGCAGAACCATCCGAACGGGTCCGGGGACGTGCGGGTCCGGGGATGTGCAAGGCCAAGGACATGGGGGGCCGGGAACGTGATCCGGATCGCGGTCCGGCGCAGGGGCGGCCCTTCCCCGCCTGGAAGTAATGTCGGGGCCATGACTACGAATGACAGCGGCAGCGCGCCCAAGCCCCCCGCCAAGGACCCCTGGGACCTCCCCGACGTGTCGGGCCTGACCATCGGCGTGCTCGGCGGCACCGGCCCGCAGGGCCGCGGACTCGCCTACCGGTTCGCCCGCGCCGGACAGCAGGTCGTCATCGGCTCCCGCGCGGCCGACCGCGCACAGGCCGCCGCCGAGGAGATCGGCCACGGCGTCCGGGGCGCGGACAACGCCGGGTGCGCCCGCGACAGCGACGTCGTGATCGTCGCCGTGCCGTGGGACGGGCACGCCAAGACCCTGGAGTCGCTGCGCGACGAACTCGCCGGGAAACTCGTCATCGACTGCGTCAACCCGCTCGGCTTCGACAAGAAGGGCGCCTACGCCCTGAAGCCCGAGGAGGGCAGCGCCGCCGAGCAGGCCGCCGCCCTGCTGCCGGAGTCCCGCGTCACCGCCGCCTTCCACCACCTCTCGGCCGTGCTGCTCCAGGACGAGGCGATCGAGGAGATCGACACCGATGTGCTGGTGCTGGGCGAGGCCCGCGCCGACACCGACCTCGTCCAGGCGCTGGCCGGCCGGATCCCCGGAATGCGCGGCATCTTCGCCGGGCGGCTGCGCAACGCCCACCAGGTCGAGTCGCTGGTCGCCAACCTGATCTCGGTCAACCGCCGCTACAAGGCACACGCGGGGCTGCGCACCACCGACGTGTGAGCCGCACCTCCGCGGCCGTACCCCGCTCGGAGCGGCTGGGGGCATGGGGGACACTGGACGGGACCGCGCGCCATCCCCCGACAGGAGCCGTCCTCATGCCCCGCCTCGCTCTCTACGCCGTAGCCGTCTGCGCCCTGGCCGTCGCCGCGGCCGTGATCTCCTTCGTGCGGGGCAGCTGGCCGCTCGGCATCGTCTGGGTGCTCATGATCGGCCTCTCGTCCAACATGGCCTGGTACTACCTGCGCCGGCGGCGCGCCACCAGCACTGCCGCCTAGGGCCTCTCGTTTGGATCATGCTGGGCTCGCGGGGGCCGGCACCGCACCTCGCGGCGTTGTCGTCGGTCGCCAGGACTCCGCCCTGACTCCCTCCTCCGCCTTGCGATGCACGGCACCGGCCCCCGCTCCCTGATCCAGCCTGATCCAAACGAAAGACCCTAGCCGTTCAGCGAGCAGATCTCGTTCGGCGTCTGCCAGAACCGGTAGGCGTCGAGACCGCAGTACGTGTCGAAGTCGCTGACGCCGAGCGACCGCAGCAGCGCGTGGACCGCGTCGAAGAACACCGCGTTCACTCCCGGAACCCACAGCAGGGCGAAGACCGCGATCAGTCCGAACGGGGCGAACGGCTCCACCTGGCGGCGCACCGAGTGCGAGAGCCAGGGCTCGATCACCCCGTAGCCGTCCAGACCCGGCACCGGTACGGAGTTCAGGATCGCGGCCGTCACCTGGAGCAGCGCCAGAAAGCCCAGCGCGTACCGGAAGGCGGCCGGGACGCCGTCCAGCGCGTCCAGCCAGAACGGCGCCGTGCACACGATCGCGAACAGCACATTGGTCAGCGGGCCCGCCGCCGAGATCAGGCTGTGCCGCCAGCGGCCGCGGATCCGGCCGCGCTCGATGAAGACCGCACCACCCGGCAGGCCGATCCCGCCCATGATCACGAACAGCACCGGCAGCACGATGCTCAGCAGGGCATGGGTGTAGCGAAGGGGATTAAGTGTGAGATATCCCTTGGCACGGATGGAGATGTCGCCGCTGTGCAGCGCGGTCCTGGCGTGGGCGTACTCGTGGAGACAGAGGGACACGACCCAGGCCGCCGTGACGAAGAGGAACGTGGCGAACCCGGGCTGATCGGCGAAGTCCGTCCACACAGCCCAGCCGGACACCGCCGCGACGGCTGCGATTCCGAGGAAGACCGGGCTGATCCCTTGGCGCTCGTTGGTGGGCATGAGCCGACCCTAAGGGCTGTCCCGCCGCAGGCCCCAGAACACAACGCACCGCCCTTGGAGGGTGAGGGGCCTGCGGCCACGATCGCTCCGCCGTTGCTCAGGCGAGCTGGTGTTCCCAGCGGAGCGACGGGTTGTCGTCGGGCCGACACTTCGGGGTCCACCTCGACCGTCGTCACGTTGTCTTCGCCGAGCCGGTGACACATCAGGGCCGCGGAGTAGCCGGTTCCCGTGCCGATCTCCAGTACCTGATGCCCGTCCTCCACCTCCAGGTTCTCGATCATGTCCACTACGGCGACCGGGGTGGTGGATGACGAGGTGGGGGAGCCTGTCACGAGATCGCTGATCTGGTCGGCGGTCAGGGAGCCGTCGAGTTGAGTGGTCAGCGACCGGTCGCTGTAGGCGATATTGACCCACCTGTCCGGATCGGCTTCGAGCGCGGATACCGGCCGCCATCGGCCGCCCTCCTCGGCCAGGAACACTCCGGGGTTCAGGAACACCTCGCGGGGTACGGCCTCCACCGCTGCGCGCCACTCCGGTGTGGTGAGCACGCCAGCCTTCTCCAGACGATCGGCCAGCGCACGCCGCTCGGGAGCGGTATCGGCCATGAGGTATCTCCTCGTGTCAACAGGTCGGCGAATGCCGCGGACATCTCCAGCCCGGTGCTTTCCTCCAGCCACCCCCACTGGCCGTTCGGGTTCAGCTCCAGCCACCCGTAATCTCCCGCCCGGTCCACGGCGAGATCAAAGCTCCCGGACACCAACCCGAAGTGATCCAGACAGGTCAGCAGCGCCTTGCCCACCCGGGCGGGCAGGTCCACCACCGTGCAGGAGAGGGCGGAGTAGTCCTTGCGCCAGTCCAGAAGGCCGGAGTCGATGCGCACGGCGAACACGCGTCGGCCGACCACCAGCACCCGGACGTCGGCCACCTTGTCCCAAGCGCCCCGGTGACGTCCGGAGTTGGGTTCTTCGCGATGACCCGCGCCGTGTCTTCCGGGGTCCTCTTCTCGGTGGTCATAGTCATAGATGACCTTCCGTCACATAGCCCTGCTTGCCGTGGGGTTCAGAACGAAGCCAGACGGGCCTGGAGTCAACCTGCAAGAAGATTGCGCGAGTTTGCAGTACGGAGATTGAACTCACTCAACCGCCTCCTTGACCATCGGTGTGCCGCAATCTCGTGCAAGGCAGAGGACAGGAGAGCAGCCATGCAGCTACGGTTCCTGGGTAAGAACTCCAAGGTGGGCGACTGCCCGACCCTCTACGCCACCGACCGTGACACCTACCTCGTCCAGGGGTGGAAGATCTTCGCGAACGACCTCCCGGCACAGCTTGACCTCGGCGAGGGCGAGGCGGCCGTGGAGGTCCCCACCGAACTGTTCGAGCACCTGGAGAAGGACGGCCACCCCTCTGGCGAGTTCAGGCGCCTTGAGGACCCCCTCATGGTCCTCACGCCGGGTGGTACGTACGTTGTGCAGGGTCGGGAGGTGGCTGATCCCGAGGCCCTGTCCCGGATGTCGATTCCTGACTACGAGACCGTGGTCGAGGTCTCCAAGGCCGCGATCACAGCCCTACTGGAGGAACCACGTGGAGCTGATCTCCAGCACCGAGCGCAACCGGCTCATTGAGTCCGTCGCGCACGATGCCTTCCATCTGGAGCTGAGGGACGACTACTCGGTGCCGTTGGAGGACGGGCCGTATGAGAAGTGGCTCGGGGGAGTGGTCGACAACGACTTCATGGGCCCGTGGCTGTCGATGATTCGGCAGCTCACCCAGGGGGGCAAGACTGTTCGGCGTGTCCGTGTCGTGACCGAGCCGCACACCCCGTATGTCCGCTGGGAGCATGAGGGCACTCCGCTCAACGAGAAGGCCGGCGAGCAGATCCGGTGGCTCCCGAGGCATGAGCTGCCCGAGGGCCTGTCCTTCCCCCTGGCCGGGAAGGACTGGTGGCTGCTCGATGGCAGGCTCTTGGCCGTAGGTCACTTCGACGACACAGGGAGGGTCCTCGGGTCCGAGTTGATCGACGACCCCGAGACCGTCGCTGAATGCATTCGAGTACGGGACTTGCTCTGGGAAACCGCCATCCGGCACTCCGAGTACAAGCTCTGATCGATCAGTGAGCAACCAGGCGAAGGAGACCCGAGAGGCGTTGGGTGCCCGGCTGCGTGGATACCGCAAGGACGCGGGCTTCACTAGCGGCCGGGCGTTCGCTGCTGCCACCGGGTGGCAGGAGTCCAAGGTCTCCCGGATCGAGAACGGTAAGCAGAACGCGAGCGAGGAGGACATCCGTGCCTGGTGCCAGTCGACGGGGCACGAGGCCGATCTCGCCGACCTGATTGCCGTCATCCGCCACATGGACGAGATGTGGATGGAGTGGCGTCGACAACTGGAGGAGGGAGCTGAAAAGCGCCAGCAGAAGTCCATCCCGCTCTACCGGAAGACCAAGGTGTTCCGTATCTGGGAGCCCAACGTCATCTGGGGCACCATCCAGACCGCGGCGTACGCCAGAAACATCTTTGATCAGGCATCCAGCTTGTACGACACCCCGACTGACACCGATGCGGCAGTGGCCAAGCGCATCGAACGGCAGGGTTTCCTTTACACCGGGGACCGAATTTTCAACGTGCTCCTCGGCGAGCAGGCGCTCTATGCGAACCACGGTGGACCGGAGGCCATGAAGGCTCAACTCGATCGATTGATGAGTGTCCTCACACTGCCCCGGCTCAGCTTGGGTATCGTCCCGCTCTCTGCCCCACTCGGAATCTGGATCGGTCACGGATTTTCGATGTTCGACGACAAGCTCGTCATGGTGGAGACGTTCTCCGCGGAGATGTCCGTGACTGCCCCCGGGGAGGTCGAGACCTACATGAAGGCATTTGAGCTTCACAGGCGGATCGCGGTGTACGGGCATAGCGCAAGGAATCTGATTCTGGCTGCTATCGAGCACTTCAACCGAATGTGAGAGAAAAGCGTGGCTGTAATTCCTCACTGGCGCACGAGCACCTATACGAAGAGCGATTCCTGCGTGGAAGTCGCGGATGACGGCCCTGCCGCAGTCGTGGTCCGGGACACGAAGGGGCGGGACCTCGGAACACTCTTCGTTCCGCCCACTGCCTGGGCTGAGTTCGTTGAATTCAGTAAGGCCGTCAAGCTCTGACCTCGATCGTTCACCGCCCAGCGGGAGCGGGCGGGCGGCGAGCCCCGACCGTACAGGCGACACGGCCAGAACGTCTGGCATCCTGCCGGTGGTTCCGTAAAGGGTGGGGGCATGACAGGCAGTACGGCGGACGGCCCGCGCTCATACGGCCGGGCCGCGGTCCCGCACCCGGCCCCGGTCACGGAGAATAGGCGCGTGCGCTACAGGATCCTCGGTACCACCCAGGCACTCCGCGACGACGGCACGGCTGTCGCCGTCGGCGGGGCGCGGCTGCGCGCCCTGCTCACCGTTCTCGCGCTGCGGGTGGGCAGGCCGGTGCCCGCCGCCGTGCTTGTCGACGAGGTGTGGGACGGGGACCCGCCCGCCGACGCGCCGGGTGCCCTGCAAGCACTCGTGGGACGGCTCCGGCGGGCGCTCGGGCATGCGGCGGTCGCCTCGGCGGAGAACGGCTACCGGCTGGCCGCCGAACCGGACACCGTCGACCTGTACCGCTTCGAGCGCCTCGCGGGGGAGGGGACACGGGCCCTGGAGGAGGGCGATCCGGCGAAGGCCGTGACGCTCCTCGACGACGCATTGGACCTGTGGCGCGGACCGGTCCTCGCCGATCTCCCCGACCGGCACGCCGAAGCGGCCCGCTGGACGGCCCGCCGGCTCGACGCCCGCCGCACCCGCCTCACCGCCCTGCTCGCCCTCGGCCGGGCCGAGCAGGTGCTGCCGGAGCTGGCCGCGCTCTGCGGCGAGCACCCCATCGACGAACCGCTCCAGGCGCTGCGGCTGCGGGCCCTGCGCGACGCCGGACGCACCGCCCAGGCGCTGGCCGCGTACGAGGAGGTGCGCACCGTGCTCGCCGACCGGCTCGGCACCGACCCGGGCGCCGAACTGGGTGCGCTGTACGCCGAACTCCTGCGCCAGGAACCGGCCCACCCGGCGATACCCGCAGCCCCGAACGGCCGCCCCGCCCCCGCCGCCCGGCCCGGCAATCTCCGGGTCAGGCTCACCAGCTTCGTCGGGCGCGAGAGCGACATCGACACCCTGCGCGGCGATCTCTCCGGCGCCCGGCTCGTCACCCTGCTCGGCCCCGGTGGCGCGGGCAAGACCCGGCTCTCCCAGGAGGCCGCCGAATCCGTCGATCCCGACACCTGGCCGGACGGCGTCTGGATGGCCGAGCTCGCACCGGTCGAGGACCCCGATTCGGTGCCGGAGGCCGTCCTCACCGCTCTCGGCGGCCGCGAGACCGTGCTGCGCGGTGCGGGCGCCGAGGAGCTCCGGGCCGTCGAGCGGGGCGGGGGAGCCGAACCGCTCGCCAGGCTCACCGAACACTGCTCCGGGCGCCGCATGCTGCTGCTCCTGGACAACTGCGAGCACGTCATCGAGGCCGCCGCCGCCCTCACCGACCATCTGCTGGCCCGCTGCCCGGAGCTCACCGTTCTCGCGACCAGCCGTGAACCCCTCGGTGTACCGGGCGAGTTCGTCCGGCCCGTCGACCCGCTGCCCGACCCGATGGCGCTGCGCCTGTTCGCGGACCGAGGCGCCGCCGCACTGTCCGGCTTCCGGGTCGACGCGGACGAGCGCACAGCGGCGGCCACCGCCGAGATCTGCCGCCGCCTGGACGGGCTGCCGCTCGCCATCGAGCTCGCCGCCGCCCGGTTGCGAATGCTCACTCCGCGCCAGATCGCCGACCGGCTCGACGACCGCTTCCGTCTGCTGACCGGCGGCAGCCGGACCGTACTGCCGCGCCAGCAGACCCTGCGGGCCGTCGTCGACTGGTCCTGGGACCTCCTGGACGAGGGCGAACGCACCGCCCTGCGGCGGCTGTCGGTCTTCTCCGGCGGCTGGACCATCGCCGCCGCCGAGGCGGTCTGCGCGGACCGGCCGCAGGACGCGTACGACGTCGCCGCGGTGCTCGGCTCGCTCGTCGACAAGTCGCTCGTCGTCGCCGCGCCCGCCGCGGACGGCGGGATGCGCTACCGCCTCCTGGAGACCGTCGGTGAGTACGCCGCCGAACGGCTCGACGAGGCGGGGGAGCGGGAATCCGTCGAACGGCAGCACCTGGTGTTCTTCCGGGAGCTGGCCCGTACCACCGACCCCGAACTCCGGGGCCCGGGACAGCTCGCCGCCATCGAACTGCTCCAGCGCGAGTACGAGAACCTGCGCACCGCCCTGCGCCACGCCGTCGCCGCCCGCGACGAGCAGGAGGCCCTGTGCATGGTGATCTCGCTCTCCTGGTTCTGGCAGATACGCGATCTGCGCGCCGACGGCCTGCAGTGGGCCGAAGCCGCCTCCGCGCTCGGCCCCGATCCGTTCGCCCCGCCCGTCAGCCCCGCACCGTCCCTCCACGAACGCTGCATCGACGCGCCCCCGCCGATGCGCCCCGAGCTGCTCCAGGAGGCGCGGCGCCAGGTCGCGCTGGTCCAGCTGGTCAGCATGGACCACGCGATGGACGAGTTGGTGAGCCCCGAGGGCATGGCGCGGCTGCGTGTCATCGCCGGCACCTACCGGGCCGGCCAGCCGCAGACCTGCCGTGCCCCGGCATCGCTGTGGTTCTTCGCGGTCCTGCTCACCGGGGACATCGGCGGCCTGCGCACGATGCTGGACGAAACGGTCCTGGCCGCACGGGGGTTCGGCTACGAGTGGGAGCTGGCGGCAGCGCTCCAGATGCGCGCCAACGTGCTGGCCAACCGGCCCGACTGGTCGGGCGAGGCACGGGTGGACGCCGACGAGAGCCTGGAGGTGTTCCGCCGCCTCGAGGACGACTGGGGTACGGCCGAGGCGCTCTCCTCGCGCGGCGAGGCCAACGAGAAGACCGGCGCCTACACCCGGGCGGCCGATGACTACCTGGCCGCGGTCGGATACGCGGAGAAGCTCGGCGCCCACGCCCAGGTGCTGGTGCTGCGCACCCGGTACGCCTCCGTACTGACCGAGCTCGGCCGCGGCGAGGAGGGCGAGGCGATCCTGCGGGAGGTGCTCGACGAGTCCCGGTACGTGGTTCATGGCGCGCGGTCGTTCGCCCGGCTCTTCCTGGCCATGTGGCTGGGCCGGTCCGGCCGTACCGCCGAGGCCCGCGAACACCTGGCCACCCTGCGCGAGGAGTTCCACGCGGAGACCCGGGCGGTCTTCGACGGATTCGTGCTGGGCGGTGTGGCCTGGCTGGACAACCTGGACGGGCGGTACGCGGAGGCGCTGGCCGGGACCCTGCGATCGCTGGCCCGCGCCGACGACCCGCTCGCGCGGATGGTGGCGCCGCAGATGGCCGTGACCCATCTGGTCGGCGCCGCGCGGGCCCTGGGCGGACTCGGCGGGGAGCGCAGGGCCGCCGTCGCGGCGCGGCTGCTGGGCGCCTGCCGGGGCCTGCTGCCCGCCGGTCATGTGCCGACGTCGATGGAGCTGGAGGACCGCACGGCGGCCGGGGAACTGGCCCGTGCCGTTCTCGGGGACACCGCCTTCGAGACGGCGTACGCCGAGGGCGGCAGCCTCTCCCTGAAGGAGGCCACCGCCCTCGTCGAGCCGTACCGGGACTGAGACCGCCCGGCTTCCCGGTCAGGTGCGCTTGCGGAACTTCGAGACCGCCAGCGGTGCCGTGATCGCGGTGATGCCCACGGCCCAGACGAGGGTCATCCACACGGAGTGGCCGAGCGGGCCGCCGGTCATCAGGCCACGCGCCGCGTCGGCCAGGTTGGACAGCGGGTTGTAGTCGGTGAAGGTCTTGAGCCAGCCGGGCATCGTGGTCGGCGGGGCGAAGATCGAGGAACCGAACTGAAGAGGCATCAAGATGAGGAATCCCATCGCCTGAACCGACTGGGGCGTCTTGAGGGACAGCCCGAGCAGGATGAAGATCCACATGATCGCGGCGCCGAACGCCGCCGACAGCACCACCGCGGCCAGCAGGCCGGGCACCGAGCTCACCTGGAGCCCGAGCGCGAAGCCCATGCCCAGCAGGATCGCCGTGGCGACCATCATCCGGCCCAGCTCGACCACGATCTTCGCGATGAGCACCGACGAGCGGGCGATCGGCATCGTGCGGAACCGGTCCATGACCCCCTTGTGGAAGTCGTCGTTGACACCGGTGCCGACCGCGGTCGCGATGTTCATGCCCATCATCGCCATCAGACCGGGTATGACGTAGTTGATGTACGTCTGCCGGTCACCGCCCAGGCTCGCGCCGACGGACCCGCCGAAGACGTACACGAACAGCAGGGTGAAGACGATGGGCATCAGGAGCACATCGAACATCGACTCCGGATCCTTCTTGATCTGGAGCAGGTTGCGCCGCATCAGTGCCCCGATGTGCCGCATGTTGCCACGCAGCCCGATCCGGCCCTCGTCGTGGAGCGGCTTCGCCGGGGCGGTACCGGCCGAACCGGTGGGGGCGGGCTTCAGAGTCGTCGTGCTCACGCCGCGACCTCCTCGTGGATCGTGTCGGTGGGGGCGGAGGTCTTCTCGCCCGTGATGGCGAGGAACACCTCGTCCAGGCTGGGCAGCGCGGTGGCGACGTGCGCCAGCGAGAAGCCCCGGGTGCCGAGCAGGCCGATGACGGCGGTGAGCTGCTCGTCGCTGAGGATCGGTACGTACAGCAGCCCCTCGTCCGGGACCGCCTGCGTGCCCGCGACCCCGTCGAGACCGGCCTCCCGCAGCGCCTGGGCCATCGCGGCCAGCTCGGACGGGTCCGAGGGACGGATCTGCAGGGTGCGGCCGCCGACCCTGGCCTTCAGCTCGTCGACACCGCCGCGAGCGATGATCTTGCCGTGGTCGATGACGGTGAGCTCGCTGGCGAGCTGTTCGGCCTCTTCCATGTACTGGGTGGTGAGCAGCACGGTCGCCCCCTCCGCGACCATCCTCTGCACCTCGTCCCAGACCTCGTTACGGGTACGGGGGTCGAGCCCCGTCGTCGGCTCGTCGAGATAGAGCACGGACGGGCTGCCGATCATGGAAGCGGCCAGGTCCAGCCGGCGCCGCATGCCGCCGGAGTACTCCATGGCGGCCTTCTTCGCCGCGTCGGTGAGCGAGAAGCGCTCCAGCAGCTCGTCGGCGCGGGACCGGGCCTTCTTGCGCGGCAGATCGAGCAGCCGCCCGATCATGTAGAGGTTCTCCCAGCCGGAGAGCTTCTCGTCGACCGAGGCGTACTGCCCGGTCAGACCGATGATGCGGCGCAGCTGGCGGGGCTGCCTCACCACGTCGTAGCCCGCCACGACCGCGTGTCCGGCGTCGGGCAGGATCAGGGTGGACAGGCAGCGTACGAGAGTGGTCTTGCCGGCGCCGTTGGGGCCGAGCACTCCAAGGACGGTGCCCTCGCGTACGTCGAGGTCCACGCCGTCCAGAGCCTTGGTCGAGCCGTAGTGCTTGACCAGTCCCCGTACCTCGACGGCGTTCCCGCCGCTCCTGGGGTTCTTGTCGATTCGCGTCATGCCCACTATCAGAACAGCCGCCACCGACAGGCCGCCGACAGCGGGCCGACAGCCCGCCGATGGGGGATGTCGGCGGGCTGTCGGTGGTGCCGGCAGTGGTCGTCCGGCCGGTGGGTCCGGTCAGTGGAAGGTGTGCTCCGGCGCCGGGAAGCTGCCGCCGACGACCTCGTCCGCGTACGCCTTCGCGGCGTCGCCGAGGATCTGGCGCAGGTCGGCGTACTGCTTGGTGAAGCGCGGCACCTTGCCGCCGGTCAGCCCGACCATGTCGGTGTAGACCAGCACCTGGGCGTCGGTGTCGGGACCGGCGCCGATGCCGACGGTCGGGATGTGCAGGGTGCGGGTGACCTCGGCGGCCAGCTCGGCCGGTACGAGTTCCAGGACGACGGCGAACGCGCCCGCGTCCTGCACGGCCTTGGCGTCGCGCAGCATCTGCTGGGCGGCCTCCTCGCCGCGGCCCTGCACCCGGTAGCCCATCGCGTTGACGGACTGCGGGGTCAGGCCGATGTGGGCCATGACCGGGATACCGGCGCCGACCAGCAGTTTGATCTGCTCGTGGCTGCGCTCGCCGCCCTCCAGCTTGACCGCGCCGACCCCGGACTCCTTGATCAGCCGGGTGGCGTTGCGCAGGGCCTGGACAGGGCCCTCCTGGTACGCCCCGAAGGGCAGGTCGGCGACGACGAGGGCGCGCTTGGTGCCCCGTACGACGGCGGCGGAGAGGATGGCGATCTCGTCCATCGTGACGGGCACGGTGGTCTCGTAGCCGAGGTGACAGTTGCCCATCGAGTCACCGACGAGCATGACCGGGATGCCGGCCTCGTCGAAGACGGACGCGGTCATCGCGTCATAGGCGGTGAGCATGGGCCACTTCTCGCCGCGCTCGGTGGCGGCGGCGATGTCGTGGACGGTGACGCGGCGGGTGCTCTTGCCTCCGTACAGCGCCTTGCTGCTGTCGGTGGGGGCTCCCGCGGGGGGTGTGGCGGACTGGTTCTGCGCAGCCTGAAGCGACATTGCCAACGGCTCCTTCGTCATCTCGAGGCACCCTGACGGCGTCCCCGGATCCCTTCCATGGTGGCATCCCGGAGCCGGTCACGGGAAGTGGGCCCGCGCAGGTAGCCCGGACGGCGGTACGGCGGCGGGTTCCAGCCCGGTAAAGACTTTCCAATACGAGACGGTCCCGTATCGTAATGAGGTTAGGCTCTGGGCCATGTCCATACCGTCCGGCGCTCCCGCCGTCGCACCCCAGGTCCCGGAGGCGGTCCACCGCCGCCGCTGGGCGATCCTCGTTGTCCTGATGTTCAGCCTGCTCATCGTGGTGCTGGACAACTCGATCCTGAACGTCGCCGTCAAGACGATCGCTTCCCCCGCACCCACCGGACTGGGGGCCACCCAGAGCGAGCTGGAGTGGGCGATCAACTCCTACACCCTCGTCTTCGCCGGACTGCTCTTCACCGCGGGCCTGCTCGGCGACCGCCTCGGGCGCAAGAAGGTGCTGCTCTTCGGCATCGTGCTCTTCGGCATCGGCTCGGCCTTCGCCGCCATGTCCGGCTCGCCGGGCGAACTCGTCGCCTGGCGTGCCGTGATGGGCTTCGGCGCCGCGTTCGTGATGCCGGCCACCCTCGCCGTCCTGATGAACGTCTTCGAGCGCGACGAGCAGCCCAAGGCCATCGGCATCTGGGCCGGCAGCGTCGGCCTCGGCATCGCGATCGGCCCGATCACCGGCGGGCTGCTCCTCGAACACTTCTGGTGGGGCTCGATCTTCCTGGTCAACGTCCCCGTGGTGGTCATCGCGCTGATCGCGATGGCGGTGCTCGTACCGGACTCCAGGGACCCGAAGCCGGGCCGTCTCGACCCGATCGGTGTGGTGCTCTCCATCATCGGCCTGGTGCTGCTGGTGTACGGCATCATCCGCGGCGGCGAGCTGGCCGACTTCACCGACGTCTCCGTGCTCCTGCCGGTCATCGGCGGCCTGGCCGTCCTGGTGGTGTTCGTCCTCCACGAGAAGCGCAGCAGCAGCCCGGCCATCGACGTCACGTACTTCAGGAAGCCGGCCTTCTCGGCCGCCGTCGCCGCCATCGCGCTGGTCTTCTTCGCGCTGATGGGCGTGACGTTCTTCTCCGCCTTCTACATGCAGAGCGTGCGGGGCTGGAGCGCCCTGCAGTCCGGGCTGCTGATCCTGCCGCTGGCCATCGCCCAGATGGTCTTCGCGCCCAGGGCGCGGCTGGTCGTCGCGCGGTTCGGCGCCCGTGCGGTGTGCACGGTCGGCATGCTGCTGGTCGCGGTCGGGCTGGCGGCGTTCGCGCTGTTCGACGCCGACACCCCCGTCTGGCTGATGTGTCTGGTCTTCTTCGTGCAGGGCACGGGCATGGCCCATGTCATGCCGCCGGTCACCGTCGCCGTGATGCAGGCCCTGCCCCGTGAGAAGGCCGGCTCCGGCTCGGCCGTCAACAACACGTTCCGGCAGGTCGGCGGCGCGCTCGGGATCGCCGTCCTGGGCTCGGTGCTGTCCGCCGTCTACCGCGGCGACATCGAGGGGCACCTCGGTGGGCTGCCGGCCGCCGCCAGGGACACCGCGGCGGAGTCGATCGAGGCGACGCTCGGCGTCGCGGAGAAGATGGGACCCGCGGGCGCCCCGCTGGTCGCCGCCGCGCACGACGCCTTCCTGAACGCCATGCACGTCACGGCCATCAGCTCGGCCTTCGTCGCCCTGGTCGGGGCGATCGTGGTCGCGCTGTTCCTGCCGGGCAGGACGCCCGCCGCGCAGACGCCCGCGCCGGGCGGCACGCCGGACGGCACGCAGGACGAGCCGACGGTGCCCGCGCCCGCGGCACGGTGACACGGGCGGCCCCGTACGGCTGACGGCGCACGGCTGCCGGACCCGGCCGGTGCCCGATCCGGCCGGATGCTGCCGGGCGCCGTCCGTTCGGGGAGAATCGGGGGCGGCGAAAGGTGGTTTCACGTGCAGGCTCAGGCATCGGACCGGGACGAGCGGGCTCCGGGCGACCGGGACCGCGACCGCGGCTCCGGCGACGGCCAGGAGCCCCGCCGCGGCCGCCCGCGCAGCGCGGCGGCCGAGCGGGCCATCCTGGACGCCGTCGTCGGACTCCTGGAGGCCGGCGAACCCCTCGCCGGCCTGTCCATCGAGCGGATCGCCCGCACCGCCGGGGTCGGCAAGGCCACCATCTACCGGCGCTGGACCGACAAGGAGGAGCTCTTCGTCGACGTCCTGCGCGACATCGAGCCCCCGGAACCCGATGTCTCCGGCACCGGCGGGCTCGGTGATCTGCGCGTACTGCTGGAGTCGATGCGCAGGCGCGGCCTGGCCCAGCGTTCCTCCGTACTGCTGCACAACGTCTTCGCCCAGATGAAGAGCCATCCCCGGCTCTGGGCCGAGTACCAGTGCACCGTGATAGCGCCGCGCCGCGTCGCGATGCTCGCGGCCGTCCGGCGAGCCGTCGAAGCCGGCGAACTGCGCGGCGACACGGACGTGGAGCTGATGGACGACCTGTTCGTCGGCCCCATGCTCGTACGGACCATTCACCGGCCGGACGCGCCGCTGCCCGAGGACCTCGCCGACCGCATCATCCAGCTGCTGGTCGAGGGCGTCGGGCCGCGGCCGCCCGGCACCGGACCCGGCGAAGCCGCAGGTCACGGCTGACGCGCCCGGACCCCCACGCATGTGCTCGTTCTGTCACAGGCCCCCACAGACCGCCCCCGGCCGGAACCCACCGCACCTCCTTGTTCGTCCTGCTGGCAGTACGGCCGTCGTCGACGGCGGGAAACGCATCGCATATCGCCTAGGGTCGTTGGCGCGGCGATGTGCACGGCAAGGCAGTGAGGACAGCGCGATGGTGCAGGCGTACAGGGCGGACACCGGGAACGGCGGCGGGGGACCGCAGCCCTCCGGATCCCGTTTCCGGGACCTGCGCGACAGACTGGTCCGGGACCTGCGCGACAGACTGCTCCGGGACCGGGGCATCTGGCGGCGCGGGATGGTCCTGGCCGGCTGCTCGGTCCTGCTGACCGTCGTGATGCTCCTCCACTCCCACATCCCGAACGCCATCGGCAACCTGGGCAGCCTCACCGAGACGTTCCTGCCGTGGATCGCCGTCTTCGTACCGGTGCTGCTCGTGCTGGGCCTGGTGCGGCGCTCCGCGACGGCCCTGATCGTGCTGCTGCTCCCGGTCGTGGTGTGGTTCAACGTGTTCGGCGGTCTGCTCACCGACAAGTCGGGCGGGGGCGGCGATCTCACCGTCGCCACCCACAACGTCAACGCGGACAACACCGACCCCTCGGGCACCGCCCAGCAGGTCGCGGGCTCCGGCGCCGACGTCATCGCCCTCCAGGAACTGCCCGCCGGCCAGGTGAAAACGTACGAATCGGCGCTCGCCGGCCGCTTCCCGTACCACTCGGTCCAGGGGACCGTCGGTCTGTGGAGCAAGTACCCGATCAGCGACACCCGTCCGGTGGACATCAAGATGGGCTGGGTCCGGGCCATGCGGACCACCGTCGCCACGCCCAAGGGCGAGGTCGGCTTCGTCGTCGCGCACCTGCCCTCGGTACGGGTCAAGCTGCACGCCGGATTCACCGCGAACCAGCGCGACCAGAGCGCGGACGCACTCGGTGAGGCCATCGCGGACGAACGGCTCGACCGGGTCGTCCTGCTCGGCGACCTCAACGGCACCATGAACGACCGCTCGCTCAACGCGGTCACCTCGCAGATGCGCTCCACCCAGGGCGCGGCCGGTGACGGCTTCGGATTCAGCTGGCCCGCCTCGTTCCCGATGGCCCGCATCGACCAGATCATGGTGAAGGGCGTCGACCCGGTGTCGTCCTGGTCGCTCCCCGCGACGGACAGCGACCACCTCCCGATCGCCGCCCGCGTCAAGCTCTGACGTCGCACTCTGACGTCAAGCTCTGGCATCAGCTCTGACGTCACGGGCTGTTTACGGGCTGTTCACGGGCCTTCCCCGCGGTCGGGAGTGGGCGTTTACCTCCCGGCATAAACCACCTGAGAGTATTTGTTCCGATCAGGGACCGAGGCCGACCGGCGATGGAGCCGGTGAGCCGCTGTGTGCTCGGGCGCCCACGCCCCGCAGCGCCGCCACGCCCCGGCTCCCTCCTGCACCCCGTGCCGCGACCGGCCCCTTCCGTCGCGGCGGACGGGGCTTCCTCCGGAAAGGTCTCTCCTCATGCCTCTGGCTCTGCTCGCTCTCGCGGTGAGCGCCTTCGGCATCGGTACCACGGAGTTCGTGATGATGGGCCTACTGCCCGATGTCGCGGACGATCTCGGCACCTCCGTCCCCACGGCGGGCTATCTCGTGTCGGCCTACGCGATCGGTGTGGTGCTCGGCGCCCCACTGCTCACCGGCCTCGGCTCCCGCATCCCGCGCAAGCGGATGCTCCTGCTGCTGATGGCGCTCTTCACCGTCGGCAACCTCGCCTCCGCGCTCGCTCCCGACTTCGGCTGGCTGCTCGCGGGACGCGTCCTGGCCGGGCTGCCGCACGGCGCGTTCTTCGGCGTCGGCGCGGTCGTCGCCGCCCGGCTGGTCGCGGACGGGCGCCAGGCACGGGCCGTGGCGACGATGTTCCTCGGCCTGACCGTCGCCAACATCGTCGGTGTGCCCGCCGCCACCCTGCTCGGCCAGCACCTCGGCTGGCGGGCCACGTTCCTGGTGGTCGCGGTGATCGGGCTGTGCGCGATGGCCGCGCTCGCCCGGCTCGTCCCGCGGATCCCGGTCGAGGCCCACCACAACGTCCGCCACGAGCTGCGGGCCCTGGGCAACCGGCAGGTGCTGCTCGGACTGCTCACCGCCGTCTTCGGCTTCGCCGGGGTCTTCGCCGTGTACTCCTACCTCTCGGCGATGACGACCGAGGCGATGGGCTTCGGTGAATCCTCGGTGACGCTGGTGCTGGCGCTCTTCGGCATCGGCATGACCCTGGGCGCGCTCGCCGCCGGCCCGCTGACGGACCGGGCACTGCGTCCGACCCTGTACGGATCGCTGGGCGCGCTCGCGGTCGTCCTGGTGGTCTTCCCGTTCGCCGCCCATGTGCAGTGGGCCGCGCTGGTGATGGTGGTGCTGCTGGGCGGGGTCGGCTTCATGACGACGACGCCGTTGCAGATGCTGGTCATGAACAAGGCCAAGGACGCCCCGACCCTGGCGTCCGCCTCCAACCACTCCGCGTTCAACCTGGCCAACGCGGGCGGCGCGTGGCTCGGCGGGATGGCGATCTCGGCCGGCTGGGGCTGGACGTCCCCGGCCCTGGTCGGCGCGGTCCTGGCCGTGGCGGGCCTCGCGGTGGCGGTCACGGCGGGCGTACTGGACCGCGACCGCACACCGTCGAGGGTGGTGGCCCGCGCGGACGTGGCGGTGGCCGAGCGGAGCCCGGCCACATCGAGCCCGTCCGGCGATTGAGGACGAACCGTCAGCCGGACGGGACCGGCGCCGCACCCGCCGCCCCCGCCCCACGCCGCCCCGCCCCCCGGCGTCAGCCGGACTCGCGCCAGCGGTTCGTGATCGGCAGCCGCCGGTCCTTGCCGAAGCCCTTGGGCGAGATCTTCGTGCCCGGCGGGTACTGCCGCCGCTTGTACTCCGCCGTGTCCACCATCCGCAGCGTCTTCGCCACCAGCGCCCGGTCGAACCCGGCCGCGACGATCGCGTCGAGCCCCTGGTCCCGGTCGACGTACATCTCCAGGATCCGGTCCAGCACGTCGTAGTCGGGCAGCGAGTCCGTGTCGACCTGGCCGGGGCGCAGCTCCGCGCTGGGCGGCTTGGTGATGGAGGCCTCCGGGATCGGCGGGGTCTGCCCGCGCTCCTCGGCGGCCCGGTTGCGCCACTTCGCCAGCCGAAAGACTGACGTCTTGTAGACGTCCTTGATCGGCCCGTACGCGCCGACCGAGTCGCCGTACAGCGTCGAGTAACCGACCGCCAGCTCCGACTTGTTGCCCGGCGCCAGGACGATCTGCCCCTCCTGGTTGGAGACGGCCATCAGCATCGTGCCGCGCAGCCGCGACTGGAGGTTCTCCTCGGCGAGACCGCTGAGCCCCAGCGAGCCCATGTACGCGTCGAACATCGGCTCGATCGGTACGGTCCGGAAGTTCAGCCCGGTACGCCGCGCCAGCTCGGCCGCGTCGCCCTTGGAGTGGTCCGAGGAGTACTTCGACGGCATCGAGATGCCGTACACGTTCTGGGCACCCAGCGCATCGCAGGCGATCGCCGCGACCAGTGCCGAGTCGATCCCGCCGGAGAGCCCGACGAGCACGCTGCTGAAGCCGTTCTTCGCGGCGTACGCCCGCAGGCCCACGACGAGCGCGGAGTACAGCTCCTCGTCGTCGTCGAGCCGGTCCGCGTACCCTCCGGCCAGCTCCGCCTCGTAGGGCGGCAGCGGCTTCTCGGAGAGGACCACGTGGTCGATGCGCAGCCCGTCGTTCACCACACCAGACGGCGCGTCGGCCGCGGCGGCCGGCAGATCGAGATCGATGATCACGCTGCCCTCGGCGAACTGGGGGGCACGGGCGATCACCTCGCCGTGCTTGTCGACGACGATCGAGTCACCGTCGAAGACCAGCTCGTCCTGGCCGCCGATCATCGCCAGATAGGCCGTCGTGCAGTCGGCCTCCTCGGCCCGCTTGCGGACCAGCTCCAGCCGGGTGTCGTCCTTGTCCCGCTCGTAGGGCGAGGCGTTGATCGAGAGCAGCAGCCCGGCCCCGGCGGCCCGCGCGGCCGGTACCCGGCCGCCGTCCTGCCAGAGGTCCTCGCAGATCGCGAGCGCGACATCGATGCCGTGCACCCGCACCACGGGCATCGAGTCGCCCGGCATGAAGTACCGGAACTCGTCGAAGACGCCGTAGTTGGGCAGGTGGTGCTTGGCGAAGTTCAGCGCGATCCCGCCGCGGTGCAGCACCGCTGCGGCGTTGCGCGGGGACCCGGCGGGCTGGCCGTAGCGCGGCGCCGGGAACTCGGAGCGGTCGAGGTATCCGACGACGACCGGCAGTTCCCCGAAGCCCTCCTCGTCGAGACGGGCGGCGAGCGCACGCAGCGCGTCCCGCGACGCCTCGACGAAGGACGACCGCAGGGCCAGGTCCTCGACGGGGTAACCGGTCAGCACCATCTCGGGGAACGCCACCAGGTGGGCGCCCTGCTCGGCGGAGTGCCGGGTCCAGTGGACGATCGCCTCGGCGTTGCCGGCGAGGTCACCCACGGTCGAGTCGATCTGATTCAGTGCGAGGCGTAGTTGAGGCACGCCGCCCAGTGTAATCGTCTGACTGACGCGATGTCCTGGCGGGCCGCGCGAAGAGCCGGGCGGCCCGCCAGGGAGCCGGTCAGCCGCGGTAGCCGACGACCGTCATCATGCCCGCCTCCGCGTGGTACAGGTTGTGGCAGTGGAGCATCCACAGCCCCGGGTTGTCGGCGTCGAAGTCCACCGTCAGCGACTGCCGGGGCAGCACGATCGCGGTATCCTTGCGGGCCCCGGACGCGTTCCCGGCCAGCGCGAACGTGTGCCCGTGCAGATGGACCGGGTGCCACATCGAGGTCGCGTTCCTGAACTCCAGCCGGACCCGCTCCCCGGCCCGCACCGGATGGCGCTGGTCGGCGCTGTACGGCTTCCCGTCGAAGGCCCAGTCGTACGCCGCCATGGAACCGGTCAGCCTGATCCGCACCGTCCGGTCCGGCTCACGGACGGGCAGCGCCACGGACGCGTCGTACCGCTCGCCCATGCCGAGCAGCAGGGCGTCCGTCGTGGTGTGCCGGACCGGGAAGCCGTCGGTGTGCGTGACCGTCATCCGGTGGCCGCCGAGCGCGACGCGGAACGCGGTGTCACCGCCCGCGTTGATGATCCGCAGCCGGATCCGGTCGCCCGGCCGGGCGGTGAAGGCGGCCGGGTCCTGCGGAGTGCGGCCGTTGACCAGGTAGTACGGGTAGCCGACATCGCCCGCGTCGCCGCCCAGGAGCTTGCTGGTGGCGCCCATGAGCATGCGCGAGGGCCCGGTTCCGGCACCGGCCGAGGGCATGTCCCCCATGGCGTGTCCGCTGTGGCCGCCGCCCTTGGTCAGCTCCTGGAGCACCGCGTCGGGGGTCGAGCCGTCCACCCCGTCGAGCCAGTCGTCCAGGACGACGACCCACTCCTTGTCGTACGACAGCGGCTCCTTGGGGTCCTCGACGATCAGCGGCGCGTACAGCCCGCGGTCCAGCTGGACGCCCGAGTGCGGGTGGAACCAGTACGTGCCGGGGTCCGGCACCGCGAACCGGTAGGTGAAGTCCTTGCCCGGCTCGATGGCCCGCTGGGTCAGCCCGGGGCCGTCAGGCCGTACGCGGTGCGGGTCAGTTGCGGGAGTAGACCTTCTCGGCCCAGCCGGCGATCTGGTCGTCGGAGAGGTGCTGAGCCAGATCGGCCTCGCTGATCATGCCGATCAGCTTCTTGTTCTCGACCACGGGGAGCCGCCGGATCCGATGGTTCTGCATCTCCTGGAGCACGTCCTCCACCTCGGCGCTCGCGTCGATCCAGCGCGGCGTGCCCTGCGCGAGGTCGCCCGCGGTCACCTGCGAGGGGTCCCGGCCCATCGCCACGCAGTCGACCACGATGTCGCGGTCCGTGAGGATGCCGATCATCCGGTCCTGCTCGCCGCTGGCCGAGATGGGCAGGGCCCCGACCTTGTGCTCGCGCATCAGCTGGGCGGCGCGGTCGAGGGTCTCGTGCGCCGGGATCCAGGTGGCGCCGGTGTGCATGATGTCCTTGGCGGTGGTCATGGGGGTTCCTCCTGCGTACCGGTGGGCACTGCCGTACGACCCCGAGCGAACCCATCGTCATGGGCCCGTTCGGGGTACGCGACCGCTATCACCCATTCGGGTGCATTTGCGCCGCAGGGGAACCTTTTGGGGACCTTCAGGCGCGGGGTGCCGAGCCGCGTTCCGCCAGCATCCCGGCCATCGCGTCCAGCTCGGACTGCTGGGCCTCGACCATGCTCTGGGCCAGCCGCTTCTCCGCCTTCACGGTGCACAGGGTCGCGCAGCCGCGGGCCATGTCGATGCCGCCCTTGTGGTGGTCGGTCATCAGCTGGAGATACAGGATCTCGGCCTGCTTGCCACTGGCCTTGCGGAGCTGACCGAGCTCGGTACGGGTGGCCATACCGGGCATGAGGGACCCGTCGTGGGCCTGGTAACCGCTCCCGTACCCCGACATCCCTTCCATCCCCTCCATCCCGTCCATATCGCCCATGTCGTGCCCATCGTGCCCACCGGCACCGGAACTGGCAGCGGCACTGGGACCGGCACCGGCCCCACCGGCCATCCAGGCCATCGGCTCCTGCCCGGCGGCCACCTTGGGCAGCTCCCACAGATCCAGCCAGCCGAGCAGCATGCCCCGCTGGTTGGCCTGCGTGTTGGCGATGTCGTACGCCAGCCCGCGCACGTCCTCGTCCCGCGTACGGTCCCGCACGATGAAGGACATCTCCACGGCCTGCTGGTGGTGGACCGCCATGTCCTGGGCGAACCCGGCGTCCGCCGAGTCAGCGGCGGGCGTGCGCGGGGCGGACTCGGACGCGGCCGCGTGGTGGTCCGCCCCGTCGTCCCGCGCGGAGGCCACCGTCGCGGCGCCCGCGAACAGCACCGCGAGCGCGACGGCGGAACCCGCCACCCACCGAGTGCGCCGGGTGCGCTCCGTAACCGTCACTCCGCCCCCCGCCCACCGGTGCACGCCGCGCCCGGCTCGGGCGTCTGCGGCCCCTGCACGTACTTGGAGAAGAACTGCGCCACCCGGGGGTCGTCGGCGCCGTCCACCGTGACCTGCTTGCCCCAGGCGCTCAGCATGATCGTGCCGGCCTGGTCCTCGTACGGGCTCATCAGCGAGTACGGGGTCCTCTCGACCCGCTCGGCGAGCTTGTCGAGGTCTGCGGCCGGGGCCTTGTCCGTGTACGTCACCCACACCGAACCGTGCTCCAGCGAGTGCACGGCGTTCATGTCGGGAATCGCCTTCTTGTAGACCTCGCCGTCGCAGTTCATCCATACGGGGTTGTGGTCACCGCCGACCGGGGGCTTCATCGGGTACGTCACGGTCTCGGTGACGTGGTTGCGGGTCAGCTTCTTCGCGTCCCAGGTCTTCTCGCCCTCGATCGCGCCGTCGGCCGCGTCCTTCCCGTCCGCCCCTTGCTGCTCCGACACCTTCGCGTCGGCGGACTTCTGGTCCGCGGAGGCCTCGGACCTGTCGAGCAGTGTGTAGCTTCCGAAGGCGACGAGACCTGCGACGACGACGGCGCTGAGGCTTATGGCCACCACACGGTTGCGGTGGTCCCGCGTACGGTCGGCGTTGCGCATCTGCTCGGTGCGGGTCCTGCGGTCGTGGCTCTCGTGGCTCATGTCGTGGGTCCTTCTGCGAAGGGGCGATGAGGGTCTGGAACAGGTCGGAAAACCGGTGTGCGCAGGGCGGTTGCGAGGCCGCCGCATCCCTTGCTCACCATGGCCGACGATCGTAGTGGGTGGCCGAGTGCCCCATCTCCCGTCGTGTGCGTAATCTGGGTGAAATCCCGGGTCGTGATACTGGAGTTTCCCCCCTACCCCGGGCGGTGGTGCACGGACCGTCTGAACTGCAAGGATGTGGCTATGGACAAGCAGCAGGAATTCGTCCTCAGGACCCTTGAGGAGCGCGACATCCGGTTCGTCCGGCTGTGGTTCACCGACGTGCTCGGTTACCTCAAGTCCGTGGCCGTGGCCCCTGCCGAGCTGGAGCAGGCGTTCGACGAGGGGATCGGCTTCGACGGCTCGGCCATCGAGGGCTTCGCCCGGGTCTACGAGTCGGACATGATCGCCAAGCCGGACCCGGCCACGTTCCAGATCCTGCCCTGGCGTGCCGAGGCCCCCGGCACGGCCCGGATGTTCTGCGACATCCTGATGCCGGACGGCTCGCCGTCCTTCGCCGACCCGCGCTATGTGCTCAAGCGCATCCTGGCCAAGACCTCCGACCTGGGTTTCACCTTCTACACCCACCCGGAGATCGAGTTCTTCCTGCTGAAGGACAAGCCGGTCGACGGCAGCCGTCCCACCCCCGCGGACAGCTCCGGCTACTTCGACCACACTCCGCAGAACGTCGGGATGGACTTCCGCCGCCAGGCGATCACGATGCTCGAATCGATGGGCATCTCGGTCGAGTTCAGCCACCACGAGGGAGCCCCCGGCCAGCAGGAGATCGACCTGCGGTACGCGGACGCGCTCTCCACCGCCGACAACATCATGACGTTCCGCCTGGTCATGAAGCAGGTCGCGCTGGAGCAGGGCGTGCAGGCGACGTTCATGCCGAAGCCGTTCTCGGAGTACCCCGGCTCGGGCATGCACACCCACCTCTCCCTCTTCGAGGGCGACCGCAACGCGTTCTACGAGTCCGGCGCCGAGTACCAGCTCTCCAAGGTCGGCCGCTCCTTCATCGCGGGCCTGCTCACGCACGCCGCGGAGATCTCCGCCGTGACCAACCAGTGGGTCAACTCCTACAAGCGCATCTGGGGCGGCTCCTCCCGCGCCGCCGGCGCCGGCGGCGAGGCTCCCTCGTACATCTGCTGGGGCCACAACAACCGCTCCGCGCTGATCCGGGTCCCGATGTACAAGCCCGGCAAGACCGGCTCGGCCCGCGTCGAGGTCCGCTCCATCGACTCCGGCGCCAACCCGTACCTGACCTACGCGGTCCTGCTGGCCGCCGGCCTCAAGGGCGTCGAGGAGGGCTACGAACTCCCGGCCGGTGCCGACGACGACGTCTGGGCCCTGTCCGACGCCGAGCGCCGCGCGATGGGCATCGAGCCCCTCCCGCAGAACCTGGGCGAGGCGATCTCGCTGATGGAGAAGAGCGAACTGGTCGCCGAGACGCTGGGCGAGCACGTCTTCGACTTCTTCCTGCGCAACAAGAAGCAGGAGTGGGAGGAGTACCGGAGCGAGGTCACGGCCTTCGAGCTGAAGGCGCTCCTGCCGGTGCTGTAACCACACGTCAGCGGCGCTGGAGCGCTGGTACCCGACATCGGGCCGACGGTGCGACACCTGTCGGCCCGAAAGTATTTGGGCGCATCAGGCTGCCCTCGGCCCCCGGAGCCGACCGGAGCGGTGGTCACCACCGTCGCCGCACGGTCGCCTTGCCGCCGGTCACCAGGCTGGCCGGCGGAACGTCATCGGCCACGACCGAGCCGGCCGCGATGACCGCATCGCGGCCGATGCTGACGCCCGGCAGGATCCTGGCACCGGCGCCGATCCACACGTTCTCCGCCACGTCGATGGGCGCGCCGGTCAGCCATTCCCGTCGCTCCCCGGGATCGACCGGGTGGCCGAGGGTGATGAACATGACGTTGGGCCCGACCATCACCCGCTCGCCGAGCCGGATGCCGGCGTAGTCCAGGAACGTGCAGTTCTGGTTGATGAACACGCGCTCCGCGAGGTCCAGATTGAGGCCGTGGTCCGTGTAGAAGGGCGGATAGATCGTGACTCTCGGCGGCAGCGGCTTGGCGAAGATCTGTTCGAACAGTTCCGCCTTGCCTGCCTCGTCCTCGAAGGGCAGGACGTTCAGGCGGGAGGTGAGCTGGGTGGCCCGCAGGACCCGCTCGGACATGGCCTGGAACTCGGGGCTGTGGATGCGCATGAAACGGTCGCTGGGCAAGTCACGATCCTTTGTCTTTGTCCGGTGTGCTGGTGTGCTGGGTGGCGGTGGGCTGGGCAGGGCTCGCCGGTGCACAGCCGGTTCAGCTCTGTGGCGTCGTAGCCCAGGCAGGGCGCCAGACCGGCCCCGGGAGCCCTGGCAGGCTGTGGAGGTGGGTGATGACTCCGCGAAGTCCTGGATGCGGATTCATTGCGGGAAGGATGAGCGAGAGCGGGTAGGCGAGGGTCGGATTCACCACAGGGATGCGACGCAGGTCGTGGCCCGCCGGCCAGATGTACCGGTCGCGCGCGCCGACGAGGGTGGCCACCTCCGCGGAGTCCGCGAGGGTGTCCAGGAGTACTTCGTCCCCGAAGTGCGGGCCGGCCGCGTCGATGCGCAGGTCGAAGTCGGAGGCGAGCTGGTCGTAGAACTCGGACCATTCGCTTCGGGGCGCGATGCCCGGCACCCAGATCCGGTGCTTGCGCAACTGCGGTGGCGTCAGTTCGCGCGCGGAGGCGAGCGGATGCCCCGGGCCGACGAGGAGTTCCAGCGGGGAGTCGAACGCGTGGATCATCCGCAGGCCGGGCGGCAGGACGGCCGGGTCGGTGACGGAGCGGAACGAGGCGTCGATATCGCCCGCCTCGACGGCGGCGACCGCCACGCGCGGGTCGTTGACCCGGAGGGTCACCACGTCCAGCTCTGTCCCCGGATGCGACCGCCAGTAGTCATGCAGCAGGACGGCCTGCGCGCTCCGCAGGCCGAGAACGTCGATCCGAAGGGCCCGGGAGCCCGGTCTGACGGCGGTGACGGCGCGCTCGACACCCGCCACGACGCTCCGCGCGTGGGGGAGGAACGCCTGACCGTCGAGGGTCAGCTCCACCCCTCGGGGAGTGCGGGTGAACAGGCGGACCTCCAACTCGCGCTCCAGGGCGGCGATCCGCTTGGAGACCGCCTGCTGTGTCACGCCCAGCTCGTCGGCGGCGTGCTGCAACCGTCCCAGCTCGGCCGCCCGGACGAACGTGCGCAATGCCTCGGTGTCCACCGGTTCAGTCTAGGTACATACAACTGATCGTTGTGGCTGCCGAGGGTCGGTTGTGGGGTTCCCCGCGCGGGCCCGCGCGGGCGGCGCCCATATGATCCGGCCCATGGTGACTGCGACGGTTCGGGAGTGGCGCGACGAGGAAGGGTGGGGCGTGCTCGATTCCCCCGAGACCCCCGGCGGCTGCTTCGGCCACTACTCCGACATACAGAAGCCCGGTTTCCGCACCCTGACGCCCGGACAACGGGTGGACCTCAGCTGGGAAGCGCCCGGCTTCAAACAGGACGGGTACGACTACCGCGCGCTGAGCATCGTGCCGCGATCCGCCTGACGTCCACGGTCGTCCCGGAGTCATCGGTGACCACCCGCGGGCACGGACGCGATCCACGGCCGCACCACTACTGACTATTCGTCAGTTCTCTGCGATGCTGCGCGCCATGCCTGACGAATCGGGAGCGGCGAAGGACGCGTCGGCCAGCGCACCGGATGTGCTGGCACCCGCCCGGCTGGGGCCGCTGAGGCTGCGTAACCGGGTGATCAAGGCCGCGACCTTCGAGGGCGCCACCCCCGAGGCGCTGGTCACCCAGGAGCTCATCGACTACCACCTGCGCCCCGCGGCCGGCGGCGTCGCCATGACGACCGTCGCCTACTGCGCGGTGTCCCCGGAGGGCCGCACCGAGCGCCGCCAGCTGTGGATGCGACCCGAGGCCCTACCCGGACTGCGCAGGCTGACGGAGGCGGTACACGGCACCGGGGCCGCGGTCTGCGCCCAGCTGGGCCACGCCGGACCGGTGGCGGACGGCCGCTCCAACGGGCTGCCCGCCCTCGCGCCGATGGCCGGCTTCAACCCGCTCAGCATGCGCCGCAACAAGGCGGCCACCGCCGATGACATCGCCCGCGTCATCGAGGCCCACGCCGAGGCGGCGTTACTGGCGGCCGAGGCCGGCTTCGACGCCGTGGAGATCCACCTCGGCCACAACTACCTGGCCAGCGCCTTCCTCAGCCCCCGCCTGAACCGTCGCACCGACGCCTTCGGCGGCTCCCTGCGCGCCCGCGCCGCCGTGGCGCTGGGCATCACCCGGGCGGTACGCGACGCGCTGGGCGACCGCCTCGCCATCACCGCCAAGCTGAACATGAAGGACGGCGCGCCGGGCGGGCTCACCCTGGACGACAGCCTCCAGGTCGCACGCTGGCTGGAGGACGACGGCTCGGTGGACGCCCTCGAACTGACGGCGGGCAGCTCCCTGTTGAACCCGATGTACCTCTTCCGGGGTGACGCCCCCATCACCGAGTTCGCGGCCAACTTCCCGCTGCCGCAGCGCCTGGCGATCCGCGCGCTGGGCCGCGCCTTCTTCCGCACGTACCCGTACCAGCCGCTGTACCTGCTGGACGCCGCCCGGCAGTTCCGCGCCGCGCTGCGGCTGCCGCTGATCCTCCTGGGCGGCATCACCGACCGCCAGGGCATGGACCGCGCCATGGCGGAGGGCTTCGACTTCGTCGCCATGGCCCGCGCCCTGCTCCGCGAACCGGACCTGCTGCACCGCATCGGGCGCGACACCGCGACCCGCTCGGAGTGCATCCACTGCAACCGCTGCATGCCCACGATCTACACGGGGACCCACTGCCCGCTGATCGATGGACGGTAAGGGCGTTGTACGGGGACTGAATGGCCGGGACCTCAACGCTGTGCCCGTCCGCTTCAGACGTTTGTCTCCTCCGAAGGGTGGGCCTCTTCCCAGGTGTGCTGTTCGCTATGGCCGGCGAACAGGCAGCAGCCTTCCCCGCCGGGCCGCAGGTCGGCCGTCGAGCAGTCCGACAGCGCGGCCAGGCCCACATCGGTCCCGTGCCACCGGAGCCACAACGCGGTGCCGTACGCCAGGTCGTCGAGGAAGCCGTAGTGCCTGTCGTCGTCGTGCGTGGACAGCTGGCACTGAACAGCGCGGTCGATACATCCCGAGGGAGCCCGTTCCCGGGCGTCCTGGGCCAGGTTCAGGGGCAGCCGACGCCAGTGTGCGCACTGCATCACGGCACCATGCGGAGGGGGCGTGTCGAGTCCCGCTGCTGCCTCGCGCAAAGCGGGCACGCACACGGCGGGAACCTGAAAGGGCTGATGGGTACCACCGGGCCCTTGGCCAACGACACCTCTGTCCGGGGCCCCCACGTCCGGCCGGAGTCACGCGAGACCCTGAGCGTCATGATCACACGCTGTTCCTCGCCGAGGCCGTGCGTCAGTGTTGCGTGGTCCCGCCGGCGTGTCTCAGCTCTGGCTCGCGTGTTCATGGTCTCGCTCCTGCGTGCGTTTCGGTGCTCTTCCGGGTCAACAACCAGGTAAGCGGGTGGAGTCGAAGGTCTCCACGGCATTGATGAGGCACTCTTGACGCAGATCCGGGCATGGGGCGCGGAAGGGGCCGGAGTCGAGGGAGGAGGGCGTCATGAGGCTGGCGAAACGACGCAGGGCCCTGGGCTACAGTCAGGAGAAATTGGCCCAGTTGCTCGGTGTTGACCGCACAACGGTCGGGCGCTGGGAAAGCGGCAGAATTGATCCGCAGCCGCCTCAGCGGCGAGGTTTGGCCATCGCTCTCGAAGTCAGTCTCGAAGAGTTGGACGCTCTCCTGGCACCAGCGCGAACCGCAGACCGGGAGAGCGGCGGGCACCAGTCCAGCGAGCCCTCGAACGCGGGAGACCCCGACGAAATGATCCGCCGCGAATTCCTCCGCATTCTGACCATCAGTGGCGCGCTGACCGTTCTGCCGGTCGAGGAGGCCGAGGCCCTCGTGGAGGGCGTGCACGGAGGAGCCCCTGCCGACTTCGCACGTATGAACAGCCATCTCTGGCAGGTTTACCAGCTGGCCCGCTCCAAAGGTTCCGTCTACCCCGTAGTCCGGGATCAGCTGACAACGCTGAACCAGGCCCTGGCGGGCAACCGAGGAAGCCGCGGCCCTCTTCTGAGCGCGGCGGCTGACCTGTTTCAGCTGGCCGGCGAGGTGGCGTTCGACGGCAGCCGGTATTCCGATGCCGTGGCTTCGTACTCGCTGGCGGCATCGGTCAGCAAGGATGCCGAGACGTATGACCTGTGGGCTTGCGCCCTCGTCCGACATGCCTACGTGGACATGTCCGAGCAGCGCTATCGGCAAGCGGCGCAGATGCTCGGTGCAGCCGCGCGACTGGCCGGCCGGGGCGACAGCAGCCTCTCGACCCGGCATTGGGTTGCCTCGGTCCAGGCGGAGGCATACGCGGGTCTCGGTGACCTGGATGGATGCGAACGCGCCATGGGCCAGGCAGAGTCGGTCCACGATCTCGCTGCCGACAGCGTCAACGGTGGCTGGCTCCGCTTCGACGGTACGCGTCTGATCGAGGAGCGCGGGTCCCGCTACCTACAGCTGGGCCGCCTCGACTTGGCGGAGGATGCGTTGCGGAGAGCGCTCAAGCAGACAGCCCTGGCATCCGGGCAGTCGTACCGGCGGCGCGGAGCTGTGCTGACCGATCTGGCAGTCATCGGCGCGAAGCGGCGGGATGTCGAACAGGTTGTCGCGTACGGGAACGAGGCCATCGGTCTGGCCCGAGCCTCGGGATCCGGCTACGTCGCCCGTAGACTTCGTGCCCTGTGCGACGAGTTCGGCCCCTTGAGCCGTGACCAACGAGTGGCCGAGCTGGGGGCGGAGATCGCCACGTTGGGCACGCCGTGACGAGAGGGGTAGGCATGTCGCAGATCGAAGGTGCACGACTGTTCCGGGAGACGTGGATCGCGGGAGTGCACCAGCACTTTCCCGGGGAGCCCAAGGCTGGGTACGTCACTCCGTGGGACGACACTCCTCAGTGGGAGCGTGAGGCCGCGGGAGCGGTCTACGAACAGGTGCGGCAGTTCATCGAGCTCAGCGGCGGTCACGCTTCGCGGCTCTCCCGTGAGCAGAAGAGCCGTTTCGTCGCGACCTGCTGGACGGCCCAGATGTTCAAGCACTTCGAGGAACCGAAGCCCGGGTATGTGGCCGACTGGCCAGGCCTGCCGTCCTGGCAGCAGGAGACCGACGCCGATATCTTCGAGGCCGTCGAGAAGGCGCTGACCTGACTGCCATGCCCCGCTGACCCGGGCCGGCAAGCCGGCTACGGGGTCGACGCCCGGTGCGGGAGGCCGCAGGAGTCGTCCCTCATGTGCAGACGGCGGAGGTCCCGCAGGGCGGCGACGGGGAATGGGTGCTGTACCCACTTCGCCCGGTACCCGTCCTCACCGTGAATCCGCAGTACCTCCTGCGCCGCCTCCACGACGGCATGACTCAACAGGGCGCGGGGCTGGGTCGACGTCCATGCGAGTCTGCCCTCCGATTCGGGCCTGTCGTAACTCGTGGTCACATCGGGGAACTCGTAGATCGTGATGCGTACCTCCGCGCCCCGGCCTCGTATGACCCACCTCATCTCGGAGGGTTCGAGGTCGAACGAGGCCCGCTGGATGTGGGTGGGGCCGTAGAGCCCCGCCACGCTGCGCAGCAGGTCGGCGAGAGCGTCCGTGCAGTAGCTGACGGTGCGCTTGAGCGACCATGAGCTGTCAGCGACGCGGCACGTTGCCCAACCGGAGCCGCTCAGTTCCCAGCTGAACCGGAGATCACCCGGCACCGTCCGCCCCCCTGATCGTCTGCGGAGACGGTACAGGGAGGCCTACGGGCCCGTGCTTCCCCCGGGGGTTCCTCTCCCGCGCCCCGGCGCCAAGGGCTCAGCCGAAGCTCCGCCCCATCTCGTCGAGGATCTCGTCGATCACCTCGGCCGGCTCACGTGCCAGGTCCTCCTCGATCCACATCCGCATCGCGATCCGGATCGACGAGAGGAACGCCGCCGCGAGGACCAGAGGGCGGACGGGGCACGTCGAGTGGCCCCGGCGGGCGGCCACCGCTTCGGCCAGGTCGCGTTCCAGGGCCGCGTGGTTGGCGAGCTGGCGGGCGAGCAGGGAGGGGTGGCGCATGGCCAGGCGGGTGCGGACGGCCCATTCGCGTTCCGGGGGTGCCAGCCGTTCGGCGAACTGCGTCACCGCTGCCCGCAGCGCGGTCCAGGCGCTCTCCTCGGCGGGGCGTTCACGTACCGCGCGGACGAGGTCTCCTATCTGCTGCTCCTCGCCGTACAGGAGGGCGTCCTCCTTGCCGGTGAAGTAGTTGGAGAACGTTCTGCGGGAGATCCCGGCCGCGTCCGCGACGGCCTCCACCGTGACCTGGTCGAAGCCGTGCTCGACGGTCAGCCGCAGTGCCGCTTCGTGCACTGCCTGCCGGGTGGCTTCCTTCTTGCGTTCCCGCAGTCCCACAGAGCGCTCCATGGGGGCATTATCTACCCGCCGGTTATTATTGCGCAGTGGGCAAAATTGCCCAGCGGGCATGTACGGTGAGCTTCTGTCTTCTCCCTTGCCCTGTTCACATACCTCCTGGAGGCTGAGCGTGAGCGCTCAAACGGCCGCGCCGACCGACGTCGCGCCCATGGACCACCGCCACATCCTGCGCGCGCTGAGCGGTCTGCTCATCGTGCTGTTCGTGGCGATGACCAGCAGCACGGTGGTCTCCGTCGCGCTCCCGCAGATCATCGGCTCCCTCAACGGGACGCAGTCGCAGTACACCTGGGTCGTCACCGCGATGCTGCTGGCCTCCACGGCCTCCACCCCGATCTGGGGCAAGCTCGCCGACCTCTTCAGCAAGAAGCTGCTGCTCCAGATATCCATCGGCATCTTCGTCGTCGCCTCGATCGGCTGCGGATTCGCCCAGTCCACCGAGCAGTTGATCGCCTTCCGCGCCCTCCAGGGCCTCGGTATGGGCGCGCTCCAGGTGCTCGTGCAGGTCATCATCGCGGCGATGATCAGCCCCAAGGAGCGCGGCCGCTACAACGGTTACCTCGGCGGCGTCATGGCCGTCGCCACAGTCGGCGGCCCGCTGCTGGGCGGTTTCATCACCGACACCTCGTGGCTCGGCTGGCGTTGGTGCTTCTTCATCGCCGTACCGTTCACGCTGCTCGCCTTCGTGATGCTCACCCGCACCCTGCACCTCGCCGAGATCCGGCGCCCCGACACCAAGGTCGACTACCTGGGCGCCTCGCTCATCGCCGTCGGCGTCAGCGTGCTGCTCCTCTGGGTCACCTTCGTCGGCAACGACTTCGACTGGCTGTCCTGGCAGACGGCCGCCATGGTCGGTGCGAGCGTGGTGATCCTCGGCGGTGCCGTGGCCGTGGAAGCGCGGGTCAAGGAGCCCGTCGTGCCGCTCCACGTCGTACGCCGCCGGGACCCCGCCCTCGCCATCATCGCGAGCCTCGCGGTCGGTATGGCGATGTTCGGCGGCGCGGTCTTCCTCGGTCAGTACTTCCAGATCGGACGCGGCTACTCGCCGACCGAGGCCGGACTGCTCACCATTCCGCTGATGTTCGGCGTGCTGGTCTCCTCGACCGTGGCCGGCCGGATGGTGTCGAAGACGGGCAAGGTGAAGCCGTTCATCATCGCCGGCGTCGTCGTCCTCACCCTCGGCTTCCTGGGGCTGTCCACCATCGACCACGAGACACCGCTCGTCCTCGTTTCGATCGGCATGCTCGCGGTCGGCGTCGGTGTCGGCATGTCGATGCAGAACCTCGTTCTCGTCCTCCAGAACACCGTCCCGCTCAGTGAACTCGGCGCGGCCAGCGGCGCGATCACCTTCTTCCGCTCGCTCGGCGGCACCATCGGTGTCTCGGTCCTCGGCGCTGTCCTCGCCAACCAGGTCGCCACGAGGATCGCGTCCGGCCTGACGAAGATCGGCGTCGACCCGGCGGCCTCCTCCTCCGGCGGCTCCACGCTGAACGTGGCGGCCATGCCGCCGGAGATCCGCGAGATCGTGCGGGCCGCGTACGGCGACGCGACGGGGCACATCTTCCTGATCTCGGCGGCCATCTCGGTCGTCGGCGTAATCGCCGCCCTGTTCCTCACCCCGACCAAGCTGCGCGACAGCGTGGATCTGTAGCCGGCGCGAGCGCGGGCGGGGGCGGGCTCCGGGGGCGGTGTCCGCCCCCGGAGCCCGTGATTCCGGTGGACTACACCTGTCTGATCACTGACAATGGCACCACAGGCCATAGTGGACGGGGGAGCCATGGTTGAGATCGCCGTGCTGTTCGGCATGCTGTTGAGTGTGGTCGTCTTCCTGATCGTGAAGCTGGTACTGAAGGAACGGCGACGTCCCACGGACAACTTCGACGGCCAGCAGATCGAGCGGCACCACAGCGCGGAGGCGCGGCACATCCGGGCCGCCAACACATCGGTCGCCGTCCACAACCGCTTCCTCGACGGCGGCAACGACTGGCGGCCCAAGAAGCGCTGACGCCCGGCGGGCCGGAACGGACCGAGCCCCGCTGGGGTAGGGTGACGCTTCCCCGCACGGGGACGTGACCTGAGAATGTGACCAAGAATGTGTCCCCGCACGGGGACGCAACGAGGATTCCCCCGCACGGGGACGTACTGAGGAGGTGGGACCCATTACCGCTGTATCAGGCTGGGTGCTCACCCTTCGTCAACGCGTGGCCGACCGGACATAACCGACCGCGGAGCACCCATCGGCGTTTTTCCGAAAGGCTCCGCTTCATGCCGGTCCCGCTGTCACCGCTTGCCCTCTCCACCCTCGTCACCACACTCCGCACCGCAGGCTGCGTATTCGCCGAGGACGAGGCGGACCTGATCGCCTCCACCGCCACCGACACCGCCGCGCTCACCGCCATGGTGGAACGCCGCGTCGCCGGTCTCCCCCTGGAACACGTCCTGGGCTGGGCCGAGTTCAGCGGACTGCGGATCGCCGTGGACCCCGGGGTCTTCGTCCCCCGCCGCCGCACCGAGTTCCTGATCCGGCAAGCCGTGGAACTGGCCCGGGGACCGGCCGTCGTGGTCGACCTCTGCTGCGGGACGGGCGCGCTCGGCGCCGCGCTCGCCGCGGCCCTGGACGGGGTCGAACTCCACGCCTCCGACGTCGAAGCCGCCGCGGTGCGCTGCGCCCGGCGCAATATCGGCGAGCTGGGCCGGGTCTACGAGGGCGACCTCTTCGCACCGCTGCCCGACTCGCTGCGCGGGCGCGTGGACGTGCTGCTCGCCAACGTGCCGTACGTACCGACCGGGGATGTCGCGCTGCTCCCCGCGGAGGCGCGCGTGCACGAGCCGCTGGTGGCGCTCGACGGAGGCGGCGACGGTCTCGACGTGATGCGGCGGGTGGCCGCCGAGGCGCCGCAGTGGCTGGCACCGGGCGGCAGCCTGCTGGTCGAGACGAGCGAACGGCAGGCGGCCCGTGCCGAGGAGGCCGTGGGCGGCAGCGGGCTGATCCCGCGTGTGGTCTCCTCCGACGAGCTGTACGCCACCGTCGTGATCGGGACCATGCCAGCCGCCCCCTGAGGCGGAGGCGGGGGCGCGAGCAGGGCCGGCCGGTCCCGGCAGCCCCTCAGGCGAAGGCCCAGCGGGTCTGGGTGAACGGGTCGCCCTTGCCGAAGCCGAAAACCGTACGCGGGGACACGGCGAAGACCTCGGCCCGGTTGCCCTGGGCGCCCACGAACACGCCGTCGGCGACATCGAAGTGCCAGACCGCCCCGTACTTCGCCTCCCAGGCCCCGGCGAGACCGCTCAGCAGGCCCTCGTCCGTCACCCGGTCCGCCCGGCCCTCCACCACCATGTCGAAGCCCTCCGCCCAGGTGCTGGTGCCGGTGGTGAGGACCACTTCGGGGTTCGCCGCGAGATTGCGGGCCTTGCGCTCCTCGGCGCTGGTGCAGAAGTGCAGCGCGCCCCGCCACCAGACCCCGATCAGCGGGGTGACGTGCGGGCGGCCGTCCGGGCGGACCGTCGTCAGCCAGTACAGCTCGGCGCCGGCCAGCAGTTTCCGCGCGTCGGCCCAGCGGGCGGGCTCCGCGCCGGGGCTGCTGAAGCGAGGGTCCAGTTCGGTGCGCGGCTCGGCGCTCGGGCCGGTGCTCCGTTCGGGGTGGGGTTCTGCTGCGGACATGGTCGGGCCTCCCGGTCGGGTGCTGCGTCTGGTGCTGCGTCGGGTGCTGAAAGAGATCGTGCCGGTGAAGTGCGGACTGTGCGGCCGCTCCGTACTCATCGGTGCGGGACTACGCTCGTACAGCTGGAACGTGATCGGGCGGCGAGCAGGAGAGCACGGAATGACGACGTTGCCGGGGCGCAGGAGCAGTACGTTCACCCGATTGCTGCGGCACGGATTCACCGACCCGTCCGCTGCCGAGCGGCTGCTCGACCTGCCGGAGCTGTCATCGGTGCGCTCCGACCCCGTACTGCTCGAAGCGCTCGGGGCCACCGCCGACCCCGATCTCGCGCTGCGCGGCGTCGTACGGCTCGTGGAGGCGGAGGAGGCGGACGAGCGGCAGATGCTGCTGGACACGCTCGTCACCGCCAAGCCGCTGCGGGACCGGCTGCTCGGGGTGCTCGGGGCGTCCGAGGCGCTCGGCGACCACCTGGCCCGCCACCCGCGCGACTGGCAGGCCCTCGTCACGTACGAGGCCACCGATCTGCACCCCGGGGTGGCCGAGTTCGAGCACGAGCTGGCCGGGGCCGTCGATCCGGACGCGCTGCGCGTCGCCTACCGCCGGTGCCTGCTGTCGATAGCGGCCCGGGACGTGTGCGGCACGACGGATGTCGCCGAGACCGCCGCCGAACTGGCCGACCTGGCCACCGCGACCCTGCGGGCCGCGCTCGCCATCGCCCGTACGGCCGCGCCCGAGGACGCCGCGCAGTGCCGCCTCGCCGTCATCGCGATGGGCAAGTGCGGCGGCCACGAACTGAACTACGTCTCCGACGTCGACGTCATCTTCGTGGCGGAACCCGCCGACGGCGCCGACGAGAGCGCGGCCGTCCCGGCCGCCACCCGGCTGGCCGCACACCTGATGCGGATCTGCTCCGACACGACCGGCGAGGGCACCATCTGGCCCGTCGACGCCAACCTCCGCCCGGAGGGCCGCAACGGGCCCCTGGTGCGCACCCTGTCCTCGCACCTCGCCTACTACCAGCGCTGGGCCAAGACCTGGGAGTTCCAGGCGCTCCTCAAGGCCCGCCCGGTGGCCGGTGACCCCTCGCTGGGCGCCGAGTACGTGGATGCCGTCGCGCCGCTCGTCTGGCAGGCCGCCGACCGCGAGAACTTCGTCCCCGACGTGCAGAAGATGCGCCGCCGGGTCATCGACACGATCCCCGTCGACCGGGTCGCCCGCGAGATCAAGCTCGGCCCCGGCGGACTGCGGGACGTCGAGTTCGCCGTACAGCTCCTCCAGCTGGTGCACGGCCGCAACGACGCCACCCTGCGCAGCGGCTCGACCCTGGACGCCCTGGGCGCCCTCGCCCGCGGCGGCTACGTGGGCCGGGTGGACGCCGCGCAGCTGGACGACGCCTACCGCTTCCTGCGCGCCATGGAGCACCGCATCCAGCTCTACCGGCTGCGCCGCACCCATCTGGTCCCGGAGGACGAGCCGGACCTGCGGCGGCTCGGCCGCTCCCTCGGCATGCGGACCGACCCCATCGCCGAGCTCAACCAGGCGTGGAAGCGGCACGCCTCCGTGGTGCGCCGGCTGCACGAGAAGCTGTTCTACCGGCCGCTGCTCGACGCCGTCGCCCAGCTTGCCCCCGCCGAGTCCCGGCTCAGCACGAAGGCCGCCGCGCTCCGGCTCGAAGCCCTCGGCTACGAGGACCCGGCGGCGGCCCTGCGGCATCTGGAGGCCCTGTCGTCCGGCGTCTCGCGCAAGGCCGCCATCCAGCGCACGCTGCTGCCGGTGCTGCTCGGCTGGTTCGCGGACTCCGCCGACCCGGACGCCGGACTGCTCGGATTCCGCAAGGTGTCCGACGCACTCGGCAAGACCCCGTGGTACCTGCGGCTCCTGCGCGACGAGGGCGCGGCGGCGGAGAACCTGGCCCGGGTGCTGTCGGCCGGCCGGCTCGCCCCCGACCTGCTGCTGCGCGCCCCCGAGGCGGTGGCGATCCTCGGCGACCCGCAGGGGCTGAAGCCGCGCGGCCGCATGGCCCTGGAACAGGAGGTGCTGGCCGCGGTGGGGCGGGCCGAGGACGCCGAATCGGCGGTGGCCGTGGTGCGCGGGGTGCGGCGGCGCGAACTGTTCCGGACGACGTCCGCGGACCTCATCGGCTCCTACGGTACGGAGGAGAACCCCGCCGAACCGGACCCGGGCGCGCTCGTCGACCGGGTCGTCAGCGCGGTCACCGATCTGAACGCCGCCACGATCGCCGGCGCGCTGCGGGCCGCCGTGCGCGCGGAGTGGGGCGACACCCTCCCCACCCGGTTCGCCGTGATCGGCATGGGCCGGTTCGGCGGGCACGAGCTCGGCTACGGCTCCGACGCGGACGTCCTGTTCGTCCACGCGCCGCGCGAGGGCGTCGACGAGCAGGAGGCGAGCCGGGCCGCGAACCGGGTGGTGGCCGAGATGCGCCGGCTGCTCCAGCTGCCCACCGCGGACCCGCCGCTGCTCATCGACGCCGATCTGCGCCCCGAGGGCAAGAGCGGGCCGCTGGTCCGCACACTGAAGTCGTACGAGGCGTACTACCGGCGCTGGTCGCTGGCCTGGGAGAGCCAGGCGCTGCTGCGCGCCCAGCCGATGGCCGGCGACGCGGATCTGGGCCGCGACTTCATCGAGCTGATCGATCCGCTGCGGTACCCGGTGGAGGGGCTGGGGGAGGACGCGGTCCGTGAGATCCGGCGGCTGAAGGCCCGGATGGAGTCCGAGCGGCTGCCGCGCGGCGCGGACCCGACGCTCCACACCAAGCTGGGCCGGGGCGGGCTGAGCGACGTGGAGTGGACGGTGCAGCTGATGCAGATGCAGCACGGCTGGTCGGAGCCGGGGCTGCGGACCACCAGGACCCGTGAGGCGCTGGCCGCCGCCTGCGCGGCGGAGCTGATCTCCGGCGAGGACGCGCAGACGCTGGACGAGGCGTGGGTGCTGGCCACCCGGGTCCGCAACGCGGTGATGCTGGTGCGGGGGAGGCCGGGCGACACGTTTCCGTCCGGGCCGCGGGAGCTGACGGCGGTGGGGCGGTACCTGGGGTACGAGCCCGGTCATGTCGGGGACATGTTGGACGACTACCGGCGGATCACGCGGCGCGCGCGGGCGGTGGTGGACGAGCGGTTCTACGGGGCGTGAGGGTGGGGGCATTCCGAGCCGCTCCGGCGGTTTTCGAGCCGCTCCGGCGATTGAGGAGCGGGGTCCGGGGCGGAGCCCCGAAAACCGGCGCGCCCACCCGGCCCCGGCACGTCAGTTCCGGCCCGCCGCTGTTCTCTCCCGCTGGACCGAGAGCGCCGACAGCCGTGGGCGGCGGGTCGTTTTCGGGGGGATCTGTCTCGGCAGGTGGTGCGGCAGCGCTCCGTACCAGGCGTACGACACCGCGTAGCCGAAGGCCAGGCAGACCATGCCGCCCACCGCGTCCAGCCAGAAGTGGTTCGCGGTCGACACGATCACGATCAGGGTGACCGCCGGGTAGAGCAGGGCCAGGATCTTCGCCCAGGGCGCGGAGGCCAGGGCGAAGACGGTCAGACCGCACCACAGCGACCAGCCGATGTGCATCGACGGCATCGCCGCGTACTGGTTCGACATGTTCTTGAAGTTGCCCGAAGCCATCGAACCCCAGGTCTGGTGGACCATGACCGTGTCGATGAACTTGCTGCCGTTCATCAGCCGGGGCGGTGCCAACGGGAACAGGTAGTAGCCGGCCAGCGCGGCCGCCGTGGTCGCGAACAGGGCCAGCCGGGCTGCCGCGTAGCGGCCGGGATGGCGGCGGAACAGCCACACGAGCACGCTGATGGTGACGATGAAGTGCAGTGTCGCGTAGTAGTAGTTCATCCCCACGATCAGCCATGTCACCGAGTTGACCGCGTGGTTGACCGACTGCTCGACGGCGATGCCCAGGAACCGCTCGACCGACCAGATCCAGTCGGCGTTGGCCAGGGCCGCCGCCTTCTGCTCGGGGACGGCGTTGCGCACCAGCGAGTACAGCCAGTAACTGACCGCGATCAGCAGGATTTCGAACCAGAGGCGTGGCCGTCTGGGGGACCGCGGGGCACGCAGCCCTGCCAGGCCGCGGTCACGCAGTCTGCGCATCCGGTTCACGTCGCCGGGTTGCTTCGCGTTCGCCTCGGGAGCCGCCTCGTTCACGATGGGTGACGGGGTGGCCTCCGCGCGGCCTTCCTGTGGTCTCACACTCAATTCACCCATAGGCACAGAGTCTGCCAGATTTGCCCCCTCCGCCTGATGATCCTCCGGTCGGGTGCGGGGTGCACGTCCTGCGGACTACGGGTGCGCGTGGGATCCTTGGACGGGCGGGGCGGCCGAGGAGGCCGCGCCGGGGCCCGGACCCGCGGCGGTGGAGCCGCGCACGACCAGCTCGGGCATGAAGACGAACTCGCTGTGCGGGGCGGGAGTGCCGCCGATCTCCTCCAGGAGCGTGCGCACCGCGGCCTGGCCCATCGCCGTGACCGGCTGCCGGATCGTGGTCAGGGGCGGATCGGTGAACGCTATGAGCGGGGAATCGTCGTAACCGACCACCGACAGATCGCGCGGCACGTCCTTGGAGAGCCTGCGGGCGGCCCGGATCGCACCCAGCGCCATCATGTCGCTCGCGCACACCACCGCCGTGCAGCCCCGCTCCATCAGCGCCGAAGCGGCCGCCTGGCCGCCCTCCAGCGTGTACAGGGAGTGCTGGATCAGCCCCTCCACCTCGTCCGGGGTGAGGTTCAACTGCTCCCGCATCGTGGTGTGGAAGCCCTCGATCTTGCGGACCACGGGGACGAACCGCTTGGGGCCGACCGCCAGTCCGATCCGGGTGTGGCCCAGCGACACCAGATGCGTCACCGCCAGCCGCATCGCGGCCCGGTCGTCCGGTGAGATGAACGGCGCCTGCACCTTGGGCGAGAAACCGTTTACCAGTACGAAGGGGACTCCCTGGGCGCGCAGTTGCTCGTAGCGCTGCATATCGGCCGAGGTGTCGGCGTGCAGTCCGGAGACGAAGATGATTCCCGAGACGCCGCGGTCGACCAGCATTTCGGTCAGCTCGTCCTCGGTGGAGCCGCCGGGCGTCTGGGTCGCCAGCACCGGGGTGTAGCCCTGCCGGGTCAGCGCCTGCCCGATGACCTGGGCGAGCGCCGGGAAGATGGGGTTCTCCAGCTCGGGCGTGATCAGGCCGACCAGACCCGCGCTGCGCCTGCGCAACCGTACGGGCCGTTCGTAGCCCAGGACGTCGAGCGCGGCGAGGACGGATTCGCGGGTGGCAGCGGCAACCCCGGGCTTGCCGTTCAGTACACGGCTGACCGTCGCTTCGCTGACCCCCGCCTGAGTTGCGATATCGGCAAGCCGTGCGGTCATGGGACTGGACTGTACCGGGAGTGGGTCGGATTGCCCACCATGCGCAGGAATCGGACGCGGGCGGGCGCGGGGCCGGCCGGTGGCGCCGTCCGGGGACCCATTTGCGGAGCGCCGAAGCAATATCTTGCAAGGTCTTGCGGAGCCGGTCTGCGGGCTGCGGTCAGATCGTCGCACTGCTGAATCGCGGGCGGTGGCCTGCCCCTGCCAGGGTTCAGGGGTCCACGTCAAGGGGCTTGACGGCAACCGTGAGGACACGCGAATGTAACGATCGGCGGAGCTTGCAGAAATCTTCCGCAAACTCTTTCGGCCTTCTTTCATCCTTGTTACGTTCACGTCGACCCGGCGCCGCGACGGAGCGGTACGGCAGTTGAAGGAGTTCAGATGCGACGTGGCATAACGGCCACCGCCCTGGTCGCGGCCCTGGCGCTCGCGGCGACCGCCTGCGGCAGCGATGACAGCAGTTCCGACGGCACCTCCAAGAGCTCGGGCGAGCTCTCGGGCACCGTCACGTGGTGGGACACCTCCACCGCGGGCAGCGAGGACAAGGTCTTCAAGAAGATCGCCGAGGGCTTCGAGAAGGAGCACCCGAAGGTCGACGTCAAGTACGTCAATGTCCCCTTCGGCGACGCGCAGAACAAGTTCAAGAACGCCGCCCAGGCCGGCTCCGACGCCCCCGACGTGATCCGCTCCGAGGTCGCGTGGACGCCCGAGTTCGCCGACCTCGGCTACCTCGCCGCGCTGGACGGCACCGCCGCCCTGGTGAAGCAGGACGACTTCCTGAAGCAGGCCGCGGCGTCCACCAAGTACAACGGCAAGACGTACGCGGTGCCGCAGGTCATCGACTCGCTGGGCATCTTCTACAACAAGAAGATGTTCAAAGCGGCCGGCGTCGAGGTTCCGAAGACAATCGACGAGCTGAAGACCGTCTCGAAGAAGATCAAGGAAAAGACCGGCAAGACCGGCTTCTACCTGCGCGGCGACGACGCGTACTGGTTCCTGCCCTTCCTGTACGGCGAGGGCGGCGACATGGTCGACGCCTCCAGCCAGTCCATCACCATCGACAACCCGGCCGGCGTCAAGGCGATGAAGGTCGTCAAGGACCTGGTCGACTCCGGCGCCGCCAAGACCGACGCGACGGACGGCTGGGAGAACATGCAGTCGTCCTTCAAGGACGGCAAGGTCGCGATGATGATCAACGGCCCGTGGGCCATGGCCGACACGTTCTCCGGCAAGGAGTTCAAGGACAAGACGAACCTGGGTGTCGCCCCGGTACCGGCCGGCTCCGCCGGGCAGGGCGCCCCGCAGGGCGGTCACAACCTCGCCGTCTACGCCGGTTCCAAGAACCTCGAAGCCTCCTACGCCTTCGTCGACTACATGACCTCCGTCAAGACCCAGGCCCAGGTCACCAAGGAGCTCAACCTCCTGCCGACCCGCACCTCGGCCTACGCGCAGGAGAGCGTCGTCGACAACGAGATCGTCGGCTTCTTCAAGCCGGTCGTCGAGAGCGCCGTCGAGCGCCCCTGGATCCCGGAGACCGGCAGCCTCTTCGCGCCGCTCGTCACCGAGTACACCAAGGTCCTCACCGGACAGACCACGCCGGAGAAGGCCGTCAAGACGACCGGCGATTCCTACCGCAAGCTCCTCAAGGGCTGGAAGTAACCCAGGAAGGCAGGCCGGCTGATGGCTGTCCACACCAGCCAGTCGGTGGCGAAGGCCGCGGGCGACGACGTCGTCGCCCGCGGCCGGAGCCGCGGTACTGGCAACCCCCCACCTCCGAGCAAGCTCCGGCGTGCTCTGTCGACGCACTGGTACGCCTGGACGATGGTGGCCCCGGTCGTCATCGTGATCGGCGTGATCATCGGGTACCCGCTGGTCCGCGGCATCTACCTCTCGATGACGGACGCCAACGAGCGCAACGTCGAACGGTCCATCGGTGTCAACCACATGCCCGCCACGTACAAGTTCGTGGGCCTGGACAACTACGCCGACGCCCTCACTGGCGACCAGTTCCTCGGCACGCTCGGCTGGACCCTGGTGTGGACGGTCTCCTGTGTGGCCATCACCTTCAGCCTCGGCATGGCGCTCGCCAACATCCTGAACCGCCGGATCGCCGGGCGTTCCGCGTACCGGATGGCGCTCATCCTGCCCTGGGCCATCCCCGGCTTCGTCTCCGTCTTCGCCTGGCGCTTCCTCTACAACGAGGACCGCGGGCTGCTCAACAAGATGCTCTCCGGCGCCGGGATCGACGGCATACCGTGGCTGAACGACCCCACCTGGGCGAAGCTCTCGGTCATCGCCGTCAACGTCTGGCTAGGGGTGCCGTTCATGATGGTCGCCCTCCTCGGCGGCCTCCAGTCCATCCCCAGCGAGCACTACGAGGCCGCCGAGATGGACGGCGCCACCGCCTGGCAGCGCTTCCGCCACATCACGCTGCCCGGACTGCGGCCCATCTCCACGACGGTGATCCTGCTCTCCACTATCTGGACCTTCAACATGTTCCCGGTGATCTTCCTGCTGACCCGCGGCGGACCCGGCGACGCCACCCAGATCCTGGTCACCCAGGCGTACAAGTTCTCCTTCGAGATCAGCCCGCGCGACTTCGCGCAGTCCTCCACCTGGGGCGTACTGATCCTCGTACTCCTGCTGATCTTCGCCGCCGTGTACCGGCGAGTCCTGCGCACCCAGGGAGACGACTGGTGACCACCATCCCCACCGCGCGGCACTCCGCGCCCAAGGCCAGGATGCGCGACGAGCGTTCACCGCTGGCCTCCACCGCCCTGCACCTGACGCTCATCGTCGCGTCCGTGATCGCGGTCTTCCCCGTCCTGTGGGTACTGCTCACCTCGCTGAAGCCCGTCGCCTACGCGACCACCACGGACTTCTTCAAGGACACGACGTTCGAGAACTACACGAACCTGATCCAGAACACGAAGTTCCTGACCTGGTTCGGCAACTCGCTGCTCGTCGCGGGGCTCACCACGCTCCTCGGCGTCATCGTCTCCGCCTCCACCGGCTACGCCGTCAGCCGCTTCCGCTTCCCCGGCAAGCGCGGACTGATGTGGACGCTGCTGATCACCCAGATGTTCCCGGTCGCCGTCCTCATCGTGCCGATCTACAACATCATGGCGGGCATGGGGCTGCTCAATAAGCCCGCCGGTCTGGTCATCACCTACCTCACCATCTCGGTGCCGTTCTGCGCCTGGATGATGAAGGGCTTCTTCGACACCATCCCGCGCGAGATCGACGAGTCGGGGCAGGTCGACGGACTCACCCCGTTCGGCACGTTCTGGCGGCTCATCCTGCCGCTGGCCAAGCCCGGCCTCGCCGTCACCGCGTTCTACTCCTTCATCACCGCATGGGGCGAAGTGGCGTACGCCTCGGCCTTCATGGTCGGCGAGGACAACCTCACGCTCGCGGGCGGACTCCAGCTGTTCGTCAACCAGTACGGGGCCCAGTGGGGTCCGATGACCGCCGCGTCCGTGCTGATCGCGATACCCGCGGCCCTGGTCTTCCTGTTCGCGCAGAAACACCTCGTCACCGGCATGTCCGCCGGAGCCGTCAAGGGCTGACGTCCCCGCGGCAACAGCACGACCCGCACGCACCAGTCACGGTGGCGCCGGCATCCCGACCCGGTTCCGGCGCCACTCCCCACCCAGACACCCCAGGGACGACATGACCCAGCACCTCGCTGCCCCCTCCACCGGCACGTCCACCGACGCCCCGGGCCACCGCACCGGCTGGTGGCAGGACGCGGTGATCTACCAGGTCTATCCGCGCAGTTTCGCCGACGGCAACGGCGACGGCATGGGCGATCTCGCAGGCGTCACCGCCCGGCTCCCGTACCTCAGGGACCTCGGCGTCGACGCGGTGTGGCTCAGCCCCTTCTACGCGTCCCCACAGGCCGACGCCGGGTACGACGTCGCCGACTACCGGGCCATCGACCCGATGTTCGGCACCCTGCTGGACGCCGACACCCTGATCCGCGACGCCCACGACCTGGGCCTGCGGATCATCGTCGACCTGGTGCCCAACCACTCGTCCGACCAGCACGAGTGGTTCAAGCGCGCGCTCGCCGAGGGCCCCGGCTCCGCCCTGCGCGACCGCTACCACTTCCGCCCCGGAAAGGGCACCGACGGCGAACTCCCGCCCAACGACTGGGAGTCCATCTTCGGCGGACCGGCCTGGACCCGGACCACCGACCCGGACGGCACGCCCGGCGACTGGTACCTCCACCTGTTCGCGTCCGAGCAGCCCGACTTCAACTGGGAACACCCGGCCGTCGCCGACGAGTTCCGCTCGATCCTGCGCTTCTGGCTCGACATGGGCGTCGACGGCTTCCGGGTCGACGTCGCGCACGGCCTCGTCAAGGCCGAGGGCCTGCCCGACCTGGGCACGCACGACCAGTTGAAGCTGCTGGGGAACGACGTCATGCCGTTCTTCGACCAGGACGGGGTGCACGCGATCTACCGCAGCTGGCGCACCATCCTCGACGAGTACCCCGGCGACCGCGTCGCGGTGGCCGAGGCCTGGACCCCGACCGTCGAGCGCACCGCCAACTACGTGCGCCCCGACGAGATGCACCAGGCCTTCAACTTCCAGTACCTGGCCACCTCCTGGGACGCCCAGGCGCTGCGCGACGTCATCGACACCTCGCTGAACGCGATGCGCCCGGTCGGCGCCCCCACCACCTGGGTGCTCTCCAACCACGACGTCACCCGGCACGCCACCCGGTTCGCCAACCCGCCCGGCCTCGGCACCCAGATCCGTACCGCGGGCGACCGCGAGCTGGGCCTGCGCCGCGCCCGTGCGGCCACACTGCTGATGCTGGCGCTGCCCGGCTCCGCCTACGTCTACCAGGGCGAGGAGCTCGGCCTGCCCGACGTCACCGACCTGCCCGACGAGGCCCGCCAGGACCCGTCGTTCTTCCGCGCCGACGGCCAGGACGGCTTCCGCGACGGCTGCCGGGTGCCGATCCCGTGGACCCGTGAGGGCAGTTCGTACGGCTTCGGCGAGGGCGGCAGCTGGCTGCCGCAGCCCGCAGGCTGGGGCGAGCTCAGCATCGAGGCGCAGACCGGCGTGGCCGGCTCCACCCTGGAGCTGTACCGGTCCGCGATCGCCGCCCGCCGGGCACACCCCGGACTCGGCGCGGGCACCGCGGTGGAGTGGCTGGACGCCCCCGACGGCCTGCTGGTCTTCGCCCGCACCGGCTTCGTCTGCACCGTCAACACGACGGGCGCCGCCGTCCGCGTCCCCGTACGCGGCACCGTCCTGCTGTCCAGCGAACCGGTCACCACCGACGGCGCCGAGATCGAGCTGCCGGCCGACACCACGGTGTGGTGGGCGGTGTGACCGTCCCCCCGCCCAGAGCCGGCAGCGCGCTCAGGCTCTCCGACATCGCCGGGCAGGCCTCGGTCAGCGAGGCGACCGTCAGCCGGGTGCTCAACGGCAAGCCGGGCGTCGCGGACACCACGCGTCAGCGGGTGCTCGCGGCGCTCGACATCCTGGGCTACGAGCGCCCGGTACGGCTGCGGCAGCGCAGCGCCGGACTCATAGGACTGGTGACACCCGAACTCACCAACCCGATCTTCCCGGCGTTCGCGCAGTGCGTCGAACAGGTCCTGGCGGGTCACGGCTACACGCCGGTGCTCTGCACCCAGCTGCCCGGCGGCGCCACCGAGGACGAACTCGTCGAGCAGCTCGTCGAACGCGGCGTCGGCGGCATCGTCTTCCTCTCCGGGCTGCACGCCGACACCTCGGCCGACCCGGCGCGCTACGCCGCGCTGACCGACCGAGGTGTGCCGTTCGTCCTGATCAACGGCTACAACGAACGGATCAGCGCCCCGTTCGTCTCGCCCGACGACACCGCCGCCGTGCGGATGGCCGTGGGGCACCTCGCCGAACTCGGCCACCGCCGGGTCGGCCTGGCGATCGGCCCGCAGCGCTACGTGCCGTCCCGCCGCAAGCGGGACGGCTTCGTGGACGCGGCGGTGTCGTTGCTCGGCCTGGACCGCGCCGAGGCCGAACTCCTGGTTTGCTCAACCCTGTTCAGCGTCGAGGGCGGCCAGGTGGCGGCCGCCGCACTGCTCGACCGCGGATGCACGGGCATCGTCTGCGGCAGCGACCTGATGGCGCTGGGCGCGGTGCGGGCCGCCCGGGACCGCGGCCTCGTGGTGCCGGGCGACGTGTCCGTGGTCGGCTTCGACGACTCGCAGCTGATCGCGTTCACCGACCCACCGCTGACCACGGTCCGCCAGCCCGTACAGGCGATGGCGGCGGCCGCGGTGGGCGCCCTGCTGGAGGAGATCGGCGGAAGCCCCGTACAGCGCACGGAGTACGTGTTCCAGCCGGAGCTGGTGGTACGGGGGTCGACGGCGGCGGTGGCGTCGGCGGCGCGCGGAGCCTGACGCAGGCCCCCGGGCGGACCCGGCCGGGGGCCGGGAAGGCTTCTTCCACCACCTGCGCGGACTCGCCACCCGCGCGAACTGCGGGGCGACGGGGTGGACATCAGCTGAAGACGATGTCTGCGCATCGGACTTCTTTGTGCATCACCAGCACAGTGATACCGGCGCCGGATACCTTGTCCGCCGGACAGACGGGGCAGACGATCACGACGTTCCCGACTTACCGATCATGCTCCCGAGCCCTGTCCCGACCACCACGGGGACGACGATATCGAGGGGCCCAGGCAGCGGACTGGACACGATGAACACGCCGATGACCACGATGCCGCCCAAGAGGATTTTCCAGCGGTAGCGCACCGGGTTATTAGTCCCCATATATACCTTCGCATGATCCACCCGCCAGGAATCCGCCTGCTGCGAGCCCTGCGTTGACGTGGTCCCGCCGGGCGCGGGAGTGGTCCGAACGTACAGGAGAGGCACCAGGAGCCGGCCCTGAACGGGCCTGCGGGGAGTGGGTGACTCCGGGTGCCCCTCTTGTCCGTGACCGGCCCGGCCGGCCGGGCGCGTGGGGCCCGGGGTAACGGGACCCCCGGCCGACCGGACCGGAGTCGGGAGAAACGTAACAGGTCTGCAATGTTTTGCGTAAGAGCTTGCAGGAAGGAATCTGTGGTATTTCGGCGGTGTGAGCGGGTCGCGTCCAGGGGGTTGACCGGGGCCTGGTGGGCTCGTACGGTCTCCCCGCGGCAAGGTTTGCATTCTTGCAGCAAGAACATTCAGGAGCCTTGAGGGCAGGGCGCGTTGCCGGACGAGGCTGCACCGTCACCCGCATTTCCCCCACCGCAGGAGGAAAACATGGCCAGCAGACCCTTGTCTGCCGCGCTCGCCCTGATAGCGGGCGCCGCCGCCCTCGTGGTCCCCGCCACGAGTGCCCAGGCCGCCACGCCGGGCACCAAGGACGTCACCGCGGTTCTCTTCGAGTGGAAGTTCGACTCGGTCGCCCAGGCGTGCAAGGACTCCCTCGGCCCGGCCGGCTACGGCTACGTACAGGTCTCGCCGCCCCAGGAGCACATCCAGGGCGGGCAGTGGTGGACCTCGTACCAGCCGGTCAGCTACAAGATCGCCGGACGGCTCGGCGACCGGAGCTCGTTCGCCAGCATGGTCAGCACCTGCCACAGCGCGGGCGTCAAGGTCGTCGCCGACTCCGTCATCAACCACATGTCGGCGGGCTCGGGCACCGGCACCGGCGGCTCCTCGTACTCGAAGTACGACTACCCCGGTCTGTACTCCGCACCGGACATGGACGACTGCACCGCGCAGATCAGCAACTACCAGGACCGCTACAACGTCCAGCACTGCGAACTCGTCGGCCTGGCCGACCTGGACACCGGTGAGGACTACGTACGCGGCAAGATCGCCGGATACCTCAACGACCTGCTCTCGCTCGGCGTCGACGGCTTCCGCATCGACGCGGCCAAGCACATCCCCGAGGACGACCTCGCCAACATCAAGTCCCGGCTGAGCAATTCGGGCGCCTACTGGAAGCAGGAGGCGATCTACGGAGCCGGCGAGGCCGTCTCGCCCGACGAGTACGCCGGCACCGGGGACGTCCAGGAATTCCGCTACGCCCGCAGCCTCAAGCAGGTCTTCAACAACGAGAACCTGGCCAACCTGAAGAACTTCGGCGAGGGCTGGGGCTTCATGTCCTCCTCGAAGGCCGCGGTCTTCGTCGACAACCACGACACCGAGCGCAACGGTGAGACGCTGAACTACAAGGACGGCGCCAACTACACGCTCGCCAGCGTGTTCATGCTGGCCTGGCCCTACGGTTCGCCCGACGTCCACTCCGGCTACGAGTGGTCCGACAAGGACGCCGGTCCGCCCAACGGCGGCACGGTCAACGCCTGCTACAGCGACGGCTGGAAGTGCCAGCACGCCTGGCGCGAGATCTCCTCCATGGTCGGCTTCCGCAACACCGCGCGCGGTGAGTCCGTCACCGACTGGTGGGACGACGGCGGCGACCGGATCGCCTTCGGCCGGGGCTCCAAGGCGTACGTCGCGATCAACCACGAGGGCTCCTCGCTGACCCGTACCTTCCAGACCTCGCTGCCCGCCGGCGACTACTGCGACATCCAGTCCGGCGACGGCGTCACCGTCAACGGCTCCGGCCAGTTCACCGCCACGCTCGGCGCCAACACCGCCCTCGCCCTCCAGAGCGGCGCCCGCACCTGCTCCGGCGGCGGCACCGGCCCGACGGACCCGACCGACCCGACCGATCCCGGCACGGGCACCTCCGGCGCCTCCTTCGGCGTCAACGCCACCACCCAGCTCGGCCAGAACATCTACGTCACCGGCAACCAGTCCGCCCTCGGCAACTGGAACCCCGACGCCGCGCTGAAGCTGGACCCGGCCGCGTACCCGGTCTGGAAGCTCGACGTGAGCCTGCCCGCCGGTACGTCGTTCGAGTACAAGTACGTCCGCAAGGACGCGAGCGGCAACGTCACCTGGGAGAGCGGCGCCAACCGCACGGCCACCGTGCCCTCCTCCGGCAAGGCCGCGCTGACCGGTGACGTCTGGCGCGGCTGACGTCCCGCCCGTGGACCGCGCGGTCTCCCGGCCGCGCCGTGTCCTCAATCGCCGGACGGGCGTGTTCAGCCCGTCCGGCCCCGCACCCGTACCCCTTCGAGGAGAGCCCGAGTGATACGTCCGTCCCCGCGCGTGCCCGCGCGAAGAGCGGCGCCCGCCGCCGTCGTCGCGGCCGCCCTGTGCGCGGCCCTCGTGCCCGCGCTGCCCGCCGCGGCGGCCAGGCCGCCCGCCGCGCCGTCGGACGCCAAGCTGGCCGCACAGCCCGCCCGCCACGATCTGACCCGTGAGCAGTTCTACTTCGTGATGCCCGACCGGTTCGCCAACGGCGACACCGGCAACGACCGGGGCGGGCTGACGGGCTCCCGGCTGGAGACCGGGTACGACCCCACCGACAAGGGGTTCTACCAGGGCGGCGACCTCAAGGGGCTGACCAGCAGGCTCGACTACATCAAGGGGCTCGGCACCACCGCGATCTGGCTCGCCCCGATCTTCAAGAACCGGCCCGTCCAAGGCACCGGCAAGGACGCCTCGGCGGGCTACCACGGCTACTGGATCACCGACTTCACCCGGGTCGACCCGCACTTCGGCACCAACGCCGACCTGACGAAGCTGATCGACAAGGCCCACAGCAAGGGCATGAAGGTCTTCTTCGACGTCATCACCAACCACACCGCCGACACCGTCGACTACGCCGAGAAGACGTACGGCTACAAACCCAAGGGCGCCTACCCGTACCTCGACCGGACCGGCCGCCCCTTCGACGACGCCGCGGGCATGGCGAAGGTGGACGCCGACTCCTTCCCGTACAAGCCGGTCACCACCGGCGGCAAGACGCCGTCCTGGCTCAACGACCCGACGATGTACCACAACCGCGGTGACTCGACCTATGCCGGCGAGTCCACCACGTACGGCGACTTCTCCGGGCTCGACGACCTGTGGACCGAACGGCCCGAGGTCGTCTCCGGCATGGAGAAGATCTACGAGAAGTGGGTCCGCGACTTCGGCATCGACGGCTTCCGCATCGACACCGTCAAACACGTCGACCTGGACTTCTGGACCCAGTGGGCGACCGCGCTCGACGCGTATGCCGCCAAGCACGGGCGCAAGGACTTCTTCATGTTCGGCGAGGTCTACTCCGCCGACACCGCGATCACCTCGCCCTACGTCACCCGGGGGCGGCTGGACGCGACACTCGACTTCCCCTTCCAGGAAGCGGCCCGCCAGTACGCCTCGCAGGGCGCCCCGGCCTCGAAGCTCGCCGCCGTCTTCGCGGACGACTACCGGTACACCACCGACAAGGCCAACGCCTACGAGCAGGTGACCTTCCTCGGCAACCACGACATGGGGCGCATCGGCACCTTCCTCAAGCAGGACAACCCCGGGGCCGGTGACGCGGAGCTGGTGAAGCGTGCCCGGCTGGCCAACGAGGTGATGTTCCTCAGCCGCGGCAACCCGGTCGTCTACTACGGCGACGAGCAGGGCTTCACGGGCGACGGCGGCGACAAGGACGCCCGCCAGACCATGTTCGCCTCGAAGACCGCCGACTACCTCGACGACGACGAGCTGGGCACCGACCGCACGCACGCCTCCGACGCCTACGACACCAAGCACCCGATCTACCGCTCCATCGCCGCGCTCTCCGAGCTGACCAGGAAGAACCCGGCGCTGCGGGACGGCGTCCAGACCGAGCGGTACGCCGAGGGCTCCCTCTACGCCTTCTCCCGTACGGACCCGGCGCACAGCAACGAGTACGTCGTCGCCACCAACAACGGCACCGGTGCGAAGACCGTCGAGCTGCCCACCGAGTCCGCCCGGACGGACTTCCGTACCCTGTACGGCGGTTCCGGTACGGTCCGCAGCGGCGCCGACAAGAAGATCAAGTTCACGGTCCCGGCCCTGTCCAGCATCGTGCTCCGTGCCGAGAAGCCGCTCGGCGCCCCCGCCGCCCGGCCCGCGATCTCCCTGAAGGCGCCGGCCGCCGGAGCCACCGGCACCGTCGAGCTGACCGCCGACGTGCCCGGCGGCTCCCTCGACCGGGTCGTCTTCGCCGCCCAGCAGGGCAACGGGAAGTGGACCACGCTCGGTTCCGCCGACCACGCCCCGTACAAGGTCACCCAGACCATCGGCGAGGCGACCGCCGCCGGAACGCCCCTGCGCTACAAAGCCGTTGTGATCGACCGCGCCGGGCGCACCGCGAGCGCCCTCGCCTCCTCGACCGCCGGACAGGCACCCGCCCCGGCGAAGCCCGTGGCCGTCGAACGCGACTACGCCGTCATCCACTACAAGCGCGCCGACGGCGACTACGACGGCTGGCAGGCCAGGTCCGGCGACACCACCGCGGACTTCACCGGGCGGGACGCCTACGGCGCCTTCGCCTGGATCAAGGTGCCCGAGGACGCGTCGGCGGTCCCGTACACCGTTGAGAAGGACGGCGCCGCCGACGGGCCGGAGCGCTCCGTCGACCTGGCCACGACCGGACAGGTCTGGATCGCGCACGGTGAGGACGGCCAGTCGGCCACCGCCCCCGACGGCGCCTACCCACCGCAGGACACCGGCAAGGCCGTCCTGCACTACTACCGGGCCGACGGCGACTACGACGGCTGGGGGCTGCACACCTGGACCGGCGCCAAGGAGCCCACCGACTGGGCCAAGCCGCTCCAGCCGGTGAAGAAGGACGCCTCGGGTCTCACGTTCGAGGTCCCGCTCACCGACGGGGCCACCTCGCTCAGCTACATCCTGCACCGGGGCGACGAGAAGGACCTGCCCAGCGACCAGTCCCTCGACATCGCGAGCAACGGCCACGAGGTGTGGATGCTCGGCGGCGCGGCCGGCTATCTGCTGCCGCAGGCCGGCGGCGTCCCCGCCCCCGACCTCACCAGGGCCGAGGCGCAGTGGATCGACTCCAGCACCGTCGTCTGGAAGGTGAAGGCCACCGACGCCACCAGCCAGCAGCTCGTCTACGCATCGAGCGGCGGGATCTCCGTCGTCGACGGCGCACTCTCCGACGAGGGCCAGTGGCTGCGGCTCAGCCCGTCCGCGCTGACCGACGCGCAGAAGGCGAAGTACCCGCACCTCAAGGACTACCCGGCGTTCACCGTGGACGCCCGTGACCGGGACAGGGTCCGTGACGCCCTGCGCGGCCAGCTGATCGCCACCCAGCGCGCGGTCAACGGCGCCCTGCTCGCCGCCACCGGCGTACAGAGCGCGGGGGTGCTCGACGACCTCTACGGGAAGCCGGCGAGCGGCGCCTCGCTCGGACCGGTCTTCCGGCACGGCACCCCGACGCTGTCCGTCTGGGCGCCCACCGCCCGTACCGTCTCGCTCGAACTCGGCGGCCGTACCGTCCCGATGCGGCGCGACGACCGCACCGGCGTCTGGTCGGTCACCGGGAAGCGGGACTGGAACGGCAAGCCCTACCGGTACGTGGTGAAGGTCTGGGCGCCCACCGTCCAGAGGCTCGTCACCAACAAGGTCACCGACCCCTACTCCACCGCGCTGACCACCGACTCCGCCCGGAGCCTCGTGGTCGACCTCGACGACAGCAAGCTCGCGCCCAAGGGCTGGGACGGGCTGCGCAAGCCCGCCGCGGTGCCGCTGCGGAACGCCCGGATCCAGGAACTCCAGATCCGCGACTTCTCGATCGCGGACCCCACGTCCAAGCACCCCGGCGAGTACCTCGCCTTCACCGACACCCGCTCCGACGGGATGAAGCACCTCAAGCAGCTCGCCGACTCCGGCACCGGCTACGTCCACCTGCTGCCCGCCTTCGACATCGGCACCATCCCCGAGAAGAAGAAGGACCAGCAGAGGCCCGCCTGCGACCTGTCCGTCTACGCCCCCGACTCCCAGGAGCAGCAGGCCTGCGTGGCGAAGACCGCCGCGAAGGACGCGTTCAACTGGGGCTACGACCCGCTGCACTACACCGTCCCGGAGGGCAGTTACGCCTCCGACCCGGACGGCACCCGGCGCACGGTCGAGTTCCGGCAGATGGTGCAGGGGCTGAACGGCGCCGGTCTGCGGACCGTCATGGACGTCGTCTACAACCACACCGTCGCCTCCGGCCAGGACGACAAGTCCGTCCTCGACCGCATCGTGCCCGGCTACTACCAGCGGCTGCTGGAGGACGGCACCGTCGCCACCTCCACGTGCTGCGCCAACACCGCGCCCGAGAACACCATGATGGGCAAGCTCGTCGTCGACTCGGTCGTCACCTGGGCCAGGCAGTACAAGGTCGACGGCTTCCGCTTCGACCTGATGGGACACCACCCCAAGGCGAACATCCTGGCCGTCCGCAAGGCCCTCGACGCCCTGACCGTCGCCAAGGACGGGGTCGACGGTAAGAAGATCATCCTGTACGGGGAGGGCTGGAACTTCGGTGAGATCGCCGACGACGCCCGCTTCGTCCAGGCCACCCAGAAGAACATGGCCGGCACCGGCGTCGCCACCTTCTCCGACCGGGCCCGCGACGCGGTGCGCGGCGGCAGCCCGTTCGACGAGGACCCCGGTGTGCAGGGCTTCGCCACCGGCCTCTACACCGACCCCAACACCTCCACCGCAAACGGTACGAAGGCCGAGCAGAAGGCCCGGCTGCTCCACTACCAGGACCTGATCAAGGTCGGGCTCACCGGCAGCCTCGCCGGCTACACCTTCACCGACAGCTCGGGCAGCACGGTCAAGGGTTCGGACGTCGACTACAACGGAGCCCCGGCCGGATACGCCGCGGCCCCCGGTGACGCCCTCGCCTACGCCGACGCCCACGACAACGAGACGCTGTACGACACCCTCGCCTTCAAGCTCCCGGCGGGCACTTCGGCAGCCGACCGGGCCAGAACGCAGGTCCTGGCCATGGCGACGGCCACCCTCTCGCAGGGCCCCTCGCTCTCCCAGGCCGGCACCGACCTGCTGCGCTCCAAGTCCCTGGACCGCAACTCCTTCGACAGCGGTGACTGGTTCAACGCGCTGCACTGGGACTGCCGCGCGGGCAACGGCTTCGGCCGCGGACTGCCGCCCGCCGCCGACAACGAGGACAAGTGGCCCTATGCCAAGCCGCTGCTGACCAACGCCGCGATCAGTCCGGGGTGCGCACAGATCAACGGCGCCTCGGCCGCGTACCGGGACCTGCTCACCATCCGCGCCACCGAGAAGGACTTCGGCCTCTCCACCGCGGGGCAGGTGCAGTCCGCCCTCTCCTTCCCGCTCTCCGGCAAGGACGAGACCCCCGGAGTGATCACCATGCGGCTCGGGAAGCTGGTGGTCGTCCTCAACGCCGCCCCCGGCGCCACCACGCAGAAGGTCGCCGCCCTGGCGGGAAGGAACTACGCCCTGTACCCCGTCCAGGCTGCGGGCGCGGATCGTACCGTGAAGCAGTCGACGTACGAGCGGAGTTCGGGAAGTTTCACCGTCCCGGGGCGGACAGTGGCGGTGTTCTCGTTGCGCTGACCGCAACAGGTCTACCGTGAGGCCAGCCGCCGGGGAGAGCCGCACCACCGCACCCCCCGGCGCGCCCTCCCACTCCACCCGGCCGGGTCCCGGCCCCCGCCCCGTACGCACAGGCAGCCGCACCGTCGGCCCCGCCGGTGCCGTACCGGGCGCGGGGACGGGGACCCGGCCTCTCCACCTGTTCAGCGACGGTGACGATGGTGAGCTACATCCCCGAGGAGACCACGAGCTTCGTCGGACGGAAGACGGAGCTGGGCCGGATCGAACGCGCCCTCGCCACCCGCCGGCTGACCACGCTCACCGGAGCCGGCGGGGTCGGCAAGACCCGGCTGGCGGTCCGCGCGGCCGGCCGCGCGGAACCCGGATACCGCGACGGCGTCTGGTGGGCCGACCTCGCCCCGCTCCACGACGACGGACTGCTCCTCGCCACCGTCTCCGACGCGGTCGGGCTCAGCGACCACACCCTGCGGATGCCCATGGACGTACTGTGCGAGTGGCTCGCCGACAAAGAGCTGCTGCTCGTCCTGGACTCCTGCGAACACCTGCGCCCCGCCTGCGCCCACCTCCTGGGCGAGATCCTCACCACCTCACCCGGACTCACGGTGCTCGCCACCAGCAGACAGCCGCTCGGTATCAAGGCCGAGCAGCTGGTGGAGGTGGAGCCGCTGCCCGTGGACGGCGCCGCCGACGCCCTCACCCTGTTCCGGGACCGGGCCATCGCGGCGGCACCGGGCACCGTGTTCCACGAACCGGCCACCGTCGCGGCGGCCGCCGAGATCTGCCGCCGGCTGGAAGGCATTCCGCTCGCCATCGAACTCGCGGCGGCGGGCACCGGGCGGCACACCGTCGAACAGATCGCGCTGCGGATCGGCTCCCGCCTCGATCTGCTCTCCGACGCGTCGATCCGGCCGCAGCGCCACCGCACCCTGCGCACCGCCATCGGCTGGAGCCATGAACTGTGCACCCCGCTGGAACGGCTGCTCTGGGCCCGGCTGGCCGTGCTGCGGGGCGACTTCGACGAGGCCACGGCCCGCGAGGTCTGCGCCGGGGGACCGCTCACCGGGGACGGGGTCCGCACCGCACTGCGCGGGCTGGTGGCCAAATCGGTCGTCGTGCGCGACGGCCTGCGCCACCGGATGCTGGACACCCTCCGTGAGTACGGCCGGATGTGGCTGGCCGAACTGGGCGAGGAACGCGCCGCGGCCGACCGGCACGCCGCCTGCTTCCTGCAACTGGCCCGCAACGCCCACGCGGGCTGGACCGGCGACGACCAGATCAGCTGGTACCACCGCATCGCCGACACGCACGCCGACCTGTGCGCGGCCCTCGACCACCTGCTCGCCCACGACACCACCGCCGCCCAGGAGATGGCCGGCCGGATCGGGTTCTTCTGGTGCTGCTGCGGCCACCTGCCGCAGACCCGCGGCTACGCGCAGCGCGCCCTGGACCTCGGCCCGGCACAGGGCCCGCACCGCACCCGGGCCCTGTGGGTGCTCGGCATGTGCGTGATGCTCCAGGGCGACTACCCGGCCGCCGAGCGGATCGGCGCGGAATGCGTACGGGCGGCGGCCGCAGACGGGCCCGACGAGGGCATCCTCGCCGCCGCGTACCTGCGCGGCCTCACCCATCTCATGGTCGGCCGGCCCGATCTGAGCCTGCGCGAGGCGGACCGGGTGCTGCGCAGCACCGAGGCGTGCACCCCCCTCGAATCGGCCTACCGGCTGCGCTGCCACCTGATCACCGTCTTCGCCCTGACCAGCCTCGGCCGGCTGGACGAGGCAGCCGAGGCCGCGGTCGTCCTGCGCGCGGCCTGCGAGGCCATGGACGAGTGCTGGACCCGCAGCTACGTCGACTACCAACTCGCGCTGATCGCCCTGCTCCAGGGCCGCGCCGAGGCGGCCGCCGCGCATGCCAGGGCCATGCTCGCCGGCAAGCACCGGCTCCGCGACAGCTTCGGCATCGCGCTCGGCCTCGACATCCTGGCCGCCGCGGTCGCCGCCCAGGGCGAGGGCGCCCACGCCGCCCGGGTGTACGGCACCGGACAGCTCTACTGGCGGATGGTCGGCCACCCGCAGCGCGGCACCCCGGAGCTGGGCCCGCTGCGCGAGGCCTGCGAGCGCCGGGCCCGCGAGGCCGTGGGCGACGCCGCCTACCAGCGGGCCTTCGAGCGGGGCCGGGCGGACAGCGCGGAAGCAGGTCTGGCGCTCGCACTCCACGGCGAACTGCTCACATAGCGGGCCCAGCTTGTGCACCCTCCCCGGTCGGGGAAAGAGTGGGGCGGCCACCACCCGCGCCCCGCCCAGGAGACCGCCATGCCGCAGATCACCGTCGACTACTCCGCCGAGCTCGACGAGACCTTCGACTTCCACGGCTTCGCGGGGGCGCTGCACCCACTGATCGCCGAGACGGTCAGTACGAAGACCGCCGCCTGCAAGACCCGCTTCCGCCAGGTCGCGGGGACGGCGGTGGCGGACGCCCCCGACGGCGACGCGATCGTGCACATCGAGATCGCGATGCTGGCCGGCCGTACCCCGGAGCTCAAGGCGCGGCTCGCCGAGTCGGTACTGGAACTGCTGGCCGGCCACATCCGGCCGACCGACGGGCTGACCCTGCACCTCTCGGCCGAGACCCGCGACCTCGACCCCTCCTACCGCAAGCGCTGAGCCGGCGCCGGCTCTCGCTACGGCAGCTGCTGCGGGGGCACGGCCGGCACGGCGGGCGCCAGCGCGGAGAGCCGCACCAGCAGGTCTGCGAACGGCCCGTCCGCCGGCTCCCGCGCGAGGACCCGCAGCACGATGCCCGCCATCTCCTCGTTGTACGCGGCGCTCACGGCGATCAGCGCCGCGAAGTCGTGCACGAGCTGCAACTCCAGCTCGGCGCGCGGGATGTCCCGTCCGTCCAGCCAGATCAGCGCCGTCGACTCGGCCAGCGACACCCAGGACCGTACGACCAACACCAGCCGGGCCGGGGGCTCCTCGACCCCCAGGTGGGCCAGGATCTGCTCGCAGGCCGCCTGCCGCACCCCGTCGATCATCGCGTTCGCCGTGGACGAGCCCACGGCCGGGCCGCCCCGCATCAGCGCGGCGAACCCCGGACCGTGCTCGTCGACGAAGGCGAAGAACCGCCCCATCACCCGCAGCAGCCGTGCGCCCAGGGGGCCTTCGCGCGGCTCCACGAACCGGGTCGCCAGCTCGTCGGCCGCCCGGCGCAGCGCCGCCTCGTACAGACTCTGCTTGCCCGGGAAGTAGTGGTAGACCAGCGGCCGCGAGATCCCGGCGGCGGCGGCGATCTCGTCGATCGACACCTCGTCGGGGGAGCGGTGGCTGAACAACTCCAGCGCGACACCGATCAGCTGCTGCCTGCGCTCCTCGACGCCCATCCTGCGCCGCACCCCGGTCGTCATGAGGAACAGCGTACCGACCGGCGCGGCCGGGGCGCGGCGCGCGGGTCCCGTCCCGGCCGCCTACAGATCGAGCACCAGCCGCTCGCCCCGGCACCGTGACACGCAGATCAGCATCGAGTCCCGCCGCTCCGCGTCCGTCAGCAGATCGTCCCGGTGGTCCACCTCGCCCTCCAGGACGCGCTGTTGGCACGTACCGCAGAAGCCCTGCTCGCAGGAGTACGCGAGGTGCGGCAGCTCGGCGCGCACGGCGGCCAGCGCCGACCGGCCCGCCGCCACCCGGACCGTGCGGCCCGAGCGGCGCAGCTCCACCTCGAAGGCCGCGGAGCCGGTGGCGTCCGGGGCCGCCGCGGAGAAGCGTTCCAGGTGCAGGGTGCAGCCGGGCGGGAGCGCGGCGGCGACCGCCTCCATCAGGGGCTCCGGGCCGCAGCAGTGGACCGCCGTGCCCGCCGCCGCGTCCGCCAGTGCCGCGGCGACGTCCGGGTGGCCCGCCTCGTCCTGCGGTACGAGGGTGACCCGGCCGCCGTCCGCGTCCAGTTCCCCGATCTCCTCCAGGAACGGCATGGTCGCCCGGCTGCGGCCCCCGTACAGCAGCCGCCAGTTGGCTCCGGAGGCGGCGAGCGCGCGCAGCATCGGCAGGATCGGTGTGATGCCGATGCCGCCCGCGACCAGGACGTACGCGGGGGCGTCCGCCAGCGGGAAGCGGTTGCGCGGGCCGCGGACCTCGACCTCCTCGCCCACGTGGAGCCGTTCGTGCACCTCTCTGGAGCCGCCCCGGCCGTCCTCGGCGAGCCGGGTCGCGACGGTGTACGAGTCGGGGTCGGCCGGGTCGCCGCACAGCGAGTACTGGCGGATCAGCCCGGACGGCAGCACTAGGTCCAGATGGGCGCCGGGCTGCCAGCGCGGCAGGCCGGAGCCCTTCAGGCGGAGCAGCACGACCCCGTCCGCGGGGGTGGACCGCTCGGTGATCAGCAGCCGCAGGCCGGTGGTGGAGCGGCGCCGCGAGTGGCCGGAGACGGGCTCCTCCAGCGCGGGCAGCGGCCACAGCGGGGACTTCTCTATGCGCCGGCGCATCGCCCGCCTGGCGAGCAGCGCGGCACCGGCCACCACGACGGCGGTACGCAGCCGGGGGAGGGGCAGGGGCATGGTCAGCCGGCTTCCGTGGTGCGGGCCTCGGCGGCGACCGCGGCGGGCGAGTGGGCGAGGTAGTCGACGGCCTGCGCCGTACTGCCCTCCTGGGTGGGGTGGTACCCGCGGCTCAGATAGCGCGGGATCGAACGCAGCATCGAGGGCGTGCTGGGCAGGGTGCCCTGCCTGCCGCTGTTGTAGAACTGCCGGAACGACGCCTTGCCGCCCAGCAAGCCGGGGTCGTTCTCCATGAAGAACCGGGCACCGCGCTGCCAGAGGAAGGCCAGTGCGGAGAACGCCGTCGCCCAGGTCCGCACCCGCCGCCGGTATCCGCCGTCGACATGCGTGAACACATCGAAGGCGACCGACCGGTGCTCGACCTCCTCCGCGCCGTGCCAGCGCAGCAGATCCAGCATCGTGGGGTCGGCGCCCCGCCGGTCCAGCTCCTCGGCGTTCAGTATCCAGTCACCGAGGAACGCGGTGTAGTGCTCTATCGCGGCTATCGTCGCCACCCGCTCCATCAGCCACCACTCGCGTGCCCGCCCCGGCGGCAGCGTCCGGTCGCCGAGCAGCTTCTCGAAGAGCCAGTCGACCTGGGCCGTGTACGGGGTCGGGTCGAGGCCCAGCTCCCTCAGGTGCGGGAGTACGTCGTCATGGGCCTGGGAGTGCATCGCCTCCTGGCCGATGAACCCGATGACGTCCTCACGCAGTCGCTCGTCATGGATGTACGGAAGCACCTGGCGGTAGACGTGGATGAACCAGCGTTCCCCGGCCGGGAGCAGCAGATGGAGCACATTGATGGTGTGCGTGGTGAACGGATCGCCCGGCACCCAGTGCAGGGGCGTCCTGTCCCAGGAGAAGGAGACCCGGCGGGCCTTGAGCGCGATCCGCTCCGACGCGACCGCCGCTGGCTGCGTGTTAGACATGTTGTCAATGTACTGAGGGGTAGGCCCGGGGAATAGGGGCCTGCGGCGACTTCCTGAGCCCGTCCCCGCCGGCCCGAGCTCACCGCAGAGCCCTGGCCCGGCTGCCGTCGGCCAGCCGCCCGTCCAGATCCGCCCGGTCCCCCGCACCGGCGGGCACCGTGAGCAGCCGCCCCCGCGTGCTCCCCGCCACCCCGCCCGACGTGGTCAGCGAGGTGAACTGCTCGCTGCCCGCCGCGAGCACGTACCACCGGCCGCCGTGCGACTTCCACAGCACACCCGCCAGTACTCGCGGCATGCGCGAGCCGCACGCGGGGGAGTCCTCGGAGCGCGCCGCGACGGCCCCCTGCGGACGGCTCCCGGACGGCCGCGCGGACGGCGCCTGGAACTGGGCGAGGACCCGGCTCCCGGTGCCCCGCCAGGTCTCCGCCCGGGTGCACAGCCACTGGGCCGAACCGCCCCCCTCGGGCAGCGGCTGCGTCGCGTACGTCCAGGAGTTGACCGACCGCACACCGTGCGAACGCACCGCGGGCAGCAGACAGGCGGTCCGCGCCCAGCTCTCGAACTCGGCCCGCCCCGACACGTCGTGCGGTTTCGATGGCGGGCCCGAGGTCAGCCGGGCCGGGGCGAGCTCACCGAGATCCGTCATCAGGCGGACCGCCGTGCCGTCGGTCAGTGCGACCGCGTCCCAGGACCGGCAGCCGTCCGTGGCCCCCGCAGTGGTCAGCGCGTCGGTCACCCCGTCCGGGGAACGGTGCAGCGGGCGCGGCGCACGGTCCGGCGCGAGCAGATCCCGTACCGACACCTGCCGTACCCAGGGCGCCGTCAGATAGCGGACCCGGCCCCCCGCGCGGTCCACCACCAGGGCGCCCGACGACGTCGCGTCCGCCCCGTCGACCCGGGCGAAGTCGAGCGCCGCGCCCTCGGACGGATCGGCGTTACGGGGCTCCGCGTACCGCACGACGCGCAGCCCGTCGTAGAACAGCACCACCGCCGACGCGCCCACCTCGCCCGCGTACAGCAGCTGCGGGGCCCCCATCGGCGGCCCCGTGGGCGTCCGCGGCGTCGCCGACGTCCGCACCCCGCTGCCCGGCCGCGCCCATACCGTCAGCGCCCGCCGCAGCAGCCGGGTGTCCTCGGTGCGGTCGCCCCGGGTGGGCCAGGCGGTGAAGTCGGTACGCGGTGAACGCCGCCAGAACGACGCCGTCACCATCCGCAACGCCCCCGGATCCAGGGCCTCCTCGGCGGCCGGATTGCGCGCGTACGGCGGCGCGGCCGGCCCCTCGCGCCCCCAGCCGCCGCCCGGCAGCCCCAGCAGCGTCCCGCACACCACGAGCGCGGCGGCGGCGGCCAGCGCGGCCCGCGCGAATCTGCGGCGGCGCGGCAGATCCGGCGGCCCGGCCCGGAGCGAGCACGGGTCGAACCCGGGCGAGGAGAGCAGCGCGTACGGCGCCGGCACCCCGTCCGCCTCCCGCAGGGCCGCGTGCGGGTCCGTCACCCCGGCGGCGGCCAGCTCCCGCCGGACCTCGCCGTCCGCGAGCGATTCGAGGCCACGCAGGACGAACGCGGCGCGCGCCGGTCCGCTCAGCGCCGACAGCCGCTGCTCCAGCGCGAGTTCGCCGGCCCCACCGGAGTGCGGGAACAGCCGCAGCCCCCAGACCAGCGGAAGGACGGGCGGCAACGGGGAGCGCCACAACCGCAGCCGCAGGGGCATCCCCGCCGCCAGCGCGCCGCGCAGCACCTGCCGCCTGACGTACGCGTAACCGGGCGCGGCGGCCTCCGCACGGCCGGGGCGGCGCGGCAGCGGGACGCCCGAGCCGCCCGCCGGACCGGCCCCGCGCGCGGACTGAAGGGAGCGCTGGGCCAGGGCGTGGGCCGCGAGGACGCGCCGGCTGCGGCTCAGCGTGGGCGGCAGGGCGAGATAGCCGAGCCGGACCAGTCTCGGGTAGTGCTCGACGAGCGAGGCCTCGGCCTGCTCCGCATCGACCGGGGCGGCGGCTGACGGTACCTCTGGCAGTGGGCGCACATTCAGCTGAACGAGCGAATCGTGCGATGGTCACTCCGGGCCGGGTGCCTCTGGGATCGCTCCCCGTCCCAGGCCTCAGGCGAAACGGGCCAGTTGAGGATCGACGGGCGCCGCCGTCATCCGGTTGGCGAGGGTCGACACGGTGTAGGCGCCGATCCCCAGGACCACTTCCAGCGCGTTGCGGGCGGTGTGGCCGTGCGCCAGGAACGACTGGAGTGCCGCGTCGTCCACGGCCCCGCTCGTGTCGATCACGGCAAGGGTGAACTGCCGTACCGCCTCAAGTCGTTCGTCCGGAAGCGGCAGCGGGCTCCCGCCGCGCAGGGCGGCGATGAGTTCGCTGTCCGCGCCGAGGGCGGTGAGCTTCGCGGTGTGCATCGCCACGCACAGGTGACAGCCGTTACGGGTGGCCACCGTCATGATCAGGACCTCGCGGGAGAGCTGGTCCAGGGTGGTCGACTCGAAGAGCGCGCTCATCCTCAGGAAGCCGTTGAGCAGCTCCGGCGAAGAGGCGAGCAGGCCGACGGCGGCGGGCAGATGGCCCTGCTTCGCCGCCACGGCCGCCATGGCGGGGCGGGACTCGGCGGGAGCGGATTCGAGGCTGTGCTCGGGAAAGGGAGAGGGGAAGGGGGAGCGGAGGGGGGAGTGGGGGTGGGCGTGGTCGGGGGAGACGGGCGCGGGCATGGCTGACCTCTCGCGGTAAACTCGACAACGTGATTGACGAAAAGGTAAACCAGGTTGTCGAGTACCGCAATGGCTGAGCGCACGGGAGAGGCCTCTCCGGGCGGCGCCGGCGCGGGCTTCGAGCTGCCCCTGCTGCTCTTCGCCGGCTTCCGGTCGATCATCGACGACCTCCACCGCGAGCTGGCCGAACAGGGCCACCCCGAGGTGCGCCCCGCGTACGGCTACGCGCTCCAGGCGGTGGGCCGTGACGGGGCGACCGCCAGTGAGATCGGCCGGCGGCTGGGCGTCTCCAAGCAGGCCGCCGGGAAGACCGTCGACCGGCTCGAAAGCCTCGGTTACGTCGAGCGCGCCGACGATCCGCAGGACGGCCGCCGCAAGCTGGTCCGGCTCTCCCCGCGCGGGGTCGACGTACTGGTGCGCTCCGCCGAGGGCTTCGACCGGCTGCGCGCCGGATGGGTCCGGACGCTCGGCGCCGAACGGGTCGCCGCCCTGGAGTCCGACCTGCGCACCATGGCCCCCGCGGACGCCTTCCGACTCGACGCGACGAGCTGGTTCAACGGCTGACCGGAACCGGTGAGGGCTTGGACTTTACGGGCGAGAGATAGGACGTATCTGTCAGGCACCCTTCCCGCGGGCCACTCGCTGCGGCAACATGCACGCGTCGGTACCCAAGAGATCCGACCACTCGTGGTCGAGAATGGCAGGGAACCATGGCACGACGCACCCATGTCCTCAGCGCGCTCGCGCTGGCGGCCGCCGCCGCGCTCATCCCCGTACAGGCCACGGCGCAGCAGACCGCGCGGCCCGCCACCCCCTGTGGCGGGCCGGTGAGACCCGCGTCGCAGATGACGGTCGAGGCGTGCGACAGCCCGGAGCGGATCATCGAGAAGGCCGCGAACGTCGTCCCCACTCCGGGCCAACTCGCCTGGCAGCAGCGGGAGGTCACCGCCTTCACGCACTTCGGGATGAACACGTTCACCGGCCGTGAGTGGGGCTCCGGCACGGAGGACGAGAAGCTGTTCGCGCCGCAGAGCATCGACGCCGACCAGTGGATGCGCGCCTACAAGGCCGCCGGCATCAAACAGGTCATGCTCACCGTCAAGCACCACGACGGCTTCGTCCTCTACCCGAGCCGCTACACCGACCACTCGGTCGCCCTCAGCCCCGGCAGCCCCGATGTCGTCGCCCTCTATGTGAAGGCCGCCCGCAAGGCGGGCCTGAAGGTCGGCCTCTACCTCTCGCCCTCCGACGGCGCGGAACTCCCGCACGCCTGGCACGCCGAGTGGGTCGAGGAGATCCGCGCCAAGCAGGCCGAGGGCAAGCCGCTGAGCCTGCCGGAGCAGATGGCGCTGGAGGACGGCGACCGCGCCCCCGCCGGCCAGGGCCGCTTCGGCAACGGCAGCGCCGTCACCGAGCGCACCATCCCCACCCTCGTCCCCGGCGACGACCGCGCCGCCCGGGTGAGGAGCGGCAAGCTGCCCACCTTCAAGGTGAAGGCCGACGACTACGACACGTACTACCTCAACCAGCTGTACGAGATCTTCACCCAGTACGGCCCGGTGGAGGAACTCTGGCTGGACGGCGCCAACCCCTGGTCCGGCTCTGGCATCACGCAGAAGTACGACGTCAAGCAGTGGTTCGACATGGTCAAGGCCCTCTCGCCGAACACCGTCGTCTTCCAGGGCCCGCAGGGCGTCCGCTGGGTCGGCAACGAGTCCGGCGTCGCCCGCGAGACCGAGTGGAGCGTCACCCCGCACATCACCGACCCGTGGACGGGGCTCGGCAGCCTCCCCAACGACTCGACCGACCCCGACATCGGCTCCAGGGGCAGGCTCCTCGACCCGGAGATCAACTACCTCCAGTGGTACCCGGCCGAGGCCGACGTCTCCAACCGCCCCGGCTGGTTCTACCACCCCGACGAAAAGCCCAGAACCGCCGCGCAGTTGATGGACCTGTACGAGAAGAGCGTCGGCCGCAACGCCTCGCTCCTGCTCAACGTCCCGCCCGCGCCGGACGGCCGGATCGCCGGCGAGGACGTCGCGTCGCTGACCGCCTTCGGCGCCGGTCTGCGCCGGGTCTACGGCGCCGATGTGCGCAAGCAGGGGCCGGGGCCGTACACCTTCGACCGGGTCGCCGTCCGTGAGGACATCCGGCACGGACAGCGGGTGGAGAAGTTCGCCGTGGAGGCCCGGATCGACGGTACGTGGCAGCGGATCACCGAGGGCACCACCATCGGCCACGAGCGCATCCTGCCGCTCCCCGCGGCCGTCACCGCCTCGGCCGTCCGGGTCAGGGTGCTGGAGTCCAGGGCGAAGCCGTACCTGGGAGCCACGACGCTGCACCTCACCACCGCGCCCGCCACCCCCTAGGGCATGACCTAACCCCGGTCGAGATACGCCAGTACCGCGAGAACGCGGCGGTTGTCGTCGTCGGAGGGCGGCAGGCCGAGCTTCCCGAAGATGTTCGAGGTGTGCTTGGCCACCGCCCGCTCCGTGATCACCATGTGCGAGGCGATCGCCGCGTTCGAACGGCCCTGGGCCATCTGCTCCATGACCTCCCGTTCACGCGGCGTCAGCCCGCCCATCGGCTTGTCCTGCGAGCGCCGCGACAGCAACTGCGAGATCACCTGCGGGTCCATCGCGGTGCCGCCCGCCGCGACCCGGCGGACCGCGTCGATGAACTGCTCGGCGTCGAAGACCCGGTCCTTGAGCAGATAGCCGATGGCGCCGTTGCCGTCCGCCAGCAGCTCACGTGCGTACAACTGCTCGACGTGCTGGGAGAGCACGAGCACCGGCAGACCCGGTCGCGCCCGCCGGGCCGCCAGCGCGCACTGCAGCCCCTCGTCCGTGTGGGACGGCGGAAGCCGGACGTCGACAACGGCGACGTCCGGCTTCAACTCGGCGAGGGCCCTGGTCAGTTCGGGTCCCGTCTCGACGGCGGCCGCGATCTCGAAGTCGTACGCCTCCAGCATGCGCACCAGGCCGTCGCGCAGCAGGAAGAGATCTTCGGCTAGGACAACTCGCAAGGGATCTCCATGGTCACCATGGTGGGACCGCCCGCGGGGCTGCTGACGGCCATGATGCCGTCGAATGTACCGAGTCGGCGTTCGACCCCGCTCAGGCCCGAGCCCGAACCGGTCGTCGCACCGCCCTTCCCGTTGTCCGTGACGGAGATCCGCAGCATCCCCTGCGCATCGTGCAGATCCACCCAGATCCGGTCGGCGCCCGAGTGCTTCGCGGCGTTCGTCAGGATCTCGCTGACCGCGAAGTACGCGGCCGACTCCACCGGGGCCTCCGCGCGACCGCTCAGCTCCACGTCCACCTCGGTCCCGATCGGCATCCGCAGCGCAAGCGCCTTGACCGCGTCCCCGAGCCCGCGCTCGGCCAGGACCGGCGGATGGATGCCCCGCACGAGATCGCGCAGCTCCGTGAGCGCCTCCGCGGACGACGCGCGGGCCATCGCCAGGAGCTTCTTCGCCTGCGCCGGGTCCTTCTCGACCAGCGCCTCGATGGTGCCCAGATTCATGCCCATGGCGACCAGCCGGGCCTGGGCACCGTCGTGCAGATCGCGCTCGATGCGCCGCAGCTCCGAGGCGGCGGTGTCGACCGCCTCGTGCCGGGTCTCGGTCAGCCGGTCGATGCGCAGGGCCAGTTCCTGTTCATGGGTGGGGGCCAGCACCGAGCGCGCGATCACGAAGTGCGCGTGCAGCAGCCGCTCGCTCAGCAGCACCCCGGTCGCGAAGAGCGCCACCCCGAGCCCGGCGGCGGCGAGCCCCGTCGCCTGACTGTCCACGGGGACGAACCCGTACCAGTACCGGTCGTCCGTGAAGACCCGCCACAGCCCCGCAGCCAGGACGAAACCCTCCACTGGGTAGATCATCAGCGCCGCCGCCAGGATCGACACCACGTAGCCGGCCGTCATGTCGACCAGCAGCCACTGGATGTCCCGCCAGGTCGCCGGGTCCTTCAGCATCGCCCCGGTCCGCTCCACCTGTCCGATGAACCCGCTGCGGACATCCTCCGGGATCGGCCGGTACGGCACCGGGATCCGGACGTTTGACCAGGTGATCGCCAGCAGCCGGCGCTGATTGGCGTGCTTGCGCACCGCCGACAGCACGTACGGGGTGGTCACCAGGCCGATGCCCAGCGGGATGAGGACGATGGAGGTCACCGCCAGCACGAACAGCGTGACCGACCCCACGATCGAGGCGAACGACAGCACCAGCCCCCGCCCAGCGGCCAGCAGCGCGCCCCTCGTCCGTCCGTGCGGCGTGTTCATATCGGTCCCTCTTCCCTCGCCGGCACTCGTGGCAGCCCCGGTCCGCACACAGTCTGCCGCCCCGTGCGGCCGGGGCGGCAGCCGTTCCGACACCCGGCCGGGGTGTACCCAGCACCACCCCCGCGACCTCGCCCTACGTCACGGGGAGTGGGTGTTCCAGCGGCTGGGGCGGCGGGCCGCGGGTTCCTAGATTCGAGGTGTCTTCCGACGACTCCTTCCGACGGCTACTTCCAGGGGGCGAACACGCCATGAGGCGTAATCTCGCGGCACGTATCGGTGTGTGGAGCGCACACCACCGAAAGACGGCCATTCTCGGCTGGCTGCTCTTCGTGGTGCTCGCCGCGGGCATCGGCGGCGCGTCCGGCATGGTCGAGATGACCAACGCCGAGAACGGCGCCGGTGACTCGGCACGGGCCGAGCAGATCCTCTCCGACGCCGGTCTCAGCCACCGGGCGGGCGAGCTGGTCATGGTGTCGTCGGCCGAGCCGGACGGCTGGCGGACCGCGGCGCGGGAGCTGACCACCGCCCTCGGGAGGACCGGCGAGGTGACGGGCCTCGCGGCTCCGGTCGCCTCCAGGAACGGCAAGGACGCACTGATCACCTTCGAGATGAAGGGGGACGCCGCCACCGCGTCCGACCGGGTGCAGCCCGTCCTGGACGCCGTCGACGGGGTCCAGAAGCAACGGACGGACGTCACGGTCCAGCAGTTCGGCGACGCCAGCGCCGGGAAGTGGCTCGGCGACCTGCTGTCCGACGACTTCAAGAAGGCCGAGTTCACCGCCGTACCCCTGGCCCTGGGCATCCTGCTGGTCGCCTTCGGCGCCGTCGTCGCGGCCCTGCTGCCCGTCGGGCTCGCGCTGACCGCCTGCCTGGCCGCCTTCGGTCTGCTGTCGCTCGCCAGCCACCAGCTGCACCTCTTCCAGACCACGTACTCCGTGATGTTCCTGATGGGCTTCGCCGTCGGCGTCGACTACTGCCTCTTCTACCTGCGGCGCGAGCGGGACGAGCGGGCGGCGGGGCGCGACGCCGAGACGGCGCTGCGGATCGCCGCGGCCACCAGCGGCCGGTCCGTCCTGGTCTCCGGGCTGACCGTCATGGTCGCGATGGCCGGCATGTTCCTGTCCGGACTGCTCCTGTTCAAGGGCTTCGCACTCGCCACGATCATCGTGGTCTTCATCGCCATGATGGGCTCCGTGACGGTACTGCCCGCACTGCTCTCCTGGCTGGGCGACCGGATCGACGCCGGACGGGTACCCCTGCTCAACCGGCGCGGCAAGCGGGGTACGAAGCAGAGCGGCCGGATCGCCGGCAAGCTGCTGCGCCCCGTCCTGTCGAAGCCGAAGTTCTTCGCCGCCGCCTCGGTCGTCGTGCTGCTCGTGCTGGCCGCGCCCGCCCTCGGCATGAAGACCGAGGAACTCGGCCTGGAGAAGCAGTTCGGCTCCGAATCCCGGCTCGCGGTCGCCTACCGCGACATCAGCGAGGCCTTCCCCGGCGGACCCGCCCCGGCCCAGGTGGTCGTCGAGGCCGACGACATCGAGGCGCCCGGCGTACGCGAGGCACTCGACGGCTTCGACAAGGTGGCCGTCCACCGGGCGCAGAACGTCGCGGAGATCGAGATCCCGCTGCCGCACGGCGAGAGCGATCTGACCGAACTGCGCGAGAAGCGGCTGCCGGCCGCGTTCGACGGAACGGGCGCCCGCGCCTATGTGACAGGTGAGGTGGCCGGGTCCACGGACTTCAACGACCAGCTGAAGCGCGGCATCCTGCCCGTCTTCCTCTTCATCACCGCGGTGACCTTCCTGGTGATGCTGTTCTGCTTCCGCAGCTACGTCATCGCCGTGACCGCGATCCTGCTCAACCTGCTCTCGGTGGCCGCCGCGTACGGAGTGATGGTCGCCGTCTTCCAGCACGGCTGGGGTGCCTCGCTGATCGGCTCGGAGGGCGTCGGCGCCATCGAGTCCTGGATGCCGCTCTTCGTGCTGGTCGTCCTGTTCGGGCTCTCGATGGACTACCACGTCTTCGTGGTCTCCCGGATCCGCGAGGCCCACGGCCGCGGCCTCTCCACCCCGGCCGCGATCGACGAGGGCATCCGGCGGACGGCGGGTGCGGTGACCGGCGCGGCCGTGATCATGGTGGCGGTGTTCGCGGTCTTCGGGACGCTGTCCATGCAGGACATGCAGCAGATGGGCGTCGGCCTGGCCGTCGCGGTGCTGCTGGACGCGACGGTCGTACGGATGGTGCTGCTGCCCTCCGTGATGGCGCTGCTCGGCGAGCGGAACTGGCGGACCCCGCGCGGACTGTCCCGGCTGCCCGCCCTGGACCACAGTGAGCCGGAGCCGGAGCCCGGCCCCGCGGCGCACCCGGTCGGAACGGGGCTGCGCGGCTGACCCCCGGCGAGCGAAGTGGGCCCCGGCCGCGCGTACGTACCGCGGCCGGGGCCCACTCGTGTGCGATCAGGGCGCGTACTTGTACCCGACGCGCCGCACCGTCTGGATCGACCGGCGGTGCTCGGCGCCCAGCTTGCGGCGCAGCCGGGCGATGTGGACATCGACGGTGCGCCCGTCGCCCACGTGCCCGTAGCCCCAGACCGTGGTCACCAGCTGGTCGCGGGTGTGCACCCGGTTCGGGTGCGCCACCAGATGGGCGAGGAGCTCGAACTCCAGGTAGGTGAGGTCGAGCGTGCTCCCGTTCACCGCGGCGGTGCGCTGGACGGGGTCGATGAGCACCGGACCGGCCGCTGGGGTCTCCAGCAGCTCCGGCACCACGTACTGGGCGGCGCCGGCCGCCGCAGGCGTGAGCGCCGGCTGCTGGTCGGCGGGGACGAGCACGAGATAGCCGACCATCGGCGGCCGGCCCGGCAGCGCCGGCAGGGTGTGCTGGGGTGCGGGCAGCCAGGTCGTGCCCGGCGCCAGGAACGCGGACACATCGGCCGGCTGGAAGACCTCGTCCGGCGCGACGGCCCGCAGCCGGTGCCGGTTGGGGGAGGGGGGACGGGCGGGGGTTGCCGCAGCGGCCGCCGTCTGCGCTGCGGTGGCAGCGGCTGCGGCGGAGAAGGTGCGAGTGTTCGCCATGGGGGTCAGCTCTTTCGCGCGAAGGAGTCGTCTGTGGACGGACTTGCTGCGTGCGCGCGGACCGAAGACCGGGGTGAGCGGCTTTAGAGGGCCAGCGCGTTCAACGCGCGGCAACACACCCGGTCGAAGTCGTGATCCTGACGGGAGGGCCAGAACGGCTCCAGGTCGCTGCGACCTGTCGAGGTGTGCTGGAAGCTGGCCATGCCCCCATTGAACCAGAGAAGACGGTCCCGCAGCAGGCTTCTCCCACCCGCCGATACGGACCCTTCGCGTTACCTTCCTCACCTCGGGCACGACAACAGGCGCCCACCGGCGGTGCGGTGGGCGCCTCTCGTACGTGCGGGCGGGATCAGACCTGCCCGGCCTTCTCCAGCGCGGCACAGCAGGTGTCGACGATCAGCCGGGTGACGACGTACGGGTCGACGTTGGCGTTCGGGCGGCGGTCCTCGATGTAGCCCTTCCCGTCCTGCTCGACCTGCCACGGGATACGGACCGAGGCGCCGCGGTCGGAGACGCCGTAGCTGTACTCGTTCCACGGGGCGGTCTCGTGCAGACCGGTCAGCCGGTCGTCGATGCCCGCGCCGTAGTGCTTGACGTGGTCCATCGGCTTCGAGCCCTCGCCCAGCGACTCGCACGCGGTGATGATCGCGTCGTAGCCCTCGCGCATCGCCCTGGTGGAGAAGTTGGTGTGCGCGCCCGCGCCGTTCCAGTCGCCCTTGACCGGCTTCGGGTCCAGGGTCGCGGAGACGTTGAAGTCCTCGGCGGTGCGGTAGAGCAGCCAGCGGGCGATCCACAGCTGGTCGGAGACCTCCAGCGGGGCCAGCGGGCCCACCTGGAACTCCCACTGGCCGGGCATGACCTCGGCGTTGATGCCGGAGATGCCCAGGCCCGCCCGCAGACAGTTGTCGAGGTGCTTCTCGACGATGTCGCGGCCGAAGATCTCGTCGGCGCCGACACCGCAGTAGTAGCCGCCCTGCGCGGCCGGGAAGCCGCCCTCGGGAAAGCCGAGCGGCCGGTGGCCGTCGAAGAAGGTGTACTCCTGCTCGATGCCGAAGACCGGCTCCTGGCCCGCGAACCGCTCGGCGAGCGGGCGGAGTCCGGCACGCGTGTTGGACTCGTGCGGGGTCATGTCGATGTGGAAGACCTCGCACAGGACCAGGACGTCGTCACCCCCGCGGATCGGGTCCGGGCAGGCGAAGACCGGCTTCAGCACCCGGTCGGAGGCGTGGCCCTCGGCCTGGTTGGTGCTCGACCCGTCGAAACCCCAGATGGGCAGCTCCGCCACGTCGGACGACGGGGAACCGGGCATGATCTTCGTCTTGGAACGGAGCTTGGCGGTCGGCTCGGTGCCGTCGATCCAGATGTACTCAGCCTTGAACGTCACGGAAGCCATCCTTCGGAGGTGCTGCGGGTCTATGCAGCGCAGCTTCGCAAGACGCGATTTCCCGTCCGTTGCTCTCGTGTGAACCCCGTGTTACCGAGGTTTCCCGGACAAGACGGACCGGTCGCGAGGGCCCTCGCCAGGCCCCGCAGCTGCCAGGCCCCGCAACGGCCGGGCTACCAGCTGCCGGCTCTCAGCCGCGGGCCCGGAGCAGCGACTCGAAGCCGGCGGACCGGATCCGCCGCAGCAGCTCCTCCTCGGTCGCGCCCAGCGCCACCGCCGCACGCGGGAGCTCCCAGTCCGCGTCGGCGAGCCGTTGCAGCAGATGACCACGCCGGATCTGCGCCTCGGACAGCCGGAACGTCTTCAGGTAGGCGACCCGGCCCTTGTGATCGGTGACGGTCTCCCCGATGTGCTGCCCGCCCCGGTTCCGCAGGAACGGCGGCAGGAACCGCCACAGCGTGAACGACCCCATCCGGTACACCCGCTCGAAGCCGTACGAGGAGTCCAGCAGCTCCCGCGCGAACAGCGTGTCGTGCGCCTCGCGCCACTCCCGCTCCTGCTCCCGCGCGGCCGCCCGCAGACCGGCGAGCGTGTTCAGCCCCGGCCCGTCCGCGATCCGCGCCCCGAAAGCGGCCACCGGGGCGCCGTACATCGCGTACTGGTGGACCAGCTCCCCGTACAGGTCCTGGACGAGCGACGCGTGGAGCAGGCGGTAGTCGTCGGGGTGCGGCACCACGAACGCCGCGGCGAGTGCGTCGGCCGCGTACACCATCACCCCGCACTGGCCGGGATGGATCTCGAACACCCGCAGCGCGTCGCCGAGCCCGCGCACCGACCACCCCAGATACGCGTCCTCGGCCCGCGGCGAGAGGCCGTCGCGCAGCGCCTGCCGCGACCACTCCTCCCAGGCGGTCGACGGTCCGCCGAAGTGCAGCGAGAGATAGCCCTCCAGCGCGAGGTGCAGCGGCAGGAAGCGCAGCCGGTCGCCGGGCTGCCGCTTGGCCATCCGGTGGTGGCGGTGGCGCGGCAGCCGCAGGGTCCTGGGCGGGGTGCTGCCCGCGTCTCCGTGGGCCGCCAACTGCGTGCCGTACGCGGCGGTCCCGGCACCCTCGCCCGACCAGTCGGCGACGAAACCGTGCGGGATGTACGAGGTGTAGTGGGCCCGCGGCCCCACCTCCACGACACCGTTCCCGTCGCCCGCGTACACCTCTCGGTGCAGCCGGAGCCCCTCCACAGGCCTCTCGCGCACCAGCGGCACCAGCCGGATACCGCCCCAGACCTGCGACGGGCGGGCGGTGAGCCCGGTCAGTTCGAGCTTGTTCACAGAGGGTCCCCTTCCCGGCCGGCCGTCACGAACCGGGCGACCCGCCGGTCCAGATACGAGTGGAGTGCGGCGGGCCCGGTCCGGCCCTCGGAGAACCGCGCGATCTCCACCAGGGCCGGCAGATCCTCCGCGTCCCGGATACCGGCCGTCGGCACACCCGGGGAGAGCCGCCGGACATCGAAACCGTCAGCGTCGTATACAGGGTTCACATGCACCACCGCCGTGCCCCGGTCCGGATCGAGCCTGGTCCGCCACACCCGCAGCACCTCGCCCGCGAGCCCGGGAGGCGCGTTGTCCCAGCCGTCCGAGACGATGACCAGCCGGTCGGGACCGTACTCCAGGGCGTCCAGCACCCGGCTGCCGAGCGGCGTCGGCCCCCGGGGCACGACCAGCAGCGGATCACCGGCCCCGGTGGTCCACAGCGGGGTGTACGCGCCCGGCGCGGCCAGCGCCTCCAGCAGGAAGTGGCAGGCCAGCGCCACGGCGAGCGGCCGGCGCCGCTTCTCGCCCGAACCGGACGACGAGTAGCTGTCGTCCAGCACGGCGGCGACCCGCCCCCAGCCCCCGGCGTGCGGTCCCGCCGCGCGACGGGCCGCGGTGCGCAGGGCCGAGGTCAGCTCCTCGCGGTGCCGGCTTCGCAGCTCCAAGGAGAACGTCAGGACGTACAGGGCGAGCCGGGTCAGCGGCATCACGGACAGATCGACACCCGCCGGCAGCTCCCGCGGAGCGGCCGCACCGCGCTGCCCCTGGGTGCGCAGCCGCTCCAGCCGGGTCATCCGGGGCGCCATCCGCTCCAGGAACGCCTCGCGCTTCATGCCGTGCCGGGCCGCGAAGCCCTCGGCGACGGTGAAGGGGAGTTCGTCGACGGCGCCCCGCTCGTAATGGGCGCGGCGCCAGGCGTCGAGCAACTGGTTGCGGTAGCGGGGCAGTTTGCCGGGCCGAAAGAGAAAGTCCCCGACCTCACCGCTGCTTCCGCGTCCGCCGAGCCGGAGGTGTGCGTGGCGGGCCGTGTTCTTCAGCCCCGAGCGGTACTTCACCGCGTCGTGCGCCGGATCGGGCCGCGCGGCCAGCCAGTCGCGCATGATCGCGCGGGTGCGCCGGTTGTTGACCTTGGCCGCGCGCAGCCCCCGGAACAGCCGGTACACCCGCTGCGGCGGCAGCTTCGCCAGCCGCGCGGCGATCAGCCGGCCCTCGGCGCGCTTCTCCTCGGCGGTGGCCTCGGCGGCGTACTCCAGGAGCCCCTGCACGATGCGCGCCGCGTTGTGGTCGTTGATGTCGAGGGCGAGCGAGGCGGCGTACACCCGACGGTAGTTGACCCGTACGTAGGTGTGCAGGAAGTCCAGCGAGAGCTGCTGCCGGTCCGCCCCCGAGTGGAACTCGCGCTGCCCGGTCGCGGTGATCGCGGCATTGACGAAGAGGAGCACGTCCTCGGCGGCGACAAGGTCGGCAAAGGTCTCGGTCGTCATGATGAATCCCCCGTGGTGTTCCGCGAGGCGGTACGCGCAAGCGGAAGCCGGCCGGGGAATGGGGGCGCGAGCAGCGAAATGTTTGCTTTACAGGCAAGTCCCGGAAGTCGCACCGGAGTCCCGCGGCCGGCCCCGCCAACGTAACCGCCCGGCCAGGGACCCCGCCACCGCATTCGTTCCGGACCCCGGCCGCACCGGGCACACTGGTCCCATGACGACACCCGTGACCCCCCTGCGTATCGGCCTGGCCGGTACCGGCCCCTGGGCCCGCATCACCCAGGCCCCCGCCCTCGCCGAGCACCCCGGCGCCGTGCTGAGCGGGGTGTGGGGCCGCCGGGCCGAGGCCGCGCAGGAGCTGGCCGCCGCCCACGGGGCCACCGCGTACACCGGTGACGCGGGGCTCGACGAGCTCTTCGCCGCGAGCGACGCCGTCGCGTTCGCCCTGCCGCCGGACGTCCAGGCCCCGCTCGCCGCCCGCGCCGCGGCGGCCGGCTGCCATCTGCTGATGGACAAGCCGGTGGCCACGAGCGTCGCGGCCGCCCGCGAGGTGGCCGAGGCCGCGGAGGCGGCGCGGGTCGCCTCCATCGTTTTCTGCACGCTGCGGTTCGCGCCGGAGACCTCCGCGTGGATCGCCGAACAGGAGGCGTTGGGCGGCTGGTTCACCGCGCACGCCCACTGGATCGGCGCCCTGTGGGCACCCGGGGTGGACAGCGAGTTCGCCGCGTCCCCCTGGCGCCACGAGAAGGGCGGCCTCTGGGACGTCGGCCCGCACGCGCTCTCCGTCCTCATCCCGGTGCTCGGCGACGTGACCCGGCTGACCGCGGCCCGCGGCCCCGCCGACACCCACCACCTCATCCTCCGCCACGCCTCCGGAGCCTCCAGCACGGTGACGCTCACGCTGGCCGCCCCGGTGGCGGCGGCCGGGGTGGAGGTCGAGCTCAGGGGCGAGCACGGCACCGTGGGGCTGCCCCGGTGGGACGGCGCCGTCGGTGCCTTCCGGGCGGCGGTGGACGCGCTGATCGAGTCGGTGCGCACGGGGGTGGCGCACCCCTGCGACGTACGGTTCGGGCTCCGGCTGACGGAACTGCTCGCGGAGGCCGAGGCGCAGGCGGGGGAGTAACGGAGGGGAAGCAACGGAGGGGGAGCAGCGGCGCGGGGGCCCGGCCGGCCGCTGAGCCCGAGCAGCGGCGCGGGGGGCCGGCCGGTCGCTGAGCCCCCGGACCCCGGCCCCCTCCCGACCCCGGACGCCGGGGCTCAGCGCCCCATGGCGTCCCGTACCGCCTCGTCCGTGCGCGCGACCACGGCCGTGCCGTCCTCGGCCGTGATGATCGGCCGCTGGATCAGCTTCGGGTGCGCGGCGAGCGCGGTGATCCACCGCTCCCGCGCACCCGCCTCGCGCGGCCACTCCTTGATCCCCAGCTCCTTCGCGTCCGCCTCCTGCGTCCGTGTGATGTCCCACGGCTCCAGCCCGAGCCGGTCGAGCACGGCCCGGATCTCGTCCGGTGACGGCACGTCCTCCAAGTAGCGGCGGACCGTGTAATCGGCGCCCTCCGCGTCGAGCAGCCGCACCGCGCTGCGGCACTTGGAACAGGCGGGATTGATCCAGATCTCCATGGGGCCAACGGTACGGGATGGACCCGCGAAAACCCCTCTGGCCAGGGGCGATTGTCAGTGCGGGGCAGTAAAATGGGGGTAGTTCGTGAGCGTTCCACAGCGTTCCGCCACCGTGCGCCAGGAGGTTGCCCATGGCCGTTGCCGCAGTCACGACCAAGCCGCTCCACAAGCCTCTGAGGAAGAAGCCGCTCCCCGCCGGCCGCCCCCGTGAGTGGTACGTCACCCACAACCGCCGGCTGAAGGCGATGCGCCTGGCGATCGCCCTGCTCGACACGGGAGTTCACCACCCGTCGAGCGCGAGCAACGCCCGGATACGCACGACCGCCGAGCTGCTCGGCATCCACCCGCCGTCCGACACCACCTGCCGCATGGTCCGCGCCCTCATCCGCTACGGCCGCTGACCGCCGGCCACCGGTCCGACCGCCGCGCCCCCGGGAGATCCGGGGGCGCGGCCGCGTCTCAGTACCCGTCGCACGTGGCGGTGGCGAAGGCGCCGGAGGCCCGGTCGGTCCGCCGGGTGATGTCGTCCACCGTCACGGAACAGGCGACATCACCGCCGGACCTGCCGAGGCTGACGACGAACGAGCCGCCGTTCATGAACCCCCTGGTCTCCAGCTCCCCGGCCCACGGCAGGCTCCGCAGGGTCAGCCGTCCGGTCGACAGGGCCTCGCCCTGCCAGGTGCTGTAGGTGAGTGTCACGTCCTTGGCGGTGCCGGTGACCTCGTACCTGACGCGCAGCCTCTGCGAGCCCTGCTCGGAGAGCCCGTGGGCCAGGACCGCGGAGACCGCGCCCGCGGCCAGGGCCAGGATCACGACGACCATCAGCAGCACCCACGGCCAGATCCGCCGCCGAGGGGGCTGCGGCCCGTCCGGTCCGTCGTCGGTCGGCTGCTCGCTCATGCCACCACCCTCCACGGTCCGGCCCCGCCCCGCGACCCCGCCGCCTCCCTCACCCGTACGGCCCGCACCACATGCGCCCCCACCGGTCGCCGCCTTGACTTGGGACGATGGATGAGTGCTGGGAGGCGCGATGACGAGGCGATGCGTACGGGGCGCGGGCGCCGTGCTGGTGGCGGTCGTCGTGGCGGCGACGGCGACGGCGTGCTCGGACGACGGGGGCAGCGCGTCCGCCCACCGTGTCCAAGGCCGCGTCGGCGGCCTCATCGGTGGCGTCCAGGGGCGCCGACGCGGTCGCCTCCGCGACGGCCGCCGCCCGGGACAAGCTCAAAGGGCACCAAGGACGCCGCCGCCCGCAGCAACCGCAAGCTCGACGGCGAGGTCAAGGCCGGGGTGGGCAGGGCGCTGCGGCACTGAGCCGCCGAGACGTCGCGCACGAGCATCTCGCCCTCGGCCGCTCGCGGAGGTGGCCGTGCGGCGCATCGGAGCGCGCTCCTGCCCCCGGCGGTCCCTGACCGTACGGCTGAAGCAAGTGAAGGTTGTGGCGCACGAAACCCCGCATTTTTCGCGAGGAACAGCGGCGGACCAGCACGTAGATGTTCGCCGCGAACAGCGTCTCATCAGGTGTGTTCTGCGTGCCGCCGCCCTGTGGCCGTACTCGGGTGTGCACTGTGCATCGTCGGGGGCGAACCGGAGGGGCACCATCCGAGCAGCAGCAGCAGCAGCCCGCCTGCCGGGAGACCTCTGAGCGCCCAGGTGCAGCACAGCAATTGCCCGCAAACGTGCACGCGGTCGAGGCGAGGAGGAACGAGTTCCTCGCAAGTCCGGGCTGGAACCGCTATAGGCGGCCAAACTCAAAGGCCCTGTCAGAGGTCGCTCGTAAGCTCTGGAGCATGGGGAGCACCGGAATCACTGAAGCCGATGTCGACAAGGCGATGTCCGTCGTCGAGAGCGGCAGACAGTCACTTCGGCGGGATGATCCCGCCGTCCAGGCACTCGCCACAGCGGTATCCGTGCGGCGCCGCTTGCAGGGAGTAGAGGCGGTCACGGACGACGAACTGCTTTCGGCGCATGACCAGCTGCACGCAAAGATGCCTCACAGGAACGACGGCGGTCTGGAGGCACTTGCCGACGAGCTGCTGGGCCGCGGGATCGTGCCCTCGCCCGGCGACTACGACGGCGACTGGTGGTTGTGGTGGCCCAAGAAGGGCTATGGGCCGTGTCGTGACTGCCGACAGCGTCGCTCGCTGACGCGCTACTCCGCCAAGTGGGGCAAGCCGTACAGGTACTTGTGCACACGCTGCCGTAAGCAGGAACTGGCAGACGGTACGGCGTATCTCAACAGCGTCACCGGTGTCGTCCCGGAGGAAGGCGAGTCGGCCGAATCGCTCTTCAGTAGACGTACGACAGCTCTCATCGGCCAACTGGGCAGCCAACTGGGCAGCCAGCTGGCAGAACCCGAGAGGCAAGCGGGTCGCCCGGACACCGGACAGTGGGGCGAGTATGTAGACCGGCTCATGGAAGTACTCGGCCCGCTCGACTGGGCCGGCTGGCAGGTCCCGGACGCATATGATTCGGACTTTGATGCCGAAACCGGCCCGCTGCTCTTCGCCACGCTGTGGCGTACCAGCGCCGCGCTGGACGTCGAGTACTACCCGCGTGGAAGCCGGCTCCGTTTCCTTCCCTACGAAGATGTATGCGGTGACGTCCCGGAGTCGTTTTCCGCACTCGATGAAGAGGTCGAACTCACGGTAACCCTCCAGGGTGACGAGGCCGTGAAGGTGGTCCAACATCGAGCCGGCGCGCTGGGATTGCTCGATGCGACTCGCGTCCGCGTGGTGGAGGGGGCTGATCCAGAAGCCGCGGAGGCGTTCGAAGCGGAATCGCTACTATCCCTCTTCAGCCCGGCAGCCTCGTACCGAAAGCTCCCGGTTGCGGACATCGTCAAGGAAGCCGTACAGCACCCCGATCTCAGCACCTATCTGCGCTGGGTTGTCGGTATGGCAGGCCGCGACGTGCACCCGGACCCGGTGCCCGATGCGGCGGCTCTGGGTATCGCGGCCTGGTGCTGGCGCAACGAAACGGCTGTGGAGGCTCACCATCTTCCCTCGGACGTGCTGATGGCTCGAGTGAACATCGCGGTGACTCGCGCGGTGCTGCCTCATGTCTGCCCGTACGAAGGTATCGACTGGGACGGGATCGAGCAGTCACTGACTGATACGGACTGGCAACTCCCCAACGGCCGGACTGTCTCCTCTCTGTTCGGCGACGGATGGCAGGAGGTGCAGTCGACGGTGCGTGAGCAGATCCGGAAATGGCAACGCCTCGACGGCGAACTTCTCGGCCCGGATACCACTTTGAGGCTGATGACGATCGGGGGCTCGACAAGCTACACGCGTCATTGGTGGGGCCAAGGCCGGTGGCGCGCGATCTGTGAAGGGATTGTCCGCGATGCTGTCGAAGCTGAATTCACGCTGCCACAGCCGTACGACTGCCGTGGTTCTGATGCCCTGATCGACGATTTGGAAGACCCGGACATGCAGTCCGACGCAGTACTGGCCTGGCTTATCGACATGCCCGAAGCCCCCGTTTCGGGGCCTTACGGATTGCGCCACCATCCAGTTACCCAGCCGCTCGTGCGCGAATACGATCCGTGGTGGGCAACGCCGGAGGGAGACTGATTCCGCAGCCGCCGGCAGCCCGGGGCCCCTACGAGCAGATCGAGCGTCTGCCTCCAGCAGGCCCCTGCTGGAGGCAGACGCTCGGGGAGCACTTCGGCCAACTACCCGCCGAGTTCGAGCGTCGGAGCGCCTGCGGATCGGTGTTTCGACCGCACCTCGGCAGCGCGCTTCGCTGCCGGGCCATAGGGAGCGCCGCGAGGCCGTGAGGTAGACGTTCGGAGAAAGGAATGGCCATGGGGGACGTGCAGTTGGCGTGGCAGCGATTGGTGGACTGGCTGGAGACGAATGCACCGACGACTGCGTCGTCGATCCTTGCTCCCGCTACGCCGGCAGCGATCACTGCGGCTGAGGAGCGCATGTGCGTCGTCTTCCCGGTCGAGCTTCGGACGTGGCTCCAGGCATCCGGGGCCGACAATGACTCTGAGGGGGCCACGGAGGGGATCGTGCCCGGCAACCGCGATCTGCTGGGACTCGCGGCCATGGAGCGGACGTACCACTTCAAGATGGAGATCGAGCGCGACGACCCGTCCGACGATCCGGAGTTCCCTTCTGGCATGAGCAGTGGATTCCGATCATCTCGGACGACGATGCTTGTTACGGCAAGTTCCTGGATGTGCGCAGCGGTCAGATCGGTTCATTCGGCGATGGGGATGCGCCATCCTTTGGAGTTCACGCATCACTACTGATCACGAGTCTCAAGAACCAGACGCGCGGCCCGCTCCTTGAGCTCCTTCGGGTGTTGCTTCGCCATAACGAACTCGATCCTTCCAAAAGATCGAGCCTCGATCAAACCCGGAACGGTTCACCGCCAGGTCGCAAGGTTTCCACGGGTGATCAAGGTGTCGGGGTGCTCGGGGCCCATGACCCGTATCTGATCGAGGGGCGGTGCGAACACGCGCCGCGACGCGTCCGGTGCCCGAGCGCCGCTTATAACTCCTGGCCACTCGCTTCCGACGTCAAATCGTTACTCCCGAAATGATCATCTTTCGCTAGGATATATTTCATCCTTATTTGCAATTTGACAGACCCTCGGGAGGCATTAGTGATCATGGGAAGAATTCTTCCGGCCGCACTCGTTCTACCCACCCTTTTGCTGGCTTCGGCCTGCAGTTCTGGCACGGACGACAAGACCGCAGAGAAGAAACCCTCGGCCGCCGGAAAAGAGTCCCCGAAAAGCGCCGACAAGGCCGCCGAGAACGCGAAGAAGATCGGCGCTATCCCGCCCGCCGAACTGGAAGAGGCCACCCTTTCCGGAAAGAGCTCCGGATATGAGTTGAAAAAGGTCTCCGAGGCCGAGACCGCCGCCGGCCTGGACATGAAGGCCGACAAGAAGGAGTGCCAACCCCTGGCCAGCCTGGCGGGCGGCACCACCAGCATCAAGCCAGTGAGCCTGGTACGCCGCTCGCTGGAGCCCTCCGACGCCAAGAACGCGACCGTCGGCTCCATGTGGCTGGCCTCGCATTCCGAGAAGAATGCCAAGCAGGTCATGAACGACCTGCGCATTGCACTGAAGGAATGCCCGAAAGGCTTTAAGACGCTCGGCCTGACCTACAAGTCCGTCAAGCGGCTCGACGATCCGGACCTCGGAGACGAGGCGGTCGGCTACGACATCACCACAGCCGTCTCCAAGCAGTCGGTTCCCATGACCTACACGGTGGTGCGCCACGGTGGCGTGATCGCCGCCTTCTACGGCGTCAACATGCTGGACACAAAGAAGGCCGTCGTCCCGGCGAAGCTGGTCAAGGAGCAATTGAAAATGCTCGACTGAGAAACGTCCGAACAAGGGGAAATGGAAGAACAGAAACTGCGGAATGCCTGGGCCGAGAATCGGGCCCAGGCATTCCGTGTTCACACTGGGCGAGGTTGCCGATGGTACTGTTATCGCTTTCTGCGGTGTGAATATTAATCGATGCGAAGAAGGCTTCGATTCCGATGGGCTTTATTCAGGAGTAGCTCGACCGGATCGTGGGATCGACAGGCTGACGTGGCCGGCCCATGCGTACGGGCGCCTCGTCCCTGTCCACGCGGGCCGCGGTCCCGATCCGCTGATGAAGTGGTATGCCCGACTCCGACCGCCGCGGCGACCGGTGCGAGACCAACCGGCCCTTGCTTGGACGTCAGCCTGCAATACGGATCAGGTAGGGACTCATGTCGTCATCGGCATCGCTTGCCTGGAAGCCCGCAGATCCGAGGATTGCTATCAACGTCGCGTACATGTGCTCTGTCACGAAGCTGAAATGCCGGAATGCCGGCGCCTGGATCTCACCCTTCAGAGCACTCTCCACCGCAGTGTCATTGAGGGATGAACTGACTGACCACTGAACGAAGACCCCTCCCCTCGAGTCGTCTGCCGGGTCCACCCAGACCAGCGCGCCCAGCGCGTCAGACAGCTGGTTGACATCTCGATGCACGGTGAACCCGGCCATCGTCAACGCCTCGGCTGCCTTCTCGGCCAGATCGTTCCGTTCGGCGATTTCTGTCGCGCTCGCCTTTTTGAACTCGAACATCACTACCTGCTGTCATTTTTCCATGAGGTTAGGATATGGGGTGGGTGCCCCGTCTGGTCACCCACCCCATTGCATCCTACGGAGCTTGACGGCCGGACTCGGGAGCTAGCCCTGGGCCTGGATCATCTTCGCTAGAATCGCCTCGAACGCACTGTTCATCGTTCCGTTCGATCCCCACTGCACAGACCACGTGATCTCTGCGCCCTCATCGAGAAGGTTCTCCAGATTTGGTCCGCACACAGGGCAAGGCTGCCGTTCAGTGTAGAGCTCGGCAATCTCCTTCGGTGAGACTTCCTTTTTGGCAAGCTGCTCCAGGATGTCGTCCTCCGCGTGGAAACCGCCCCCCTTGCTGAAACCGACGACGAGATCACCGAACTTCGGGTCGTTCCAGCCCGGAACTCGCGCGACGGCGACATTTCTTTTACCGAGGACACCGAAACCCGCCTCGATTCTTGCCTTGTAGGCCATGCGGGAGAGGTCAGTGCTATTGTACGCGATCAGCCCGATGCAGGAATACTCGGGAACCGGGCTGCCGATAATACCCATCGGAACGACAGTTGCGACCCGCGATACCTTCCGGCAAGAGGCGTAGAACTTCTCCGCCATCTTCCCTGCGATTCCGCTGATGGCTGCTTCGGAAAGACTGAGGGCTCTCAGCGCCGTCCAGGCATCGGCGAAACCGATCCCGGTCCTGGCGGCGGCATCCATCGCCGTCACCGCGGCTTTGCCCGCCTTGAAGAGCGCGCCAACCGCGAACATGCCCACGACCCAGGCGCAGTCGCCCCAGTTGCCTCCCGCCATGAACGGATTGATCAGCTTGGCGCACCCGATGAAGTCGCCGAGCAGGATATCGATGGGGTCGATGCCCGAGTTGAACTCGACCATCGTCAGCGTCTGCGACATCCGCTCGGTCTGGGCGTCCGAGACCTCAGGACCGAGGTAGATCGTGTCGGCGTCCGGGCAGCTGCCCGAGTAGGAGTCCGACGAGGCCAGACACATGAATACGTCGGAGTGCGACTTGTAGGTGATGTCGGCCGTGATCGTGCAGTTGCCGATGTGGATGATCGGGTTGCAGTTGTCCTTGACGACGTTCTTGGGTTCGCCGATGTACTCGATGTGGTCGAGGACCTCCCACACCCCACCGATCCCGGTAGTGGCGCCCTGCGTGATCTGCTCGGTGTTGTCGGCCTTCTCCGTGCGGTCCGCGGCCTCCTGGGCCTCGTTCGCCGCGTCCCACGCGCCTTCGGCGGCCTTCTCCGCCGCCGTCGCGTCGGTCTCCGCCCGGGTGGCGGTGTCGCGGGCACTGGCCGCGTCGTCCTCGGCCTTGGTGGCCGCGGTACGGGCCGAAGCGGCGTCATGCTCCGCCTCGGTAGCCGCGTTGTCCGCCGCGGCCGCGTCCGTGGCGGCGTCGTTCGAGGCCGTCCAGGCCCTTGCCACTTCCGCGGCCGCCGATTGGGCGTAGCCGTCGGCGCGGTTCGCCGATGCCTGGGCGAGCTTCGTGTCCTTCGCGGCTTGGGTGGCCGAGGCCTGGGCCCGTTGGTACGCCTTGGCGGCGCGGGCGGCGTCGCCGGCGGCCACTGCCGACGCTTCAGCCGCGAGCTTCATGTCGGCCGCGGCCTGGGCGGCGAGGGCCTTCGCCTCCGCGGAGAACCCCTCGGCCAGGTCGGCCGTGGCGGTGGCCGCGGCCGCCTGTTGTTGCGCGACCGTCAGGGACTGCTGGCCGGTGAGCGTCGCGAACGCGGCCGAGCTGTCGGTCTCCTGGTACGGACCGCCGAGCCTGATCGCTTCGTTCGCCGGCTTGATCACCGCTGCCGCGGAGTCCCGCGCCGCGAGTGACGACTGCACGGCCGCGAACGCCTTGCCGGCGGTGACCGCCGCCCATGATGCCGTCTGCAATGCCTCACTGCGCGCCGCGGCCGCTTCCTCCTTGGCTGTCTTGGCCGCGGCGGAGGCCTTCTCCGACTGTTCCTTTGCTCCCTTGGCATCGAGCGCCGCCGCCTCGGAGGCGTCTATGGCCTCGGCCGCGGCGGCGTGGGCCGCCGCGGCGGCACCGGCCGCCTTCAGGTAGGAGGCCCAGGTGGCGTCGGACGCCGCCTTGGCGCGCGATGCCGCGCCCTGTGCCTTGGTGGCGGCCTCGCGGGCGCTGGTGGCAGCGGCCGTGGCCGCGTTCGCCGACGTGCGTGCGTTGGTGGCCGCCGTCGTCGCGGTGTTGGCGGCGCTACGTGCGTCGGTCGCGGCGGCACGGGCCGCCTCCGCGGCGTCCGTACCGTCCACAGCGGCGGCGTGGGCCTCCAGTGCCGCCGCCTTCGCCTTCAGCGAGTCCCGCCGCTGCTCGGCCTCAAGGGCCCTGCCACGGGCGGCGACCGCATCGCGTTCCGCCTGCTCGGCGTCGCCCCTGCGGTCCGAAGCCGTGGCTCCGGATGCCTCCGCCGACGCACGGGCGTCGGCGGCGATCCGGCCCTGCGCGACCGCGTCCGCCTCATGACCGGCGGCCTTGTCCCGCTCGCTCTCCGCGGTGGCCCGGTAGGCCGCCGCGTTGGCGCGCTCCAGCTCGGCCACAGCACGCGTCCGCTGGGCTTCGGCCGCGGCCTTGCGGGCGTCCTCCTCCTCCGCCAGAGCGGTTTCCTTGGCCTTCTTGGCAGTGGCCGCGTTCGCCGCGGCCGAGGCCGCGTAGGCATCGGCGCTGTCCGCCGCCGCCTTCGCCTGTGCGGCGGCTTCCTGGGCGGCGACGCGCCGGAACTCGGTGTTCAGGGCGTGTGCCTCTGTCTGCGCCAGCGCGAGCAGTGCGGACGAGGTTTGAGCGGTCGCATTCACGGCCTGAAGGGTGGTCTCCGTGGCCTTCGCGGCGGCCGTGGCGGCCGCGCCGGAGGCGCGGGCGACCTGGACCGACTGCTGGGCATACATCAGACCCCGGCCGCGCGGGAATTCGGCCGCGTCGGCGATCGCCCAGGCGTCCTTCTGTGCGTCGACGGCCTTCTGCGCGGCCGTGTTCGCGGCCGCAGCGTTCGTCTTGGCGGAGATGACGAGGGCGGCGACCTTGCCCCGGGCCGTGGCGAGATCGACCTTGGCCTGGTCGAACAAGGCCTGCTTGGGCTTGAACAGGTGGTCGGGGTCGCTCTCCAGTTCGTCGTGCCAGACGCGCTGCCAGGTGAGGATCTGCTCGGCGCGCCAGGCCTGGCCGATGGCTGCGATCATGTCGTCGGTGGCCTCGCGGGTGGCGGCCGACGCATCGGCCTCTGCCTGCGTGATCAGGGTGCGGGGCGCGGTCTGGGCGGCGTACTCCGCCTCCCACTCGGTGTGCGCCTGGGCGGCCACCGCGGAGAGCTTGTTCCGCGGGTCCGTGGGCTCCGCGCTGTCACAGGCAGCCCAGGACTGCTTGAGACTCTCCACCTCGACGCGGAATTCCGGGCTGTCCTTCTGCGGGGCCTCGGTCAGGAAACCGCCGTGCCTGAGGTAGGAAGCGATGTCACTGGCGGTCGTTCCGCCTGAGAAGCGAGTGTTGGTCACCGCGCTGCCGAGCAGCATGACAGCGGCGCCCCAGTCGTTCCAGGAGTCCTTGCCGAGGTTCTCGTCGGTGATCTCCCTGGCCCGCGCGACGGACTCGGCGCTGGGATTGCTGTGCCCGTCCCAGCCGAGTTTGTAGGAGATCCCCACTTGGGTGGAAGTGAACTGCAGGACCTCCTTGTCGAACGCCGGAACGTTCAGTTCCATGTCGTCGCTGAAGAACGCGGACAGCGCGTACGGCCTATTGGCTTGCTCCAGCGTGTCTGACCGGGCCGCGACGGCATCCGCGTAGTCGTTCGAAGCCTGGATGTCACGTTCGCGAGCCTGGCCCAGCGGTCCGAGGTAGATCCAGTCGATGTCACCGACGGCCTCTCGCAGTTCGGCATTGGTGCCGGATAGCGACGTGATGGCCTCGGATTTCATCTCGGGTCCGCCCGCGTGCAGTGCCACGCCGGCGATGCACCGGTCAAGGCGCGGGGTGCTGCGGGTCATGCCGATCAGTCCGGTGAGTTCGCTCAGCTTGCGGAGGGCGTCGTCGGCGTCGGTGAAGACCTGTTGGATGCCGGTGCTCACCTGGTCGATCGCCGCCGCGAGCGCGGGGATCCGGCCGACGATGCCGGAGGACGAGGCGATGTCCACCAGGTCCCACAGGCAGCTCTCGACGCCGCTGTAGCCCAGACACTTCTTGACCTCGGCCACACCGAGCTCATCAAGGAGTATCTGCCCGCCGTGCGTGGCGACCCAGTCGAGGACATGGACGGAGACGGCGGCATACGCGTCCCGGTAGTCGTCGACGCAGCTCTGGCCGCACTTCGCCAGCAGGATGGCCTCCTGCTGCTCACCCAGCTGGGCCCACGAGGACGGACCACCCGGAATCGGGTAGTCGCCTTCCTCCATGGCCTCCTGGTGCTCCTGCTCGTTCTTCTCCCGCTGCTCCTGCTCAGTTTTGTCGGCGGCTTCCTCGGCGGCAGTGCTGTCGCTGTCGGCGTCGGAGGCGCGCTTCTCGGCCTCCTTCGCCTCCTGGTCGGCTTGCTCAGCCTGCCCCTTGGCCTCCTGCGCGTCCTTGGCTGCCCGGCCCTCAGCTTCCTTAGCCTTCAGCGCGTCGCGTTCGGCGTCGGTGGCTTCTCGGTCGGCCTCGCCGGCGACGGTGTCGGTGTTGTTGGCCGTCGCCTGGGCGCTGAGCGCGTCGACACCCGCCTGCTGGGCGTAGTCGGAGGCCGTGTCGGCGGCCCTTTTGGCACCTTCCCGGGAGGTGGTCGCCGCCTGGGCGGAGGCTTGGGCGGAGGCCGCGGCGGTGATAGCGCGTGCCGAGTCGGTGGCGGCCTGCGCCGCGGCCTCGGCTGCGGCCTTGACATCGCCCTTGGCCTGCTCGGCGAGCTGCTGCGCATCTAGGGCGGCCTCTTCGGCCTCGGCGGCCTTGGCCTCCGCGGCGGCCGCCTGTTGCTCGGCCACCGTCTTGGACTTCTGTCCGGTCAGTACGGCGAACGCAGCGGCGCTGTCGCTCTCCTGGTACGGCGAGCCGAGCGCGACGGCGTCGGCCGAGGCGGCTACCGCCTTCGTCGCACTGTCTCGCGCGGCCAGAGCCGCCTGCCCGGCCGCGTAGGCCCTGCCCGCGGTGACCGCCGCAGAGTCGACGGCCTGCGCGGCCTCAACTCCTGCCGAGGCCGCCTCGTCGCCGGCTCGCTTCGCCAGGACGGATGCCTGGTTCGACGCGGTGGCTGCGTTCTGGGCACGGAGGGCCGCGTCGCTGGCTGCGTCGAGTGCCTTGGCAGCCTTGGTCTGCGCGGTCGCTGCGGCACCGGTCGACGCGAGGTACGCCGACCATGCGGCGTCCGCGTCCGCCTGGGCGCGTCCGGCAGCTCCTTCGGCCTTCGTCGCGGCGGAACGCGCGGAGACCGCCGCGGCCGTCGCGTCATTCACCGCGTCGTGGGCGGTGGCCGCAGCGGTGGCCGCTGCTGCGGCAGCCTCCCGCGCCTGGTCGGCGGCCGTACGAGTCTCACCGGCCGCTGCCGTGCCGGCGGCAGCCGCGGCGGCGGCCTCTAGAGCGGCGGCGCGGGCTGCGGTGGCCTGCTGCCTCTGCTGTGCCGCGGCCGCCTTCTCGCGAGCGGCCTGGGCCGCATTCGCCTTCGCGTCGGCACTCTTGCGCTTGGTGGCGGCGTCGTCGGCGGCCTCTTTGGCGCTCGCCTTCGCCGTACCAGCCGAGGTCTGCTGTGCTGCGGCCCGGGATTCCGCCTCGGCGGCGGTGGTCCGCTCCTGGGCAGCCTCGGCGCGGGACGCGACGGCAGTGGCGTACTCCAGTTCGGCGGAGGCTCGCTGGGTCTGCGCGACGGCGGCCTTCTGACGGGCCGTCTCCTGCTTGCCCTTCGCGGAGGCCTCGGCCGTCTTGGCATCCGCCGCGCTGTCGGCCGCGGCCTCAGCGTTGGACTCGGCGCCGTCGGCTGCGGCCTTGGCCTGAGCGGCCGCTTCCTGCGCGGCGATACGACGGAACTCGGTGTTGAGCGCGTGCGTCTCGGTTTCTGCCTTCGCCGTCAGCGTGCGGCTGGTGCCGACGGTGGCGTCGGTGGCGTCGCGGGCCGTCTCAGTGGCCTTGGCAGCCGCCTCGGCCGCCGCCGCCGAAGCACGGGTAACCTGCACGGGCTGCTGGGCATACATCAGACCCCGGCCGCGCGGCACGTTTGTGGTGTCGGCGATGGCCCACGCCTCTTGCTGCGCGGCCGTCGCCTTCGCCGCCGCCGTCTTCGCGGCTGCGGCGTGGCCATTGGCCGATGTAGCCAGCGCGTCAGCCTTGGCCCGGGCGTCGGCGAGGTCGGCCTCGGCCTGCGCGTACAGCTCGGGCTCGGGCTTGAAGAGGAATTCGGGGTCGTTGGCGAGCTCCTGGGCCACGACCTTTTTCCAGGTCAGGATCTGGTCGGCACGCCAGGCCTGCTGGATGGCTTGGACCATGTCGTCCGCTGCCGCGCGCGTCTCGTTCGCTGCGACCGACTCCGCCTGGACGATCGTGTCGCGCTGGGCCGCCTGCCCGGCGTACTCCAGCTCCCACTCCGTCATGGCGGTCATGATCGGGCCGCTCAATACTTCTTGCGAGGCCATCGGGTTCTGCCAGTTGCAGCCGGCCCATGCCTGCTTCAGGTCCTCGACCACGACCCGGTATTCGGCCGAGCCCTCAGTCGGAGCCTCAGTGGGGAAACCCCCGTACTGAAGGTAGAACGCGATATCAGTGGCCGTCGTGCCCCCCGAGTAACGCGTCCGGTACACCTCCTCATCACGGAAGGACCAGTTGGCTTCGAACCAGCTGTTGTAGCCGTCCGCTCCCTCCCGGTCATAGTTCTCCTGTGCAATCTCACGTGCGCGGGCGACCGCCTCGGGGCTGGCGTTGGTGTGACCGTCCCAGCCCAGCCGATCGGCCAGGTTGTCCTGAATGCCGAAGTACTGCCAAATCTCGGAGTCGAACTCCGGGATATCCCAGTCCATCTCGTCACTGTAGAAAGCATCGGAGGCGTACGGTTTGTTTCCGTCCTCCAACGCCTTTTCTCGGTTGCCGAGTTCCTTGCCGTAGGCGAGGTTGTATTCATCGTCTTCCGTATCGGCCCAACCGATCGGCCCGTAGCCGATCCAGTCACCGATGGCGGTCCGCAGTTCGTCAGCACTTCCTGCGAGTCCTTCGGCGGCCTTGACCTTCATCTTCGGACCGCCAAAGTGCAGCGCCACGCCGGCTAGGCAACGATCCTCCCGGACGGCCTCCCCGGTGATGTTCTGGAGAGTGCTGGGGCCCTCCTTGGGAACATCAGCCGCAGAGGCCGGTGCCGCGCCGATCAGTCCCGCGAGTACGGCCACAGCGGAGACAAAAGCCGTCCCGGCCGTGGCCCTGTTCAAAGCCTGTCTTCTACGACGACGGCGCCTGCCGACATCCCGAGCCCATGACATGAGATCTGCCCAACTTCCTGAGGGAGGCAGAGCCCGCCCGTGGGCACGACAAGGTCACCCCGGGCGTGTGCCGCCCCTCAGGGTGACGTCACTCCGGCGCACTCTTCCCCCAAGAGCAGGCGACCACCGTTCTGTAAGGGACGCATGACTGCCAGTCGGGTACGCCCGGTCCCGCAGGACACGCCCGAAGGATCATCCCACGCACATGCCGATCATGGAAAGGTCAAAGGATCTTCACCAATGCCCCACCATCCACACAGTGGCAGACAAAATGATCTAAGCCGTTTCGCAATCGTTGTATTAGCCTCGATCGTTCGTACGCCCAGCAGAACTTGGAGGTTGGCCATGTAGGTGGTTGATCGTGGTCCGTAAGCTCGTCGTCGCCTGCCGGTGTGAGTCCGGTCCGGGTAGCTGCCAGGAGCCCGGTAGCAGGCTGGCGGCGTCGGGGGGAAACGCCCGGCATCGAAGTCCAGCGTCGAAAGCCCTGTGAAGGGGGAGCAAAGAAGCGGTCCGTTGCATCACGCGAAGTCTGCGGCGTCGTTAGAGGCCTGCTCGTGAGGGTGGGGACAGAGAGAGCCGAGCCCCCGAAATCAGGGCGAAGGCCATGGAAGCGGTGAAGATCCTGGATGGGCAGCCGCTAGGGACTCCCCGGCGTATGGGGCATGGAACGTTTCGAAGGTGACGGCGGGAACTGGGAAGGCCCTCCCCGGCCCGGCAGCCTGCGGCAAGAGCGCTGTCGGAAGCATCGCGACCTATAACCGGGGGTACCCCGGGAAGGGGAAGCGGGCCGGGTGGGCGTCGGAGGCGGCCGTAGTACTGCTTGAGCCGAGCGGACAACATAACCGCCGGTGAGGGAAGGGCCGCTGCTTCGTCGATGTGTACCGCTGAAGTGGAGGGGCCCGGTGAGTGCCCGCGTGGCTAGTCCCGCCGTCGGGGGACGTTCTCCCTCGGATCCGGTCCGTGCCCTCCAGCATGCGCTCTACCGGGCGGCCAAGGCCGATCCCGGACGGCGGTTCCACGCGCTGGGGGACAAGGTCCACCGCAGGGATGTCCTGGCGCGTGCATGGTTGACGGTGCGTCGTAACAATGGCGCCCCGGGCATCGACTTGGTTGATCTCGTGCAGATCGAGGAGTACGGGGTCACTCGGCTTCTCGGCGAGCTGGCCCCGGAGTTGAAGGATGGTAGGTGGCAGCCGCTTCCGGCTCGCCGGGTGTTCATCCCCAAACCCGGTACGTCGGAGCAAAGGCCCTTGTCGATTCCGGCGGTCCGCGACCACATCGTGCAGGCGGGTGCTCGAACCGGTCTTCGAAGCGGACATGCTGCCGTGCTCTTTCGGGTTCCGGCCCAGAAGGGGCGCACATGATGCCCTCCAGGTCTTGATCGATGAGTCCTGGCGGGGACGGCGATGGGCCGTCGAGACGGACATCGCCAACTGCTTTGAGGCGATTGACCATGAGAAGTTGATGCACGCGGTCGAGGAACGTGTCTGTGATCAGTCCGCTTTGAAGCTTCTGCGCCCAATGCTGCGGGCCGGAGTGATGGAAGACGGGCAGGTCCGCCGGCCGGTCACCGGTACTCCTCAGGGCGGGGTTGTCTCCCCGCTCCTGGCCAATGTCTTCTTTCTGCACCGGATCGATCGGGCGTGGGAGACACGGCAGCACGGGGTGCTGGTCCGCTATGCCGATTATGCGGTGGTGATGTGCGCGACCCGCGCGCAGGCCGAAGCTGCTTTGGAGCGGCTGACATGTCTGCTGGCTGATCTCGGTCTGGAACCGAAGGCAGCCAAGGCCCGGATCGTCCACCTGGAGGTGGCGGGCGAGGGGTTCGATTTCCTCGGCTTCCATCACCGTCTGGTGGCGTCCCGGTCCAGCGACGGGAAGCGCCCTGTGACCTTCCTCGCCCGCTGGCCTGCGAGCAAGGCCATGCAGCATGCCCGCGACCGGGTCCGTGAACTTACGGAACGGCGTCGACTGCTGCTGCCTGTCGAAGTGATCGTGCAGGGACGTCAATGCGTTCCTGCGGGGGTGGGCCGCCTACTTCCGGTTCGGGAACTCGGCCCGGCACTTCGACAAGATCGGGTCCTACGCGCGGATGCGGATGGCGGGATTTCTCGCCAAACGGCATCGCCGCAGCCGGGGCTTCGGATGGTCCGTGGTGGCGTTCGCCTCACGAGGCCAACTGAGTCCGATCGCCTTACACGGCAACGTAGTTGCACCCAGACCTTTCCGGGACTGGCGGGACAGGCCGAATGCCGGTGGTGAACGGCGTCGGTGAGCCGTGTGCGGGAGAACCGCATGCACGGTTCGATGTGGCGGGGGTTGGAAACGGGGCGTACGTACTACGCCACCGCGCCAGCCCCTGACCCTACATGAGTCCCCGTTGGTTCGCTGACGGGGACTCATGAACGATCAAGGCTGGACATGTTGATGCCGGAGGGACAGACACGCACATGATGCCTCTGGTGGAGAAGGTTCTCTTGGTCGAAAACCCGAATACCAGAGACTCCACCATGTTGCCACCCCAACGGCAGATCCATAAGCGCAGGTTGGAAAGGGCTCACTGACCCGTCTGTTCATCGAGACGGTCGTCCTCATGGAGCAGATTTCTGCGGGGGCGCAGGGCGCAACTGGGCGTGTTCAGGGCGGCAGGCTGATCTGGGACTGATGATCTGCGTACGCACGTAGGCCCATGATGCCGACCGACACCACGGGCCCAGGCTGTTTCTGCTGAGCTACTGCGGCTTGGCTGCGTCGATCCGGTCCTGGCAGACCTCTCCCACCGAGCCCCCCTCGCCCGCACCGAGCCCGCCGGCCACAATGCCCGTCAACTCCTGAGCGAGGCTGCCGCCGGGCGTGAACTCGGCACCGTGGTCTCACCGGCACAGGTCCCGGTGTGGCGTGTGGCGCATCACCGCCCAGCCGAACAAGCGCGTGCAAGCAGCGCGCAGGCGAAGCACCGTGAGCGCCATGTCCTTCGTGTCCGCACCTCAGCCCGCGCCCACGGCAGTGCGCGAGCAGAGCGCTGAGCGCAGCCAACGCCAAGCGCGTGGCAGACACGCCAGGGTCGGTGATATCGAGCAGTCAGCGGGTCTGCTTCAGTCCTGCCTGTGCCTGGCCGCAGACAGCGCCGCCACAAGCGCGTCCAGGTTTCCGGTGTAGGCGGTGACTTCTTCATCGTCGGCCGGGGGATCGAATCGGGCGAAGAAGTCGTCGAGAGCTTCGGGTGTGACGGCGAGGGCGTTGGCGTCCTCACGCTGGTTGCGCTTGGCGAGGCGTCGCAGCAGCTCTTCCCGGTCGGCAGGGAGGTAGACCACGACCGGGTGGCCGCCCGCTTCGCGGGCGGCCTGCTGCCAGGCGTCGCGCTCGGCGCGCCGCCATAGTCCATGGTCCAGGACGACGTCGTTTCCGGCCTCCAGCTCCTTGACGAGCCGTGCCCGGATCGCCGTGACCACGGGCCGTTCGCGCTCGAAGTAGGTGTGCTCGGGGTAGTCCACGCCGTATCGGCCGTGGAGGCGGTGCACCTCCTCGTCCACGGACAGCCGCGTGTAGCCGTGGCCGACGAGGGCTCGGGCGACGGTGGTCTTCCCGGAGCCGGTGATGCCGGCCAGGAGAACGGCGAGGGGCACGCGGTCATTCCTTCCGCGGAGAGCTGTCCGAGGGCGCGCTCATTGTCTCCGATCCTGGCCGATGCGCGACGTGCGGTCGCCAGGCCGTGACGATCCCGCAAGCCTCGCTGGGCCAGGTGAACGGCATGCGGTCCAGGCTCACGCCACGGAAGGCGAACCGCGGATCGCTGGTGTTGATCACGCCGCCGTGCCGGTCGACGTGCGACAGGAGGCGGCTGGCTTCGTTGCGCACGGCCGGGGTCTGTTCCTGCCATGCGCCGGTCGAGAAGTGCTGGACCCGGCGTCGGAGGTCGTCCAGGACGCCCGAGCGCCACTTGAAGTGGTGAACCGCGCAGATACGGTCGGCATCCGGATGCTGCCCAGGGGCCCTGTGGTTGCCGCTCGCAACGGTGACGTCATGGCGGGCGAGCACGATCTTGCGCGGGTCTCCGCGCAGGAGCCGGTGGGTGAGGTGCCCACCGAGGGGATAGGCGAGATCCAGTCCGCCTTCGGGCCTCCAGCCGGTCAGATGTCCACTCGCGGCGATCCGGTCGAGCATCAGGCCGCCCACCACTCGGTGCCCGGACTTCTCAGCCTGGGCGATCACCTCACTCAGCGGGGCGGGGTACTGCTGGAACTCGTCGGCGTCGGCGAGCAGGTGCCAGCCGGGGCCGGCTCGGTGCCGCAGTGCGTCTCTGAGCTGAGTGTTGGTGTGTTCGTGCCACGGACCGGTGCTGGTGCCGGTCGGGATGATGCCCAGCTCGCGGCTGGCGGCCTGGAGTTCGTGCCGCAGTTGGTCGGTCACGTGCTCGGGGAAGTGGAAGGCGATCAGGAACCGCTCGACGCCCAGCCTCCGGTAGTGGCGGACCCAGGCGGCCAGCAGCGGAGGTTCGATCGGGCCGACGACGGCGATCAGCGCGGGAGGAGTGCTCAGCATCGGGACTCCTTCGTACGCAGTGTGGCGAAGGTGCGGGTGAGGAAGTCGGCCTGCCCGGCCGCCGACCACATCCCCAACAGGTGGGGTGCCTCGGGGCCGGGCTGCTCGGGCGGCTGACGGATGACGCAGTGCAGGGCCTCGGCGAGGGCGTCCGGGGTGCCGGCGGTGAAGGTCAGGGCCCAGGGTTGGTCGCTCAATCGGGCAGTGAGACCGGGGTCGTGCTCGGAGACGACCAGGGGGACCCCGAGGCGGGCGGCGTCCATCACGAGCCCGGACTCCTTGCCGACGCCGGGGCGGCGGGTGACCAGGGCGGCGTCGGCGGCGGCGTAGACCAGCCGCAGCACGGGTTCGCCGACCGGTCCGGGCACCGTGTGGAGGCGGACGTTCCTCAGGTCGTGCCACCGGGCGAGAACGGCTTCGTCGAGTGGGATGCCGGTGACCACCAGGTGCAGTGGCTCCTTCAACAGAGCCAGGGCGGCATCGACGACGCCGATGTCCTTGTAGGGCCACCAGCCGCCGACCAGGCACACAGCGGCTTCCCCGGTGGGGATGCCGAAGGCAGCACGGCCGCCGTCGCGTTCGGCGTCTGTGAGACGGCGGCCGTCGTCGACTGCGAAGGCTCGCGTCACTATGGGCAGGTCCGGGAAGGCTGCCGTGAACTGATCGCCCACGGCCTGGGTCGGGCACACCGTCAGAACCTGCCCCTCGCCCCGACAGGCCAGTCGGCCGAGGAACCGCACGACGGTGTCCTCGGTCGTGACTTGTTCGTGGACGAACCGCAGGTGCGGCAGCCCGCCGAGGAGCGCGGTGGCACCGTGCAGGGCCTCGCTCGCGCTCAGGATCACTACCGCCCCGGCGCCGGGCTCCAGTCGGAGGGCGGTCCGTAGGGCCGACGCCTCCGCAAGGCACCGGGCGATGAGGGTGATCTGGTGCGGAAGCCGCCGCAGGAGGCGGGGCCAGCGGCGTGAGCGGAAGACCCGCAGCCCAGCCTTGGAAAGCCCGGCCGCAATACGGGAGGCGGCCAGCAGCGTGGCCGCCGGGCACCCAGCGGGTGCGGTGAGCAGCAGGGCCCCAGCCTCGCGCAGGGCCGTCGCGGCCTCGCGGGCGATCCCACGCGGGGCGATGACAAGGCTCCCGGGCCGCGCCTGAGCGAGGGCTACCAGCGTGCGCTGGTGGTGCCCGCCGAGGCGGTCGGCGTACGGCTCGATCAGCACCAAGGGGCCGGTCATCCGCCTACCGCCTGGTCCCCATGGGCGGCGGTGAACCGGGATCGCAGCCACGCAGGGTCGTTGAGGTGGTCGAACTGTCCGGAGGCGCGGGCGAATTCCATGGCGAAGGCGATCCCTTCGCGGGCCCCGGCGGCGGCGTACGGAGCGAATTCGCCGTTGCGGCTGTTGGCCCACGCTGCCACCCGCTGGCGGGAGCCATCGTCGGCCATGTCGTACTCGCTGCCGCGAGCGAGCATCGCGCACTCCCGGAAACCGGCCTTCCACGCGTGGAAAGGGCTCTGGTTGAACCTCGTGATTCCCGCTGTCTGCTGAGCGAACTCGATCCGGCCCGGCAGGGCAGCGAGCACGTCCACGGCCTCGCCCATCTCACGCAGGGCACTGCGGCGGATGAGCTTGAGCCCGCCGTATCCATAAGCCAGGCCGTTGACCGGGTTGATCGCCCGCCACACCCGCATGGAAACCCCTTCGTGCAGCGGTTCGACCGCAGTCACATCGAAGTCGGCAGCAATGGCAAAATCCCCGTCGGCGAGGAGGAACTGCTCGCGGTCCACGACCTCGGCGCACAGCCGGTAGGCCCTGCGCATTCCGTGCACCCCGTGCAGGCGCTTGACCGAACCCCCGAGGGTCCGTTGCAGCCGCGAGTGCAGGGCGTCTGCCATCGGCTCGTCATACGACAGGAGAACGGCGTCGAAGAGCGTCATGACAGGGCCTCCAAGTAGCGTGCGGCGACCCGTGCGGGCGTGAAGTCGGCGGTGGAGGCGTACGCACGCTTGGCATGCACGGCGTGGAACTCGTCGTCGGTGGTCAGTCGTTCGGCCAGTTCGGCGGCTTCCGCCGGTGTGGTGAAGCGCAGCTCGGGGTCGATGTGTTCGGCGAGCCAGCCCAACCGGGGCGCGATGACTGGCAGGCCCATGCCCTGGCAGTCGATCACGCTCATGGACCAGGGGCAGCCGGGGCGGAACGGAGCGATGCCGAAGCGGGCGCCGGCCAGCAGGTTCTTGTAGCGAACGCGGTCACCCCGGTCGGAGACGATCTGCACGTGCGGCAGGGCGGCGAGTTGCTCGAGCATGCGCTCTGGGCTGTCGTCCAGGCTCTTCCGTTCCGCGCGGCGCGGTCCAAAGAGATCCATGACCCGCAACCGGACTGTGCCGGACACGGCGAGGTGCCGGGCGAGATCCACGAACTGCTCGGTGCCGTAGTGCGCGTACAGCCGGTGGTTGTAGACGCCGATCGCACCAGCGCTGCACTCGGGCTTGGCATGGGCAGGGTCCCGCACGAGGCGTTCGTCGCGGGGAGCGGGCACGATCCGCAGCTTGTCGTCGAGATCCACCGTCATCCGAGCAGCAGCGGCAGACACCCAGGACGCGGCCGTACCCGAGTGGACCATCACCCGGTCGCACGCGGCCAACCCGGCGGCGAATGCCAGTAGCACGGACCTGCCCAGCCCGGCGTCGTTCAGGGAGGGGTCCATCAGGAGTTGGCCACCAGCACTGAACGAGAAGGGAAGGTAGTGGCAGTAGCCGGCCAGCAGCGCGTCCGATCCGGCCTCCAGCAACGCGACACGGAGGGCGGGAGCCTCCTCGATCTGGTTGGCCACCACCACGTCCGGCTGCTCTTCCCGGATCAGTTCCACCAGCTCGTCGAGGTCGAACGAGAACCGTGCCCGGTACTTCGTCTCCGGCACGCCGGTCAGGTAGAAGCCGCAACGTTCGTCTCCGACTGCGGCCGGGGCGGCAACGGTCACGCTCGCGCTGGCATCCACCAGGGCCGGAGCGAGCAGGTCCGCGAAGATCCATCCCGAATCAGCGGACAGACGGTCGGGGTTGGAGATATTGAGCAGGTACAACACGTGCATCGAACGTCGCCTCCTTCATTTTCCCGGATAGGTCGATCCGGGGTGATGAGGGAAGGAAACCTGTGACGCAGGCCGTGACGGGATGGTGAACTGGGATCACTCACGGTTCATTCATGCTCACTGACCATTACGCGGGGGCGGGGTCTTTCGATGGACGCGCAAGGCGAAGAGATCACCGTCGACCAGGCGGCCGAGGACTTCGCGGCGGAAGTGGCACGCTGGCGCGAGGTGCGCGGCATGTCCAAACGGGCTTTGGCCAGAGCGATGGGGTTCGACCCGTCCTACGTCAGCCACGTGGAGTCTGGCCGCCACAAGCCCAGCGAGGACTTCGCCCGGCTCGCCGACGAGGCGCTGAACGCGGGGAAGGCCATCTGGCGGCGATGGCGTGAGTACGAGAAGGCGCGGGCGCGCACCAGCCTCACGTCTTCGGTCCCGTCGGCTCCCCGCCGCCCCGAGCAGCCGTACGCAACCGATTCCGCCCTCGTCGTCGAACACGATGCCGCCTTCCTCCGGTACGACGGCCGCTCCTACCGGCTCACCATGCGTCGGCTGCTGCGCAACACGGGCGCCGAGCCGGTAACCCGTTACCTGATCCGCGTCTCCGTTGACCGCTACCCCGGTGATCCCGAGCGATCCAACGCTCATTACCGGGCGCACCCTTTGACCTGGGACGAACTCGATCTCACCGCCACCTGCCGCGGTGAGGCGATGCGCTGGCAGGCGAAGCACGACCGCGACGCGTTCAAGGAAGTCTGGCTGCTCTTCGACAACGAGCACGGCCGTTTCCCTCTCTACCCGGGCGAGTCCGTCTGGATCGAGTACGCGTATACCGTCGGCGACGAGAAGTGGGGCAACTGGTTCCAGCGAGCCGTACGTCTGCCTACCGAGCAACTCGAAGTCCAGCTAGTCTTCCCGGCTGCTCTCGACCCCGTCGTCTGGGGCACCGAGACTTCTATGACCGCCGAAGCCTCTCCGCTTCGAACCCCACCGATCCGCAGTGACGACGGTGAACAGCGGACTTCACATGGATCACGACCACGCCCGCGCTGCATGCTCGGTACCGTCTGGAATGGCGGTTCCGGGCACAGCCCGAACCCGAGACGAAACAAGGGGAGTTCAGGTGATGGACATGCGGCCCAGCCAGCGGATGCGAGACCTTGGAGTCGTCCAACAGGGCGCCGCCATTCTCACCGAAGCGGCCCGCGTCTTCGATCTGCCTGCCGAGCGGGACGAAGCAGAGCGCGTCGTAGACGAGTTGTTCGCCGCCATGGACCGCATCGGCCAGGCCCACCCCTTTGCCAAGGGCATGGGCCTCGCGGCCCCACAGATCGGTGTCAGCCGCGCCGCCGCTGTCGTCGAGCCGCCCGGCGACGCGCCCGCCATTATTCTGCTCAACCCACGAATCGCCGACTGCTGCGACGAGACGGACGAACAGTACGAGGGCTGCTTGAGCTTCTTCGATGTTCGAGGCATAGTCCCACGGCCCCTGAAGATCACTGTCGAGACCACTGCGCTGGCCGGTGAGACGGTGACCACCGCGTATGAGCGGGGCCTCGCCCGCCTTGTCCACCACGAGATCGACCACCTCGCCGGCCTGTTGTACACCGCGCGTATGAGCGCTGGAGTCGCCCCCATTCCCGTCGAGCAGTACCGGCACACCGGGCAGACGTGGGCCTACGACCGATCGTGACCCTCGGCGCTGCTCTGAGGAGAGGCCGATCCGCCTCGTGCGCTCTCCGGAAACGCACAGGCGGGACCGGCTCAGGATGAGGAGAAGCAGTGACCCATTCTGTTCCATGGCAGGAGAGCCTGTCCGAAGGCACCGAGGAGGGTTCAGGAAGTAGTGATCCGCCGGTACCAGGAGACGCCCCACGGGCAGGCCTACGTGCCGAACCTGATCTGTTCTACCGGGAGGCGTTTCGTCGACTGGGCGACGCGGCTCTCTATGGAGACGACGCCAAGGAGCTCCTGCGCAAGGCACGGCTTTTCTGGAGCGAGGGCCGCCACCCCGACTACGGGGTAGCGGCCCTCGCTTAACTTGACACCAAGCCAGAAGGTTGATCGGGCGGTGGACAAGCAGGCGGAGAACAAGCGGTGGCAGTGAGAGCTACTGTGAAGAGTTTTCGCAGGTCACAGCCTGTTCCCAGGGCTTGAGCCCAGGTCGCCCGACCCTGCGGCTTAAAGGTCGAAGTACAGCTCGAACTCGTGCGGCCCCTCCGTCACCTGCGATGGAGGGGCCGTAGTGCTCTGACCTGCTGTTTTCCACGTTGGGTAGCGATGGTAGGCGCTAGCTGTTTACGAGTCTTCTGCGGACTCGTTGCGGACCGACGGCAAGTCACTCTCTGCGTTGGCCTTCACGATCCGCCGAACCTGCTGGCGCGTGTACCCCGTCGCCTCGCAGATGTCCTTTTGCGGCACGTCGTCGGCCGCAGCCTGCCGGATCGCCTCGGCCAGCTCGATGCGCAGGATCTCCGTGCGGGTCTCTGCTTCCCGGAAGCGGCCTGCCATGTGCTCCAGCGATCTCTTGTCCATGCGGCACAGTGTCCCATTCATGCTCATGGGACATGAGGTTACGCGGTAGCGGGCGATATTCCTAGGTCAGTAGCCGTTGACAAGGGAACATCGTGTTCCCTACTGTGAGGCCACGACCTTCCGCAGAACGCGGAACGGCCCAACCCGGCGTTGCGAGCGCCAGGAAGGGCCTAGGTCCCACTCCTGCAACGAGGAGAAGACCATGCAGCACACCGTACCTGCCACGTTCAAGACGTCTGGCGCCCCCGTCACCCCGCCGGCCTGTGGCGCTCGCCGTCCCGGCTGGGACCAGGGCCCGGCCATCGGCGCCCACCGCATCCCGTGCACCCTGCCCGCCGCCCACGACGGTGCGCACCGGGACGGCCTCGGGAACGAGTGGACGCCGGCCGAGGCGTGGAAGGCCCTGACCCTCGGCGACATCGCCACCACCCCGATCAGTGAGCTCCTGCAGACCCTCGGCGTGACCGTCGTCGAAGTCGAGGCGGGCGAGCTCGCTGCGGACGGCATCGTCGGGTACTTCTCCGGCCGTGTCGGCGACGGGGAGATTCAGATCGAGCGGACCCTGCCCCAGGCGGACCGTGAGTCCGTGGTCCGGGAACTGCTCGCCCGGATCTCCCCGGTCGAGCAGTCCTACTCCAAGCGCATCGCCGCAGGTCGTTCAACAAGTGCCCTGCGGCTGCGCCCGGCAGAGGTCGACGGGAAGCTCATCCACATCGAGTGCCCGGCCTGGTGCGAGTTCGACCACGTCGACGAGAGCATGAAGTACCTGGCCGACGTCTACCACTCCAGCGCCTCCATCGAGTTGATGGGCCCGCGCATGGGAGAGCAGCCTCAGCCGGTCCTGCACGCCCGTCTGAATGCGGACACGTTCGGTACGGACGTCGCCCACCAGGCGCCGCACATCGTCGTCGACGACGAGTCGGATGGCTTCTACATGACGCCCACGCAGGCCCTGGAGTTCGCTGACAACTTGGTCGCGTTCGCCGAGGAGATCCGCGCCATGGCCAACCGGCTCGAAGCGTTCCGGGCGGGTGAGGACCAGTGAGTCTCGCCATGGTGAACCGGCCGACGGAGAACATCGCGTTGCGCACGATGAAGCCCCGCCCGCGGCCGACTGTCGGGAGGGTCGCGGACCTTCTGATCGTGGCCCGTGCGGCGGACGACCGGCACGGTGCGCAGCTGTTCAGCAACGTCCTCGACAGGCTCCTCGGGAACGGCCCGCAGGACTCGTAACGCTGCAGCGTGCGATCCAAATACAGGCCCGCATCACCGCAGGTCGCGACCCAAGTGTTCCCCCTGGTTTCGGGATCCCGAAACCGCAGGTGAAATCCCAAAAGGGTGGGGCTCGATCGCAGGTCGCATCGCAAGTCCCCCCACCCGTCGGAACCCTTTACGCCCAAGGGTTCCCCACCCGTACAACGGGCCCCGGGATCGCACCCCGGGGCCCGCCACTGGTCCACTCCCTGGAGAGGTTGAACCATGACCATTCTGACGCACGCCCCGGCGGTTCCGCAGGACCGCTACGGGCCCGACTCCCCGTGGTCCACGCACCTCTGGTTGATGGACCCCTACTGGGGTGACTCCTGCTCGTTCTGCGCCCGGTGCGACATCCCGTCCTACCGGGACGCGGCGCACGAGAAGTGCAGCGGCCGGCCCATCCCGGTTGCCGACCGGCTGCCCACCGCCCACCTGATCAAGTCGAAGGAGAACGTCTGATGCGTACCTACACCGGGCCGACCGTGGCCGGCGGAGTCTCGACGATCCAGTGCCCGCCGTGGTGCGTTACTGATCACGCCTACTGGGACGACCGGGCTGACGACTGCTTCCACCTCAGCGCCCCGCTCGAAGTGGCCGTGCCCCGCGACCGGGCCCGTACCGGAGCCGTCCTGCCGGGCGTCCTGGAGACGACGCTGCGCCTCCACTCGACGGACCCGGCACCGTCCGCGGTCGTGGTCTGGCTGGAGCTGAACGGGCGCACCGACGACAGTGTCGAACTCGACCTGCCGGGCGTCGACAGCCTGCTCGCCGCGGTCGACTCGTACCGGGCAGGGCTGCTGAACCTGCGGACGCTGCTCGCCGGCGTCGACGCTGAGCGCCGGTCCCGCTGAACTTGAGCGCCCTGTCGCCTGTGCCCGCCTCCTACCGGGCACAGTAGGCAGGGCGCCCATCTGGGCGCTCACCGTGAGCACGTTGGGCGCCCGTCTATGCCCCGTCTAGCGCCCGTCTTAAGCGCGTCTATGACCCGTCTTCGGGCCGTCTATCGTTCCGGCTCGGCCGTGACCTAGACGGGCCTTAGACGGGTCAAAGACGGGTGATAGACGGGGCGGTAGACGCCCGGCGAACTTCACGAGCGTTCTGCGCCCGTCTTGACCCCACCTAAGTCAGGTGTCACGGCCGTGACACGGGCGGGTCCCGGGTGTGACCCCGCAGGTCAGACCCGTGACCCGCCGTGACCCGGCGAAGACCGGGCAGGTACCCGGCGGAAGCCCGGCGCGGACCCGGCGGAAACCTTTGATGTCATACAAGGTTGCCGCCCTCCTGCCGGGTCTCCGCCGGGTGCAAACCGGGCACTTGCCGGGACTGGGCGATGACTCAACGGCTCGGCTCAAGCCATTTCGGGTGAGCCCTTGACTTCTACGCTCCTCCTCGCGCACGCGCGCACGTGTGCGCGTAGAGCCGTCGTTCGTTCACCTGCCGTCGCGAGTGAACGAGTGAATGAACGCCCCGAACGCCCCGGTATCACCTACTGCTCGCGGGGTGCTCGGGACTGCTCGACCGCAGGTCACAGCTGCTCGGCCAGGTGCTCGTGCCACTGCTCGCGAAAAGCCGAGCACCTGGCCGAGCAGTACATCGAGCACTTCCGACCTGCGGTCGAGCACCTGCCGAGCAGTTCGGCGAGCAGTAGGTGTCAGCCCACTGTCACCCCCTCTGACCTGCGGTGACACCTGTTCTGACACCCGGCTGACAGTTGATCGCTGTCAGCCGGGTGTCAGAAGGGGTGTCAGAGCCCCGATTCGGGGTCGTTTTCTTAGGTCAATGCGTGTGCGCGCGCGAGGTGACACCCCGGGGTGACACCGGCCCTGTCAGTCCATCGAATTCGGATCTTGCGGTGTGACTCACTGCACACGAGGAGTAGCTTTGCCTGACCATGAAGGCACGACCGGAGGAGAACCGGTGAAGCCCAACCGCAAGGAAGCCGCGGACCTTGTACGCGGTACCCGCGACCCATCCAAGGCCGGCTTATGGCGGGCAGGCTGCGAGGCCTCGCAAGCCGACCACATCGAACGCCTGGTTCGGCTTGAGACTGCGGCCGACCAGATTCAGGCCTGGCATCCCACGCTCATGCCGGGGATGCTGCAGAGCTACCAGTACGCAGCCAGCGCCATCACAGCCGCCGCACCCGCCCTCCCGATAGAGGACGTTGCCGACCGGGCGGAGCGTCGCAGCACCCGCATCGACGCGCTCGGCTACGCCCCGGACCGGCGGGCCTGGTTCATCATCGACGAGCAGGTGCTGCGGCGCCCGGTCGGCGGGCTGGCCGTCCTCCTGGAGCAGTTGGAACACCTGCTGACCCTCGTGTCATTGCGGCCGTCCGTGACCTTGCAGGTGCTGCCCATCGATTGCCAGGGACACCCCGGACTGTCGGGGGCGTTCACCGCGTACCGGGTGGGCCCGCAGCGGGTGGTGTTCACCGAGCAGTTGACCGGCTCGATGATCACCACACGGCCGGAGGACATCGCCGCGTACTCGGCCGCATACGATCATCTGCAAGCAAGTGCACTGCCCCCGGCAGCGTCACTTGAGTTGATCGACACGGCGAGGAGAACGCTGTGCACGGAAGTTCAGAAGATGCTCTGGTCTGGGTGAAGAGTTCGTTCACGGACTCTGGTTCGTGTGTCGAGTGGGCGCGGCCACAGGATGGCGTGCTGGTCCGGGATTCGAAGCGCCCCCAGGGTGCCCGGATACCGCTTCGGCCGGCGGCCTGGTCGTCGCTCGTCGACTGGGCCAAGACCCACCAGGTGTGACCAGGTGCCTTGGATATTATCCAAGGCAGCAGGAAGCCCCCGCCGCAGGAGAATTGCGGCGGGGGCTTCTGCATGTCCGGACCCCTGCATCATGCCCGAGGGCGGGGCCTACAGACCACCTCCCGCGTTCAGCACCTGCACGAGCTCGCCGTTTGAGCGGCGAACCTCTGCCCGTGCGATGTCGGTGATCTGCTCGCTACCCACCCACACCTGAACGGAGAGATCTCCAATCCCCCCTTGGGTTCCGCCGCCCATCAGAGCGTTGGCCTGCCCCGTGGTGAACACCGGCTCCGGCTTCCCGGTCCCGTTGTAGGCGAGGTTGAGGCCGGGCTGCAGGTAGCCGCCCGAGTCGTACTTGCCCTTGTAGGCGTAGTGCGACGTGAACAGGTTGTTGTTCCAAGCACGGGCGCTCTTCCCGACGACCACGCCGTCGCCGCCGCGGCTCTCCACGTTGACGCCGTTGAGCGTGCCTGCGGTGTGGCCGACACCGGCGTTGGTGATGCCGATCATGTACGGCGACTTGCCGTTCAGCTCCCACCCCGATGGGGCCTGCTTCCCGGAGAATGCCCCGGTCGCCCACCTGCGGTGCGGGCGCTCGCCCCGGATGACGGACTCGATCGCGGACACGAACCCGGAGCAGTCCCACGAGGGGTTGCCGTTGCCCGCCCACTGGTAGGCCTTGCCCGCCTGTGTCCGGGCCCACTTCAGACCGGACTTGAACCCGCCGCCGCCGATGCCGGCGGCGTCAAGCTTGGTGTCCGCCTGACCGGAGTACCCGACGATGTCTTTGATCATCTTCTTCGGAACGCCAGAGATCATGTCGCGGTACACCGACGCCGACCCAGAGATCTTTCCGATCAGCGGCTTCACCACAGCGTTCAGGCCAGCCGTCGCGGATGCCTTTATGCCGTCCTTCAGCCACGACACCCCGGTCTTCGCGAGGTCGACACCCTTCGACGCCTTCGACTTGACCCAGTCGAAGATGCCGCCCTTGGAAAACCCCTGACCCTGGAACTGGCCGAGCGGCTTGCCCTTCATCGCGGCCGAGTTCACGGCATGGAGACGGGCCCGCTCAAAGGGATCGCGCATCGCCTCGGAAACGTACACGCCCTCGCCGCGGCGCATCGGCACCAACTGGTCGTCGCCCTGCCGGTACGACGACGCCCCCGGCAGAACACCACCCCGGGCCCAGCCCTTCGTTTGGAACTTATCGAGCTTCGGCGCACCGAAAGCCCCCGCGATCGTGTTCCACGTCGGGACGATGCCCGCGTTGTAGATCTTGTCGATCACGAACTTGACCGGGACTTTCGCGATGTTCTTGACCTGGTCCCAGGCCTTCTTGATGAAGTTCTTCGCAACGCCGAAGCTGTCACCGACAGCCTTGATGCCCTTCTTCATCAGGTCGAACTGGGGCTTGAGTCCCTTGTCCCACAGCCACTTGCTCTTGTCTGCGATCCACCCGAAGACCGGTTTCGCGTACTTATCCCACAGCTCTTTGATCTTGGCGCCGAGGAGCCCCATGCCGAGCTTCATCAGCGTCCAGGTGGGCTTGAGCCGCTTCTCCCACAGCCAGGAAGCCCGGTCACCGATCCACCCGAATACGGGCTTCGCGTAGGTGTTCCAGAGTTCCTTGATCTTTGCGCCGAGGAGGCCCATCGCCGCCCTGATGAGATCCCAGGCAGGCTTGATCTTCTTGGCCCACAGCCAGGACGCCCGGTCACCGATCCAGCCGAAGATCGGGCCGATCGCCACCCTCCACAGCCACTTCGCAGCCGCTGCCAGCACCTTGAACGCGATGACCAGCGGGGCGATGAGGATCGTCAGGACGATCGTGGCGAGAATGCGCGCCGCCGCCCCGATCCACCCGAAGACGGGCCCGAGGATCGTGGTCCACAACCACGACGCCGCCGTGCCGACCGCCCGGAAAGCGACCACCAGGGCGGCGAACGTGGGCTTCAGAATGGTGTTCCAGACGAAACTGACCGCGGTCTTGATGCCCTCCCAGGCACCCTGAACGATGTTCCGGAACGTCTCGCAGTTCTGGTACGCGTAGACCAACGCGACGACCAGGGCCAGGACCGCCGTCACGATGAGCCCGATGAGGTTCGCGCGCATCGCCGCGTTCAGGGCGAGCGTCTCCCCAGTCATCAGGGCCGTGACGAGACCCGCGACCATGACGGCGCCCCGCCAGATCCCCATCGCCAGAGCGGCCAGCTTCGCCCCGATCGCGATGGACGCGAACGCCACACCGATCACCGTCAGGACGTTCGTCGGGATGGCGCTGATGCCGGTCGCGAGTGCGTTGACGAACGACTGGGCGGTGCCCGCCATCGGGCCCAGTGCGACACCGAGGTGCACGAACGCGGCAAGCAGGTTGCCCAGCGTCTCAGCGAGGAACGGGGCCTGCTCCGAGCTGTACGACAGGAACCGCTCGAACGCCGGCGACCCCTTCAAGTTGCTGCCCCATTTCGCGAACCGGCCCGTGATCCGCTGCATCGACCCGCTGATGGAATCCATGTGGGGCAGGAAGGCCTGGATGACGCCGGCCATGCCCTTGAAGATGCGGCCGAAGGAAGCGCCCAGCCCGACGACCGCGGGCTCGACCGAGCCCGCCAGATCCTTCTTGAAGCCCTTCCACCACGGCGACTTGAAGCCGGCCGACACCCGGTCCTGCAACGTCTTGATCCCACGAGCCGCGGCCAGCACGAACGGGGTGAGGCTCGGCAGCGCGTTCCGCAACCCGACCAGCGCCCGCGTGAACAGCGGCATCACTGCGGGCTGCAGACTGCGGGACCAGGCCGTGAACGCCGACCGCAGCGACACGAACTCATTGAACGTGCCCCGCGCTGCCGGCGTCATCGCAGCCAACGCCGCCTGATACTTCGCCTGCGCGGCCGCCGCCGCATCCACCCCGCCCGCCGCCTGCCGTGACGCAGACGCGATCTGACGCTGAGCCGAGGCGATCGAATCCGCCGCAGACTGCTGGGCCACCCCCACGTTCTCCACCGCGTCCGCGATGCGCTCCTGCGCGGCCGCCACGTCCTGCGCGTTCTGCACCTGAGTACGGGCCGCGTCCGCCTGGGCGTCCTTCACCGCCCGAGCCCGGTCTACGACCTGCTGCTGAGCGCCAGCGATCCGCTCCTGCGCGGCCTTCACCTGGTCGGAGCCGTCGACGCCGGCCTTGTTCGCCGCCTTCGCCTCGGCCGCCAGCCGGGTGTTTTCCTTCCGCTGATCCGCGAGACCCTGCACCGCCTGGTCGTAGGACAGTTGCGCCTGGTCCCGCTCAAGCTGGGTGGCCTTCGAGCCGGCCGCCGTCGTCTTGGCCAGCTGCTCTTGCGCCTCCTGCACGCGAAGGATCGCGGCCCGCTCGTCGAGGGCGGACCCCGCAAGCCGGTCGTTCAGGTCCCGCAGCTGGTCGGCCGCAGACTTACGGGCGGCCGTCAGATCCTCCTGCGCCCGCCGGGACGCCTTCTGTGCGTCCACGAGAGCCCGCTCGGCGTCCTCGACCTGCCGGGCCGCCTGCTGGGTCCGCAGCGCGGCCTGAGCGGCCACCTGAGCGGCTGCCTGCCGGGCCTTCGTCACCTGCTCCTGCGCCTGCGCGACCTGCCGGGCCCCGTTCCGCTCCGCCGTAGCCAGTGCCTGGGTCGCCCCAGCCATCTGAATGGCGCGCTGCTGGGCCGCAACAGCGGCACCGGCACCCGAGTTCGTCGACGACGTCGCCGCGTCCTGGGCCGCCTTCTGCGCCTGCAACGCACCGGCAATGTCCTTCAACGCTGGCACCGCGACGACACCGAGCGACCCGATGCCCACACCCGCAGCCACACCCGCCGCAGCCACCGCACCGAGGCCGGCCGCCACAATCGGCAGAGCGGGCAAGATCGCCGGACCGAACGCCGCCGCCGACGTCACCAGCAGGCCGAAGCTACGGATTGTGGGATCAACCCTCACGTCGACGTCCCGGCCGTCGAGCGCATCGATCTCCGCACGCAGCGCAGCTAGCTGGGCTGTAGCCGCCGCCGTGTTCATCCGTACCGCGACGTCCGGGTGCTGCGCACCGAGGCGGGTCAGCTCCCGCTCAAGCTCGTCGATCTGGCGGCGGGCCGTCACCGCATCCACATCGATCCCGATGCGCTGAGACGTCAGCGTCTCCAGCTGGACACGCAGCGCCCTGATGTCGGCGTCCGCCTCGGTCGTGTCCGCCCCGATGTCGATGTCCGGGAGCGCGGCCAGAGCAGCCTGCACCCGGCGGCGGAACATCGTCCCGAACGCCCCGCCCGCTTCATTGCCCTGCTGCGTCGCCGAGCCGCGCGCAGCCGCACCGCCCTGCCGGATGCCCTGGGTCAGCGACCCCCGGATCTGGGCCGCGATACGGGCAGCGATCTGCTGCCCGAGCTGCTGACCGATGCGCGCAGCCACCGTGTTGTCGACGGCACCCGACATAGCCGGGCCGAACGCACGCCCGGCGGCACGGCCGGCATCGTCACCGGCCCGCGTAGCCGCAGGCACCAACGCACCGCGCAGGTGGTTGTAGATACCTCGTGCGTTCGGGACGACGTCGACTTCGACGGACCCCACAGAAATCGCCATGAGCTGCCCCCTTCGAGCAGTCCTGGCGCGGGCCCTTGAAGGTCAGATCTGGTACTTCACTTGTTGCGCAGTTCCCACCACACGGGTGGCTCCAGATGGCTCTGCCAGTCCCCTCCCGAGGCATACGCGCGGCGAGCCGCACCCCACGTGATCCGGGCGTACTCCATTTGCAGCGGGTCCTCCGGGTCAGTCACCCACCAGTCGGCCACGTTGAACTCGGCCAGTTGCGGCGGGTAGCCGGTGGAGACATCCGGCTTGCGGCGCCTCATACCGCCCGACGGACGCCGTAGCTGCCGCGGGCCGCCCCACGACGCTGCGGGCGCTCGTCCGCCTCGCCCGACGGCACCCGCAGCGACGCCAGCAGGCGAGCCAACGCCAGGGACTGGTGACGGGACTCCGTCACCACTGGGTTCGTCACCCGGTCCCCCTTCGAGTTCACCACCGTCAGCGGGCCGGCCGCGGCCTCAATCGACAGCCGGTCGAGGAGATCGGCCGTGCGGCACGCCTGCAGCAGCAGCGCTTGCTCATGCACGTCGAGGTCGAACGGCTCGGCCACCGACTCCCACAACCGGGAGCCGCTCTCGCCGAGCCCCTCCGGCGGGGGTGTCACGGCTATATCGCTCTGACCTGCAACGATGTCGAGACGGGGCACGAGGTACCTCCAAGGCTACTGAACGGACGGTCAGCCGCTACGGACAAACCCGCAGGTCAGCGGGCTGCATAGGATCGTTTCAGGGGTCACACGGGGTCAGGTGCTATACGGCCCCGATCCCTGAAGATCGCCGGGAGGGGGTATCCCCCCAGGGTGATCGGTTGCGGTCCGGCCGCCCTGGAGCCGGCCGGACCGCGGGTCGACGCTGGTGGACTGGCGGTGACCCACCATCGTTCCGAAGCGCGATTCGTCGTGTTCGCTTCGGTGACGTTGACGTCGACGTTGTGGTGACTGTCAGGCTGCGTCGTTGCCGTGGACAGTCAGGTCGGTGTCGGCGAGCTGGGTGACCTGGGCTGCGGTGAGCCTGCCGAGCTCGCGGGGCGTGTCGATGGCGTAGCTCCAGTCGCCTCCGGTGTTGGGCTGTCGCAGCTCGGTCAGCGTCTTGTAGGTGTCGGCCTTGCCGGGGGTGGACTCGGCGTAGGCGGAGACGACGGGCTGCCAGGCTTCGCCGACCAGGTTGGAGCTGGCGTTGTCCGCTGCGTGTGCGGCGATGGCCTTGACCATGTCGGTGTCGCCGGCGCGCTGTGCCCGCTCGAACGCGGCCTTCGCTTCGCGGGGGTCGGTGAGCTTGGCGGCCTTCTCGCGGGCGTCGCGGGAGGAGAGGGCGTTGTATCCGGTTGAGTCGTCGCCGCCGAACAGCTTGCGTTCGAGGCTGCTGCGCTGCCGGTGGTAGCGCTCGGTCTCCTGCTGCAGGAGGCTGCTCAGCTGGTCCTCGGCGGTCTTCTGTGCGCGGGCGATGGCGACTTGCTGGGCGCGGGTGTTGAGGTCGCGGCGGGCCCGGATGGTGTTGAGCTGGCGGTCTCGTTCGGCGCGGATCTGCTCGGTGTTCATGACGGGTCTCCTTCGAGGCTGGTGATGATGTGGTTGAAGTCGCGGCGTTCTTGGGCGAAGCCGCGGATCTGGTTGAGGACGTCGGCTTTCTGGGCGTCGTCGAGGAGGTTGTCGACGACGGACGCGAGGGTCATGACGGCGAGTTCGGCGGTTGCCGCGGTCGTGATGACGGGGGTGCTGGCGAGGAGGCTGGCCAGGGCGTCCCGGTCGCCGGACAGCGCGGCGGCGGCCACCTCGTAGCCGAGGAGAGCAATGTCGGTCACGGGGTTCTCCTTGTCGCTGGTTGCTGCTACCGATGGCTGGCTACGAGGGAAGTGGCTCGGGCCTCTTCTTGCTGCCGCTTTTGTCTTGGTCTGCGTCACTGCCGAGAGAGTGGTAGGTGGTGGGTTGTGGTGGGTTTTCCGAAACTCACCACGCGTGCACAGATGGAGAGAAACCGGGGGACCCACCACAACCCACCACTTCCGCAGGTCAGGGGCTTTCGTCCTCCTCGCTCCCGGCAAGCATCAGGCCGAGCCAGACGGCCCCGACGCTGGTGTCTTTCTTGCTGAAGCCACGGGCCTTCATCGAGGCCGCGAACGTGACCGCGTTGCCGATCTCCTCGGACCCGATCCCGTTGCCGTGACACCAGTTGGACCAGGCGGTGAAGAGCTCTCCCGAGCGCACGCGGCCGTGGGGCGAGTCAATGGTGCGGTCCTTCAGGAAGCGGCCGAGTGCGTCGCTTTCCTCTCGGTACTCCTCGGTCTTCACGCGGACGGCCTCGGGCGGCTTGAGCCCCTGCCCCTGGTAGTCCAGCCAGCCCGCGTATACCCAGGCGAGCACGGCAGGCGCCGCCGCCTTCAACCGTCCCGGCAGGCCGCCGTCCCGCTCGCTCTCCGGGATGACGACGTCGAACGGGACGACGAGGATGCGACGCCACACGGCCGGATCGTCGCCAGACACGGCGGGCAGGTGGTTGGTGAGCATGATGAGCGTGTGGGACGGGTCGAACGTGATGGGATTCTTGTGCATCAGGTTCGCCTCGATGGGGTCGCCACCGACGAGCCGCTTCATGGTGGCTTCGGCGAACTTGCGGCCTTTCTCGGTCTCGGAGCAGAAGGCCAGCCGGGCGCCACGTAGCCGCATCTTGAACGCGCCGTGCCGCTCGTGCTTGGACTCCATGAGCAGCGAGGGGTCTACCTCGATCGCGTAGTCCCCGAACGCGGCCATGACGGCGTCACGCAGGGAGCCTTTGCCGTTCGCGCCGGTGCCGTTGAAGATCGGCATGACGTGCTCGGTCTGCTTGCCGAGCATCGCGTAGCCGAAGAGCCGCTGGACGAACGATCGAACGTCCGGATCGGGCAGGATCCGTTCGAGGAACTTCTCCCATTCGGCGTTCAGCTCGGCCCCGATGGGCCCGCCGGCCACCTTCGTGATGAGGTCGTCGCGGTTGTTCTCCGCGATCGTTCCGCCCTGCAGGTCGACGGTTCCGACCGGGGTGTTGAACAGGTACGGGTCGGCGTCGAGGGCCCGAGACGCGGCGGATACGGGCCGCATCGCTGAGGCCAGCTTTAGCATTCCCTCGATGCCGGACGCGCTCTCGGACTTGCGGACGTCGGCGTACAGCTCGTCCCGTTCCTTGGTGGCTGGCATGTCGAGGACGTCGGCCAACGCGCGCTTCGTGGTGTTGATGGCGGCCTCGATGTCTACGCGCTCTTCGTCCGCCTTCCAGCGGGCACCGTCCCACTGGTGCCAACCGATGCCGTGGACGTGCCGCAGGTCGAGGGTGTGCTCCTCGACGAACCGCTCAGCCATGCGGAGGTGCCCGCGGTGGGACTGGCGTGGGACCGGCACGACTGCCAGGCGCGGGGCCTGGGGTACGGGGCGCAGCTTCGGCTCGCTCACGCTGCCTCCTTCCTGTGTCGCCGCTGGGCGAGGATGTCCTTGAATGCCTTGTCGCAGGCTTCGGTGGTGGCTCGCTGCCAGAGAGGGGGTGGGGCCATGGCCTGGTGGTAGGTGGTGGTGATGTCGTCGCCGTACTTCCGCCACATCTCGGCGAACGCGACCAGGCCGGCCATCTTGCGGGGGTCTTCCGCGGGGAGCTCGCGCCACTCGGGGGAGCCGTAGCGCGGGTAGTCGTACTCGGTGTACCGGGTCTTCGCTTCCGCCCAGTAGTCCCGGAGGATTTCCTCCGGTTCCATCTCGGGCGGTTCCTGCGCTACGGTGAGCGGAGCGCCCACCGCGCGATTTTCGGGAAACCCGCCACCTTGCACGTGGCGGGTTTTCGCGTTTCCGGTCATGCCGCGGCGCCTCCGGCCTGCTCCGCGTCCCACGCGTCGAGCACGGAGGCGTCGTAGAGAACCTTCCGGCCGCGCTTGACGCCGCCGGGGATGTAGCCGATGTGCCTCCAGTACCGCACCGTGCTCTCAGCAGTCCTGTAGCGCTCGGCCACTTCAGCCGTGGTCATGTACTGCCTGACGCGCCTCTGAAGCAGAGACTCAGACATGCGCTATCTCCTCGTGATAGTCGAACTATCCCCTTACGATGGCTGACGCTAGCATCGTTGATCTCTGCTGTCGATATCGGTACTGTCGCGTCATGACAGTTGAGGAGTTTCCGCAGGTCTTCGGCAAGACGGTGCGAGCAGCGCGAGAGAACCGAATGTGGACGCAGACCGACCTGGCTACACGGTTCGGTCAGGTGCTCGGGAAGGATGTGTCGGCCCTGGCTGTGAGCCGGATCGAGGCGGCGCAGCGCCCGGTTCCCCTGGCCGAAGTGGCGGCGCTCGCGCAGGTGCTGAACCTGGAGATTGATCCTCTGCTGAACCCCGCCCCGGCCTACGTGTCGCCTGCTGAACTTGAGCAGAGGACCGGGCGAGTGCGGGACGAGATCAATGAGCTGCATCTGCAAGAGGTACAGCTGATGGCCTCGTTCGCCTCGACCCAACAGCAGCTTCCACGCGTGAGGGATCGCAAGGATGCCCTGACAAGGGAGCTGCAGGCGCTGGAACGGATGAGCAGGAAGGACGCCAGTGGCGAGTAAGAGCATCGCGAAACGCCCGAACGGTAAGTGGCGGGCGCGGTACAGAGACCCGGCTGGCAGGGAGCATGCCCGGCACTTCGCCCGGAAGGTTGACGCGCAGCGCTGGCTCGACGAGGAAACGGCGAGTCTGGTCACCGGGCAGTACCTCGACCCGAAGGCGCGCAAGGTCACGGTCGACGAGTGGTGCGACACCTGGGCCGCTGGCTACGCGGGGAATCGCACCTCGACTGTGCGGCAGGCGAAGGTGCACCTGGCTCGTATCCGGAAGGAGTTCGGGCCGCTGCCGGTCGGAAGCATCAAGCCCAGCATGGTGAAGTCCTGGCTGGCCCGCCTTGAGAAGGAGGGTCGCAAGCAGTCGTACCGCTTCGCCCTGCACAACCGGCTGTCGCAGGTCATGACGGACGCCGTGCACGACGGGATCGTCTCGTCTAACCCGTGCTCACGCCGCACCAGCCCCGGCGGCGGGAAGCCGCGGCCATACGTCGCGACGACCGAGCAGGTGTGGCAGCTGTACGAAGCGTTCGGTGAGAAGTACCAGCTGGCCGTGCTCCTCGGCGCGTTCGCCGGCCTGCGCGTGGGAGAGGTGTGCGGGCTACGGCGCACCGACGTCGAGTTCGACGTCCGGGAGATCCGGCCCGCAGTCCAGTACCCAGCCGAGCCGCTGAAAACGGAGATGAGCCAGGAGTTCATCCCGATCCCCGACACGCTCGTCGACGCCTTGCCGCGGCCGGTCGAAGGCGGTCCGGTCACCGTGCTGACCCACGGCGCCGGCGAGCAGGTGAGCACGTGGGCGATCGAGCGCCGCATACGGGCCGTCCGCGGCGACATCCCGGGACTGCCGGCTGACTTCCGGTTCCATGACCTGCGGCACTACTACGCCTCACTGCTGATCGCCTCGGGGGCGGACGTCAAGGTGGTGCAGCACCGGCTGCGGCACTCGTCCGCGAAGACCACGCTGGATACATACGGTCACCTCTGGCCCGACTCGGATGAGTCCACGAGGAGTGCCGTCGAAGCCGTCATGGCGGGCAAGATCAACAAAGCTGCGGACCCCATGCGGACTGGCATGGGGTCCGCAGAGCAGACCTAAAGGTCAAAGCGTTGTTGATCTCTACAGATCAAAGTACAGCTCGAACTCGTGCGGGTGCGGGCGCAGCTGGATCGGGGCGATCTCGTGCGTGCGCTTGAAGTCGATCCACGTCTCGATCAGGTCGGGCGTGAAGACGCCGCCGGCCAGGAGGTACTCGTGGTCCGCCTCAAGGGCTTCGAGGACGGCCGGGAGGGACGTCGGGACCTGCTGGACGTTGGCGTGCTCCTCGGGAGCCAGCTCGTAGAGGTCCTTGTCGATCGGCTCCGGCGGCTCGATCTTGTTCTTCACGCCGTCCAGGCCGGCCATCAGGAGCGCCGAGAAGGCGAGGTACGGGTTGGACGACGGGTCCGGGGCGCGGAACTCGATGCGCTTGGCCTTCGGGTTGGAGCCCGTGATCGGGATGCGCATCGCGGCGGAGCGGTTGCGCTGCGAGTACACCATGTTGACCGGGGCCTCGAAGCCGGGGACCAGGCGGTGGTAGGAGTTCACCGTCGGGTTGGTGAACGCCAGCAGCGACGGGGCGTGCTTCAGGATGCCGCCGATGTAGTAGCGCGCCATGTCCGAGAGGCCCGCGTAGCCCTGCTCGTCGTAGAACAGCGGGTCGCCGCCGGCCCACAGGGACTGGTGGACGTGCATGCCCGAGCCGTTGTCGCCGAAGATCGGCTTCGGCATGAAGGTCGCGGTCTTGCCGTTGCGCCAGGCGACGTTCTTCACGATGTACTTGAAGAGCATCAGGTCGTCGGCCGCGGCGAGCAGCGTGTTGAACTTGTAGTTGATCTCGGCCTGGCCGGCGGTGCCGACCTCGTGGTGCTGGCGCTCGACCTGGAGGCCGTTCTTGTCCAGCTCCAGGGAGATCTCGGCACGCAGGTCGGCGAAGTGGTCGACCGGCGGGGTCGGGAAGTAGCCGCCCTTGTAGCGGACCTTGTAGCCGCGGTTGTTCTCCTCCGACCCGGTGTTCCAGGCGCCCGCCTCGGAGTCGATGTGGTAGAAGCTCTCGTTCGCCGACGTCTGGAAACGGACGTTGTCGAAGACGTAGAACTCGGCCTCGGGACCGAAGTACGCGGTGTCCGCGAGACCGGTGGAGGTCAGGTACGCCTCCGCCTTCCTGGCCACGTTCCGCGGGTCACGGCTGTACTGCTCGCCGGTGATCGGGTCGTGGATGAAGAAGTTGATGTTGACGGTCTTGTCGCGGCGGAAGGGGTCGACACGGGCGGTCGACAGGTCCGCGCGGAGCGCCATGTCGGACTCGTGGATGGCCTGGAAGCCGCGGATCGACGAGCCGTCGAAGGCGAGCTCCTCGGTCGGGTCGAAGACCGCCGCCGGGATGGTGAAGTGCTGCATCACACCGGGCAGGTCGCAGAACCGGACGTCGATGAACTTGACGTCTTCGTCGGCGATGTACTTCTTCACGTCGTCGGCGTTCTGGAACATCCAACTCCTCCTACTCCCGGCCCGGAGTGGGACGGGGTTGCAGCTCGTTGTGCGGCCAGTGCGGTGGCACACGCTGGACCCGACCATAGGCAGACCGGATTTCCCAAGCATGACCCATTTGTTTCGCAGAAGTTAACCGAGCCGGGTGTGAGCGGCGCCTCGTTGCCGTACGGCGACCGGTTCCGGGCGGGTTCCGGGCCGGTTTCCGGGCGGTGTGCGAGCGGCGTCGGAAGGCGGCTGCTCCACCCGCCCGGCAGGGCGCTCGGGCGGGCGCAGTACCGTGGTCGGGTGGACAATAGGCAAGCAATCGGATCGTGGCTCTCCGGGCCGCGTGCGGCAGCCGAGGAGATGGGCGCCGACTTCGGGTACCGGGGCAAGCGGCTCGGGCTTCCCGAGCAGGGGCCGGGGGCCGTCGCGCCGCTCGGCCGCCGCTTCGGTGCGATCTTCATCGACTGGGCCCTGTGCATGCTGATCGCATACGGGCTGTTCGCTCGCGGTGACCAGCAGGCGGCCGGCAACTGGGCGGTGGGGATCTTCCTCGTACTGAGCGTGCTCACCGTCGGCACCATCGGCTGCACGCCCGGCAAGCGCCTCCTGGGTATCAGGGTCGTCGCCGAGGGCGGCGGACGGCTGGGTCTCGGCAGGGTGCTGGTGCGCAGCGTGCTGCTGTGCCTGGTGATCCCGGCCCTGGTCTGGGACCGTGACGGCCGGGGCCTGCACGACCGGCTGGCCCGCGCCGTTCAGATCCGTATCTGAGCCAGATCCGTATCTGAGCCAGATCCGTATACGAACAGGACGCGTACGAAGAGGGCGGGTCGCGAACCAGGAGTTCGTGACCCGCCCTCTTCGTACGCGTCCTCTTCGTACGTCAGCGCATCTTTCCGCCGCGCGGCATCCGCATACCCTTCGGCATCGGGCCCTTCGGCAGCGGCATGTTGCTCATCAGGTCACCCATCGCGCGCAGCCGGTCGTTGGCGGCGGTCACCTGGGCGCCGGTCAGGACGCGCGGCAGCTTCAGCATCTTGGTGCGCACCTTCTTGAGCGGCACCTGGCCCTCGTCGTTGCCGACGATGATGTCGTGCACGGGTACGTCGACCACGATGCGGGCCATCTTCTTCTTCTCGGCCGCGAGCAGGGTCTTCACCCGGTTCGGGTTGCCCTCGCCCACCAGCACGATGCCCGCCTTGCCCACGGCACGGTGGACGACGTCCTGGTTGCGGTTCATCGCGACCGCGGGGGTCGTGGACCAGCCGCGGCCCACGCGGTCCAGCACCGCCGCCGCAGCGCCCGGCTGCCCCTCCATCTGCCCGAAGGCGGCCCGCTCGGCACGCCGTCCGAAGACGATCGCCATCGCGAGGAGGGCGAACACGAAGCCCAGGATGCCCACGTAGATCGGGTGGTTGATCAAGAAACCGATCGCGAGGAGGACACCGAAGGTGACGATTCCCACACCCGCGACGACAAGACCGATCTTGGTGTCGGTCCGCCTGGTCATCTTGTAGGTCAGGGCGATCTGCTTGAGCCGCCCCGCGTTCTCGGCGCTGTCCGCGCCTTCAGTGGTTTTTGCCTTCCTCGCCATGCAGTGAAGTTTACGTGGCCTAAGAACGGTGCTCGGCCACGGCCTCCAGTACGTACCCGGACTCGACCCGGTCCTTGGCCCGGCGGCGGTCCTCCAGGACGGCCGTCCAGGCGTTGCGGCGGGCGGTGCGCTGGCCGCTGCTCAGCAGCAGCGACTCGACGGCGCGGAGGGCATTGGTGACGGTCGGAATGGCGGTGGCGCGTACTGGCGCGGCCTGCATCGTGGAAGTCCCCTCGGAACGGATGCGCGGACTGAGCGGCGCTCAGCGGGCGGACTGTGTTGCGCGGACTGGATACGGAAGCGGCGGGGCCAGTGGCCGGAAAGCCACTGCGCTGCGTGCATCCAGGGTCACTGCTCGGTGTTACCAGCGCATGACCGGTCGGTCAAACACCAATGAAACCTTGATATGAGCTGCGCGCACGTCGGCGCGGCCCATCCGCGCCTCCGACCTGCGAGGAGCGCATGGGCCGCGCCGAATCAGCCGTTACTGTTCAGTAGCTTCTTGTGCTCGGTTTCACACGGACGTCTGCTGCGCGGCCGGTGCGGCGGCGGAGGCCGCACCGCGCCGCTCGACCGCCTGCTGGAAGAGCCGTCCCGCGCGGTACGAGGAACGGACCAGCGGCCCGGACATCACACCGGAGTAGCCGATCGCGTCGGCCTCGTCCTTGAGCTCCACGAACTCGTGCGGCTTCACCCAGCGCTCGACCGGATGGTGGCGCGGGGTCGGCCGCAGGTACTGCGTGATCGTGATGAGCTCGCAACCCGCGTCGTGCAGGTCCCGGAGCGCCTGGCTGACTTCCTCGCGGGTCTCGCCCATGCCGAGGATCAGGTTGGACTTGGTCACCAGACCGGCCTCGCGGGCCCGCGTGATGACCTCCAGGGAACGCTCGTACCGGAAGCCGGGGCGGATCCGCTTGAAGATCCGCGGCACCGTCTCCACGTTGTGGCCCAGCACCTCGGGGCGCGAGGAGAAGACCTCGGCGAGCTGCTCGGGCTCGGCGTTGAAGTCGGGGATCAGCAGCTCGACCTTGGTCTGGCCGGCCACCCGCTCCGCCGTCTGCGCGTGGATCTGGCGCACGGTCTCCGCGTACAGCCAGGCACCGCCGTCCTCCAGGTCGTCGCGGGCGACGCCGGTGATGGTGGCGTAGTTCAGGTCCATCGTGACGACCGACTCACCGACGCGGCGGGGCTCGTCCCGGTCCAGCGCCTGCGGCTTGCCCGTGTCGATCTGGCAGAAGTCACAGCGCCGGGTGCACTGGTCGCCGCCGATGAGGAACGTGGCCTCGCGGTCCTCCCAGCACTCGAAGATATTGGGGCAGCCCGCCTCCTGGCACACCGTGTGCAGACCCTCGCTCTTCACGAGCTTCTGCAACCGGTTGTACTCGGGGCCCATCTTCGCCCGGGTTTTGATCCACTCGGGCTTGCGCTCGATGGGGGTCTGGCTGTTCCGGACCTCAAGGCGCAGCATCTTGCGCCCGTCGGGTGCGACAGCGGACACTCCGGCACTCCCCTTTGCTTTCACTGCATTGGATTCTTCGGCGAACACCAGGGTACGCCCGTAGTTCACACGGCTTTACGTCTGCCCAACCTGTGGCCGGCAGGGCCTATTCCCGGAGCGGTGCTCGGAGTGTCATGCCGTGGCCACGGCATCGGCTGCGCGCTCGATGGTGCGCGGGGCGAGCTCGGCGTTCTCCAGGACGTCCCTGAGGTGCTTCTCGACGACCGGGAGCACGTCCGCGATCGTGAGGTCGCGGCCCAGCTCGTACGCCAGTGAGGTGACGCCCGCGTCCCGGATGCCGCACGGCACGATCCGGTCGAACGAGGTGTTGTCCGGGTTCACGTTGAGCGCGAAACCGTGCATCGTCACGCCCTTGGCGACCCGGATGCCGATCGCGGCCAGCTTGCGGTCCTCGCGGCGCTGGCCGGCGTTGGACGGGGCGTACTCGGGGCCGTTCAGCCGGGCGTCGAACTCCTCGTCCCGGAGCCTCGGGTCGAAGTCGAGCGAGAGGCCGCCGATCGCCGGACGCTCCTCGACCGGGTCACCGAGCACCCAGACGCCGCTGCGGCCCTCGATCCGGCTGGTGCTCACCCCGAACTCGGCCGCCGTACGGATCAGCGCCTCCTCCAGGCGGCGGACGTGCGCGACGACGTCCACCGGGCGCGGCAGCTTCTGGATCGGGTAGCCGACCAGCTGGCCCGGTCCGTGCCAGGTGATCTTGCCGCCGCGGTCCACGTCGATGACCGGCGTGCCGTCCAGGGGGCGCTCGCTGTCGGCCGTGCGCCGGCCCGCCGTGTAGACGGGCGGGTGCTCCAGCAGCAGGCAGGTGTCGGGGACGGTGTCCTCGAACCGCGCCGCGTGCACCTCGCGCTGCTTCTGCCAGGCCTCCTGGTAGTCGACGGCTTCCTCGCCGAATCCCAGACGGACGATCCGAAGCTCAGTCACGGCAGCAGCCTTTCTCCTCGCGGCGCCGTGGACGGGGGGTGTCCCCGGTACCGCGTCACCATGCACCGAATCGCGCCTTCCGCAACTGTACGACCGGCCCCGGAACACCGGCCCGGCAGGTCGCCGTCGTCAGCATCCTCGCAATCCTCACACGATCGGATGAATGTGAAGCGAAGGTGGCCGAGGTCGTCCCGGAGGCCGCTAAATTCGCGCCGTTCCCTGGAGCAGGCCCAAGGGCTGCCCCGTAACCCCTGGCGGATCGGCGCGCGGCGTCGGATGCGGTGCATCGCAAGGCGGAGGGACGTCCGCGTACTGGATGTACTCGGGCGTTCCGACACCCCGGCGAGGCGCCGTAGCCGTCGTCGTGCGCCCGCCAGGGATTACGGGACAGCCCTCAGGGGCTGCCCGCCGGGCCCCGAAGGCAGGAGACCGTACAGCTGATGTCGGAACGACCTCCGCAGCGCACCCCCAACCGCCGACTCGCCTCGCTCATCACCGAAGCCGGATTCTCCAACGCCGGCCTCGCCCGCCGGGTGGACCAGCTCGGCCTCGAACACGGCCTCGACCTGCGGTACGACAAGACCTCCGTGACCCGCTGGCTGCGCGGACAGCAGCCGCGGGGGACCACCCCGGCACTGATCGCGGAGGTCTTCACCCGGCGGCTCGGGCGCAGACTCTCGGCCCAGGACCTGGGGCTGGACGCCTGCGCGCCCGTCTACGCGGGCCTGGAGTTCGCCGCCACCCCCGCCGAGGCGGTCGACATCGTCAGCGGACTGTGGCGGAAGGACTCCGGCAGCCATGCGGAGCTGCGGAAGATCGCCTTCACCCCGGCGGGCCTGGTCGTCCCTAGCCGGGACTGGCTGATCGGCCGGGCGGACGAGTGGGTGGGGCACGGCGTCGAGCCCGGAGCGGGCGCGGCCGGCGGACCGGTGAGGGCCGGCGGCGGTGCTCCGGGTGCCGGTGCGGCCGGCCCGACACCCGGCGTCCGGACGGTCGGCGGGCCACGTGGGGCGTCCGGGCTGAACGGGACGTACGGCACCGGAGCGAGCGGGCACGCGGGGAGCGCCGGACCCACCGCGTCCGGCGGCCTCGGCGGTGGTCTCGCAGCGGTGCCCGAGCAGGGCGGGGCCCCCGGGCCCGGCGGCCGGCCCGGTCTCCGGGGACCCGTGCCGTCCCGGCCCCCCGGCGCACCCGGGGGTTCCGGCCCCGCGGGCCCCCTCGCACCCCCCGGCGTCCCCCGGCAGCGGCAGACCGACCGGGGCTCCGGCCAGCGGGTCGGCAGCGGCGATGTCGCCGCTCTCCGGTCGGTCGCCGAGCTCTTCCGCACCCTCGACCACGCCTACGGCGGCGGCCACGCCCGGCAGGCCCTGGTCCGGTACCTGGAGCACGAGACGGAACCGATGCTGCGCGGCACCTACGGCGAGGCCACCGGCCGCCGGCTGTTCGCCGCCGCGGCCGATCTGACCCGCCTCGCGGGCTGGACCTCGTACGACATCGCGGCGCACGGGCTCGCCCAGCGGTACTTCGTCCAGTCGTTACGCCTCGCCCAGGCCGCCGGGGACCGGGCGTACGGCAGTTACGTCCTGATCACCATGAGCCGGCAGGCGGTCTACCTCGGACACGGCAGGGAGGCGGTGCAGCTGGCGCGGGTGGCCCAGCAGGGCATCGGCTCGGCGGCGCCGAACGCGGTCCTGGCCCTCCTGTACGCGGTCGAGGCGCGCGGTCACGGGGTGCTCGGGGAGGCCAAGGCCTGTGTGGCCTCGCTGGCGCGGGCGGAACGCGCGCTGGAGACCTCCCGCCCCGGTGACGACGTGCCGCACTGGGCGCGCCACTTCGACGAGGCCCAGCTCGCCGACGAGTTCGGGCACTGCCACCGGGACCTCCAGCAGTACCGGGCCGCCGCGCAGCACGCGGAGCGCTCGCTACAGCTGCGCGCCCCCGCGTACGCCCGCAGCCGGCTGTTCTGCCGGGTGGTGCTGGCCTCCGCGCGGCTCGGCCTCGGTGAGCTCGACCAGGCCTGCCGGCTGGGCGCGGAGGCCGCTCAGCAGGCCGCCGAGATGCGATCGGTGCGCGCCACGGAGTACGTACGGGACTTCGAGCGCCGGCTCGAACCCTTCCGGGACGCCGCCCCCGTACGCGGATACCGTGAGCGGGTTGCCGCACTGGGGTGAGACCGCCTCCCCGCCCGGCCTACGCGGCCCGGGGGAGCGCGCCGGCGCTTCCGTACCCGGGCCGTACGCCCAGGTCGGTGAGGATCGCCTCGGCCGCGCGGCGGGCCGAGAACAGGGCCCCCTGAACCGTGCTCGTGTCGCGGTGGTCGCCGCACACGTACAGGCCCGCGAGCAGCCGGACCGGGCGGTGGGGGTCGTGCGGGGCGTCCATCGCGGGCACCGCCTCCGGGTCGTGGTGGACGGCCAGCAGCTCCCAGTCGTCGGTGGGCGTGCCGTGCAGCGCGGCGAGACGGGCGCGGACCACGCGGTCCAGATCGGGCGGCGGGGTGCCGAGCACCGTCGAGCTGATCAGGGTCCGGCCGTGCGGGGCGCGCGCCGGATCGACCTCGCTCATCACCGCGGTGTGCGCGACCGGGCCCGTGCGGTCGGCGTCCAGCACCAGCGACGCCCCGGTCGGCGGGGGAGCGGGGGCGGTGTGGTGAAGCACCGTCACCTGACGGAAGGACGGCACCCGCAGCCCCGGCAGCAGTTCGGCGGCGGCGCCCGCGCCGGTGGCCAGCAGCAGGGAGCGGCAGCCCAGTTCGCCGTGCTCCTTGGTGCGCACCGAGGTGATGTCGGCGGCCGTGACCTGCACGCCCGTCCGTACGGTGCCGGGCGGCAGCGCCGCCGCCAGCAGTTCGGGCAGCGTCCCCGAACCTCCCGACGGTACGCAGAGCCTGCCGCTCGCATAGCTGCGCAGGGCGAGATCGGCGCACCGGCTGGACGTGGTGAGTTCGGGGTCGCTGAGCAGTGCGGTGAGCAGCGGGCGCACGAAGCCGTTGAGCGTACGGGGGGACAGGCCGCGGCCGGACAGGGCTTCCAGCGCGGTCCGTTCGGGCCGGGCCAGCACGCGGGCCCGGGGTGTGGCGGCGAGGCGGGACAGCGACGCGCCGAGCCTGGCGTGGTCGATCGCGCCGCCCATGACCCCGGTGATGGTCCCGCCCCGCGGTGCCCTGGGGGCGCCTGCGAGGGCGCGTGCCGCCTTGAGCGCGCCCCGGGCGTTGCGCGCGCCCCGTGTGCCCCGGATCTCCCCGGTCCGGTAGCGGCGGCCCTCGCTGTGGACGAGCACGCCGGGGGCGAAGTTGCGCAGGACGAGTCCGTCGAGTCCGGGTCCCGCGTACAGCTCCGGGTACGAGGTGTTGAGGAGCGGGCCGATGCGGTCGAGCCGGAATCCGTCCACCTCCTCGGTCATCATCCGGCCGCCTACCCGGGGGCCGGCTTCCAGGACGCTGACGCTCACCCCCGCACTGGTCAGTTGATGGGCCGCTGACAGGCCGGCGATCCCGGCCCCGATGATGACGACGTCCGCGTGGTGTGCCGTGCTGAGCACGTGCCCTCCCCGAGTCGGCGCAATGGGTGGGAGGCTCTTGCCCTCAACAGGCCACCGGAATGCGCGGGTTCGTCATGAGGCTAGGAGCGCGGCCGGATATCGGGGCGGTCGCGCGCACCGGGGCACCGGGGCACGGGGTCGCACATCCGTCTGAATTCTCCGCCGGGTGGGGTTCCTGGCGCCGCCTGGGCTTCTGCGGGCTTCCGGGATTCGGGATTTCCGGTTCTCCGGGGTGGCGGCGGGCCCGCCGCCGTGGTGCGGGGCGGGCCGGATCAGCGCAGTGCCGCGCGGATGGCGGCGTCGATCCCGGGGAAGGCGAACGAGAATCCCGCGTCCAGCAGCCGCCCCGGCAGCACCCGCTGACTGCCCAGCACGTCTTCGGCGAAGTCGCCCAGCGCGATCCGCAGCGCCGGCGCGGGCGCGGTGAAGAGGGTCGGCCGGTGCAGCACCCGGCCCATCGCCGCCGTCACCTCGCCGTTGGTGACGGGGTCGGGGCCGGTCAGATTGACCGCCCCGGACAGCTCCGGGGTGTCGAGGATGTGCCGCAGGGCCGCGATGTGGTCGTGCAGCGCGATGAAGCTCCAGTACTGCCGCCCGTTGCCCAGCCGCCCGCCGAGCCCCGCCCGGAAGAGCGGGAAGAGCCGGCCCCAGGCCCCGCCCTGCCGGGCGACGACCAGCCCGGTGCGGGCGTGCACGGTCCGGATCCCGGCCTCCTCCGCGGCGGCCGTGGCCTCTTCCCACTCGACGCACACCGACGGCAGGAACCCGTCGCCGGGCGGCGCGCTCTCGTCGACCGCCCGGTCCCCGGTGTCGCCGTAGAAGCCGATCGCGGACCCGGCCAGCAGCACCTTCGGCGGTGTGTCGAGCGAGGCGACGGCCTCCGCGATCGCGGCGGTGCCCAGCACCCGGCTGTCCCGGATCTCGCGCTTGTACGCCTCGGTCCAGCGGTGGTCGCCCACCCCGGCCCCGGCGAGATGAACGACGGCGTCGCAGCCCACCAGACCGGCCACGTCGACATGACTCCGCTTCGGGTCCCACTCCACCTCGTCGCCCGACCGGGCCGGGTGCCGGACCAGCCGGACCACCTCGTGCCCGTCGGCCCGCAGGGAGCGCACCAGGGCCGCTCCGATGAGTCCGGTCGATCCGGTGACGGCGATACGGGAGTGCGGCATGGGGCCCATCCTGCCGTACGAACCGGGCCGGGGCGGCGTGGCACAGTGGCGCGCATGCCCGAGATCCATGCGCACCAGGCCCACCCCGTCCGTCCCTCGGTCCTCTCCGACGAAGCCGCTCTCGGCGAACTCGACCGCTCCACCTGGTCGACGCTGCACGCCGTGTCGCCGAGGCCGCAGCCGCCGTACGCGCCGTTCTTCGACGACAGCCACCGGCCGCCGGACTTCCTGGTGGCCGAGGCACGGGACGCGGCGGGCGAAGTGCGGCTGGCCGGGTACACCAGGCTGGTCCCGCCGACCCCGCTGGCCTGCAACGCGCACGTACGCCAGATACAGGGCCTGGCCGTGGCCGACTGGGCCCGCGGCCGGGGGATCGCCAGAGGGCTGCTGCGGGCGGCGATGGCGGTGGCGCGGAACCAGGGCGCGAACCGGATGACCCTGCGGGTACTCGGGCACAACACGCCCGCGCGTGCGCTGTACGAGTCGGAGGGGTTCACTGTCGAGGGGGTGCTGCCCGGTGAGTTCTTCCTGGGCGGGCGCTATGTCGACGACGTCCTGATGGGACGCTCGCTCGCCCCTTGAGCGGCGGCCCTCACGGCTCAGACGCTGCCGAACCGCTCCTGGAGCAGCGGGAAGCGTTCGGCCAGGGCCGCGTCGTCCTCGAAGCTGAACGGGGTGCCCTCCGGCTCGGCGGGCCGGGGCGGCAGCCCGAGGTCCGGCGCGACCACGCCGGTGAGCTGCTCGTACGCCTCGTCGGCGGCGTAGCCCAGCTCTTCCGCGTCCCCGTCCAGCTCCTCGTCGAAGTCGTCGAGGAGCTCGGCGAGGTTGTCCGGATCGTGCACGGCGCCCTCGAAGACCTCCCGGCCCTGGCCGATCAGCCAGCAGCGGAAGTAGTCGAAGGCGTCGTCGCTCGCCCCGCCGAGCAGGAGGGCGGCGGCGCCCCACAGGTCCCAGCGGTAGGCGCGGTTGTAGCGGGCCTCGAAGTGCCGGGCGAAGTCCAGCACGGAATCGGGATCGAGCTGCACCAGCCGTTCGACCAGCAGGTCGGCGTGGTCCTCGGGGTCGCCGTCGGCGGCCTCGCGGGTGCTGTCGATGAGCTCCCAGAATTCCGTCTCGTCCATCACGGGTCCAGCATCTGCCCTGGCGGCGGGCGACGCACGCGGAGACACCGAAATGAGGCCTTACGACCTCACCCGAGGTCGTTACCGGGGCCGCCGGTAGAGCGAGTGCAGCCGTTCGGCGGCGTCGGCGAAGCGGGTCCGCAGCGCGGCCGGCTCCAGGACCTCCAACTCCGGTCCCAGGGAGAGCAACTGGCCGTAGGCGACGTCCAGGGACTCGACCGGCAGAGTGACCGTCACCCATCCGTCGGCCCCGGACGGCCCTGCCGCGTCCAGGGCGTCCAGGGCGGCGACGCGGTCCACGGTGTGCGGCAGCCGGGCGGCCGCCGCCGGTGAGAGGCGCAGCGTCACCTGCTCGTGCAGGATCGACCGGGCGAACTGTGCCGCGCGCTCGTTCCAGAAGGCGGGCAGGTCGAAGTCCTCGTCGCGGACGAAGCGGGTGTCCGACACGGCGAGGGCCGTGAACCGGTCGATCCGGTACACCCGGAAGTCGTCCGCCGCGCGGGCGCAGAGGTACCAGACCCCGGCCTTGAGCACGAGTCCGTACGGCGAGAGCTCCCGCTCCGCCCCGGTGTTCTGACCGGCTCGCCGGTAGCGCGCCCGCACCGTCCGGTCGTCCCGGACCGCCTCGGCGACGGCGGGCAGCAGTTCGGGGGTGGCCGGTTCCTGGTACCAGCCGGGCGCGTCCAGGTGGAAGCGCCGGCTGACCCCGGTGGAGGCGTCCCGCAGGGAGGGCAGAAGGGCCGCCGACACCTTCAGCCGGGCGGCGGACGCGGCGCCCTCCAGGCCCATCTCGCGCAGCGCGGAGGGCAGGCCGGAGAGGAAGAGCGCCTCGGCCTCGTCGCGGGCGAGACCGGTGAGCCGGGTGCGGTACCCGCCGATGAGCCGGTACCCGCCCGCCCGCCCCCGCTCCGCGTAGACCGGGACCCCGGCCTCGGAGAGCGCCTGGGCGTCCCGGGTGACGGTCCGCTCCGACACCTCCAGCTCCTGGGCGAGCTCGGCGGCGGTCATGGCGGGGCGGGACTGCAGGAGCAGCACCATTCTGATGAGCCGGGCAGCACGCATGCGGCCATTGTGGCCGCGGTACGGGGTGCGTGTTCCTGCGGCCGGGGGTGGTGGCCTCAAGCGCCGGCCGGGCTGGGTGTGGCCTCAAGCGCCGGCCGGGCTTGAAAGATGTCCTCAATCGCCGGACGGGCTTGAAGTGCGCCTGGCCGGGCTTGAGGTGCGCCCGGACGGGCTTGAGGTGCGCCTGGCCGGGCTTGGGGTGCGCCCGGTCGGGCTTGAGGTCCGGGCTTGAGGTCCGGGCAGCCGCGCATGGCAGCGTTTCGGTGGGAAAATCAAGCCCGTCCGGCGATTGAGGACAACGCCTCCGCCGGACGGGCTCGATCTCGCTGTCAGAGCCCGTACCGCTCGCGGGCCTCCTTGACCGCCGACGCGGTCACCTCGCCGCGACGGGCCAGCTGGGCCAGTGCCGCGACGGTGACCGACTGCGCGTCGACGCCGAAGTGGCGGCGGGCCGCCTCGCGGGTGTCGGAGAGGCCGAAGCCGTCCGTACCGAGCGAGGACCAGTCCTGCTCCACCCACTGGCTGATCTGGTCCGGCACCGCGCGCATCCAGTCGCTGACCGCGAGGACCGGACCCGGTGCGCCTTCCAGCGCCCGGGTCACGTACGGCACCCGCTGCTCACCGCGGAGCAGCGCCTCGTCGCACTCCAGCGCCTCGCGGCGCAGCTCGCCCCACGAGGTGGCGGACCAGACGTCGGCCGTGACACCCCAGTCCGCGGCCAGCAGCTCCTGGGCCTCCAGGGCCCAGTGGATCGCCGTACCGGACGCCATCAGCTGAAGGCGCGGCGCGTCCGCCTTCGCGGGCGTGCCCTCCTTGAAGCGGTAGAGGCCCTTGAGGATGCCCTCCTCGACGCCTTCCGGCATCGCGGGCTGCGGCTTCGGCTCGTTGTAGACCGTCAGGTAGTAGAAGACGTTCTCGGCGTCGGGGCCGTACATCCGGCGCAGACCGTCCTGGACGATCACCGCGATCTCGTACGCGAACGCCGGGTCGTAGTTGAGCGACGCCGGGTTCGTGGACGCGATCAGGTGCGAGTGGCCGTCCGCGTGCTGGAGGCCCTCGCCCGTCAGGGTCGTCCGGCCCGCCGTGGCGCCGACCACGAAGCCGCGGCCGAGCTGGTCGCCCAGCTGCCAGAACTGGTCGCCCGTACGCTGCCAGCCGAACATCGAGTAGAAGATGTAGAACGGGATCATCGGCTCGCCGTGCGTCGCGTACGACGTGGACGCGGCGATGAAGTCGGCCATCGCGCCGGCCTCGGTGATGCCCTCGTTGAGGACCTGGCCGTCCTTGGCTTCCTTGTAGTACATCAGCTGGTCGCGGTCGACCGGGTCGTACGTCTGGCCCAGCGGCGAGTAGATGCCGGCCGACGGGAACAGCGCCTCCATACCGAAGGTGCGGGCCTCGTCGGGGACGATCGGAACCCAGCGCTTGCCGGTCTCCTTGTCCCGCATCAGGTCCTTGGCCAGGCGGACGAACGCCATCGTGGTGGCCAGTTCCTGCTTGCCGGAGCCCTTCTTCAACGCGGAGAACGCGCGCTCCTCGGGCTGCGGCAGCGCCACCGCGTGCACCCGGCGGGCCGGGGCGGGGCCGCCGAGGGCGGCGCGGCGCTCCTGGAGGTAGCGGACCTCGGGGGAGTCGGCGCCCGGGTGGCCGTAGGGCACCAGGCCCTCGTCCAGCTTGGAGTCCGGGATCGGCAGCTCCAGCAGATCGCGCATGGCGCGGAACTGCTTGCCGTCGAGCTTCTTCATCTGGTGGTTGGCGTTGCGCGACTCGAAGCCGGAGCCGAGCGTGTAGCCCTTCACCGTCTGCGCGAGGATCACGGTCGGCGCACCCTTGTGCTCGACCGCGGCCTTGTACGCCGCGTACACCTTGCGGGCCTCGTGGCCACCGCGCGAGCTGTGGAAACACTCGGCGATCTTCGCGTCGGTGAGCAGCTTCGCCAGCTCGGTGAGCGCGGGCTCGGCGCCGAAGAAGTGCTCGCGGATGTAGGCGACGTCGCGGGTGGCGTACGTCTGGAACTGCGCGTCCGGGACCTCCCGGAGCCGGCGCAGCAGCGCACCCGTGGTGTCGAGCTGGAACAGCTCGTCCCAGGCGTTGCCCCAGAGCGTCTTGATGACGTTCCAGCCGGCGCCGCGGAACGCGCCCTCCAGCTCCTGGACCACCCGGAAGTTGGCACGGACCGGACCGTCGAGGCGCTGCAGGTTGCAGTTGATGACGAAGGTCAGGTTGTCGAGCTGCTCACGGGCCGCGAGGGCGAGGGCGGCGGTCGACTCGGGCTCGTCCATCTCGCCGTCGCCCAGGAAGGCCCAGACGTGCGAGTTCGACGTGTCCTTGATGTTGCGGTTGGTCAGGTAGCGGTTGAAGCGCGCCTGGTAGATCGCCGAGAGCGGGCCGAGGCCCATCGACACGGTGGGGAACTCCCACAGCCAGGGCAGCCGCCGCGGGTGCGGGTAGGACGGCAGACCCTCGCCGCCCGCCTCCTGGCGGAAGTTGTCGAGCTGCTGCTCGCTGAGCCGGCCGTCGAGGAAGGCGCGGGCATATATGCCGGGGGAGGCGTGGCCCTGTATGTAGAGCTGGTCGCCGGAGCCGTCCCCCTCCTTGCCGCGGAAGAAGTGGTTGAAGCCGGTCTCGTACAGCCAGGCCGCCGAGGCGAAGGTGGCGATGTGGCCGCCGACGCCGAGCCGGGAGCCGCGGGTGACCATCGCGGCCGCGTTCCAGCGGTTCCAGGCGGTGATCCGGGACTCCATCGCCAGGTCGCCGTCGAACTCGGGCTCGGCGGCGGTCGGGATGGAGTTGATGTAATCGGTCTCCAGCAATTTGGGCAGCGCGAGACCGGCGCCCTCGGCATGCTGGAGCGAGCGGCGCATCAGGTATGCGGCGCGGTGCGGGCCTGCGGCCTTGGTGACGGCATCCAGGGAGGCCGCCCATTCGGCGGTCTCCTCGGGGTCGCGGTCCGGGAGCTGGTCGAGCTCGCTCGGAAGCTTTCCTACGGGGTCGGTCATGTTCGCCGCCTTCCGGTGAGGAGGGGGGTGGAGAAGTCCCTGACTGGCAGGACAGGGCGATGGGGCCGGTGGGCCCGCTGATGAACTCTAAGCCGCCGATCGATGATCGATCAAAGGATGAAAGGCAAAACTTCTCGATATGAAGAAAGTGGCATGGAGTGCCGCAGGACGGGGCACGGAGTGACGGGATAAATCAGATAAAAGGGGTGCTCGGTTGTGCAGTCGAGCGCCGGTCGCGGCAAGTGTGCACGCCGGCCGGTACGGGCCTCAGGCGCGCGGTGCGCAGCCGAGCACATGCGCCTTGACCAGCACACCGATGTCCGGGTCCTGGCGCAGGAACGCCTCGATGAGCGCCTCGTGCTCCTCGGCGTACGACTTCTGCACCGTGCCGAGCCAGCGGATCGAGAGCGCCGTGAACACCTCGATGCCCAGCCCCTCCCAGGTGTGCAGCAGCACGGCGTTCCCCGCCGCCCGGACCAGCTCGCGGTGGAAACCGACCGTGTGGCGCACCTGGGCCTCGCCGTCGGCCCGCCGGTCCGCCTCGTACAGCGCCGTCACATGGGGCGCGAGCAGCGAGCAGTCCTCGCCGAGTCCGGGGGCCGCCAGCTCCGCGGCGATCTGCTCCAGACCGGCCCGGACCGGATAGCTCTCCTCCAGATCGGCCGCGGTGAGGTTGCGGACCCGGACGCCCTTGTTGGGGGCCGACTCGATCAGCCGGAGCGTCTCCAGCTCCCGCAGCGCCTCGCGCACGGGCGTCTGGCTGACCTCCAGCTCGGTGGCGATGCGCCGCTCCACGATCCGCTCGCCCGGCTTCCAGCGCCCGCTGACGATCCCGTCCACGATGTGCTCGCGGATCTGTTCGCGCAGCGAGTGGACGACGGGCGGGGTCATGTGGGGCTCCTTCGGGGCAAACCGGTGCTGCCTGCACCCACCCCCGCTGCCGGGGGCGACCGGTGGTGTCTAGACAATACGGCGGCGCCCCCGCCCGGGAGTGTTCCGGACGGGGGCGCCGCTGGTGAGGCTGGTTACAACCGCGGTGCTCAGAGGCCGAGCTCGACCTCGAACTCACCGGCCTCCAGGATCGCCTTGACCGTGGTCAGGTAGCGGGCGGCGTCGGCGCCGTCCACCAGACGGTGGTCGTAGGAGAGCGAGAGGAACGTCATGTCGCGGACGCCGATGACGGTGCCCTCGTCGGTCTCGATGACGGCCGGACGCTTGACGGTGGCGCCGATGCCCAGGATGGCTGCCTGGTTCGGCGGCACGATGACGGTGTCGAACAGCGCACCGCGCGAGCCGGTGTTGCTGATGGTGAAGGTGGCACCGGACATGTCGTCCGGAGTCAGGCCGCCACCGCGGGCCTTGCCGGCCAGCTCGGCGGTCTTCTTCGAGATACCGGCGATGTTGAGGTCGCCCGCGCCCTTGATGACCGGGGTCATCAGGCCCTTCTCGGCGTCCACGGCGATGCCGATGTTCTCCGAGTCGAAGTACGTGATCGTGCCTTCGTCCTCGTTGATCCGGGCGTTGACGACCGGGTGGGCCTTCAGCGCCTGGGCGGCGGCCTTGACGTAGAACGGCATCGGGGAGAGCTTGACGCCCTCACGGGCCACGAAGGCGTCCTTCGCCTTGTTGCGCAGCTTCATCAGCTTGGTGACGTCGACCTCGACGACCGTGGTCAGCTGAGCCTGCGAGTGCAGCGCCTTCATCATGTTCTCGCCGATGACCTTGCGCATGCGGGTCATCTTGACCGTCTGACCGCGCAGCGGGGACACCTCCAGCTTCGGCGCCTTGGAGGCGGCCGGAGCTGCTGCGGCGGCGGGTGCCGGAGCGGCGGCGGCGGCCTTGGCGGCCTCCGCGGCGGCGACGACGTCCTGCTTGCGGATACGGCCGCCGACGCCGGTGCCCTTGAGCGCGCCCAGGTCGACGCTGTTCTCGGCGGCGAGCTTGCGGACCAGCGGCGTGACGTACGCGCCGTCGTCACCGGAGGTCGCGGCCGGAGCGGCCGGGGTGACCGGAGCCGGAGCGGCGGCGGCGGGCGCCGGAGCGGCCGGTGCCGGAGCGGCCGGTGCCGGAGCGGCCGGTGCCGGAGCGGCCGGTGCCGGAGCGGCCGGTGCCGGAGCGGCGACCGGTGCCGCGGGAGCGGCCGGTGCCGGAGCAGCCGGAGCAGCCGGGGCGGCGGGCGCCGGGGCAGCGGCGGCGGGCGCCGGGGCAGCGGCGGCCGGTGCCGGAGCGGCGGCCGGTGCGGCGCCGGGGGCACCGATGACGGCGAGCTTGGCGCCGACCTCGGCGGTCTCGTCCTCGGCGACGACGATCTCCAGCAGCACACCGGAAACCGGGGCCGGGATCTCGGTGTCGACCTTGTCCGTGGAGACCTCCAGGAGGGGCTCGTCCTCCGTGACCTCCTCGCCGACCTCCTTCAGCCAGCGGGTGACGGTGCCCTCGGTGACGCTCTCGCCGAGCGCCGGAAGGGTGACGTCGGTCCCGGCGGCGCCACCGGCCGGGGCGGCGGCCGCCGGAGCCTCGGCCACGGGGGCCGGAGCGGCGGCGGGGGCGGGGGCCTCAGCAGCCGGAGCCGGCGCCTCGGCAGCCGGCGCCGGGGCCGGTGCGGCCTCGGGCTCGGCGGCCGGAGCCGCTGCGGCAGCCGGCGCGCCGGTGCCGTCGTCGATGACGGCCAGCTCGGCGCCGACCTCGACGGTCTCGTCCTCGGCGACCTTGATGGAGGCCAGGATGCCGGAGGCGGGGGCCGGGATCTCGGTGTCGACCTTGTCGGTCGATACCTCGAGCAGCGGCTCGTCGGCCTCGACGCGCTCGCCCTCGGCCTTCAGCCAACGGGTGACAGTGCCCTCGGTGACGCTCTCGCCGAGCGCCGGAAGGGTTACGGAAACCGACATGGTTTCAGTTGCTCCTTACGAATGTGCGGAAGTAGGTCGGTCGTCGCGCCCGGTCGACTGATCAGTCGTGGGAGTGCAGAGGCTTGCCGGCCAGGGCCAGGTGGGCTTCGCCCATCGCCTCGTTCTGCGTGGGGTGGGCGTGGATGAGCTGCGCGACCTCGGCCGGCAGCGCCTCCCAGTTGTAGATCAGCTGGGCTTCGCCGACCTGCTCGCCCATACGGTCACCGACCATGTGGACGCCGACCACGGCACCGTCCTTGACCTGGACGAGCTTGATCTCGCCGGCGGTCTTGAGGATCTTGCTCTTGCCGTTGCCCGCGAGGTTGTACTTGAGGGCGACGACCTTGTCCGCGCCGTAGAGCTCCTTGGCCTTGGCCTCGGTGATGCCAACGGAGGCGACCTCGGGGTGGCAGTACGTCACCTTCGGGACACCGTCGTAGTCGATCGGAACGGTCTTCAGACCGGCCAGCCGCTCCGCCACGAGGATGCCCTCGGCGAAGCCGACGTGCGCGAGCTGGAGCGTCGGGGCCAGGTCGCCCACGGCCGAGACGGTCTCCACGTTCGTCCGCATGTACTCGTCGACGAGGACGAAGCCGCGGTCCATCGCGACACCGGCCTCCTCGTAACCGAGGCCCTGCGAGACGGGGCCGCGGCCGATGGCGACGAGCAGCAGCTCGGCCTCGAAGGTCTTGCCGTCGGCGAGGGTCACCCGGACGCCGTCCTGGGTGTACTCGACACCCTGGAAGAACGTACCGAGGTTGAACTTGATGCCGCGCTTGCGGAACGCGCGCTCAAGAAGCTTCGAGCTGTTCTCGTCCTCGACCGGGACCAGGTGCTTCAGGCCCTCGACGATGGTGACGTCGGCGCCGAAGGACTTCCACGCCGAGGCGAACTCGACGCCGATGACGCCGCCGCCCAGCACGATCGCGGACTTCGGGACCCGGTCCAGCTTCAGCGCGTGGTCCGAGGAGATGACGCGGTTGCCGTCGATCTCCAGGCCCGGCAGCGACTTCGGCACGGAGCCGGTCGCCAGGAGCACGTGGCGGCCCTGGACGCGCTGGCCGTTCACATCCACCGAGGTGGGGGAGGAGAGCCGTCCCTCACCCTCGATGTAGTGCACCTTGCGGGAGGCGATGAGACCCTGCAGACCCTTGTACAGGCCCGAGATCACGTCGTCCTTGTACTTGTGGACGGCCTCCATGTCGATGCCCTCGAAGGTGGCCTTGACACCGAACTGGTCGGCCTCGCGCGCCTGGTCCGCGATCTCACCGGCGTGCAGCAGGGCCTTCGTGGGGATGCAGCCGTTGTGCAGGCAGGTGCCGCCGACCTTGCCCTTCTCGATCAGAGCGACGTCCAGGCCCAGCTGCGCTCCGCGCAGGGCCGCGGCATAACCGCCGCTGCCACCGCCGAGGATCACTAGGTCGAAAACGGTGCTGGCGTCGTTCGCCACGTCACGTCCTCCATGCATGTGCGCCGTACGCCGGGCCCCGTCATCGGGGTGTGACCGGCCGGTCGGCTGGTGTGCGGCCGCTTTTGTCATTCGGCCCTGTGGTGGGGGCCCTGTCCTGCCGAGAACCCATCTTCGCACTTGTTGACGGTGGGCGGGACGCGGGGCCCGGGTCTGAGACGGATGGTCGTCCGTCCCAGTGGGTTACCGCCGCGTAGGGACGGGCTGATTTCGTCGAGAGCGAAACCCGCCCGAACCCGGCGGTGGTGCCGTGGGTGCAACACGGACGGCCCCGGACGTATGCCCGGGGCCGTCCGTCAGCTGCCGGCTCAGCCGAGGTCTCCGGCCGCGGTGCGCTCCGCCAGCTTCACCAGGGTGCGGACCGCGGATCCGGTGCCGCCCTTCGGCGTGTAGCCGTACGGGGCGCCCTCGTGGAAGGCCGGGCCCGCGATGTCCAGGTGCGCCCAGGCGATGCCCTCGCCCACGAACTCCTTCAGGAACAGACCGGCCACCAGGCCGCCGCCCATCCGCTCGCCCATGTTGGCGATGTCGGCGGTCGGGGAGTCCATGCCCTTGCGCAGGTCGGCCGGGAGCGGCATCGGCCAGGAGGCCTCACCGACCTCGTCGGCGATCTCGTGGATCGAGGTGCGGAAGGCGTCGTCGTTCGCCATGATGCCGAAGGTGCGGTTGCCCAGGGCCAGCACCATCGCGCCGGTCAGGGTCGCCACGTCGACGATCGCGTCCGGCTTCTCCTCGGAGGCACGGGTCAGCGCGTCGGCGAGGACGAGACGGCCCTCGGCGTCCGTGTTGAGGACCTCGACGGTCTTGCCGCTGTACATGTTCAGCACGTCACCGGGGCGGGTGGCGTTGCCCGACGGCATGTTCTCGGCCAGCGCCAGCCAGCCGGTGACGTTGACGCGCAGGCCCAGACGGGCGGCCGCGATGACGGTCGCGAACACGGCGGCGGCGCCGCTCATGTCGCACTTCATCGTCTCGTTGTGGCCGGCCGGCTTCAGCGAGATGCCGCCCGAGTCGTAGGTGATGCCCTTGCCCACAAGGGCCAGGGTCTTCTCCGCCTTCGGGTGCGTGTAGGCGAGCTTCACCAGGCGCGGGCCGTGGGTCGCGCCCTGGCCGACGCCGACCAGACCGCCGTAGCCGCCCTTGACGAGCGCCTTCTCGTCGAGCACCTGCACCTTGATGCCGTGCTCCTTGCCGGCGGCGGTGGCCACGGCGGCGAAGGACTCGGGGTACAGGTCGTTCGGCGGGGTGTTGATCAGGTCGCGGGCGCGGTTGATCTCCTCGACCAGCGCGACGGCGCGCTCCGCGGCGGCCTTGAACGCCTTGTCGCGGGGCTTGGCGCCGAGCAGCGCCACCTCGGCGAGCGGCAGCTTGGCGCCGACGGCGGCCTTGGGGGCGAGCTTGTTCTCGCCGCGCTGGTAGGCGGTGAAGGCGTACGCGCCAAGGAGCGCGCCCTCGGCGATGGCCTCGGCGTCCTCGACGGAGCCGACGGGCAGCGCGAAGCCGGCCTTCTTCGAGCCGGTGAGCGAGCGGGCCGCGGAGCCCGCGGCCCGGCGCAGCGCCTCGGCGTCGTACGCGCCGTTCTTCTCCGGGACCGGGCCGAGTCCGGCCGCGATGACGACCGGGGCCTTCAGGCCGTCGGGTGCGGGGAGCTTGGTCAGTTCGCCCTCGGCACCGGAGGCGCCCAGGGTCTCCAGGATGCCGGCGAGCTTTCCGCCGAACGCCTTGTCCACGGCCTCGGCGCCCGGTGCGAGGACCAGGTTCCCAGACTTGGATCCAGTGCCCTTGGCGACGCCTACGACAAGTGCGTCGGCGCGCAGCGTCGCGGCACCGGAGGTGCTGAGAGTGAGAGCAGTCACGGTGGTGAAATCTCGCTTCCGTAGAGTTCTTTTCCGGTCGAGGGGTGGGCCGACCGTGCCCGGCGCATCGTAGACGCCGCCGCAATGTGCCGGGAATGAGCCTACGCGCGCCCTGGCTGCCGGATCACGGCGGCGGGCCGTCTGTGCGCTCCGGCAGTCGTACGGTTGTCATACCGGGATGATCTTCCCGGGGGAACGGGCCGCGACCGCAACGACGTTGGCGGTACGCCGGTGGACAGGGAGAACGATGCGCGAGCGGGTGGCCACACGTGTGACCCGGGGGCCGGCTGTGCTGCCCGTCACCGTACTGATTCTGCTGGCCGTGCTGGCGGGCTGCACCTCGGCGCCGGAATCCGACGGAGCGGGCCGGCCCGCTCAGGAGCGCTGGCAGCCCGCACCGGGCACCGACTGGCAGTGGCAGCTCTCCGGCCGGCTGGACACGGCCGTGGACGCCCCGGTGTACGACATCGACGGCTTCGACCGCGACGCGGACCAGGTGGCCGGGCTGCACCGCAAGGGGCGCAAGGTCATCTGCTACCTCTCGACCGGCGCCTGGGAGGAGTTCCGCCCGGACGCGGACGACTTCCCCGCCGCCGTCCTCGGGAAGAGCAACGGCTGGGCGGGGGAGCGCTGGCTCGACATCCGCCGCACCGAGGTCCTGGAGCCGCTGATGGAGACCCGGATCGCGATGTGCGCGAAGAAGGGCTTCGACGCGGTGGAGCCCGACAACATGGACGGCTACCGCAACCGCACCGGTTTCCCGCTGACCGCCGCCCACCAGCTGCGCTACAACCGGCTCATCGCCCGCCTCGCCCACCGCCACGGCCTCGCCGTCGGCCTGAAGAACGACCTCCCGCAGATCCCGCAGCTGGTGGGGGACTTCGACTTCGCGGTGAACGAACAGTGCGCCCAGTACGAGGAGTGCGAGGAGCTCACCCCGTTCGTGAAGGCGGGCAAGGCGGTCTTCCACGTGGAGTACGAGCTGCCCGTGGCGCGGTTCTGCGGGGAGTCCCGGCGGCTGGGGCTGAGCTCGCTGCTCAAGAAGTACGAGCTCGGAGTCTGGCGCGAGAAGTGCCCGGCGGCGGCAGCCTGACCGGCTCCCCGGCTCCCCGGCCCCCCCGGCGCCGCTCAGCCGAGCGCCAGCCCCACCAGCGTCACGGTCGCCGCCGTCTCCGCCAGCGCCCCGAACACATCGCCGGTCACCCCGCCGAAGCGCCGCACGCAGTGCCGCAGGAGCAGCTGGGCCACCGCGAGGGCGGCCAGGGCGGCGAGGCCGTACCGCAGCGCCCCGTACCCGCCGAACAGCGCCCCCGCACCCGCGCAGGCCGCCACCGCCGCGACCGCTACGGCCACCGCGCTCCGGACCGGGACGGTGCCGGCCACCGCGGCGCCCAGCCCCTCCGGACGGGCCGCCGGGACCCCGGCGCGGGAGGCCAGGGTGAGGGCGATTCGGGCGACGGCCCCGGCCGCGACGGCCGCCACCGCACCGCGCATCCAGCCCTGCGCGTACAGCTGCTGAAGGACCGCCACCTGAGCCAGCAGCACGAACAGCAGGGTGATCACACCGAATGGCCCAATGTCCGACTGCTTCATGATCCGCAGCGCGTCCTCGGCCGGCTTCCCGCTGCCGAGGCCGTCGGCGGTGTCCGCGAGACCGTCGAGATGCAGCCCCCTGGTGAGGGCCGCCGGCACCGCGGCGGAGGCGACCGAGGCGAGCAGCGGCCCCGAGCCGAACAGCAGCAACAGGCTGCCGGGCACCGCCGCGAGCACCCCCACGACCAGGCCGGCCAGCGGGGCGCACAGCATTCCGGCCCGCGCCGCCTCGCGGTCCCAGCGGGTGACGCGGACGGGGATCACGGTGAGGGTGCCGAAGGCGAAACGTATGCCGTGGCTGTTCAGGGAGGTCACGGCGCGCAGGCTAATCGGTGGGCGCGGCCGATAGATTGTCCAAAACGCCATGGAGTGGGGCGAAAGCGGTTTATCGGGGGTGGGTGGCATGGGTCACTGGTTCGATCGCAACATCGTCGAGCCGGGGAAGCTGCCCCTGCTCCTGGCGCTGGCGTCCTTCGTGCTGACCTTCGCGATCACCCGGATCATCACCCGGATGATCCGGGCCGGGAAGGGGCCGTTCCGCAACTTCACCCCCGGCGGGGTCCACGTCCACCATGTGGTGCCCGGGGTCGTACTGAGCGTCGTCGGCGGCTTCGGCGCGGTCGCCAGCGGGCGGCACGGTGTCACGGCCGGGGTCTTCGCGGTGGTCTTCGGCATGGGCGCGGGGCTGGTGCTGGACGAATTCGCGCTGATCCTGCATCTGGACGACGTGTACTGGACCGAGCAGGGCCGCCAGAGCGTGGAGGTCGTGGTCCTCACCGCGGCCCTGGTGCTGCTCGTGCTCGGCGGGTTCTCCCCGCTCGGCGTGAACGAGCTGAGCGACAGCGAGCAGCAGGGCCGGCTCGGCGTCGTCCTCTCGCTCGCCGTCAACTTCTGTTTCGTGCTGATCTCCCTTTTCAAGGGCAAGGCGCGGATGGCGGTGGTCGGCACCCTGGTCCCGTTCGTCGCCCTGTTCGGGGCGGTCCGGCTGGCCCGGCCCACCTCGGTGTGGGCGAAGCGGTTCTACCGGAACCGGCACCGGGCCCGCTCCAGGGCGGTGCTGCGCGCCTACCACCACGACGTCCGCTGGGCCGGGCCGCGCCGCAGGTTTCAGGACTTGATCGGCGGCGCACCCGACCGGGTCCCGGACCCCACGCCCAAACCCTGACGGCGGCGGCGCGGCCTGCGCCGGTCGTGGCGGGCCGAGACCGCGCACAGCACGAGGGCCGCCGCGATGGCCATCAGGTGCTCCTTGCCCGCCAGGTTGTCCTTGACCACCACCTCGCCCACCATCGCCGCGATCACCACCGCCCCGGTGAACCAGGCCCGGTAGGCGTGGCAGAGGTAGACCGCCAGGGCGACCACGGCGGCCGAGGGGCCGGTGTCGACGACCAGGGAGTCGGACGCGGGCAGCCCGAGGAACCCCTCGGGGCCGACCGCGACGCCGATCCGCGCGTACAGCGTCCCGGCCAGGGTCGCGACGTACGCGATCAGCAGCGTCCGCCACCGGCCCAGGCAGATCTCGGCGATCCCGAACACCAGCAGCAACTGCACCAGCGCGCCCCACACCGGCAGGTCCAGTGCGGGGACGAACAGCGACAGCGGGGTACGCAGCAGAGCGACCCAGAGCGGATCCTCGGCCCGCACCGCGCCGAGCGTCTGTACCGGGCCGAAGCCCCAGGGCCGGTTCTGCACCACCTGGAGCAGCGCGGTCAGGCAGACCGCGGCCAGCGTCATCGGGACGGCCCGCAGCCGGCGGGCGACGAGCGCCGCCCGTACGGTCGCCCACAGCGCACCCCACTCCCGGCGGGCCGCGCGGCCGAGAGCGCGCACCGGTCTCATCCACGCGGTCCGAGGTGCGAGCGGTGCAGCCACTTGGGCAGACCGGGCGCCTCCAGGAACCCTTCGGCACGTCCCGCCGCGATGCCGATGCGCAGCAGGTCGGAGCTCTTCTCGAAGAGCAGGAAGCGCGGTTCCCAGATCGGCCGGTACTTGGCGTTGGCACGGTAGAGCGATTCGATCTGCCACCAGCGCGAGAAGAAGCTGAGCAGCGACCGCCACAGCCTGAGCACCGGTCCGGCGCCGAGCCGCGATCCCCGTTCGAAGACCGAGCGGAACATCGCGAAGTTCAGCGAGACCTGGGTGATGCCGATCTTCTCGGCCCGTTGCAGGAGTTCGATGACCATGAACTCCATCAGGCCGTTCTCGGCGTTCCGGTCACGGCGCATCAGGTCGAGCGAGAGGCCGTTCGGACCCCAGGGCACGAAGCTCAGCACGGCACGCAGCTCGCCGGGACCGCTGCCGTCGGCGGGGGGCGCGTCACGGCATTCGAGCATCACGCACTGGCCGTCGGCCGGGTCTCCGAGCCGCCCCAGCGCCATCGAGAAGCCGCGCTCGGTCGCCCCGTCGCGCCAGTCGTCGGCCCTGCGCACCAGTTCGGCCATCTCGGCCTCGGGGATGTCCTCGTGGCGGCGTACCGTCACGTCGTACCCGGCCCGTCCGACCCGGTTGTACGCCTGGCGGACCGTGCGCATCGCCCGTCCCTCCAGGGTGAATTCGGCGGTCTCCACGATCGCTTCGTCCCCGAGCTCCAGGGCGTCGAGTCCGTGCCGGGCGTAGATGGTGCCGCCCTCCTCGCTCACCCCCATCGCCGCCGGGGTCCAGCCGTGCTCGCGTGCCTCGGTCAGCCAGGGGCCGATCGCGCCCGGCCAGGCCTCCGGGTCGCCGATCGGATCACCCGAGGCCAGGGAGACCCCGCCGACCACCCGGTAGATGACGGCCGCCTTCCCGGTCGGTGACCAGATGACGCTCTTCTCGCGGCGCAGCGCGAAGTACCCGAGGGAGTCCCGCTCGCCGTGTTTGTCGAGCAGGACGCGCAGCGCCTCCTCGTCCTGCGGGCTGATCGGGTCGACCGCCCGCCGGGAGCGGAACGCCGCGTACACGACGGCGATCAGCAGCAGCGTGGACATGATGTTGATCACGACGTTGGCCCAGCCGGGCGTGGTGATGTCCGGGAACCGGGCGTCGTTGTCGGCGACGGAGACCAGTCGCAGCGCGCCGTAGCGCCAGCGGTTCAGGAACGTCGAACGGGCCTCGTCGTGGGCGGTGTTGGTGGCCGTGACCATGGCCGCGGCGATCAGTGAGGTGATCAGCAGTCCGACGACCGCCACCACTGCGGCCAGCTTCGGGTTGGACCGGTCGCCCTTCGCGTAGAACTCGCGCCGGCCGAGGGCGAGGGCGAGGACGAAGGAGGCGGTCAGTGCCAGCGAGATCCAGTTCTGCGGGTACCGGCGGATCTCCGGGAAGCCGATCACGGCGCCGAAGAGGATCAGCGTGAGCCCGCTCAGCACTATGTTGACGATCCACGCGGCCCGTTTGCGCCGTCGCATGGTGACCGCGAGGAAGAGCGCCACCACCCCGGAGGAGAAGCCCGCGGTGAGCAGATAGGGAGTGAAGTAGTTCTCGGTGTTGTGGCGCCGCAGATCCTGCCCGAAGGTGACCCAGGCGGCGCTCAGGAAGTTGATGAACGACACGACGCGCAGGTACCAGATGGCGAAGGCCGCGCTGCGTTGCGACCGGATTGTGCTCTGTGCCTGGACGGCGCCCCGCCCGGATTCCTCGCTGGCCAATCTGACCTCTCCCATGAAAAGCGATCATATGGGGCATCGCACTTCATAAGAGGCCACTTCGCGGTCGGTGTCCGGCGACCGCAGCCCGATTGGCCAGCTGCTTCTCTTCAGTCCCCGGCCGGTTCGCTTCCGTTGGCCCCTTCGCCGCCGGCCGACTCCTCGCCGTCGTCCCCGCCTTCCGTCTCTTCCTTCTCGTCGTCCTCGTCGGCGGCCGGTGCGCGCTCGGGCAGTTCCGCCGCCAGTGCGGCCGCGGCCTGTACGAACGGAAGTGCGAGCAATGCCCCGCTTCCTTCGCCGACGATGACGCCGTGGTCGAGCAACGGGTTGAGTGCCATCCGGTCCAGCGCCTTCGCCTGCGCCGGTTCACCGCTCAGCTGACCCGCCAGCCACCAGTCCGGCGCCCGGAACGCGGCCCGCTGGCCGACCAGCGCACACGCCGCCGAGACCACACCGTCCAGAATCACCGGGAGCCGCCGCACCGCGGACTGAAGCAGGAAGCCGGTCATCGCCGCCAGATCGGCGCCGCCCACCGTGGCCAGCAGCTCCAGCTGGTCGCCCAGGACCGGCCGGGCCCGGCGCAGCGCGTCCCGGACCGCCGCGCACTTGCGCATCCAGGCCAGGTCGTCGATGCCCGCGCCGCCGCGCCCGGTGACCACGGAGGCGTCGGTGCCGCACAGTGCCGCGATCAGGGTCGCCGCGGCCGTCGTACCGCCGACGCTCAGATCACCGAGCACCACCAGGTCCGTGCCCGAGTCGGCCTCCTCGTCGGCGATCGCCATGCCGAGGCGCACCGCCCGCTCGGCCTCCTCGGCCGTCAGCGCGTCCTCGATGTCGATCCGGCCGCTGCCGCGCCGCACCCGGGTCCGTACCACCTGCTCGGGCAGCAGCTCCGGGTCGCAGTCCAGGCCGGCGTCGACGATCCGCACCGGTACGGAGAACCGGCGGGCCAGCACCGCCAGCGGCGTGGCACCCTCCAGCGTGGCCCGCACCAGCTCGTGCGCGCTGCCGGCCGCACGCCCGGAGACATCCAGCGCGGCCACCCCGTGGTCACCGGCGAACAGCACCACACGCGGCTGCTCGATCGGCTTGACCGGCACGGCCTGCTGGGCGGCCGAGAGCCATTCGCCCAGCTCGTCGAGACGGCCGAGGGCGCCCGGGGGCACCAGGAAGCGCTCCCGGCGCTCCTCGGCATCTCGCCGTACACCCCCGTCGGGGCGTTCGATCAGGTCGGAGAAGTCGTCCAGATTCACGGGGGTCTGCCTCGCGGGTCGATACGTCGTGTGGGCCGGGGAGCCCGGCGGCGGGCTCAGAGGTTGCCGGGTGACCTCGCAACCTCCCACTGCGGAACAGTACCTGCCGCGTTTTCCGCCCCCGGCCGGTGCGCCGTGCCGCTGAGCGGCCACCCGGTCGGCGGCCGCCCCACGGCCTGTCAGCCGCGCAGCGCCAGCGACTGCCCGGCCACCACCAGCAGCACCTGCTCGCACTCGGCGGCCACCGAGGCGTTCAGCCGGCCCAGTTCGTCCCTGAACCGCCGCCCCGCCGCCGTCGCGGGCACCACGCCGGAGCCGGTCTCGTTGGTCACCATGACGACGGTCCGCCGCGTCCCGCGGACAGCGGCCACGAGTTCCGCCGTCCGCTTGCGCAGCGCGCTCCGCCCGCCGCCCGCCCACGCCGCGTCGTCCCAGGCGTCCACCCGGTCCATCGCGTCCGTCAGCCAGAGCGACAGGCAGTCGATCAGCAGCGGGGGCCCGTCCGAGGCCAGCAGCTCCACCAGCTCGCAGGTCTCCTCGGTGCGCCAGGCCGCCGGTCTGCGCTCCCGGTGCAGTCCGATCCGGGCCGCCCACTCCGCGTCGCCGTCGCGGACGCCGCCGGTCGCCACGTACACGACCTCCGGATACGTCTCCAGCCGCTGTTCGGCCTCGACCGACTTCCCGGACCGCGCACCGCCGGTGATCAGCGTGCGCCGGGGCACGTCCGGTGGCGCGCGGTGCCCGCCGACCGTCAGCGTCGTCCCGTCCGGCACGGCCCGCGCCCCGGCCGCCGTGAGCCGGCGCCCGAGTTCGGGGCCGGGGGGCGCGTCATGGTCCAGATGGACGGCGATCACCTCGGTGGCCGGCCCGATCGCGGCGACGGCCCGCAGCCGGGCCAGCGCGTCGGGCCGTCCCACGACGTCGCCGACCACCATGTCGTACGGCTCCGCCATCCGGTCGGCGAGACCGGCCGGGGCGGCTCCCGGCGGCAGGTAGAGCAGCCGCTCGCCCTCCGGCGCCGTCACCTCGTACCCGGTCCCCGGCGCGTCCATCGGCACGGCCCGCACCCGGTGTCCGCTGATCAGCGTCAGCACCCGCCCGTCCGGCACCCGGCCCGCCGGCGGCAGTCCGGCGGGCAGCTCGACGGCGGGCCCGTCGTGCGGATGGGTGAGCAGCACCTGGCGTACGCCGGTGAGTGAACGGCCCGCGCGGGCGGCGGCGAACACGGCCCCGGGGGTGAGATCGAGCAGCAGCGCGTCGTCGACCAGCAGAGCGGTCGCGGCCCGGCTGCGCGCCCCGCGGGCGGCGGCGCAGGCGGCGCAGGGGCATTCGGGCCGCGGCAGCCCGTCGGGGGCTCCGGTGCCGAGCAGAGTCAGTTCCACGATCAGATCCTCCCGCGTACCCGCACCGGGTGCGCGACGTGGGGGGTACGGGGCGTGCGCGGGCCCCTTCCCGCGCTGGTCCGAAGCATTAGGCTGCGGGACGGAACAAAGTGACCCAGGAGGCGGACATGGCGTGGACGTGGCGGTTCGAGAAGTCCGACGGTACGGAGACGGAGCCGGCCCTTCAGCCGGAGGAATTCACGACGCAGGGCGACGCGGAGTCCTGGGTCGGTGAGTACTGGAAGGAACTCCTCGACGGCGGGGCGGCTCAGGTGACGCTCTTCGACGACACGACGAAGATCTACGGCCCGATGAGCCTCCAGGCCGAGCAGAGCTGACCCGGACGGGCGCCGGACGGGCCGGATGAGCGCCGGGCGGACCCGAAGGGGCCCGCCCGGCGCCCGCGCGTTCACGCGTCCGTTCCTCCGCGCCGCCTGCTCTTCTTTCGTGCCGTCTGCCCTCAGACCTCGCCCAGCGTGACCTGCGCGGTCTTCTCGGCCTCGTTGCGCAGATACGTCACGGTGACCTTCTGGCCCGGCTTGTCGGCGGCCAGCGCCTCCGACAGCGACGTGATCGTGGTGACCGGCGTTTTCCCGAGCTTGGTGATGATGTCGCCGACCCGCAGACCGGCCTTCTGGGCCGCGCCGCCCTTCGACACGCTGACGAGTGCGACCCCGGCGGGCTTGTAGCTGTTGTCGACGACCGTACGGCCGGTGATGTTCAGCCCCGCCCGGCCCGAGTCGGTGACCTTGCCGTTCTTGATGATCTGGTCCGCGACCGTCTTCACCATCGAGACCGGGATCGCGAATCCGATCCCCGGCGCGGCGCTGCCGCCCATCTGCGGGTCCGACGCCGCCAGTGTCGGGATGCCGATGACCTCGCTGTTCAGGTTCACCAGCGCGCCCCCGCTGTTGCCCGGGTTGATCGCGGCCGAGGTCTGCACCATGTTCGGGATGGTGGCCCCGGTGCCGCCGCCCGCGCTGCTCTCGCTCACGGTCCGGCCGAGCGCCGAGACGATGCCCTGGGTGACGCTGCTGGACAGCCCGAGCGGCGAACCCATCGCCAGCACGATCTGCCCCACCGCGACCTTCTCCGAGTCGCCGAACTTCGCCGCCTTCAGCCCTTTGGGTACGTGGTCGAGCTTGATGACGGCCAGGTCCTGCTCGGGATAGGAGGCGACCAGCGAGGCGCTCAGCACCTTCTCACCGGTGGCCGAGCTGACCTTGAAGGTCTTCTCCTTGCCGACGACGTGGGCGTTGGTGACGATATGGCCCTTGGTGTCGTAGACGATGCCGGAGCCCAGGCTGTCCGACGCGTCGATCTGCACCACGGACGGGAGCACGTTCTCGATGACGGCCTGGTATTCGGCCTGCAGATCGCCGGTGGCCTTCGAGGCCGAGCCCTGCTGGACCGCTCCGGACTGCGTCGCGTCCGGCCCGGAGGAGTTCGAGTTCGCGTCGGAGCAACCGCTGACCAGCGCGATCGCACAGACACCTGCGGTCAGAGGCAGCAGCAGCCGGCGCACACGGCTGCGGGAGTGAGAGGAATCCATGTCCGGATTATTGCTTTTAACCCCTTTGGTGGCCCGTTGAGCGCACCCGCCCGAGCGCGACCCGTCACCACCAGGCCCGCCCGGCGATCGAGGGCGGTCTTCTCGGCCCGTCCGGCGCTTGAGGACAGAGCGGCCGCCGGACGACCCCGGCGAACCCACGGACAGGTCTCAGCCCCGTACTCCGCACAGGTGCAGCAGTGCCGCCACCCGTCGATACGGATCCGTCCGGCCCGCCCGGTCCTCCGCCGCCAGCACCCGTTCCAGCTCCGCCGCGGCGGGCAGCTCCACGTCGTTGCTCACGTTGTCCGTGAAGACGCGCACCCCGTACCAGGCGTGCAGCGGCGCCGCGATCCCGGCGAGCGTGGCGGTGAGGGCGTCGAGCCGGTCGGCGCGTACGGACACCCCGAGCCGGTTGGTGTACTGGTCCGTGTCGAACGCGGCCAGCGCCGCGTCCCAGTCCCCGGCGGTCCCGGCCCGCATCGCCAGCGCGTCCGCGTTCCGTACGAGGAGCGACAGCAGGCCGCCCGGCGCGAGCATCCGGGCCAGTCCGGCCACCATGGCGTCGGGCGCCTGGACATACATCAGCACGCCGTGGCACAGCACCACGTCGAAGCTGCCGGGCAGGAAGTGCACCCCGGTGTCCTGGCCGTTGCCCTCGATGAGGCGGACCCGCTCACGGATTCCCGCGGGCTCGCCGGCGAGTGCCTCACGGGCGGCCCGCAGCATGTCCGCGTCGGCCTCCAGCCCGGTCACCGTGTGACCGGCCCGTGCCAGGCGCAGCGCCTGGGTGCCCTGGCCCGTGCCGACGTCCAGGACCCGCAGCCGCTGCCCGACCGGGAAGCGGGCCGCGATCTGCTCGTCCAGCTGCCGGGCGACCAGCTCCTGGCGGACGGTGTTGCGCAGTCCGCCGAGCCCGTCCAGCCATGCCGAGGAGGCTCCGGAGAATCCGGATCCGGCATCACCCGGCTGACCGGCGGACGAACCGCCGGCCGAGCCGAAGAGATCCGTACTCAGGGCCGCTCCCCGCGCTTGACCTGCGGCTTGGGCAGCCGCAGCCGTCGCATCTGGAGCGTGCGCATCAGGCCGTAGGCGACCGCGCCGCGCTTGGGCTTGTCGGGGAACCGCTCGTTCAGCTGCTTGCGCAGCCGGATCGTGAGCCCGACCGAGTCGACGACGATCAGCACGATGACGCCGAGCCAGAGCAGCAGCGAGATGTTCTGGATGCCCTGCACCTGGATCACGCTGAGGATCAGGATGATCACGGCGAGCGGCAGGAAGTACTCCGCGATGCAGAAGCGCGAGTCCACGAAGTCACGGACGAAGCGCCGCACCGGGCCCTTGTCACGGGCCGGCAGATAGCGTTCGTCACCACTGGCGAGCGCCTCGCGCTGCTTGGCCATGTCCACGCGGCGCGCCTCGCGCTGGCGCTTCATGGCCTCCTTGCGGTCGGTCGGCGCTCCACTGGAGGCACGACGGCGCTGCGTTTGGGCATCGCTGCGCTTGGGGGTGGGGCGACCTTTGGGGGCCTGCGGGTCGCGGGGCGTCTTGGAGAGGTCCGCCGTCACCTTGCCGGTGGGGGCCTTCTCTTCCTTGGAGCGGCTACGGAACACAAGGCCCAAGGGTACGGGGTCGATCGCGGCGACCCCAGGCCGGCCGGGAACGATCCGGCAACGGCCTGCGTCCTCAGGGGTGTGCGAGCGGGGCGATACGGGCGTTGTCAACGGGTTTCCCCTGCCCTCACCCACCCCCACCTACTCCCTGGGCCGGAGCACCGAGCGGTGTCAGTCGTCCTTGGGGAGGACCACATCCTTGCTCGAACAGTGCGGTAATAGAGACAGGGCCCGTACTGTGGGTTCTGTTGGAGTGCTGGAGCCCAGTTAAGTCAGAAGGGGGCGCGCGAAGCCCATGAGCGGTGTCATGAAGCGTATGGGGATGATCTTCCGCGCGAAGGCAAACAAGGCCCTTGACAGGGCCGAGGACCCGCGCGAGACCCTCGATTACTCGTACCAGAAGCAGCTGGAGCTGCTTCAGAAGGTGCGCCGCGGTGTCGCCGATGTGGCGACGTCGCGCAAGCGTCTGGAGCTGCAGCTGAACCAGCTGCAGGGCCAGACCTCGAAGCTGGAGGACCAGGGCCGCAAGGCACTCGCGCTCGGTCGCGAGGACCTGGCACGCGAGGCGCTGTCGCGCCGAGCCGCCCTCCAGCAGCAGGTCACCGACCTGGAGACGCAGCACACCACGCTGCAGGGTGAGGAGGAGAAACTCACTCTGGCGGCGCAGCGGCTGCAGGCCAAGGTCGACGCCTTCCGTACCAAGAAGGAGACGATCAAGGCCACCTACACAGCGGCACAGGCGCAGACCCGGATCGGGGAGGCCTTCTCGGGCATCTCCGAGGAGATGGGCGATGTCGGGCTGGCGATCCAGCGGGCCGAGGACAAGACCCAGCAGCTCCAGGCGCGCGCGGGCGCGATCGACGAGCTGCTCGCCTCCGGCGCCCTGGACGACCCGACCGGCACGGCGAAGGACGACCTCACCGCCGAGCTGGACCGGATCTCCGGTGGTACGGATGTGGAGCTGGAGCTGCAGCGCATGAAGGCCGAACTGGCCGGCGGCTCCACCTCGCAGCAGGCCATCGAGGGCGGCCCGCAGGATGCCGCCGAGCAGCAGCAGTCCCAGTCCCCGCACAAGTTCGACAAGAATTAAGGCAGCGTCATGATCGTACGGATCATGGGGGAGGGCCAGGTACGCCTGGCCGACAGTCATCTCGCCGAGCTCGACGAGCTCGACAACGAACTGCTCGCCGAAATGGAGAGCGGCGACGGCCCCGGCTTCCGCTCGACTCTCCACGCGCTCCTCGCCAGGGTGCGCGAACTCGGCACACCGTGGCCGGACGACTCCCTGGAGCCGTCCGAGCTGATCCTGCCGTCGCCCGAGGCAACCCTCGAAGAGGTGCGCGCCATGCTCAGCGACGACGGGCTGATTCCCGGCTGACAACCGGCAGCTCCAGCACCCGCACCGACGGTGCCCCGCGTCCGGTCCGCCGGACGCGGGGCACCGTCGTGCGTACGGCGGGGAGCCCCGCCGTACGCCGAGGGGCCCGCTTGCCGCCGGCCGGACCGATTCGCGCGCGACACGCCGTAACGTAGCTTGACGTGACCACCCTCGGAACCGGCGTTCTGCGCGTCCGGCACTGGCTGCGCGACCATCCGCTCGCGCTGGACGGAGCACTCGCCCTGGGCGTGCTCGCCTCCATGATCATCGGCTCGTTCGCCGCTCCCGGCTCGCACAGCGGACCCACCTTCGGTACGCGCACACCGGCCGTGAGCAGTGTGCTCCTGATGGTGCTCGGCGCCCTCGCCCTGGTGTGGCGGCGCCGTCACCCGATGGGCGTACTCGTCGCCACCGGCGGGCTGACGGTCATCGAACTGGTGATGGTGGACCCGCCGTCCCCGGTGGTGATGAGCGTGGTCATCGCGCTGTACACCATCGCCGCCCGCACCGACCGCCCGACCACCTGGCGGGTCGGGCTGCTCACGATGGCCGCGCTCACCGCCGCCGCGATGCTCTTCGGGTCGGCGCCCTGGTACAGCCAGGAGAACTTCGGCGTCTTCGCCTGGACCGGCATGGCGGGCGCCGCCGGCGACGCGGTGCGTTCCCGGCGCGCGTTCGTCGACGCGATCCGGGAGCGCGCCGAACGGGCCGAGCGGACGCGCGAGGAGGAGGCCCGGCGAAGGGTGGCCGAGGAACGGCTGCGGATCGCCCGCGATCTGCACGACGTCGTCGCCCACCACATCGCCCTGGTCAACGTGCAGGCCGGGGTCGCCGCCCACGTCATGGACAAGCGCCCCGACCAGGCCAAGCAGGCGCTCGCCCACGTCCGCGAGGCCAGCCGCTCCGCGCTCAACGAACTCCGGGCCACCGTCGGGCTGCTGCGCCAGTCGGGCGACCCCGAGGCGCCGACCGAACCCGCCCCAGGCCTCGCCGTCCTCGACGAGCTCGTGAAGACCGTGCGGCGGGCCGGGCTGCCCGTCGAGGTGGCCTGCGCGACCGGTCACGGCCCGCCGCTGCCCGCCGCCGTTGACCTGGCCGCGTACCGGGTGATCCAGGAGGCGCTGACCAATGTGCGCAAGCACGCGGGCCCCGGCGCGCAGGCCGAGGTGAGTGTCGTACGGGTCGGGGCCACTGCCGAGGTCATGGTGCTCGACAACGGCCGCGGCAACCCGGGCGGCGACGGCGACGGGGGCGGCCACGGACTGCTCGGCATGCGGGAACGGGTCACGGCCCTGGGCGGCACCCTCACCGCCGGACCCCGTTACGGCGGCGGATTCCGTGTCCATGCGATCCTGCCCGTCAAGGCCCTCCCGCAGCAGTCGGAGCAACCGGACGTGGCGGGCCGGACGGGGGAGAACGCATGACACCGGCCATCAAGGTCCTGCTCGTCGACGACCAGGCGCTGCTGCGCAGCGCGTTCCGGGTGCTGGTCGACTCGGAGTCCGACATGCAGGTGGTCGGCGAGGCGGCGGACGGCGCACAGGCGGTGGAACTGGCCCGCTCGACGCGCGCCGACGTGGTGCTGATGGACATCAGGATGCCCGGTACGGACGGGCTCACCGCGACCCGGATGATCAGCGCCGACCCGGATCTCGCGGGCGTGCACGTGGTCATGCTCACCACCTTCGAGGTGGACGAGTACGTGGTGCAGTCGCTGCGGGCCGGCGCCTCGGGCTTCCTGGGCAAGGGCGCGGAACCGGAGGAGCTCCTCAACGCCATCCGGATCGCCGCGGGAGGCGAGGCGCTGCTCTCGCCGGCCGCGACCAAGGGCCTGATCGCCACGTTCCTCGCGCAGGGCGGCGGTTCGGACGGCGAGGGGCCGGGTGCGGCGGAGTACTCCGAGCGCCTCGCGGCCCTCACCACGCGGGAGCGCGAGGTGTTGGTCCTGGTCGCGGGCGGGCTCTCCAACGACGAGATCGCCGAGCGCCTGGTGGTCAGCCCGCTCACCGTGAAGACCCATGTGAACAGGGCGATGGCGAAGCTGGGAGCCCGGGATCGGGCCCAATTGGTGGTAATAGCCTACGAATCGGGTCTTGTCCGCCCCAGGGTGGAGTGAGGGTGCAGACGCGGCGTACTCCAGCTGCGGTATGCGCGGGATAAGAAAGCGACCTGGGATTGACGCTTTTGGCTCGCGCGGTAGGAGATCGTATAAGTGGGCCGGGTCTGTCCCCGAGTTACCCGCCCACCTGCCGCGTAAGCCACAGAAGAGAGACCTAACCCATGTCCTGGCTGTCCAGATTCAGCCTCGCGCAAAGGGCCCTGATCGGGCTGATCTCGATCGTCGCGCTCGTATTCGGAGCCATCGCGATCCCGCAGCTCAAGCAGCAGCTCCTGCCCACCATCGAACTTCCGATGGTGTCGGTGCTCGCCCCCTACCAGGGCGCGTCCCCCGATGTGGTCGAGAAGCAGGTCGTCGAACCGCTAGAGAACTCGATCAAGTCCGTCGACGGTGTCACCGGAATCACCTCGACCGCCAGCGAGGGCAACGCCGTCATCATGGCGTCCTTCGACTTCGGCGACGAGGGCACCAAGCAGCTCGTCGCAGACATCCAGCAGGCGGTGAACCGCGCCCGCGTCCAGCTGCCCGACAGCGTTGACCCGCAGGTCATCGCCGGCTCGACGGACGACATCCCGACCGTCGTCCTCGCCGTCACCTCGGGCAAGGACCAGCAGGCGCTCGCCGACCAGCTGGACCGCACCGTCGTCCCCGCACTGGAGGACATCGACGGCGTCGGCCAGGTGACCGTCGACGGTGTTCAGGACCTCCAGGTCTCCATCACCCCCGACGACGCGAAGCTCGCGGACGCCGGTCTGAACGCGACCTCGCTCTCCCAGGCACTCCAGGCGGGCGGCGCGACCGTCCCGGCCGGTTCCTTCTCCGAGTCCGGCAAGAGCCGCACCGTCCAGGTCGGTGGCGCCTTCACCTCCCTGAAGCAGATCGAGGACCTGCGCGTCACCGGTCAGGACCCGGCGACGGGCAAGCCCGGTAAGCCGGTCCGGGTCGGTGACATCGCGACGGTGAAGCAGGAGCCCTCCACCGCGGTCTCCATCACCCGTACGAACGGCAAGCCGAGCCTCGCCGTCATGGCCACGATGGACAAGGACGGCAGTGCCGTCGCCATCTCGAACGCGGTCAAGGACAAGCTCCCGGACCTGCGCAAGGACCTCGGCGCCGGCGCCGAGCTGACCGTCGTGTCCGACCAGGGCCCCGCGGTCTCCAAGGCCATCTCGGGCCTGACCACCGAGGGCGCGCTCGGCCTGCTCTTCGCGGTCATCGTGATCCTGGTCTTCCTGGGCTCGCTCCGCTCGACCCTGGTCACCGCGGTCTCCATCCCGCTCTCCGTGGTCCTCGCACTGATCGTGCTCTGGACCCGTGACCTCTCGCTCAACATGCTCACCCTGGGCGCGCTGACCATCGCGATCGGCCGGGTCGTCGACGACTCGATCGTCGTACTGGAGAACATCAAGCGCCACCTCGGCTACGGCGAGGAGCGCCAGTCCGCGATCATCACCGCGGTGAAGGAAGTGGCCGGCGCGGTCACCTCCTCGACCCTCACCACGGTCGCGGTCTTCCTGCCGATCGGTCTGGTCGGCGGCATGGTCGGCGAGCTCTTCGGCTCGTTCTCCCTGACCGTCACCGCGGCCCTGCTGGCATCCCTGCTGGTCTCGCTGACCGTCGTCCCCGTCCTGTCCTTCTGGTTCCTGCGCGCCCCCGAGGGCAGCGCCGAGAACCCGGACAAGGCCCGTCGCGAGGCCGAGGAGAAGGAAGCCCGCAGCAAGCTCCAGCGGCTCTACGTCCCGGTGCTGCGCTTCGCGACCCGGCGCCGCATCACCAGCATCGTCATCGCCGTCGCCGTGCTGTTCGGCACCTTCGGCATGGTCCCGCTGCTCAAGACCAACTTCTTCGACCAGGGCGAGCAGGAAGTCCTGTCCATCAAGCAGGAGCTCACCCCGGGCACCAGCCTGGCGGCCGCCGACGTGGCGGCCAAGAAGGTCGAGAAGGTCCTCGGCAGCGACGACGGCGTCAAGGAGTACCAGGTCACCGTCGGTTCGTCCGGCTTCATGGCGGCCTTCGGCGGCAGCTCCGGCGCCAACCAGGCCTCCTACCAGGTCACCCTGAAGGACTCGGCCGACTACGACGCCACCGAGAAGCGCATCGACGAGGCGTTGGGCAAGCTCGACGGCATCGGTGACACCACCATCGCCGCGGGCGACGGCTTCGGCAGCCAGGACCTGAGCGTCGTGGTCAAGTCCGCCGACGGGGACACCCTGCGCAAGGCGGCCGAAGAGGTACGGGCCGAGGTGGCCAAGCTCAAGGACGTCACCGACGTCCAGAGCGACCTGGCACAGAGCATCCCGCGGATCTCGGTCACGGCCAACGCCAAGGCCGCCGACCACGGCTTCAGCCAGGCCACCCTGGGCGCGGCCGTCGCCGGTGCGGTGCAGGGCACCCAGTCCGGCAAGGCGATCATGGACGACACCGAGCGCGACGTCGTCATCAAGTCCGCCCACCCGGCCACCACGATGGAGGAGCTGAAGAAGCTCCCGCTCAGCGGGGTCAAGCTCGGCACCATCGCCGATGTGAAGCTGGTCCCCGGACCGGTCTCCATGACCAGGATCGACGGCCAGCGCGCCGCGACGATCACCGCCAAGCCCGTCGGTGACAACACCGGCGCGGTCGGCACCTCGCTCCAGAAGAAGATCGACGCCCTGGACCTCCCGGACGGCGCCACCGCCACCATCGGCGGTGTCTCCCAGGACCAGGACGACGCCTTCGTCAAGCTGGGCCTGGCCATGCTGGCGGCCATCGCGATCGTCTTCATGCTGCTGGTCGCGACCTTCCGGTCGCTCATCCAGCCGCTGATCCTGCTGGTCTCCATCCCGTTCGCGGCGACCGGAGCGATCGGCCTGCTCCTCATCACCGGCACCCCGCTGGGGGTCCCCGCGATGATCGGCATGCTGATGCTGATCGGCATCGTGGTGACCAACGCGATCGTGCTGATCGACCTGATCAACCAGTACCGGACGCAGGGCATGGGCGTCGTCGAGGCGGTCGTCGAGGGTGGACGCCACCGTCTGCGCCCGATCCTGATGACGGCCCTGGCGACCATCTTCGCCCTCCTCCCGATGGCGCTCGGCGTCACCGGCGAGGGCGGCTTCATCTCGCAGCCGCTGGCCGTCGTGGTCATCGGCGGTCTGGTCACCTCGACGCTGCTGACGCTGCTCCTGGTGCCGACGCTGTACGCGATGGTGGAGCTCCGCAAGGAGCGCCGCGCGAAGAAGAAGGCCGACAAGCGCGCCGCGAAGGCGGGCGTTCCGGCTCAGCCCGAGACCGACGAGGTCCGCGAGGCAGAGCCCGCGAAGGCCTGACCGAACGAGAGGGCCCTGTCCCACGCACCCGCGTGGGACAGGACCCTCTCGTTTTCTCCCGGCCGGCTTCGGCGTGCTGCCCGAGCCGTCGTTACTTGAGCGAGGAGACGAACGCGCCCCAGGACGCGGCCTGGACGACGAGTGCGGGTCCGGTGGGGTTCTTGCTGTCGCGTACGGGGATGATGCCGGGGAAGTCGTCGCTGATCTCCACACATTCGCCCCCGCTCGCGTTGCTGTAGCTGCTGCTGCGCCAGTGGGCGGTGCTCAGCTCGGGGGAGTGGGTCATGGTCGGTAGCCCTCTACTTGAGTGAGGAGACGAATGCGGTCCAGGACGCGGCCTGGACGACGAGTGCCGGGCCGGTGGGGTTCTTGCTGTCGCGTACGGGGATGATGCCGGGGAAGTCGTCGCTGATCTCGACGCATTCGCCCCCATTGGAATTGCTGTAGCTGCTGCTGCGCCAGTGGGCGGTGCTCAGCTCGGGGGAGTGGGTCATGGTCGGTAGTCCTCCATCGCGGTCCGGATCAGTTCCGCCGACTCGCCCAGGGGGAGAGAGTTGGCGCGCAGTACCTCGTACTGCCGCCGCCACTTCTTCACCGCGGCCGGATCCTCGTAGAGATGACCGGCCTGAATGCCCTCCTCGTACGCCACCGAAGTGCCGTCGGGCAGGGCCAGCAGAGTCAGCGCGCCACCCAGCAGCGGGTGGAGTCCCGCACTGAACGGCATCACCTGAACTTTACTGTCCGGAGTATCCACCTGCTCCAGCAGCGAAGCCAGTTGCTCACGCATACAGGCCCGACTGCCCATCTGCCTTCGCAGTACTGCCTCGTCGATGATCGCCCACCGAAACGGCGCGTTCTCCGAATGCTGCCGTTCCTGCCGGGACATGCGCGCGGTGACGCGTTCCTCGACCTGTTCGGCACTCAGGTCCTCCTGGCAACGGAGAAACGTGCGCGCGTACTCCTCGGTCTGCAACAGCCCCGGCAGCGCCTGCGCCCCGTACTGCTCTATCACTTCGGCACGGAACTCGAAGTCCATGTACCGCTTGTACTGGTCGGGATGGATCTCGCGCCGGGCCAGCTCGTAGAGCCCGTGGAAGTGGTCGTCCGTCCCGAAGGCCATGTCCAGCCGGTTGGGGATGTCCGGTGGTGGCATCAGGTCGGCCGTCTCGATCCTGGCCAGCGCGCTCTTGCTGGAGTTCACGATGTCCGCGAGCTGCACGAGCGACAGTCCCGCCCGCTCGCGGTGGCGGCGCTGCTCGGAACCGAAGTAGTGGCGGGCGGACAGATAGGGGGTCAGAGGCTGGGGTTTGAACGTCACGGTGCGTGCCTTTCGTGCGTCCCGTTTCCAAGGACGGGACAGCGGCGCCCTGTTGGTGTGAGGTTCCCCAGGGCGACGATTGCGGCACACACCGTAACCGTCCTCTCGTGCGGCGCACCAGAGGGCCTTCTCCGAAGGTGGCGATCGACATGATGTTCGATGCGAAGGGCCAGGCCCTGCGACTGCTCCCGTGGACCAACGACCAGGGCGGGCCGTGCTGGCTCAGCACGGCGGGCCCCGGCGGCCCCGTCTCCCGGATGGCCGACGAGATCGAGGCCGACCTGATCGCCTCGGCCGAATACGTACTGGATGAGGCCCGTGAGGTGCTGGCCGAGACCGTGGTGGGGGAGCAGGAGCTACGGTTCGCGGGCGTCCGGCTCGCCGAGTCGCTGGGGGACACCCTGCGGATCGCGGCGAGCCGGGGCGGGCGGCTGGCGAACGGTGAGGGCGCCGGCTGACGGGACGAGCCGGGCCGGGCGGTGCGCGTCAGGCGGCCCCGATTCCGCTGAGGGCCTGGACGATCCGGAGCCAGGTCTCGCCGTGCGGGTGGGCGTGGCGGACGCTGAGGGCGCAGATCTCCCTCAGCAGCCGCACCCGGATCTCCTCCCGTGCCCGGGGCAGGAGCGTGGCCAGATCCTCCGGCTCTACGCCCTCGACCGCCCCGGAGAGCACCATGCCCGCCTGGGCGTGGGTGAGGGAGGACAGCTTGTCGTCGAAGACCTGCCCCTCCACGGCCGCCGCGTGCATCAGCGCGTTGCCGTCCCCGGCCGCCAACGCGCGTTCCACGTAGGCCTGGAGGGCGCCGCGGTCCTCGACGAGGCGGTACGCGGCGTCCAGCCCTTCGGTGCGGGCGACATCGAGGACGGCGACGTGCGCGAGCGGGGTGGCCTCGGACGGCTGGGCCCGGAGGATGCGGGGGTGGTCCTGGAGGAACGCCCGTGACTCCGCCCAGTCGGCGCAGTCCACCCACTCCGCCAGCTGCTCCGCGAGGATCAGCGGATCGTACGCGGCGGTCACGCCGTGGACGAGGACGGCCTCGCGGAGCGCGGCATGTTGCTGAGCGGTGGGGGCGTCCAGGAGTGCCAGCTCTTCGAGAGCTGTCGCTGTCTCCTCGCCGCCGAGCACTTCCGCGTTCCGGGACCAGACATCGCGTGACTCGGGCCAGGTGGCCGCGAACATCCAGGAACTGACGAGGGCCAGAGTCTCCAGCGACAGGGCGAGCCAGGCCGGTGCGGGGGCGAGGGTCACCTCTTCCCACACCGCGCGTACGGCCTCGGTGTCGCTGAACGCGCGAAGTGCCCGCCGGGCCCGTACGGTCACGATGTCCGCGCCCTCGTCCGGCGCGGATTCCCCGTCGAGAAGGGCCACGAGTTCGCGTACGCCGGTCGAGGCCTGGGGATCGGGACAGTCCAGCAGGAAGATGCTCCGCTCGACACCGAGGCGCCGGGCGGTCGCGGGGTGGGCGGAGGCGAACTCCGCCACGGCCTCGTCGAATCGCCGGATCGCGGACGCGCGGTCGTCGGTGCGGACGAGTGCCTGGGCCAGGTTGGCGAGAGCGGAGACCAGGTCCCTCTCGAAGGCGCCGGGGTTCGCCAGTGCCAGGGTCCGGTAGGCGGCGGCCGCCTCCTCCGCCGCGTTCACGGCTCCTTCGTCGTCCTGGTTCCGCCCCAGGTGCCGGCTGTAGTTCTGCAGCGCGAGCGCCAGATCAGGAAGGTGCGCGCTGCTGAGTTCGTCGACGAGTCCACGCAGGAGACGGACGCCCTCCCCGGCCGGCACGAGGGCTTCCTCCGGGCTGCCGGTGTCGGCGAGGTTCTGTGCCAGATTGCCGAGTGCGCCCGCGAGGGCGTAGCGGAAGGCGGGCTGCCGTTCGGCGAGTTCACGGTGGAGCGCGACACCTTCCTCCGCGGCTCGCAGCCCCGCCGCCGGATCTCCGGCCCTGTTCAGGGAAGCGGCCAGGTTGGTGAGTGACGTGGCCAGATCCTGCCGGTGGACGGCGGGCTGTTGTGCGGCGAGTACGCGGCGGATGGCGACGGCTTCCCGGCCCGATACGAGCGCCCCGGAAACGTCGCCCAGGGTCATGCGGTGGTTGCCGAGGTTGTTGAGGGCCGTGGCGAACTCCGGGAGGAAGGCGCTCGGATCCTCGGCGGCGAGGCGCCGGTAGATGCCGGTCGCCTCCTCGGCGTGGAGCAGGGCTGTCCCGGAGTCACCTGCGGCGACCAGATGCATCGCGAGGTTGCTGAGCATCGCGGCGAGGCCCGGGAGGGACGCTGTCGGCCGGCTCTGGGCCAGTTCGCGCTGGATGCGTACGGCCTCACGGGCGAACAGCACCGCTGTCGCCCGGTCTCCCGCCGCGGCCGTCTTGTTGGCCAAGGAGGTCAGGGACCGGGCGAGCTCCGGCTGGAAGGCGTCCGGGTGCCGCGAGGCGAGCTCGGCGTACATGCGCGCGGCATCCTGCGCCGGAGTGAGTGCGCCCTTGCGGTCCCCGGTGGCGGAGATCCTGTCCGCCAGGTTGTGGAGGGCGCCTGCCAGCTCCGGCTGGAAGGCGGCCGGATGACGTGCGACGAGTTCCCGGCAGATCTCCACCGCCTCCTGTGCCGGCGCGAGGCAGCCCGCGAGGTCACCGACGTCCTCGCGGTGCACGGACAGATTGGTCAGGGAGCCGGCCAGGGCGGACCGCAGGACGGTGGGGTGGCGTTCGGCCACCCTCCGGTTGGCCCGGACCGCTGCCTCCGCGTGCGGAAGAGCCTCCGTGTGGCTCTTGACGGCCTTGAGGCCGCTGGCCAGATTGGTCAGCGCGTGGGCGAGAGGGGTCAGGAACTCATCGGGGTGCGACGCGGCGAGCTCCAGGTGGATGTCCACCGACTCCTGCGCGGCCCGTACGGCGGCCCGGCGTTCCCCGGCGGCTGCGAGACTCACCGCCAGGTTGTTCAGCGCGACGGCGAGGCCGGGGCGGAACGCCGTGGGAGTCCGCGCGCCGAGCTGCCGGTAGATGGCGACGGAGTCCCGCGTGAGTGCGAGTGCCCCCTCGCGGTCACCGATGTCGTGGACGCGCCGGCCGAGAGAGCCGAGGGCGAGAGCCAGGTCGGGGAGGGACGCGCTTCCTCCCGCGTCGGCGAGGTCCCGTTGGAGCTCCACCGCTTCGCGCGCCGGCGGCAGCGCCCCCTCACGGTCGCCGGTGTCGGCGTACCGGTTGGCGACGTTGACGAGCGTGCGTACCAGCGCCGTCCTGAAGGCCCCGGGAGAGGCCTGGTCCAGCTCCCTGTACAGGGTGAGCGCCTCCCGCGCCGCGCCCAGCGCACCGTCAGGGTCCCCTTCCGCCGCGAGCCGCTGGGAGAAGCCGTGCAACGCCTGGGCGAGGAACGGCGTCGCGCTCGGTCCGCCCCGCTCCACCAGCCCCCGCAGCATCCCGACCCCCGGTGCGCCCGCCCGCGCCGCGTGCCGCGCCAGTGCCCGCACCACGTACGGATCGACCGTCTCCACGTCGCCGCCCACCGCCCGCCGCTCCACGTGCGCGATCAGCGCGGCCAACGCCACCTCTCCGGCCTCGGCACCCCCCGGCCCCTCCCGGCCCGCGAGATGGGTCACGAACTCGCGGTGGTACAGCCGGTACACCGCCTGCCCGTCCTCCACGTCCTCGACGATGTAGCGGCCGTACGCGGACAGCAGCCAGTCCACGTCGTCCTCGTCGTAGGACACGTCATCGCCGCCCAGCGCCCCGGCGACCTCCTCCCACACGCCCCCGGCGGGCATCCCGCGCCCCACTGTCCACGCCAGCGCGGTCAGCAGGTCCCGGGCGGCGGACGGCAGTTCGGCGCCGTCCGCCCGTACCCGTACCGGCCCCGCCAGCAGGTCCCCCTCGAACGCGGCCTCGATGGAGCCGGGCAGACCGGACAGCCACTGGTCCTCGTCGGCACCACCGGACGCCCCCGCCAGCAGCGAGCCCGTCACCAGCCGCGCGAAGAGGAACGCACCGCCCACCTTCGTGGCGCGGGCCGCTACCGCCTCGCCCGCCTCCCGCGCCCGGCCCTCCGGGACACCGGCCGCCGCGCATCGGCGGAACACGTACTCGGCGATGTCCTCCTGCGTGTGCGGCTCCCGCTCCAGGTCCGCCGTGGTGACCCCCGCACCGATCAGCCGGGCCAGGGCGTCCGGCAGGGTCTCGTCACCCCGCCCGTCCTCCTCGACATGGCTGCGGAACGCGCGGTCGCGGGAGCCGAGCAGGACCGGGCTCGTGCGGCTCAGCGGGAAGACCAGATCCTCGATCATGGCGCGGAGGTGCTCGGCCGGTACTTCGTCCAGGCCGTCGAGCACCAGCACCGGCTGCGGGGACAACTCGCGGAGCTCGCCCCGGAAGTCGTCGGCGTTGCGGGGCTCCGGCAGTCCGAGTTGCCGGGCCAGCTCCGAGGCCGCCTGGAGCGGGCTCAGGCCCCGCAGATGTACGGAGGCGAGGGAGGAGCGGCCGGGGCGCGGGTCCGGGGCCGGGTCGTCCTCGCGCAGGCCCCCGTGCGCCTCGGTCTCCGCGCGCCGCACGGGATCGGTGAGCGTCGCGATCCGGCCCAGCACGGCCGACTTGCCGCAGCCCGCCGGGCCGGTCACCAGGAAGAGCCCGGCCGTCTCCGCCTCCAGCCAGGTGGTGATCCGGCCCAGCACCTCCCTGCGGCCCGTGAAGAACCAGCCCTCCTCGCGGTAGCCGGCCCCGCGCGCCGCGAGCACCAGGTGCTCCACCAGCCGGGCCGGGGCCCTGGGCACATGGCGCGGGTTCGGGAAGACCGGCCGCCCGGTGCCGAGGGCGGCGGGCACCGGTGTCTGGCCCTCGCCGTCCCATCGCTCACCGAGTGCGGCCAGCAGGTCCGGGCCGCTGACCAGCTCGTTGTGGGCGCTCCAGGCCGAGCGGTACTCCGGGGCGGCGGGGCCGGCCCTGAGCACCTCGGTCAACGCGGTGAGGAGCGGGCCGCTGCCGTCCGACGTCTCGTCGCGCCGGCAGGCCGCCATGATCCCGAACCACTTGGCCCGGCCGGGCGGTGCGGAGGTGGTCGCCCAGCGCCGCAGGGTCTTCTCCAGGCCCCGGCCCACCGCGTCGCCCGCGTGGCAGGTGTCGATGATCACCAGGATCTGGTCGGCGCCCGAGGCCACCGCGTCATTGACCAGCGTCTCGGCCGAGACACCCCGCTTGAGCGCGCGTGCGTCCCGCGTCACCTGCTCGACGTCGAGATCCAGGTCGCAGAGCGCGAGGCGCAGTTCGTCGTCGATCAGCACGCCGTGCCCCGACCAGACGATGATCGCGGGCTTTGCCGCCCCCGTCTTCCGCCACCCCTCGCTCCAGGCGGTGAAGGACTCGTCGAAGACCGTCCAGGACGGGTTCCCGCCGCCCACCACGTGGGCCGCGATCCCCAGCCCCTCCAGCAGTGCGGCGACCCCCTCCATCTGGGCCACCGCCCCGGTCAGCCGGGGGAAGCTCCGCTGGTCGGCGTACTCCTCGCACACCACGCACAAGGCCGTCCCCACCGGCTCGATTCCCGCCACGCCCGTCACGCTCGCGCCGCCCGTCACGCTCGACTCACTCGCCATGCCCGCCATGTCCGTCACGCTCGACTCACCAGATTCACTCGCCACACCAGACTCACCCGTCGCACCCGGCTCACGCACCATTGCCCGCCCCGCTCTCCGTCACCAGAACCAACGCGGTCATCACGACGTGACCCGCGTTTCCCGTACTCACCCGCACCCGGTGCGGCCCCTCCGGCAGCCCGGTCAGGCGTGCCACGTACCGGCCCCCGCCCAGGTTGTCCAGCGTCCGCACCGGTCTGCCCTCGGCCGCCGCGAAGACGGCCACCTGGTCGTGGCCCGGTATGTGCGGCGGGACCGTGGCCCGCAGCTCGTACGCCTCGCCCCTGGCGATCGCGTCCGGGGCGTCCACCACCAGCGGGATGTCCCCGGTCTCCGGGGCCCGGTGGACCGGCAGGTCCGGGGTGAGCCAGTTGTAGAGGGCCTGGCGCAGCGCCGTGTTGTTCTGGAGCGAGCCGTGCTTCTCCCAGGGCGTGTACGCGGGCCGCCCCGCCGCCCCCGCATGGGCGCTGGAGAGCAGGGGAACCCGGCCGTCGCCGCCCTCGTCGGTCCCGTTGATCGTGAGCAGCCCGGTCAGCCTGTCGCCCCGGACCTCGGCGGTGGTCGGGGTCGGCTGGAGCACCCCGCTGATCGGCAGGTACTCCACCGCGTACGCCGTTCCCGCCCCGGAGTCCCGCAGCGCCTCGTGGAAGCGGGCGGCGTCGTTGAGCAGTGCCGCGTCGGTTCCGGGCAGGCCGGTCACCTCGCGGGCGTACCGCAGCGGCTCACCCGGCGCGGTGATCAGCGCGGCGTAGTCGGGGACGAGCTGATGGAGGGACGGCAGGCTCCGGGCGAACGCGGTCAGGCCGAAACCGGCCGGGCCCACCCCGTTGACCAGATACAGAAGAGCGTCCAGGGAACCCCGGTACGGCGTTCCGAGCGTGATCACGCGGCGCGTCGTCTCCGCGCCGCCGCCCCGCTCCACGTAGTGGCGGGCGACCAGCCCGCCCATCGAGTGGCAGACGAAGACGACGCGGGCTCCGGCCCGCTCCGGTGCCGAGGCCCGCCAGCGGCCGAGCTCCCGCGCCACCCGCTCGGCCAGTCGGCCCGCGTTGTACCGGCAGGAGAGCCGCCAGTCGTAGGCGAAGGCGATCAGGTTGGCGGGGGCGTCGGCCTCGTCCGTCACTCTCCGGCGGCGCAGGGTGAAGTGGCGCTCCAGCCAGTCCAGGAGGCCGTCGTAGCCGTCCACGAGCGTCCCGATGCCCAGCAGCCCGTGCAGGTCGCGCACCGGGCCGAGCGGGCGCACACCGTCGCCCGGGTGCCCGTCGCCCAGGTCCGGGGGCAGCGCCAGGCCCTTGACGGACCGGCCGAACGTACGGATCCCGCGCAGGAGGGCCTGGCCCGAGAGGCCCCAGACCTCGTGCCCGTCCGCGTCCGCCAGCCGGCTGCCGAGAATGCCCGGGACGACGACGACCAGGTCGTTCACCCGGCTGCGAGAAGTCATGTGGCGCCGTACCCCCGTGAAATGTGCGCTGCGGTGAGTAGCAGCGTAATTACGGTACGGACATCCTGTGGGCCGTATGGGGGAAATCGGCCGGCCGCCGCTGCCCGTGCGAAAGGCCCCGGAGAAGCGCCCGAAGGCGCCCCGAGGCCTTTCGCGGCGGGGGCTGCGGCGGCTTTCGCGGCCGGGACTGCGGCGGCTTTTCGCGGCCGGGGCTACGGCAGCGCCAGCATCCGTTCCAGCGCGAACCTGGCGTACTTCTCCGTCTCCGGGTCGACCTCGATCCGGTTCACGAGGTTGCCCTCGGCCAGCGACTCCAGCGTCCACACCAGGTGCGGCAGGTCGATCCGGTTCATCGTCGAGCAGAAGCACACCGTCTTGTCGAGGAAGACGACCTCCTTGTCCTCGGCGGCGAAACGGTTCGCCAGCCGTTGGACCAGGTTCAGTTCGGTGCCGATCGCCCACTTGGAACCGGCCGGGGCCGCCTCCAGGGCCTTGATGATGTACTCCGTCGAGCCGACGTAATCCGCCGCCTCCACGACCTCGTGCTTGCACTCCGGGTGCACCAGCACGTTGACGCCGGGTATGCGCGCGCGGACGTCGTTGACGGACTCCACCGAGAAGCGCCCGTGCACCGAGCAGTGCCCGCGCCACAGGATCATCTTCGCGTCGCGCAGCTCCTCGGCGGTCAGGCCGCCGTTGGGCTTGTGCGGGTTGTAGAGGACGCAGTCCTCCAGGGTCATCCCCATGTCCCGTACGGCGGTGTTCCGGCCCAGGTGCTGGTCGGGGAGGAACAACACCTTCTGGCCCTGCTCGAAGGCCCACTCCAGCGCCCGCTTCGCGTTGGACGAGGTGCAGATCGTGCCGCCGTGGCGGCCCGTGAAGGCCTTGATGTCGGCGGAGGAGTTCATGTACGAGACGGGCACGACCTGCTCGGCCACCCCGGCATCGGTCAGTACGTCCCAGCACTCGGCGACCTGCTCGGCGGTGGCCATGTCGGCCATCGAGCAGCCCGCCGCCAGGTCCGGCAGCACGACCTTCTGGGCGTCGGTGGTCAGGATGTCCGCGGACTCGGCCATGAAGTGCACACCGCAGAAGACGATGTACTCGGCCTCCGGACGCGCCGCGGCGTCGCGCGCCAGCTTGAACGAGTCACCGGTGACGTCCGCGAACTGGATGACCTCGTCGCGCTGGTAGTGGTGCCCGAGGACGAAGACCTTCTCGCCCAGCTTCTCCTTGGCCGCGCGGGCGCGCTCCACCAGGTCCGGGTCGGACGGGGAGGGCAGGTCGCCGGGGCATTCGACGCCGCGCTCGCTCCTGGGGTCGGCGTCGCGGCCGAGCAGGAGCAGGGCGAGGGGCGACGGCTGGACGTCGAGTTCCTGGACGGGGTGGGCCGTGGTCACGTCACGCACCCTTTCTTCTCTGCGAGGAGCTTCTCTACGAGGAGCCTTTTCGTCGAATTGACGTTATCTATCATAACCGCTTCACGTCACTTTGACGATGCCGATAACGTCAATGTGACGCACCCGCTCGGGGGGCCGGTGTGCGAGCATGAATGGAACAGGCAAGCGCGCGGCCCGGAATGAATCCGCGGTTCCGGCGGTTGCAACGTCGGCAAGCAGACTCCGAACAACCCGGGAGAGAAGCAGATGTCCGTATCGGACGAGACCACCACCGTGAGCGACGGCATCCTCCTGTCCGACGCCGCCGCAGCCAAGGTCAAGGGCCTGCTGGAGCAGGAAGGCCGTGACGATCTGGCGCTGCGCGTCGCCGTCCAGCCCGGCGGCTGCTCGGGCCTGCGCTACCAGCTCTTCTTCGACGAGCGCTCGCTCGACGGCGACGTCGTGAAGGACTTCGGCGGCGTCAAGGTCGTCACCGACCGGATGAGCGCCCCGTACCTGGGCGGCGCCTCCGTCGACTTCGTCGACACCATCGAGAAGCAGGGCTTCACGATCGACAACCCGAACGCCTCGGGTTCCTGCGCCTGCGGTGACTCCTTCAGCTAAGAGCGCGTATGCGACAGCAGTGCGGCGGCGGCCCCGGGATTCGACCCGGGGCCGCCGCCGTACCGCTGTGTGCCCGCTGTGGAGCGGTGTCACGTCACCTGTGCGTAAACGTCACCTCTGGGCCACCGCGTCGCCCGACGCGGCGTCGAGGACCTTCCGGTCGCCCAGCGGCTGGTCCAGGGTGACCGTACGGGTCAGCTCCTTGGCGATCATGACGCAGACCTTCTTCGGGTCCGGCTTCGACTCCGTCACGGTCACCCGCACGGCGTCACCGTCCTCGCTCGCGCTCACCTCGTACGTACTGCACGCGCCGCCCCAGAACGTCACCGAGAGCGTCCGCCCGTCCGCGCTGTACGACTGGATCGCGCCACCGGCGCGCGTCGTGCCGCCCGTGTCCGGGGTCTTCTCCGACGGGGCGTCCTTCGCCAGGTACTCCGGGTCCACGGCGACCTGGGTGACGGTGTCGCCCGTCCCGCCCGAGGCCGGCCGGACCGTGAAGATCCAGGACGGTACGAGCAGCTGCTTGCCCTCCACGTACCGCGCGGCCAGTCCGAAGACGGCCTTGTCGACCGTCACCGTCGTCGTGGCCGGCTCCGCCCCGGTCCGTGCGCCGCAGGTGACCCCGGACGGCTTCTCGTCGTCCTTCAGCGGTGCGACGGTCGCGCACCCGCCGATGTTCTTGCGGCCGTCCGAGGGCTGTGCGGCGTTCAACTGCTTCAGCGCCTCGGCCGCGCCGATCACGGGATAGTCGGCGCCCTTCTCCAGGCCCTTCAACTGCCCGCCACCGCCGATCACCTCACCGTCGGAACCGACCTGGATCCCGGTGGCCCAGCCGTACGTCGGCAGTCCGTCCACCACCGGATCCGCGTTCACCACCCGCGCGGAGCCCATCAGCTGACGGGCGTCGAGGGCGGCGCCGTCCTGACCGGCCGCCTTCAGCACGGGCACCGCGGCGGCCTTGGCGGCCTTCTCGCTCACCGGCGATCCCGATCCGCCCGGAGCCACGTGCTTGCCCGAACAGGTCGCCTTGTTCCCGCAGTTGTCCGTCCCTCCGGAGCCGTAACGGGCGAAGGTCCAGGTGCCGGGCGCCTGCTTGTCCACCCGCAGCACCGGCCCGGAGCCGTCCCCGTCGGAGCCCACCTTCCATGAGGTGCCCTCGGCCCGCGGGACGCCCTTCAGGCCGAGCGCCTTCGCCAGCCGGGTCACCTCGGCCGCGGAGACGGTTCCGCTCGTGCGCTGGACGGCGGCCTTCGCCGGACCGTCCGGCAGGGCCCCGGCCGCGCGGTAGACCAGCCGTTGGCCGTGCGGATCGGGCTCGCCCGGCGCGATGCCCCGCGGTGGGGCCGATGGGCTGGTGGAGTGCGTGTCCGGTCCGCCCGTCCGCTCGTCCAGGGAGAGCTGTGGGGGAGTGCCGGCGCCGCTGCCCGCGCTGTCCTCGCCGCTGCCGCCGTCCGCCGCGGCCCAGTACGCGCCGCCGCCACCGGCCAGCAGTACGGCTGCCGCCACCGAGGCCACGGCGAGCGGAGAACGCCGCCGGGAGCCGGTCACATCGTTGTCGGGTCGCTCGGTGCTCACCGGATCGCTCCTTCGCCTGCCTTGCCGTCATACGCCTGACCGGCATATGGCCCGCCCCTCGGGTGCGGACACCGATGGGACGGGGCGCGGGAGCGCACGGTTCCCCCGGGGGGCGGCAGTTGCGGCGGGAGCGCGGTCCGGGAGCGGCCGGCGCGCGATCGATCAGTCGCCGTACTCCGACATCGCGTCGATCAGCCGGGCCGAGGCGGGCGGTACGGTCACCCCGTGGATCAGGGAAGCCGCCACAGGGGTGGCGGCGATCTTCGCGGGTACCACCCAGTGCGGAGCCATCCGTGCGCAGTCTCCGCGCAGCTCGGCCAGGCCGGTCTCGGACTCGCGCGGGGCGATGTGGTTCGACATATCCGCACCGTAGGCACCACAGACCTCAGGAAGAAAGCCCTACTATCGGGTAATTTCTCCCATTCGGGTCACCGTGGGAACCGGTAGCGTAAGGGGGCCCCGATTTCCGGGCTCTCACCTGTCACGCCGCCTAGGGAACGTGGACACCGTTCCCCCCGACCTCCGCAGGAGCAGTTCCCGTGCGTATCGCAGTCACCGGCTCCATCGCCACCGACCACCTCATGACCTTCCCCGGCCGATTCGCCGACCAGTTGGTCGCCGATCAGCTGCACACGGTTTCGCTCTCCTTCCTGGTCGACAACCTGGACGTGCGCCGGGGAGGTGTCGCCGCCAACATCTGCTTCGGCATGGGGCTGCTCGGCACCGCCCCGATCCTGGTCGGCGCGGCGGGCTCCGACTTCGACGAGTACCGGGCCTGGCTCGACCGCCACGGCGTCGACACCGGCTCGGTGCGGATCTCCGAGGTCCTGCACACCGCCCGCTTCGTCTGCACGACGGACGCCGACCACAACCAGATCGGCTCCTTCTACACCGGCGCCATGAGCGAGGCCCGGCTGATCGAGCTGAAGGCCGTCGCCGACCGCGTGGGCGGTCTCGACCTGGTCTCCATCGGTGCCGACGACCCGGAGGGCATGCTCCGCCACACGGAGGAGTGCCGCACCCGCGGAATCCCGTTCGCCGCGGACTTCTCGCAGCAGATCGCCCGGATGGACGGCGACGAGATCCGCATCCTGCTCGACGGCGCCACCTACCTCTTCTCCAACGAGTACGAGAAGGGGCTCATCGAGTCCAAGACCGGCTGGACCGACGAGGAGATCCTCTCCAAGGTCGGCCACCGCGTCACCACCCTCGGCGCCCAGGGCGTGCGGATCGAGCGCGTGGGCGAGGAGCCGATCGAGGTCGGCTGCGCCGAGGAGATGAGCAAGACCGACCCGACCGGTGTCGGCGACGCCTTCCGCGCCGGATTCCTCTCCGGTCTCGCCTGGGGCGTCGGCCTGGAGCGGGCCGCCCAGGTCGGCTGCATGCTCGCCACCCTGGTCATCGAGACGGTCGGCACCCAGGAGTACACCCTGCACCGCACCCACTTCATGGACCGCTTCACCAAGGCCTACGGCCACGAGGCCGCGGCCGAGGTCCGTACGCACCTCGCGTAGGCGGGAGCCGGCAGCGCCAGGTCAGGAAAGCCGGCGGACCACATAGGCCGAGCCCCGGTCCGCCGGCTCCTCACCCACGTACTCCTGCTCGCGCATCGCGCACCACGCCGGAATGTCCAGCCGGGCCGCCTCGTCGTCGGACAGCACGGTCACCGTCCCGCCCACCGGCACCCCCGCGATCACCTTTGCGAGCTCGATCACCGGGATCGGGCAGCGCCTCCCCAGCGCGTCGACGACCAGGGAGGCCGCCGGGGCGGCGGCGGGGGCGGCCGCGGCGGGCGCCCCCAGCTTCTCCCGCACCCCCGCCACCACCCCGGGAAGCACATCGAGGAAGCGGTCGACGTCCTCCTCGGTGGTGCCCGCCGGCAGCGACACGCGGACGTTGCCCTCCGACAGCACCCCCATGGCCTTCAGCACATGGCTCGGGGTCAGAGTGCTGCTCGTGCAGGACGAGCCGGACGACACGGAGAAACCCGCCCGGTCCAGCTCGTGCAGCAGAGTCTCCCCGTCGACATAGAGACAGGAGAAGGTGACCAGATGCGGCAGCCGCCGCACCGGATCGCCGACGACCTCCACATCGGGCACCAGCGCCGGCACCCGGCTCCGGATCCGCTCCACCAGCGCCCGCAGCCGCACCGACTCGGCGGCCGCCTCCGCCCGCACCGCCCGCAGGGACGCCGCCGCGGCCACGATCGCCGGAATGTTCTCGAAGCCGGCGGCGCGCCCCGACTCCCGCTCGTCGGCCGGTCCTTGGACCGCGAAGCGGACGCCCTTGCGCACCGCCAGCAGCCCGACCCCGGCCGGGCCGCCCCACTTGTGGGCGCTCGCCGCCAGCAGCGACCAGCCGCCGGGCACTGGCCCCTGGCCCAGCGACTGCGCGGCGTCCACCAGCAGCGGCACCCCCGCGTCCCGGCAGAGCCCGGCGACCTCGGCCACCGGCTGCTCCGTGCCGACCTCGTGGTTGGCGGACTGGAGGCAGGCCAGCGCGGTGTCCTCGCGCAGCGCCGCCCCGTACGCCGCCGGGGTCACCGCCCCCGACCGGTCCACCCCCACCTCCGTGACCGATCCGTCCCGGCTCTCGTGGTCGGCCGCCGTATGGAGCACGGACGAGTGTTCGACCGCCGACACCACCAGATGGCGGCCGACACGCCGACGCCCGGCGAGAGCCCCGGAAATTCCGGAGTGCACCGCCCGGGTGCCCGACGAGGTGAACGCGAGCTCGTCGGGACGGCAGCCGACGGCCTCCGCCGCCGCCTCCCTGGCCGCGTCCAGCAGCAGCCGGGCGCGGCGCCCCTCGCGGTAGAGCCTGGCCGGATCGGCCCAGCCCTCGTCCAGTGCGGCAAGCAGCGCCTGGCGGGCGACGGGGTGGAGGGGGGCGGCGGACGCGGCGTCGAAGTAGGGCACCCGGCCACGCTAGCCCGGTCCGGACCCCGGCTCGGGACCCGGCCGCCCGCACGGTCAGGAGAGGGGGCGTCAGATGGCGGCCGGAGGGGCGGATTCCACCCCTTCGGGGAGTCGGGCGGCGCGTTGGGCACCCTCCCCGCGCGACCCCAAATAGCGTCCAGTAGGGTTTGGTCCGCATAAACATCCAAACCCCTGCCCGCGTCAGGGGCGGCGACCGACAAACGAGACGGGCGCGCCGACCGTGCGGGCGAGACTCTCGGGAAGGCGCTACGTGAGTCCCAACGGCTCCGACCGCTCGTCGCGGCGCCCGATGCGGCGGAAGCTGCCGCAGGTGCTGACTGCGGGACTGATCCTGGCGACCGCAACCGGTTGCACATACAAGGATTTCCCCCGCCTCGGAATGCCTACGCCGGTAACGGAAGAGGCCCCCCGGATCCTTTCCCTCTGGCAGGGCTCGTGGGCGGCAGCGCTCGCCACGGGTGTGCTGGTCTGGGGTCTGATCCTGTGGAGCGTCATCTTCCACCGGCGCAGCCGCACCAAGGTGGAGGTTCCTCCGCAGACCCGGTACAACATGCCGATCGAGGCGTTGTACACCGTGGTCCCTCTGATCATCGTCTCGGTGTTGTTCTACTTCACCGCGCGCGATGAATCGAAGCTTCTAGAGCTCTCTCCGAAGCCCGCCCACACGGTCAACGTGGTCGGCTACCAGTGGAGCTGGGGCTTCAACTACATCGAGAACGTGGACGGCTCGACCGCCACGGGCAACAAGATCCCCAAGGAGCTCAACGCCATCCCGGACCGGTTCCGCAAGGACTTCCCCAAGGGTGCTGAGGGCGTCTACGACGTCGGTATCCCGGGAACCCGGAACCCGCAGAACGGCAACCCCGGTCCCACCATGTGGCTGCCCAAGGGCGAGAAGGTCCGCTTCATCCTGACTTCGCGTGACGTCATCCACTCCTTCTGGGTGGTGCCGTTCCTCATGAAGCAGGACGTCATTCCGGGCCACACCAACTCCTTCGAGGTGACTCCCAACCAGGAGGGCACCTTCATGGGCAAGTGCGCCGAGCTCTGTGGCGTCGACCACTCCCGGATGCTCTTCAATGTCAAGGTCGTCTCCCCGGAGCGCTATCAGGCGCACCTCAAGGAGCTGGCGAAGAAGGGCAACACGGGCTACGTGCCGGCCGGCATCGAGCAGACTGACCCGGCCAGGAATGCGGAGACGAACAAACTGTGAGCATCCTCAACGAACCTCAGGGTGCCGCGGCAGCAGACGACTCGTACGAGGACGAGCTGCCGGTCCGGCGCAAGCAGCCGGGAAACGTCGTCATCAAGTGGATGACCACCACTGACCACAAGACGATCGGCACGATGTACCTGGTCACATCGTTCGCCTTCTTCTGCATCGGCGGTCTGCTCGCGCTCTTCATGCGCGCCGAGCTGGCCCGTCCGGGCACGCAGATCATGTCGAACGAGCAGTTCAACCAGGCGTTCACGATGCACGGCACGATCATGCTGCTGATGTTCGCGACGCCGCTGTTCGCCGGGTTCGCGAACTGGATCATGCCGCTGCAGATCGGCGCGCCCGACGTGGCGTTCCCGCGGCTGAACATGTTCGCGTACTGGCTCTACCTCTTCGGTTCGATCATCGCGGTGGCCGGCTTCCTCACCCCGCAGGGTGCGGCGGACTTCGGCTGGTTCGCCTACGCCCCGCTTTCGGACGCGGTCCGCTCGCCGGGCATCGGCGCCGATATGTGGATCATGGGTCTGGCCTTCTCCGGATTCGGCACGATCCTCGGTTCGGTCAACTTCATCACCACGATCATCTGCATGCGCGCACCCGGCATGACGATGTTCCGCATGCCGATCTTCGTCTGGAACGTCCTGCTGACCGGTGTTCTGGTCCTGCTGGCCTTCCCGGTCCTCGCCGCCGCGCTCTTCGCGCTGGAGGTGGACCGAAAATTCGGTGCGCATGTATTCGACGCGGCCAATGGCGGCGCATTGCTCTGGCAACACCTCTTCTGGTTCTTCGGCCATCCAGAGGTGTACATCATCGCTCTGCCCTTCTTCGGGATCGTCTCCGAAGTGATCCCGGTGTTCAGCCGGAAGCCGATGTTCGGATATATCGGCCTGATCGGCGCGACGATCGCCATCGCGGGTCTGTCCGTGACCGTGTGGGCCCATCACATGTACGTCACCGGCGGTGTGCTGTTGCCGTTCTTCTCCTTCATGACGTTCCTCATCGCGGTACCGACCGGGGTGAAGTTCTTCAACTGGATCGGCACGATGTGGAAGGGCTCGCTGTCCTTCGAGACACCGATGCTCTGGGCCGTCGGCTTCCTGATCACCTTCGCCTTCGGTGGTCTGACCGGCGTCATCCTCGCGTCGCCGCCGATGGACTTCCACGTCTCGGACTCGTACTTCGTCGTGGCGCACTTCCACTACGTGGTCTTCGGCACCGTGGTCTTCGCGATGTTCTCCGGGTTCCACTTCTGGTGGCCGAAGTTCACCGGCAAGATGCTGGACGAGCGGCTCGGCAAGATCACCTTCTGGACGCTGTTCGTGGGCTTCCACGGCACGTTCCTGGTGCAGCACTGGCTGGGCGCCGAGGGCATGCCGCGTCGTTACGCGGACTACCTCGCGGCGGACGGCTTCACCGCGCTGAACACGATCTCGACGATCTGTTCGTTCCTGCTCGGCCTGTCGATGCTGCCGTTCCTGTACAACGTCTGGAAGACGGCCAAGTACGGCAAGAAGATCGAGGTCGACGACCCGTGGGGTTACGGCCGTTCGCTGGAGTGGGCGACGTCCTGCCCGCCGCCGCGGCACAACTTCATCACGCTGCCGCGGATCCGTTCCGAATCCCCGGCGTTCGATCTGCACCACCCGGAAATCACGGCGCTCGAACAGCTGGAGCATCAGTCCGAGGGTGACAAGGCCCTCGCCGGCGGCAAGGAGGCGGGCAAGTGAAGATTCAGGGCAAGCTGTTCCTCTGGCTTTCGGTCTTCATGCTCGTCATGGCCGTCACGTACGGCGTGTGGTCCAAGGAGCCGGTCGGCACCACCACGCTCTTCCTGGCCTTCGGCCTGAGCGTCATGATCGGCTTCTACCTGGCCTTCACGGCCCGGCGGGTCGACGCGCTCGCGCAGGACAACCGGGAAGCCGACGTGGCGGACGAGGCCGGCGACGTGGGGTTCTTCTCCCCGCACAGCTGGCAGCCGCTCTCGCTGGCGCTCGGCGGCGCACTCGCCTTCATGGGAGTCGTCTTCGGCTGGTGGCTGCTCTACTTCTCGCTCCCGGTCCTCCTGATCGGCCTGTTCGGCTGGGTCTTCGAGTACTACCACGGTGAGAACCGCACCCAGTGACACCGCTCCACCCGTGACACCGCTCCACCTGACGGGGGGCCCGCACTTCCACGAGAGGTGCGGGCCCCCCGTTTGCAGTCACCCCGCGCGCTGAAACGAATGAATCTTCTTAGCGTGGGTTCATGAACCACACGCCGCGCATCCGTCCCGTAGTGAGCTGCACTCTGCTGGTCGTGACCCTGGTCGCAGGGATGACCGCCTGTGGGGAGTCCGGCAGCCATCCGCTCTCGGCGAAGCCGTACGACGCCGTGGACGAGGTCTCCTCCAACGCGCCCGACGGCGGCGAGAAGATCGACCCGGACAAGCCCCTCGAGGTCAGCGTCGACGGCGACGACGGCCGGATCACCGATGTGACGGCCGTGGACACCGCGGGACGCCACCTGGCGGGCGAACTCGACGCCGACGGACAGCGCTGGCACTCCACCGCCCCGCTCGCCGCAGGCACCCGGTACTCCGTCAGGGTCAGCATGGAGGACCACGACGGCGCTCCAGGGGGCCGCACGCTCTCCTTCGAGACCGCCTCCGCCAAGAGGTTCCTGAAGGTCACCTTCGGCCCTCAGGCGGGCACCTACGGCGTCGGACAGCCCGTTACGGCGGAACTCAGCGCCCCGGTCGCCGACAAGGCGGCCCGCGCCACCGTCGAGCGTGGGCTGAGGGTGCGCTCCACGCCCTCCGTGACCGGTTCCTGGTACTGGGTCGACGACAAGACGCTGCACTACCGGCCGCGGGAGTACTGGCCGGCGAAGGCCACCATCGAGGTCAGCAGCAATCTGGCCGGCATCAAGGTGACCAGCGCGCTGTACGGGGCTCCCGCGAAAGCGTTGAAGATCACTACCGGCGACCGCATCGAGGCCGTCACCGACGCCTCGGAGCACTCCATGACGGTCAAGCGCAACGGGAAAGTGATCAACACCATTCCGGTGACCACGGGCAAGCCCGGCTTCTCCACCCGCAACGGCGTCAAGGTCGTGCTGGGCAAGGAGTACTACGTACGTATGCGCGGGGAGACCATCGGCATCTCCGAGGGCTCGGACGACTCCTACGACCTGCCGGTCTACTACGCGACCCGGGTCACCTGGAGCGGCGAGTACGTCCACGCGGCCCCCTGGTCCACCGGGTCACAGGGCGTCGCGAACGTCAGCCACGGCTGCACCGGCATGAGCACCAGCGAGGCGGAGTGGTTCTACAACACCGTGCGCGAGGGCGACATCGTCAGCGTCGTCGGCAGCGAGGGCGAGACCATGACGCCGTTCGACAACGGCTACGGCGACTGGAACCTGTCCTGGGCCAAGTGGCAGAAGGGCAGCGCACTGCAGAACGACACGCCCGACCGTGTGGACACGGTTGAGGCGGCGCGACTGCGCCCCGAGGTCTGACCGGGCAGCGCGCCGCCCCTCGGCGGGACCGGCGGCCTCTCAGGCGCCCACGGAGAGCCTGGAGCGCAGCAGGGCGGCCAGGGAGTCCGCGAACCCGACCGGCTCGACCGGAAGGGTCACCGCGGCGTCCGCGCGGCTCCAGGTGGCCAGCCAGGCGTCCTGCGGGCGCCCGATCAGCAGCAGCACCGGTGGGCAGCGGTAGATCTCGTCCTTGAGCTGGCGGCAGACGCCCATACCGCCGGCCGGGGCGGTCTCACCGTCCAACACGCAGACGTCGACGCCTCCGTGGTCCAGTGCGTCCAGGACGGCGGGCAGGGTGGCGCACTCCAGGAACTCCACCGGCGGCACGTCCGCCGCGGGCCTGCGCCCTGCTGCCAGCCTCACCTGCTCACGGGTGTTCGCGTTGTCGCTGTAGACCAGGACCGTGGCGGTCGGCTGCATTGTTCCTCCGTGACGTCTGTCTCTTCGGGGCATGGGGGACCGATGCGCGGATCGTACTCCGCCCGACAGCCTGTCAGCACCGCCCGGGACATGCGGATTCATGGGCCGTTCGGGGAAGACACATCCCTCTGACACACCGAACGGCACCCCCCGGAGTGAGGGCGGGATAAGCGACCGACATAATGTCGGTCGTGGCGACAGCAACGACAGTAGAAACCGGGCACGCGCACCCGTCGGTCAATCGGCCGAACCTCACCAGCGTCGGAACCATCATCTGGTTGAGTTCCGAGCTGATGTTCTTCGCGGCCCTCTTCGCGATGTACTTCACCCTGCGATCGGTGACCGGACCAGAACACTGGAAGGAAATGGCGTCGTCCCTGAACGTTCCGTTCTCGGCGACGAACACGACCATCCTGGTGCTCTCCTCACTCACCTGCCAGCTCGGCGTCTTCGCCGCGGAGCGGGGCGATGTGAAGAAGCTCCGCGCCTGGTTCGTGATCACTTTCGTGATGGGTGCGATCTTCATCGGAGGCCAGATCTTCGAGTACACCGAGTTGGTGAAGGAGGACGGCATCTCGCTGTCCTCCGATCCGTACGGCTCGGTGTTCTACCTGACCACTGGCTTCCATGGGCTGCATGTGACAGGCGGCCTCATCGCCTTCCTGCTCGTTCTGGGCAGGACGTACGCAGCCAAGAGGTTCACCCATGAACAGGCGACCGCTGCCATCGTCGTGTCCTATTACTGGCACTTCGTCGATGTTGTGTGGATCGGCCTTTTTGCCACGATCTACTTGATCAAGTAACCGGGCCAGAGCCCGAACCACATCCAGCATCGACGCAGAAGATCCTGACACCGGGGTAATCCGTGAAAAAGCTCTCCGCACGACGACGCCATCCGTTGGCGGCGGTCGTCGTACTACTCCTCGCGCTGGCGGCTACCGGGGGGCTGTACGCCGCGTTTGCGCCCGCGAGTAAGGCGCAGGCCGACGACACCGCCCAGTCCCTCGCCATTGACGAGGGCAAGAAGCTGTACTCCGTCGGTTGCGCCAGCTGCCACGGAACCGGTGGTGAGGGAACCACCGACGGGCCCCAGCTTGTCGGCGTGGGCTCCGCCGCCGTGGACTTCCAGGTCGGTACCGGCCGTATGCCGGCGCAGCAGCCGGGTGCCCAGGTACCGAAGAAGAAGGTCATCTACACCCAGGACGAGATCGACCAGCTCGCGGCGTACGTCGCGTCGCTCGGCGCCGGTCCGATCACTCCGACCAAGAGCCAGGTCAGCCCCGAGGGTGCGGACGTGGCCAAGGGCGGCGACCTGTTCCGTACCAACTGCGCCCAGTGCCACAACTTCACCGGCCAGGGCGGTGCCCTGACCAAGGGCAAGTTCGCCCCGACCCTTGAGGGCGTGGACCCGAAGCACATGTACGAGGCCATGCAGACCGGTCCTCAGAGCATGCCGTCCTTCCCGGACACGACGATGCCCCAGCAGCAGAAGAAGGACATCATCGCGTACGTCCAGTCCGTGAACAGCGCGGAGTCCGCGAGCCCCGGTGGCCTCAAGCTCGGCGGCCTCGGTCCGGTCAGCGAGGGTCTGTTCGGCTGGATCGCCGGGCTCGGCGCACTGATCGCAGTTGCCGTCTGGGTCGCGGCCCACACCGCTAAGGCCAAGAAGTCATGAGTAGCCAAGAGATTCCAGAAGAGAACCTGCCCGCAGAGCAGGCCCCCGCGCACGGCGCGGTAGAGGGTACGGACGATCCGTTCGCCGACCCGGGGCTGCCGGCCCACCAGCCGCGCATCCAGGACATCGACGAACGGGCCGCGGACCGGTCCGAGCGCGCGGTCGCGTTCATGTTCACGCTGTCCATGCTGGCGACGGTCGGCTTCATCGCCTCCTTCGTCATCTTCCCGGTCGACAAGATCGTCTACATCTTCCCGTTCGGTCATGTGAGCGCGCTCAACTTCTCCCTGGGGCTGACCCTGGGCGTGGCGCTCTTCGCGATCGGCGCGGGAGCCGTCCACTGGGCGCGCACCCTGATGTCCGACGTGGAGGTCGCCGACGAGCGGCACCCGATCTCGGCCGAGCCCGAGGTCAAGGCGAAGGTTCTCGCCGACTTCGCGGCCGGTGCCGAGGAGTCCGCGTTCGGCCGGCGCAAGCTGGTCCGCAACACCATGTTCGGCGCGCTGGCCCTGGTGCCGCTCGCCGGTGTGGTGCTGCTGCGCGACCTCGGTCCGCTGCCGGAGAAGAAGCTCCGCTCGACCCTGTGGGCCAAGGGCAAGCAGCTCGTCAACATGAACACCATGGAGCCGCTCCGTCCCGAGCACGTGACGGTCGGTTCGCTGACCTTCGCCATGCCCGAGGGTCTGTCGGAGCACGCGGAGGACTTCCAGAAGCAGATCGCCAAGGCCGCGCTGATGATCATCCGCATCGAGCCGTCCAACATCAAGGACAAGCGCGAGCGCGAGTGGGCCCACGAGGGCATCGTGGCCTTCTCGAAGATCTGCACCCACGTCGGCTGCCCGATCAGCCTGTACGAGCAGCAGACCCACCACGTGCTCTGCCCGTGCCACCAGTCAACCTTCGACCTCTCCGACGGCGCCCGCGTCATCTTCGGTCCGGCCGGTCACGCCCTTCCGCAGCTGCGGATCGGCGTGAACAGCGAGGGCAACCTCGAGGCGCTCGGTGACTTCGAAGAGCCCGTCGGTCCTGCATTCTGGGAGCGCGGATGAGTACTGCGACCGATACGAAGCGCAAGGCGCCCGCCGGTGAGAAGATGGCCGACTGGGCGGACGGCCGGCTGGGGATCTACTCCCTGGCCAAGGCCAACATGCGCAAGATCTTCCCGGACCACTGGTCCTTCATGCTCGGTGAGATCTGCCTCTACAGCTTCATCATCATCATCCTCACGGGTGTGTATCTGACGCTGTTCTTCCACCCGAGCATGAACGAGGTCGTCTACCACGGCCCGTACGAGCCCATGCAGGGCATCCAGATGTCCGAGGCGTACGCCTCGACGCTGAACATCAGCTTCGACGTCCGCGGTGGTCTGCTGGTCCGGCAGATCCACCACTGGGCCGCGCTGATCTTCCTGGCCGGCATGTTCGTGCACATGATGCGTGTCTTCTTCACGGGCGCGTTCCGCAAGCCGCGTGAGATCAACTGGCTGTTCGGCTTCCTGCTGTTCGTGCTCGGTATGTTCACCGGCTTCACCGGCTACTCGCTCCCGGACGACCTGCTCTCGGGTACGGGTGTCCGGTTCATGCAGGGCGCGGTCCTGTCCATGCCGATCGTCGGCACCTACCTGTCGATGTTCATGTTCGGCGGGGAGTTCCCGGGCGGCGATATCATCGCCCGGTTCTACTCGGTCCACATCCTGCTGCTGCCCGGCATCATGATGGGGCTGCTGGTGGCGCACCTGATCCTGGTCTTCTACCACAAGCACACGCAGTTCGCGGGTCCCGGCCGGACGAACAAGAACGTCGTCGGCATGCCGCTGCTGCCGGTGTACATGGCGAAGGCCGGAGGGTTCTTCTTCCTGGTCTTCGGCGTCATCGCCGCCATCTCGGGCATCGCCTCGATCAACCCGATCTGGGCCATCGGGCCCTACCGCCCGGACCAGGTGTCCACCGGCGCGCAGCCCGACTGGTACATGGGGTTCTCCGAGGGCCTGATCCGTGTGATGCCGGGCTGGGAGATCAACCTCTGGGGCCACACGCTGGTCCTGGGCGTACTCGTACCGCTCATGATCTTCCCGCTGGTGCTGGTCGCGATCGCCGTGTACCCGTTCGTCGAGTCCTGGGTCACCGGGGACAAGCGCGAGCACCACATCCTGGACCGCCCGCGCAACGCGCCGACCCGCACCGCCTTCGGCGTGGCGTGGATCACGTGGTACTTCGTGCTGCTCGTGGGTGGTGGCAACGACCTCTGGGCCACGCACTTCCATCTGTCGATCAACTCGATCACCTGGTTCGTGCGGATCGCCTTCTTCGTCGCTCCCGTCCTCGCGTTCATCGCAACCAAGCGGATGTGTCTCGGCCTCCAGCGCCGGGACAACGAGAAGGTGCTGCACGGGCGCGAGTCCGGGCTCATCAAGCGCCTGCCGCACGGTGAGTTCGTCGAGGTCCACGAGCCGCTGTCGCAAGGTCAGCTGCACACCCTCACCGCGCACGAGCAGTACACGCCGGTCGAACTCGGCCCGCTGGTCGACGAGAACGGCGTCAAGCGCAAGGTGTCGCCGCTGGAGAAGCTGCGGGCCAAGCTCAGCAAGGGCTACTACGGCGAGAACAACCAGATCGTCAAGCCCTCCGCCGAGGAGTACAAGGAGATCACCGACGGCCACGGCCACCACTGATCACCTGAACTGATCGCCACAGCGGGAGCCCCGCCCATCCATACGATGGACGGGGCTCTTCGCTGTCCCCGGCGCTCGATAGGGTGGTCACATCCCTTTATCGGCTGTGGACCCCAGGAGCGGACCATGAACGTTGTGACCCCGGTCGGCGGCGACAGCGTGGCGGCTCGTTCCTGGCCCGGCGTGCTGACCCCGCTGCTGCGCGGCGAGGACCTGAGCGCCGACGACACCGCGTGGGCGATGGACCGCATCATGAGCGGTGAGGCGACCGACGTGCAGATCGCCGGCTTCGCGGTGGCCCTGCGCGCCAAGGGCGAGACCGTCACGGAGGTCACCGGTCTGGTCCGTGCCATGTACGAGCACGCCACCACCATCCACGTGCCCGGCCGTACGGTCGACATCGTCGGCACCGGCGGCGACATGGCCAAGACGGTCAACATCTCCACCATGTCCGCCATCGTCGTGGCGGGGGCCGGGGCCAAGGTCGTCAAGCACGGCAACCGCGCCTCCTCCTCGGCCAGCGGCTCCTCCGACGTCCTGGGCAAGCTCGGCGTCAACCTGGATCTGCCGCCGCAGCGCGTGGTCGAGGTGGCCGAGGAAGCGGGCATCACCTTCTGTTTCGCGGTGAAGTTCCACCCCGCCCTGCGGTACGCGGCGAAGGCACGGTCCGAGCTGGGCGCCCCGACCACCTTCAACATCCTCGGCCCGCTCACCAATCCGGCCCAGGTCCGCTCCCAGGCCATCGGCGTCGCCGACCTGCGGATGGCGCCCATCGTCGCGGGCGTGCTCGCCGAACGGGGCAACTCCGCGCTGGTCTTCCGCGGTGACGACGGCCTGGACGAGCTGACCACCACCGCGACCTCCCGCGTCTGGGTGGCCCGGGACGGCGTCGTGCGCGAGCAGGCCTTCGACCCGCGCGATGTCGGCCTGGACCTGGTGCCGGTGGAAGCGCTGCGCGGCGCCGACGCCTCGTACAACGCCGATGTGGCCCGCCGGCTGCTGGCCGGCGAGACCGGTCCCGTACGGGACGCCGTCCTGCTCAACGCGGCGGCGGCCCTGGTGGCGCTGGACCAGGGGGAGGGCACGCTCACCGAGCAGCTCGCCGCCGGTATCGCGAAGGCCGCCGAGTCCATCGACTCCGGGTCCGCCGGGCGCGTGCTGGAGAGATGGGTCAGGGCCAGCAACGCCTGAGCGTACGGAAGGTGAAGCGGGGCGCGGTCCAGATCATGGACCGCGCCTTGCGCGTTCCGGCACGTATGGCAAGATGCTGGGCAGGTCATGAGTGACAGCGACTACGGCCCCGGCCCGCTGTCCGGCAACCCTCCGTCCGTGGCGGGGTGCCCCGGGTGAAGACCAGGCCGTAGGCAGCGAGGTCTGCGGCAAGCGCGGACCCCTCGACGTCGTGAGATGTCCACCCGTGGGGTCCTGGTCCTCAGGGAGCCTCTGTGAGCAAGCGAATGCGATAGGGCGTTTCGGCCCTCCTCCGCACACCCTCTTTTCTTCCTTCCGTGCTGCCGCGTATCCGCGGGCACGCGGAATTCGCCTGCCTGTTACGGGAGTCCGTCATGTCTGTCTTCACCGCTGCCGCCGACCAGTCCATTTGTGCCCCTCTGCCGGTTCTGGGCAAGGATGTGACGGTCCCGCTGGTGACCGGCGGTGAGGTCGCCTACGCCGCGCTGGACTACGCCGCCAGCGCCCCGGCCCTGCAGCGGGTGTGGGACGACGTCGCCGCGTACGCGCCGTACTACGGCAGCGTCCACCGCGGCGCCGGCTACCTCTCGCAGCTCTCCACGGACCTTTTCGAGTCCAGCCGCGTCACCGTCGCGGAGTTCCTCGGCTGCCGCGCCGACGACCAGGTGATCTTCACCCGGTCGACCACCGACTCGCTCAACCTGCTGGCCGCCGCGGTCCCCGCCGACTGCCAGGTCTTCGTCTTCGAGACCGAGCACCACGCGTCGCTGCTGCCCTGGCGCGACGCCCGGGTGACCTACCTGAACGCCCCGCGCACCCCCGCCCAGGCCGTCGCCACGCTGGAGCGGGCACTCGCCGACCGCGACCCCTACGGCCCCGCGCTGGTCTGCGTCACCGGCGCCTCCAACGTCACCGGTGAGCTGTGGCCGGTCAAGGAACTCGCCGCCGCCGCGCACGCCCACGGCGCGCGGATCGTGCTGGACGCCGCGCAGCTGGCCCCGCACCACCCCGTCGACATCACCGAGCTGGACGTGGACTGGGTCGCCTTCTCCGGGCACAAGCTGTACGCGCCGTTCGGCTCGGGCGTCCTGGCCGGCCGCTCCGACTGGCTGCGCGACGCCGAGCCCTACCTGGCCGGCGGCGGCGCCTCCCGCAAGGTCGCCCGGCGCACCGGCGGCGGGGTGGACGTCGAGTGGCACACCACCGCCGCCCGCCACGAGGCCGGATCCCCCAACGTCATCGGCGTCTACTCCATCGCCTCCGCCTGCAAGGCGCTCACCGAGGCCGGATTCGAGGGCTTGGTCGCCCGGGAGCAGCAGCTCGTCACCGCGGTCCGCGCCGGCCTCGCCGAGGTCCCCGAGGTCAAGGTGCTCTCGCTGTTCGGCGACGACGCCCCGCGGGTCGGCGTCATCTCCTTCGTCGTGGAGGGCTGGAACAGCTCGCACTTCGCCGCGGCGCTCTCCGCCGAGTACGGCATCGGGGTGCGCGACGGACTGTTCTGCGCCCACCCGCTGGTGCGCACCCTGCTCGGCAGCGACCCGCAGGACATCGGTGAGTGCGGTGCGCCGGAGGCCGAGCCGGGCGAGAGGTCGCTCAACGCGATCCGGGTCAGCTTCGGTGCCGGTACGCCGGACGAGCACATCGAGCGCTTCGTGCGGGCGGTCAGGGAACTGGTGAGCGAGGGCGCCCAGTGGAAGTACCGCACCGAGGACGGCCGTTGCGTCCCGGACCGGGGCACCGCCCAGGTCCGAGGGGCGTGAAACACGTTCGGCCGGGTACGGACAGCTGTCCGTACCCGGCCGAACCCATGTACCTATGCGTCCAGGCCGATGGCGAAGGCCGCCTCCAGGTCGTGCTGCGAGTACGTACGGAACGCCACGTGGGTGTCGGTCCCCTCGACGCCGGGGATCTTGCTGATCCGGCCGGGGATGACGTCGGCCAGATCGTCGTGCTTGGCCACCCGGACCATGGCGATCAGGTCGTACGTACCGGTGACCGAGAAGACCTCGCTGACGCTGTCCAGCGCCGCGACGGCCTCGGCGATCTCGGGGATCCGGTCCACGCTGGTTTTGATGAGCACGATCGCGGTGATCACGGCTGGCTTTCTCCCTCGGTGGCGACTGGAGATCTCACTCTAGCGTCACGCCGGTAGCGCCCCCAGGCGTAGAGGAAGCCGATGGCGAAGCCGACCACATGGGCGAGATAGGCCACGCCGGGGCCGCTGCCCGCACCCTCGGCGGCCAGCCACTGGAGCACGAACCAGAAGATCAGCACGATCCAGGCGGGGAAGCGCAGCGGCAGGAAGAGCAGGAACGGGAACACGCTGGTGACCCGGGCCCTGGGGAAGAGGTAGAGGAAGGCGCCCAGCACCGCCGAGATCGCCCCCGACGCGCCGACGAGTGTCTGGTCGGACGTGGCGTGCGCGGCCGCGTAGGCGAGCAGCGCGAGGTAGCCGCAGCCGAGGTAGAAGAACGCGAACTCGGTGTGGCCCATGCGCTCCTCGGCCATCGCTCCGAACACGTACAGGAACAGTATGTTGCCGAGCAGATGCAGCCAGCTGCCGTGCACGAAGAGCGCGGTCAGCGGAGTGAGCAGGGCGTGTGCGGAGCCGTCCCACAGTTCGCTCGGGATCACGCCCCAGCGCTCGAAGTACCCGGCCTGGGCGGACAGCAGGGCGTCCGCGCCGCCGTACACCGGGTTGAGCCCGGAGAGCGGGCTGATCGCGAAGACCACGCAGCACAGGGCGATGAGGGCGTACGTCACCGGCGGTCCGCCCGAGGTGGCCGCCCGCAGGAGTCTGCCGGCCGCAGCCCGCCGATCGATCATGAACAGAGCATGGCTCAAGCGGAGGGAACCGGACAGACCGCCTCGCCGTGCCGGTGGTATGCGGCGAGGCCGTAGGGTTACGGCAGGACATCCGCAGTTCGACGGCGCACCGCGAAGATCCTTTAAGTGGCAGCACGAGGCCCGACGAAAGAGGACGCAACGATGACGACGGTTCCCCAGCCGACCGAGGCGACCCGCTGGCGCTGCACGCTCTGCGGAAACCTCACGCGATTCGACGTGACGCGCTCCTCCAAGGTAGTCGAATACGTCCATCTCGACCTGGCCGGGGAATCGAGCGTCGAGGAACGCGAGGTGGTCAGTGAGACCATCGAGTCGGTGCGCTGTCGTTGGTGCAACGCGGTGGACCAGATCGAGCTAGTGGACAGGCCGGGTGCCGACTCCTGACGGGGCCGTGCGGACATACAGTTTGAGGTGACGGATGGTGGAGCAGCCCGCTGGCGGCGCCGCGTCGGCCGATGCGGCCGACGATGCCGTGGAGGTGCTCGACCGTCCGCTGCCCGAAGGCGTACGGCGTCGGGTCGTCGCGCTGGTCTCGGACGCGTTCGGCGGCCTCACGGTCACCGAACTCCCGGCTCAGCTCAGACAGTACGCCCGTTTCACGCCGAACCGGCGTGCCAAGTTCGCCGGGAACGCGATGGCGGCCGCCCTGGAGGGCGACGCGTCGTTCCGCCGGCGCATCGGTGAACGGCTGAGGGAGACCCAGCCGGAGCTGAGCGCCGCCCTGGAGGCGGGCTCGCCGCCCGCTGCCGCCGACCCCGTCGATGTGGCCGCCGCGGCCTATGTGCTGCGGCCGGCCGGCTGGGTGAAGCTCCTCGCGGCCGCGGGCGAGGAGGCCGAGCGGGCCGGCGCCGAGCGGGTGGACGACGAGACCCGGCGCGAACTGGAACGGCTGCGCGAGGAACTCGTCCAGGCCCGCGCCCAGACGAGGAGCGAGACCGAACGGCTCCGCGGCGACCTCGACGCGGCCCGCAAGGAGGCCGAGTCGCTCCAGCGCAAACTGCGCAGCGCGGCCAACGAGGTGAAGCGCGGCGAGGCCGCGCTGCGCCGGGGCCGGACCGAGAGCGACGCCGTACGGGCCGAGGCGGCCGTGCAGGTGTCCGCCGCGGAGAGCGAGACCCGGAGGCTGCGGGCGCGGCTCAGCGAGGCGGAGGCGTCCGTCGAGGCGGGACGCCGGGCCGCGCGTGAGGGCCGGTCGGTCGAGGACATGCGGCTGCGGCTGCTGCTCGACACGGTGCTCGAAGCGGCCGGCGGACTGCGGCGCGAACTGGCGCTGCCGCCCTCCTCGATGCGTCCCGCGGACACCGTCGACGCCGTCGAGCCGGGCCGGATGTCCCCCAAGGACATCGCCGCCAGAGCCCTTTCGGACACCGATCCTGCGCTGTTGGACCAACTGCTCGCGCTGCCGCAGGCGCATCTGATCGTGGACGGCTACAACGTCACCAAGACCGGCTATCCGCAGATGCCGCTGGAGAAGCAGCGGCTGCGGCTGCTGGGCGGTCTGTCGGTGCTCGCCGCCCAGACGGGCGCCGAGATGACCTGCGTCTTCGACGGGGCCGAACTGGCCGCTCCGGTACTGCTCGCGCCGCCCCGGGGAGTGCGGGTGCTGTTCAGCAGGGCCGGGGTCACCGCGGACGAGCTCATCCGGCAGCTCGCCCGTGCCGAACCGTCCGGGCGGCCCGTCGTGGTGGTCTCCACCGACCGCGAGGTGGCCGACGGAGTGGCGAAGGCGGGGGCCAGGCCCGTTGCGTCCCTCTTGCTCCTGAAGCGGCTTTCGCGCGTTTAGCGAGACTTGTTGCGGCGTGTCGGAAATTACGGAACGGGCCGTCAATTCGCCGCTACACGCAGTGTGGTGTGGGTAAAGAAGTACCGGCTGTGACGAGATTTTTCCTGCGAGGATTTGAACTGATCACAGGATGGTCACTATGGTCGGGCCTCGAACCTTCGCACGGTTGATCACCCACCCGGGGTGGCAGTGAAGGAACCGCCGAGTCCGTGATCCATACGGAGCCGGGGATGTGTGTCCCCCACAGCCCGGTAGGCGGCTCACGGAAGAAGGAGCTCGCCTTCGTGGCGTCCCACCGTCGTCCCAAGAACCCGAGCCGCGCCCGTGTGACCGTGCTCACCGCGACCGCCGCCGCGGCCGTGGCCCTGACCTCCCAGGCCGCTCACGCCGACCCCAAGCCGACCAAGAGCGAGGTCAAGGAGAAGGTCGACAAGCTCTACCACGAGGCGGAGACGGCCACCGAGCAGTACAGCGGGGCCAAGGAGAAGCAGGAGAAGCTCGAAAAGCAGGTCGGCGCGCTGCAGGACAAGGTGGCCCGCGGCCAGGAGGAGCTCAACACGCTCCGCTCCGGCCTCGGTTCGCTCGCCGCCGCGCAGTACCGCTCCGGCGGCATCGACCCCTCCGTGCAGCTCTTCCTCGCCTCGGACCCGGACAGCTTCCTCGACCAGGCCTCCGCCCTGGATCAGCTGACGGCCAAGCAGGCCGAGTCGATGCAGAAGATCCAGGAGAAGCAGCGGTCCCTCGCGCAGGAGCGCAAGGAGGCCCAGAACAAGCTGAGCGACCTCGCGGACGTCCGCAAGACGCTCGGTGAGAAGAAGAAGAAGCAGCAGGGCAAGCTCGCCGAGGCGCAGAAGGTGCTCAACACCCTGACCGCCGCCGAGCGCGAGAAGATGCGCAAGGACGACGTGCGGGCCAGCCGCGACGCGGGCGACCGCGTGGAACTCGGCAACGAGGCCCCGGCCTCCGGTCTCGGCGGGGCCGCCCTCCAGGCCGCCTCCACGCAGGTCGGCAAGCCGTACGTCTCCGGCGGCACGGGCCCCAGCTCCTACGACTGCTCGGGCCTGACCCAGTGGGCCTACGCCCAGGCCGGTGCCCAGATCACCCGCACCACGTACACCCAGATCAACCAGGGCACCCAGATCGCGCGCAGCCAGCTCAAGCCGGGCGACCTCGTCTTCTTCAGCAACACCTCGCACGTGGCGCTCTACGCGGGCAACAACACCGTGCTGCACGCCCCGAAGCCGGGCGCCGTGGTCCGCTTCGAGTCGATGAACACCGTCGGCGCCTACCAGACCGCCGTGCGCATCTGATCACCCCCGAACGGGCGAATTCCCGCGCCCCGTACTGACCGCCCGCCCCGCCGGAGACCACAGGTCACCGGCGGGGCGCCGTCATTTGTGCCTCCCGTCCGCCCGGCGCGGCCTTTGTCCGCTGTGTGATCGCGCGACTACTGTCTGGCTGCCGCGCAGCTCCACGTGTCGGCCCGCCCGCCCCGGGCGGCAGGGGCTGCGCACATCTGCGTACAGCGGAAGGAAGTGCGGCGTCCTGTGGTGTCCCATCGCCGTTCCACACAGCCCGGCGTGAGCCGGAGCGCCCGGGTCACTGTCCTGTCGGCCGCGGCGGCGACCGCCGCCGCGACGCTCGGCGCGGCCACCGCGCACGCCGGTCCGCAGGACACCCCGCAGTCCGCCGGGGCCCGGGTGGACCGCCTCTACGCCGAGGCCGAGCACGCCACCGAGCAGTACAACAAGGCCGGTGAGGACGTCGGACGGCTGCGCGGTGAGGTGAGCCGGGCGCAGGACCGGGCGGCCCGGGGCCAGGAGCGCGTCAACGGGATGCGTACGGCGCTCGGTTCCGCGGCCCGCGCGCAGTACCGGTCCGGCGGCATCGACCCCTCGGTCGCCCTGCTGCTCTCCTGCGACCCGGACAACTACCTCGACCGGGCCGCCGTCCTCGGCCGGGTGAACGACAGCCGGGCGGGCGCCCTGTCCGAACTCCGCAGGGCCCAGCGGGCGCTGGCCCAGATCCGGGCGGAGGCCGCCGGCTCGCTCGCCGGCCTGGAGCGCGGCCGCGCCGCCGTCAGCCGTCACAAGCGGACCGTCGTACGCAAGCTCACCGAGGCCAGGCGGCTGCTCGGATCGCTGCCCGGCACCGACCGGTTGGCCTCCGAGCGGGCCTCGCGCGACGGCCGGGACACCGTGACGGGGACGACGGCCGGACTTCCGGCGGGCTCGGCGCGGGCGGCGGCCGCCGTCATGGCCGTCCAGCGGGCGCTGGGCCGCCCGTACGTCTGGGGCGCGAGCGGGCCCTCCGGATTCGACTGCTCCGGGCTGATGCAGTGGGCGTACGCCCAGGCCGGGGTCAGCCTGCCCCGCACCTCGCAGGCCCAGCGGTACGCCGGCCACCGGGTGCCGCTCTCCCAGGCCCGGCCCGGTGATCTGGTCGCCTACCGCGCGGACGCCAGCCACATCGCGATGTACGTGGGGAACGGCCAGGTCATCCACGCCCCGTACCCCGGCGCCCCGGTCCGCTACGACCCCGTCGGCATGATGCCCGTCTCCTCGGTCACCCGGGTCTGACCCCTACGCCCTCGCCCACGACGGGCAGCGGCGTCGCGGGTGAGGTCGTTACTCTCGTTCCTGTGGCTGATCAGGGGCGTACCGCGGGGCGGGCAGGCGGTGGACGACGGCGCGCGGCGGGCGCCGTGCTCGCCGCGCTGCTGTGCGCCACCGCCTGCTCGGCCCCGGCCGGTCACGCCCCGGACACCGCCGCCGCCGATATCCGCGCCACCCTGGACCGGCGGGCCGCCGCGGTGCTGCACCACGACCCGGACGCCTACGCCGCGGTCGTCGCCAAGGACGCCCCCGACCTGCGGGCCGCGCAGCGCAAGGAGATCGGCCACCTCGCGGACATGCCGATCGGCTCCTGGACGTACCGGCTCACCGATGTCTCAACGCACGGCGCGGACCGGGCCACCGCCGATGTCCGGCTCGGCTACCGGATCAAGGGCTACGACAGCGCGCCGGTCTCCGTCGACCGGGTCCTCGACCTCGAACGGGACCCGGCGGACGGCCGCTGGTACCTCACCGCCGACCGCCCGGCCGAGGGCGGCGGCCGGCAGCTCTGGCAGCAGGGCGACATCGAGGTGGTGCGCGGCACGCACAGCCTGGTGCTGGGCGTCGGCCGCTCCCGCGACGAGCTGACCCGGATCGCGGCCACCGCGGACCGGGCGGTGCCCGCCGTCTCCGACGCCTGGCCGGAGCACTGGGCGGGGCGGGTGGTGGTGCTGGTCCCGGACACCGTGCGGGACATGGCGGAGCTGCTCGGGTCGCCCGCCGCGAACTACCGGGGCATAGCGGCCGTCACCACCGGCGAGACCGGCGGCTCGGGCACGGCGCCCGCTGACCGGGTGATCGTGAACCCGAAGGCGTACGCGATGCTCGGCGCCTTCGGGCAGCGCGTCGTCCTCACCCACGAGACCACCCATGTCGCCACCCGCACCCGCACCTCCGCCGCCACCCCGACCTGGCTCTCCGAGGGCTTCGCCGACTGGGCGGCCTACCGGGAGGGGGAGCGCACCGCCGCCGAGGTCGCGCCCGAGCTGGCGGACGCCGTCCGGCGCGGCGAACCGCCCGCCGACCTGCCCACCGACGAGGACTTCGGCTTCACCGAGGACCCGGACCGGCTGGCGAGGGCGTACGAGGGCGGCTGGCTGGCCTGCGAGCTCGTCGCCGACCGCTGGGGCGAGGAGAAGCTGTTCGCCTTCTACCGGGCCGTCGGAGGGCACTCAGGGCGGGACGGAGCGGTGGAGCAGGCCCTGCACGAGGTGCTCGGCACGACTCCGCAGGACTTCACGGCGCGCTGGCGGGAGTACGTGCGCGACCGGCTCGGCTGACCCCGTGGGCCGGCCGCGTCACCGTGTCCCGCCACAGCCGCCCGCCCGCGATCAGCGTCGCGGCGACCAGCAGCCCGTTGCGCAGGAACATCAGCGTCACGCCCGTCGCGTCGCTCGTCACCACATGGATGAACCCGAGCGGGAACTCCAGCTGGGTGACACCCGTCGCCACCAGCACCAGACAGGCCGGCAGCGTCATCCGGCTCTCCCGGAAGACCAGGCACACCGCGGCCGTACCGACCAGCCACAGCATGTACTGGGGGCTGATCACCCGGCTCGTGGTGGTGAACAGCAGCACCGCGGTGAACGCCGCGTCCGCCGGCGTACTCACGCCGAACGTGCGCGCCCTCAGCCGCCACACCACCAGCCAGCCGAACGCCACCACGCTCAGCCCCAGCGCCAGCGTGCTCACCAGCGGCACGTGCGGGCCCAGGAACTCCAGCGAGCCGTAGTGCAGCTCCACCCGGCCCCGCCAGCCGAACTGCCGCGCCACATGGAAGACCAGCGCCCCCAGCGACTCGACCTCGGTGCCCCGGTCGCGCTGGAATCCGAGAAAGGCCAGCGCGCCGGGCGCCGCCACCGCGCACAGCACCAGCAGCCCGAGCGCCACCCCCGCCGCGGTCGTCCACGCCAGACGCGTGCGGCGCCCGCGCGCCGTACCGGCGAGCAGCAGCACCGGCCACACCTTCAGCGTCGCCCCGACCGCCGCCAGCGCTCCCATCACCCGCGGATGCCGGACACCGGCCAGCAGCGCCGCCACCGCGACGGCCGTCACCATCACGTCGTACCGGGCGTACGCGGTCGCACCGAGCAGCGGCACCCCCGCCACCCACACCCACGCCCCGGCCGTCCGCCGGGCGGCGCCCCGGCCCGCGTACAGCAGCAGACCCAGCACCAGCGCGTCGCAGAGGAACGCCAGGACGAAGAAGGCCGAGGCGTAGTCCAGGAACGGCAGCAGGGCGGGGGACAGGATCGCGAGCGCCGCGACCGGCGGGTACTGCCAGGTGACGTCGGACTGCGGGTAGCTGCCCGAGCGCAGCACGTCGTACCAGCCGTGGTAGATCACCGAGACGTCGTTCGTCACGTCCGCCCCCGGCAGCGTGATCACCTTGATGACACAGAGCAGCAGCAGCGCCCTGGTGAGGGCCCACACCACGAAGGCCGGTTGTGCGCTGCTCGAACCCGTCATGTCCCGTCCTCGTCCGTTCCGTCGGTTCCGTCGGTGGTACGACAGGACATGATGCCCGGCCGGTCCGTGCGAGAGCCGAAGGGCCTGCTCCGCCCGGTACTGTCGGCGGCGATGGACAAGACCCTGATCGTGACCAACGACTTCCCGCCCCGCCCCGGTGGCATCCAGGCGTTCCTGCACAACATGGCGCTGCGGCTGGACCCGGACCGGATCGTCGTCTACGCCTCCACCTGGAAGCGCGGCCCCGAGGGCGCCGCCGCCACCGCCGCGTTCGACGCCGAGCAGCCCTTCACCGTGGTCCGCGACCGTACGACGATGCTGCTGCCGACCCCGCGGGTGACCCGGCGCGCCGTCCAGCTGCTGCGCACCCACGACTGCTCGTCCGTCTGGTTCGGCGCCGCCGCCCCGCTCGGGCTGATGGCACCGGCGCTGCGCCGGGCCGGTGCCCGCCGGCTGGTCGCCACCACGCACGGGCACGAGGCCGGCTGGGCCCAGCTGCCCGCCTCCCGGCAGCTGCTGCGGCGGATCGGCGAGGGCACGGACACGATCACCTATCTCGGCGAGTACACCCGGTCCCGGATCGCCGCCGCGCTCACCCCGGCGGCCGCTGACCGCATGGTCCAGCTGCCGCCCGGCGTGGACGAGAAGACCTTCCACCCGGACTCCGGCGGCGATCTGGTCCGCGCCCGGCTCGGGCTCACCGACCGGCCGGTCGTCGTCTGCGTGTCCCGGCTGGTGCCCCGCAAGGGCCAGGACACCCTGATCCTCGCGATGCCCGCGATCCTGGCCGAGGTGCCCGACGCCGTCCTGCTGATCGTCGGCGGCGGACCGTACGCCGGGGAGCTGGAGAAGCTGGCCGCCGAGACCGGGGTGCTGGACTCCGTGCGGTTCACCGGCCCCGTGCCCTGGGCGGAACTGCCCGCGCACTACGGGGCCGGTGACGTCTTCGCGATGCCGTGCCGCACCCGGCGCGGCGGCCTCGACGTGGAGGGGCTCGGCATCGTCTACCTGGAGGCGTCCGCGACCGGGCTGCCGGTGGTGGCGGGCGACTCGGGCGGCGCCCCGGACGCGGTGCTCGACGGCGAGACCGGCTGGGTGGTGCGCGGCGGCTCGGCCGAGGAGTCGGCGGAGCGGATCGTCGCGCTGCTCGGCGACGCGGAGCTGCGCCGGCGGATGGGGGAGCGGGGCCGGGCCTGGGTCGAGGAGAAGTGGCGCTGGGACCTGCTGGCGGAGAGGCTCAGGGCGCTGCTCTGAACGCCGGACGGGCCCGCACCGGAAAGCGGTGCGGGCCCGTCCGTAAGCGTCACGCACCGGAAAGCGGTGCGGGCCCCTGCGTAAGCGTCACGCGGATCAGGTGCGGTAGATCGACTCGACCTCGTCCGCGAAGTCCTTCGCCACCACGTTCCGCTTCAGCTTCAGCGACGGCGTGATGTGGCCCGCCTCCTCGGTGAACTGGGCGGCCAGGATCCGGAACTTGCGTACGGACTCGGCCTTGGACACCGCCGCGTTGCCGTCGTCGATCGCCCGCTGCACCTCGGCCAGCAGCTCCGGGTCCTCGCGCAGCGACAGGGCGGTGGAGCCGGCCGGCCTGCCGTGCTCCTCGGCCCAGTGGCCCAGGAACTCCTCGTCCAGCGTCACCAGCGCGCCCACGAACGGGCGTCCGTCGCCGACCACCATGCACTCCGCGACCAGGGCGTGCCCGCGGATGCGGTCCTCGATGACGGCGGGAGCGACGTTCTTGCCGCCCGCCGTGACGATGATCTCCTTCTTGCGGCCGGTGATCGCGAGATAGCCGTCCTCGTCGAGGGTGCCGATGTCGCCGGTGTGGAACCAGCCGTCGGCCAACGCCTCGGCCGTCGCCGTCTCGTTGTTCCAGTACCCGGAGAACAGGTGCTCGCCGTGCAGCAGCACCTCGCCGTCGTCCGCGATCCGCACGACCGAGCCGGGCAGCGGCTGGCCGACCGTGCCGATCTTCTGGCGGTCCCACGGGTTGAAGGCGGTCGCCGCGCACGTCTCGGTCAGGCCGTAGCCCTCCAGGACGGTGAAGCCGATCCCGCGGTAGAAGTGCCCGAGCCGCTCACCGAGCGGCGCACCGCCGGAGATCGCGTACTCGCCGCGTCCGCCGAGCACGGCCCGCAGCTTGCTGTAGACGAGCCGGTCGAACACCTTGTGCTTGAACCTCAGGCCCACGGACGGACCCTGCGGCGTGCCCAGCGCGCGGCTGTAGGCGATCGCGGTGTTCGCGGCCCTGTCGAAGATCTTGCCCTTGCCGTCGGCCTGGGCCTTGGCCCGCGCCGAGTTGTAGACCTTCTCGAAGACCCGCGGCACCCCGAGGATCAGGGTCGGCCGGAACGCGGCCAGTTCATCGGTGAGGTGCTTGACGTCCGGTACGCAGCCCAGCTTGATCGGGGCCATCACGGAGGCGACCTCGACCAGCCGTCCGAAGACGTGCGCGGCCGGCAGGAAGAGGAGGACGGAGCACTCACCCGTACGGAAGAGGGGCTTGAGCCGCTCCACCACGTTGCCGCACTCCGCGAAGAAGCTGCGGTGCGTGAGCACACAGCCCTTGGGGCGTCCGGTGGTGCCCGAGGTGTAGACGATGGTGGCCGGGTCGTCGGCCTTGGCGCTCCCGCTGCGCAGATCCACGGTCTCCTCGGAGACCTCCGCGCCCGAAGCGGTGAGCGCGTCGACCGCGCCCTTGTCGATCTGCCACACATGGCGCAGCTCCGGCAGCCGGTCGCGCACGGAGGCCACGGCGTCGGCGTGCGCTTCGCTCTCCACCAGGACCGCGACGGCGCCCGAGTCGCCGAGGATCCACTGGACCTGCTCGGCCGAACTGGTCTCGTACACCGGCACGGTGACGGCGCCCGCGCTCCAGATCGCGAAGTCCAGCTGCACCCACTCGTAGCGGGTGCGCGACATCAGGGCGACCCGGTCGCCGGGTTCGACACCGGCGGCGATCAGTCCCTTGGCCGCGGCTCTGACCTCGGTCAGGAACTGCGTGGCGGTGACGTCGGTCCAGGCACCCGCCACTTTGCGGCCCATCACCGCGACATCGGGATGCTGAGCGGCATTGCGGCGGATGAGATCCGTCAGGTTGCCGTCCGAGGGGACCTCGTACAGGGCCGGAAGGCTGAACTCGCGCAAGACTGCTGCTCCTCATCGGGCTCCGGTGCCACGGCTCTGTGTGACGCACCGGCTGCGGTCCAAGACGGCGGGTGCTCAGTGGGGTGAGCACGACTGGACTGCCCGGACGTTACCCACCAGTACTCGGTTCCGGATAGGGGGTTCCGGCCAGATGTCTTACGCGTCACACATATCGGCTGGCCTTTCGCGCACAGTAGTGCACCCCGGCCGGGCCCTGGAAGTAACCGCAGGTCCGATGGCCTCTACCCAGGCGGACGCGGGGGACCTAGGGTGATCGTCATGAGGGCCGGACCGAACAGCCGGGGGGCCGCCGCCGAGCGGCGCACCCGCATCCACGTGGTCAGTGACGTGCACGGGAACACCGAGGCGCTGGCCCGCGCGGGGGACGGCGCCGACGCCCTCGTCTGCCTGGGCGACCTGGTGCTCTTCCTCGACTACGCCGATCACTCGCGCGGCATCTTCCCGGAACTCTTCGGCGTGGAGAACGCCGACCGGATCGTCGCGCTGCGCACCGAGCGCCGTTTCGAGGAGGCCCGGGACTTCGGCCGGGGCCTGTGGACGGGCGTGGACCGCGACACCGCGATCGTCGCGGCGGTGCGCAAGCAGTACGCCGAGATGTTCGCCGCGCTGCCCACTCCGACGTACGCCACCTACGGCAACGTGGACATCCCCGGCCTGTGGCCCGAGTACGCCGGCCCCGGAACCACCGTCCTGGACGGCGAACGCGCCGAGATCGGCGGCCGCGTCTTCGGGTTCGTCGGCGGTGGGCTCCGGACCCCGATGCGCACCCCGTACGAGATCAGCGACGAGGAGTACGCCGCCAAGATCGAGGCGGTCGGTGAGGTCGACGTGCTCTGCACCCACATTCCGCCCGACGTCCCGGAGCTGACGTACGACACCGTGGCGCGCCGTTTCGAACGCGGCAGCCGGGCCCTGCTCGACGCCATCCGCCGTACCCGCCCCCGGTACTCCGTGTTCGGCCATGTCCACCAGCCCCTGGTCCGCCGGATGCGGATCGGCGCCACCGAGTGCGTGAACGTCGGCCACTTCGCCTCGACCGGGAGGCCGTGGGCGCTGGAGTGGTGACCGGGCCCGGCCGCACCGGGCATCCCGGCAGGCCCTGGGCCGAGGCGCGGCGCACACGCGATAGCCTTCTGGCGGCAGGTCTCTGCCGATCGACCGGTACACCGCACTGGAGGGCCACAGCGATGGCTGAACACACCAGCTCGAGCATCACCATCGAGGCGGCACCGGCCGACGTCATGGGCGTGATCGCCGACTTCGACCGCTATCCGGAATGGACCGGCGAGGTCAAGGAGGCCGAGGTGCTCGCCGCCGACGAGCGCGGCCGCGCCGAGAAGGTCCGCCTGGTCCTCGACGCCGGAGCGATCAAGGACGACCACACCCTCGCGTACACCTGGATCGGCGACTACGAGGTCAGCTGGACCCTGGTCAAGTCCCAGATGCTGCGTGCCATCGACGGCTCCTACGCACTGGCCCCGCTCGGCGACGGCGACCGCACCGAGGTCACCTACCGGCTGACCGTCGACGTCAAGATCCCGATGCTCGGCATGATCAAGCGCAAGGCGGAGAAGGTCATCATCGACCGCGCCCTGGCCGGACTGAAGAAGCGCGTCGAGTCCGTCCCGAAGGCCTGACCCGGTGCGTACGGTCCTGGTCACCGGCCCCGGCGGCGCCGGCCGTACCACCGTCGCGGCGGCGACCGCGCTGGCCGGCTCCCGCCGAGGCGCCCGAACCCTGCTGATCTCGGCGGACGCCATACCCGGCTTCCCCTCCGCCACCGAACCCGCACGGGTCACCGACACCCTGTGGTCCGTGCGGACCGACTCCGCGGAGACCTTCCGCGGCGAACTCCTCGCCCTCCAGGACCAGCTGTCCGGCGTACTCGGCATGCTCGGCGGCAACCAGCTGGACGGCGAGGAACTCACCGAACTCCCCGGCAGCGGCCAGCTCGCCCTTCTGCAGAGCCTGCGCCGCGCCGCACAGGGCGACTGGTCCGGCCACGGCTACGAGCTCCTCGTCGTCGACCTGCCGCCGCTGCGCGAAGCCCTCGCCCTGCTGGCCCTGCCCGAACAGCTGCGCCGCTACCTGCGCCGGCTGCTGCCCCAGGAACGCCAGGCCGCCCGCGCCCTGCGCCCGATGCTCGCCCAGCTGGCCGGCGTGCCCATGCCCGCACACTGGCTGTACGAGGCCGCCGCCCGGCGCGACGCCGAACTGGCCGCCGTCCAGGCCCTCATCGAGGACCGCGCCACCACGCTCCGGCTGGTCGCCGAACCGGGCCCGGCCGCCGAGGACACGCTGCGCACCGCCCGGACCGGACTCGCCCTCCAGGGAGTGCGCGTGGACGCCCTGGTGGCCAACCGGGTGCTGCCCCGGCACTCCCCGGACCCCTGGTTCGCGGCGCTCGCCGCCCAGCAGGAGAAGTGCCTCGACCACTGGCGCGAGGAGTGGGCCGCCGGAGCCCCGCCGGTGGAGGTGCCGCACCTGGGCCGCGACCCGCAGGGCCCCGCCGACCTGGCCGCCCTGACCGGCGGGGACACCGCGCCGGCCGTGGCCGTGGCCGACCGGGGGACCGGCCGGGCCGAGAACCCCTGGTGGATCGAGGAGTCCGGCGCGCAGGACGGCCCGGACGGCTCCGACGGCCCGGACGGCCCGGACGGCCCGGACGGAATACTGATCTGGTGCCTGCGGCTGCCCGGGGCGGTCAAGAAGGACCTCCAGCTGGTCCGCCGCGGCGACGAACTCCTGCTCACCGTCGGCCCGTTCCACCGCATCGTGCCCCTGGAGTCCGCGCTGCGCCGCTGCACCGTCTCCGGCGCCTCGCTCACCGACGGCGTGCTCCGTGTCCGGTTCACGCCCGACGCGGACCTGTGGCCCAGGACGAGCTGAACGGCCCGGGGGCCTGTCGCCAAACCGCCGTCGTCAGTTCGACGACAGGCCCTGCCACCGTTCGGGTACCGTCGTAGGTACGGGTCCCGTGTGCCGGGCCGCCGGCCACCCACGTCGCAGGAGTCCGCCATGAGCGAAGCCACCGATCGTCCCGTTGACGACGACGCGTGGGCGCAGGCCTGCGCCGAGGACCTCGCCGCCGAGAAGGCCCGCCGCCGTGCCGAGTACGGTCCGCCGCCCGGCTCCGCCGCCGAGGAGCTGCGCAAGCTGATGGACGCCGTGGCCGACAAGGTCTCGTCCCTCCAGTCGCCGCTGTTCGGCATGGCGGCCCAGGGCGCGGTCCAGCAGGTCATCAAGCAGGCGAAGTCCGCGGTCGAACCCGTCATCGAGCGCAACCCCGACGTTTTCGATCACATCGCCGCGGCCGGCGGCGAACTGCTCGCCGCCTACCGCTCGGCCGTCGAGGGCCAGGAACGCCGTTGGACCCAGGGCGCGGGGGACCCCGCGGGCACCGAAAAGAAGGCGGACGACGCGACCGACCCCCGAGACGAGGGGCCCGGCACCGGCGAGCAGATCGACCTGGACTGACCGGCGCCGACAGGGCGGGGCCCGGCCTCGGGTACGGTTGCCCCAGCGGGGCTCGACCGAAACTGAGGGATTCATGGGACTCACCATCGGCGTCGATATCGGCGGCACGAAGATCGCAGCTGGAGTGGTCGACGAAGAGGGCCACATCCTCTCGACCTTCAAGGTGTCGACCCCGCCGACGGCCGAAGGCATCGTGGACGCGATCGCGGCGGCGGTGTCCGGCGCCAGCGAGGGGCACGCGATCGAGGCGGTCGGCATCGGCGCGGCAGGATACGTCGACGACAAGCGTGCCACGGTGCTGTTCGCACCGAACGTCAACTGGCGGCACGAGCCGCTCAAGGACAAGGTCGAGCAGCGCGTCGGCCTCCCGGTGGTCGTCGAGAACGACGCCAACGCGGCGGCCTGGGGCGAGTACCGCTTCGGCGCGGGCCAGGGCCACGAGGACGTCATCTGCATCACGCTCGGCACCGGCCTCGGCGGCGGCATCATCATCGGTAACAAGCTGCGCCGCGGACGCTTCGGCGTGGCCGCCGAGTTCGGCCACATCCGGGTCGTCCCGGACGGTCTGCTCTGCGGCTGCGGCAGCCAGGGCTGCTGGGAGCAGTACGCCTCCGGGCGGGCGCTCGTCCGGTACGCGAAGCAGCGGGCCAACGCCACCCCCGAGAACGCCACGATCCTGCTGGCGCTCGGCGACGGCACGGTCGAGGGCATCGAGGGCAAGCACATCAGTGAGGCCGCCCGGCAGGGCTGCCCGGTGGCCGTCGACTCGTTCCGCGAGCTGGCCCGCTGGGCCGGCGCGGGACTGGCCGACCTCGCCTCGCTCTTCGACCCGTCCGCCTTCATCGTCGGCGGCGGCGTCTCGGACGAGGGCGATCTGGTCCTCGACCCGATCCGCAAGTCGTTCCGGCGCTGGCTGATCGGCGGCGAGTGGCGTCCGCACGCCCAGGTTCTCGCGGCCCAACTGGGCGGCAAGGCCGGGCTGGTGGGCGCAGCGGACCTGGCCCGGCAGGGCTGATCCACCCAGGCACCACGGACATGACGGACGCCCGTCGCACTCCTCTCGGAGCGCGGCGGGCGTCCGTCGTATCGTGAGCGCCATGGCCATGACGTCGCTGCCAGAATCCCGTACCGAGCAGGACGGCTCGGCCGTCATCAGAGTGCTCAGCTACAACATCCGGTCGATGCGCGACGACCGTGCGGCGCTGGCCCGGGTGATCCGCGGCTGCGCACCCGATCTGGTCCTCGTCCAGGAGGCGCCGCGCTTCTTCCGCTGGCGCAAGCGTGCCGCCCGGCTCGCCCGCGCCACCGATCTGGTGGTCCTCGGCGGCGGAGCCACCGCGGCCGGACCGCTGCTGCTCTGCTCGCTGCGCGCCACGGTGGAGCGCACCGAGGACGTCCTGCTGCCGCTCACCCCCGGACTGCACCGCAGGGGCTTCGCCACCGCGGTCGTCCGGATCGCGGGCACCCGGATCGGAGTGCTCAGCTGCCATCTGAGCCTCCAGCGCGAGGAGCGCCTCGCCCAGGCGGAGGCGCTGCTCGACCGGCTGGACGCGATGGGGGTCGAGCACGCCGTGGTGGGCGGTGACCTCAACGAGGTCCCGGGCGGGCAGGCGTTCCGGCGGCTGGCCGGGCGGCTCCAGGACTGCTGGACCGTACGGCCCCGGGGCGGCGAGCACACCTTCCCGCCGCACGACCCGCGCAAGCGGATCGACGCGGTCTTCGCGACCCGGGGCATCGAGGTGCTCGGCTGCGGTGTCCCGGCCGGGCTGCCCGGCGTGGCCGGGGGCGACCTGCGGGCCGCGACCGACCACCTGCCGGTGCTGGCCGCGCTGCGGGTGCCCGCGGCCGGTACGCCGTAGGGCGGCTCAGACCACCGCGCCGCGGCCGGGGTCGTCGCCGTCCTCGTCGTCGTGTTCCATCCGCGCCACCAGCGTCACGAAGCCGCCCAGGAAGCCGCCGACGCAGACCGTCGTCAGCCACCAGGTCATCTCCCACTGGAGCAGCACCGCGAGCAGCAGCAGGACCGGCCCGCCGATCACCGCGAGCCAGGCGAACTTCGCCGTGACGTCGGCCTCCGGCAGCGGTGGCGGCTCCGGCGGCACGAAGTGCCCCTCGCCGCTGTCGTCCCCGCCGTCCGTGTCACCCGCGGCCGGCTCCGCCGGCTCGTAGTCGCGCGGGCCGTTGCCGACGCCGGGGGCGAACACCACCGAGCTGCCGAGCGGCTTCTCCGGCGGCTTGGGCGGCCGCTTGCCGATGCCCTTGTCCGGATCCAGGGCGCTCAGCGGACCGTCCTCCAGCAGCGCGATGTCCTCGATGGACCGGAACGGCCTGGCGCCCGGCGGGTCCGGCGGCTCGTCGCCGTACCCCGCGACGATCGCCTCCCAGACGGCCTCCTCGTCGACCGGCCGCTCCCCGTCGCCGCCCTGGGCGATGCCCGGGGCCTCCGACGGAGGTGCGCCGCCGTCATCGGGGACGGCCGCTCCCTCGGCGGGGAGCGGCTCGCGCTCCTCCTCGCCGCCCGCGCGATCCGCGTTGTGCTCAGCCACCGGACGTGCTCCCCTTCTTCCCGACGCTCGGAGCGAGGCGGCCGATGAACGAATAGCTCTCGTCGAAGATCCGCTCCGCATCGTGGTCCAACGTCGCCACGTGGTAGCTCTGTTCCAGCAGGATCTCCTCGACGTCCCTGGACGAGACCCGGCTCAGGATCCGGGCCGAGTCGGCGGGCGGCACGACATGGTCCTGCGGGCTGTGCAGCAGCAGGACCGGCTGGGTCACCTGCGGCAGTTCGGCGTCGACCAGCCGGAAGAACTTCCGTACGGAGTGCGCCGCGTGCAGCGGTACCCGGTCGTAGCCGACCTCTTCGGAACCCTCCAGCGCGATGTCGCTGGCCAGGCCCTTCGCCGTCGGCACCAGATGGCGGGCGACCGGCAGCGCGTGCGCCGCGAGGCCGTGCACCTTGTTGGCCGGGTTGACGAGCACCAGCCCCCGGACCGCGTCACCGTGCTTCGCCGCGAGCCGCAGCGCGAGGGCTCCGCCCATGGAGAGACCGAAGACGAAGACCTGGGAACACCGCTCCAGCAGCGACCGCAGCTCCCGGTCCACCTCCGCGTACCAGTCCTGCCAGCCGGTCACCTGCATGTCCTGCCAGCGGGTGCCGTGCCCGGGGAGGAGCGGCAGCGAGACCGTGAGCCCGCGTCCGGCCAGGTAATCGGCCCAGGGGCGCAGCGACTGCGGGGAACCGGTGAATCCGTGACAGAGAAGGACGCCGACCTCTCCGCCCTCGTGGCGGAACGGCTCGGCTCCAGGAAGGACCGGCACCGGGGTCTCCTGTTCGTGAGGCTCGCAGGGGAGCGAAGGGGGAGTGCGGAAGGATTACTTCACCGTACGCGACCGGGCCGACACCGACCAGGGCCGTCACCGGCACGGGCCGGGTACCCCGGGCCGTGCCGGGCGGGAGCACGGACGGCGGCACGGGTTAGGGTCTGTCCGGGGGATCGCAGCCGGACAGGGTGAGGCGCCGTGCCGGATGTCGCGACCCCGGCCGCGAGCCGCCGGGCAGGCCCTGAGGTCTGCCGGACAGCACACTGGAGGCACCCGAGTTGATCTACGGCGCTATGAAGTTCTCCATCGGCGGGTCGCTGAAGCTCGCGTTCAGGCCATGGGTGGAGGGCCTGGAGAACATTCCCGCGCAGGGACCCGCGATCCTCGCGAGCAACCATCTGTCGTTCTCCGACTCCTTCTTCCTGCCCGCCGTCCTGGACCGCAAGGTCACCTTCATCGCCAAGGCCGAGTACTTCACCGCGCCCGGCGTCAAGGGCAAGCTGACCGCCGCCTTCTTCAAGGGCGTCGGCCAGCTCCCGGTGGACCGCTCGGGCGCCCGGGGCGCCGGTGAGGCGGCGATCAAGGCCGGCATCGAGGTGATCGAGAGCGGCGGCCTCTTCGGCATCTACCCGGAGGGCACCCGCTCGCCCGACGGCCGCCTCTACCGGGGCAAGCCCGGCGGGCTCGCCCGGGTGGCGCTCGCGACCGGGGCGCCGGTGATCCCCGTCGCGATGATCGACACGGAGAAGATCCAGCCGCCCGGCCAGGTGATGCCCAAGCTGATGCGCCCGGGGATCAGGATCGGCAAGCCGCTCGACTTCAGCCGGTACCACGGCATGGAGGGCGACCGCTTCATCCTGCGCTCGGTCACCGACGAGGTGATGTACGAGATCATGAAGCTCTCCGGGCAGGAGTACGTCGACATCTACGCGACCGCCGCCAAGCGGCAGATCGCGGAGGAGGCGAAGCGGCGCTCGGAGGCCGCCAAGCAGGCCGCGTCCGGCGGCCGGGACGAGCAGCAGGGTATGGACGAGGACCGCGGCGGCGCCTGAAGCGCGCGCCGGTCCGTCCGGGGTGGGGGAGAAGAAGATGGCCAAGCGCGTGCGGGTCGTGCGGATGTCGGTCGAGCAGCCGCTGTGGCGTGCGCTGACCGCGTACCGCATTCTGACGATGCTCTACGCGATCCTGCTCGCCGTCTTCGGACGCGACAAGTACGAGCGGCCGTGGGTCGCCGTCGTCTTCCTGACGGTGATGGCCGTCTGGACGCTCGCCACCCTGCCGAAGGTCGCCGGCGCGGCGGCCTGCACCAAGCGCTTCCTCGGCGCCGACCTCACCCTCGCCCTCGCCGGCATCCTCCTCACCCCGCTCGCCGACTTCCAGGCCCAGCACGTCGACGGTCCGACCCTGCCGTCGATCTGGACCGCGGGGTCCGTCCTGGCCTTCGCGATCAAGGGCGGCTGGCGCTGGGCGGCCTTCGCCTCCAGCTTCGTCGCCGCCGCCAACATCGTCGAGCGCGCCGAACCCAGCCGCGACACCCTGCACAACGTGCTGCTGGTCTGGGTCGCCTCCATCGCGATCGGCTACGTCGTCGAGGTGGCCCGCGCCAGTGAGCGCACCCTCGCCCGCGCCCTGGAGATCGAGGCCACCACCCGGGAACGGGAACGGCTGGCCCGCGACATCCACGACAGCGTGCTCCAGGTCCTGGCGATGGTGCAGCGCCGCGGTACGGCGATCGGCGGCGAGGCCGCCGAGCTGGGCCGGATGGCCGGGGAGCAGGAGGTCGCCCTGCGCACCCTGGTCTCCAGCGGCCTGGTGCCGCCCACCCGGGTCTCCGAGGACGCCGCCGAGGGCGCCGTGGTGCGGACCGTCGAGACCGACGACGAGCGCGGCGCGCCGGGCGTGACCGATCTGCGCACCCTGCTCGCCCCGCACGCCGGCTCCCGGATCAGCTTCGCGGAGCCCGGCGCCCCGGTGCTGCTCGCGCCCGAGGCGGCGATGGAACTGGCGGCCGCGGTCAGCGCCGCCCTGGACAATGTCCGGGTGCACGCGGGGGAGAACGCCCAGGCCTGGATCCTGGTCGAGGACTGGCCGCACGAGGTGATCGTCACGGTCCGGGACGACGGGCCGGGCATCCCGGAGGGACGGCTCGCCCAGGCCGAGGGCGAGGGGCGCCTCGGCGTCGCCCTGTCGATACGCGGCCGGCTGGCCGAACTGGGCGGCACGGCAGAGCTGGTCTCGGTGCCCGGCCAGGGCACCGAGGTCGAATTGAAGGTTCCGAAAGTTTCACGGGGGAAGGCGGGTTCGGTCCGATGAGTACGGAGCACGACCAGGGCGCGGCGGGAGAACGGCTGCCCATCAGGGTGATGGTGGTCGACGACCACCCGATGTGGCGCGACGCCGTCGCCCGCGACCTCGCGGAGTCCGGCTTCGACGTGGTGGCGACCGCGGGCGACGGCCCGCAGGCGGTCCGCCGGGCCGGGGCCGTCCGCCCCGACGTCCTCGTCCTCGACCTCAATCTGCCCGGGATGCCGGGCGTCCAGGTCTGCAAGGAGCTCGTCGGCTCGCACCCCGGACTGCGGGTCCTGGTGCTCTCCGCGAGCGGCGAGCACGCCGATGTGCTGGAGGCGGTCAAGTCCGGCGCCACCGGCTACCTGCTCAAGTCGGCGAGCACCCAGGAGCTGACCGAGGCGGTCCGGAGCACCGCGGCCGGCGACCCCGTCTTCACCCCCGGCCTCGCCGGGCTGGTGCTCGGCGAGTACCGCAGGCTGGCCTCCGAACCCGCGCCCGTGGCGTCCGACGAGCCGAAGGCCCCGGAACTCACCGACCGGGAGACCGAGGTGCTGCGGCTGGTCGCCAAGGGACTCTCGTACAAGCAGATCGCCGAACGGCTGGTCATCTCCCACCGCACGGTCCAGAACCACGTCCAGAACACCCTGGGCAAGCTCCAGCTGCACAACCGGGTGGAGCTGGTGCGGTACGCCATCGAGCGGGGACTCGACGACATCTGAGATCAATTCCCGCATATTGCACGGAATTTGACCGTCCGGCCCATCCCGGAGTGACCTGGGTCACCCTTAGGCTGGGTGTCACATGGGCTCACTTCGGCGAAGGGATGCTTTCATGCGGGTCGGAGTACTGACCGGGGGCGGCGACTGCCCCGGGCTCAACGCGGTCATCCGTGCCATAGTCCGCAAGGGCGTGCAGGAATACGACTACGACTTCATCGGATTCCGGGACGGCTGGCGCGGACCGCTCGAGGGTGTGACGGTCCCGCTCTCCATCCCGGCGGTGCGCGGCATCCTGCCACGCGGCGGCACCATCCTCGGTTCCTCACGCACCAACCCGCTCAAGGCGGACCACGGTGTCCGCCGGATCCGGGACAGCCTCGACAGGTACGAGGTCGACGCACTCGTCACGATCGGCGGCGAGGACACCCTCGGGGTGGCGGCGACCCTGTCCGACGAGCACGGCATCCACTGCGTCGGCGTGCCCAAGACCATCGACAACGACCTGTCCGCCACCGACTACACCTTCGGTTTCGACACGGCCGTCGGCATCGCGACCGAGGCCATCGACCGGCTCCACACCACGGCCGAGTCCCATATGCGGGTCCTCGTCGTCGAGGTGATGGGCCGCCACGCCGGGTGGATCGCGCTCCACTCGGGGCTGGCGGGCGGCGCCAACGTCATCCTCATCCCGGAGCAGCGCTTCGACGTCGACCAGGTCTGCGCCTGGGTGACCTCCCGGTTCCGGGCGAGCTACGCCCCGATCGTGGTGGTCGCCGAGGGGGCCATGCCCGCGGAGGGCGAGATGGTCCTCAAGGACGGGTCGCAGGACTCCTTCGGCCATGTCCGTCTCTCCGGGGTCGGCGAATGGCTGGCCAAGGAGATCGAGCGCCGCACCGGCAACGAGGCCAGGACCACCGTCCTGGGCCACGTCCAGCGCGGCGGCACCCCCAGCGCCTTCGACCGCTGGCTGGCCACCCGGTTCGGCCTGCACGCCATCGACGCCGTGCACGACGGCGACTTCGGGAAGATGGTCGCCCTGAACGGCACGGACATCGTGCGGGTGCCGATCGCGGAGGCGACCGCCCGGCTCAAGACGGTCGACCCGGCGCTCTACGCGGAGGTGGGGGTCTTCTTCGGCTGAGGTCCGGGCGGCGTGCCGGGCGTCCCGGCCTTATATTCGCGATGACCGGACCGGCCGGGTCCGTACGCACCCCCGTGCGTACGGCCCCGGCACCCCGCCCGCACCAGTCACGGGAGACGCAGTGGAGATCCTGGCCTTCGGCGTGCAGTCCGACGAGAAGCCGCTGATCGAGAAAGCCTTCGCCGGGAAGCACGAGGTCCGCTGCCTGGACGTCTTCCTGAACCGGGACACCGCGCCCATCGCGGCCGGCTACGAGATCATCTCCACCAGTGTCAACGCCGACCTGGGCAGCGGCGTACTGCAGACCCTCGCGGCCGGCGGCACGCAGATGATCGCCCAGCGCTCCACCGGCTTCAACAACATCGACCTGGACGTCGCCGAGCGCCTCGCCATGCGCGTCGCCCGGGTCTCGTACTACTCGCCCTACTCCGTCGCCGAATTCGCCTGGACCCTCGCCATGGCGGTCAACCGCCGCGTCATCCGGGCCGCGAGCCGCACCCGCGACTTCGACTTCCGCCTCGACGGGCTCCTCGGCCGGGACATGCACGGCCGCACCGCCGGCGTCGTCGGCACCGGCAAGATCGGTGAGGCCTTCACCCGGATCGCCCACGGCTTCGGCATGAATCTGCTCGGCTGGGACGTCGCGGAGAACCCGGCCTGCGTCGAACTGGGCATGCGCTACGTCGACAAGGACCAGCTCCTCGCCGAATCCGACCTGATCAGCCTGCACGTCCCGCTGCTGCCCTCGACCCACCACGTCATCGGCAAGGACGCCCTGGCCCGGATGAAGGACGACGCGATCCTGATCAACTCCAGCCGCGGCGGACTCATCGACACCACCGCCCTGGTCGGGGAGCTGCGGGCCGGCCGGTTCCTCGGCGTCGGCCTCGACGTGTACGAGGCCGAGGCCGGGCTCTTCTTCCTCGACAAGTCCCTGGAGGGCATCGACGACGACACCCTGGCCCGCCTTGTCACCTTCCCGAACGTCATCGTCACCTCGCACCAGGCGTACTACACCGAGGACGCGGTGGGCCAGATCATCGAGGCCACCGTCCAGAACGTCGACGACTACCTGGCCCGCCGCCGCGGCGACAACGTCCTGGTCCCGGCGCCGCCCGGGTCCTGATTCCGGCGGACCCGGGCGGCCCGCTCAGCCGCGCACCGGCAGCCCCGCCAGCAGCTCGCCCACGATCGCCGCCCCGCGCAGCGTCAGCACCGACTCCGGGTGGAACTGCACCGAGGCGAAACCGTCCCCGCGCAGCGCGTGCAGCTCCCCGGTCGCCCCGTCCGCGCTCGCCTCGATGCCGTGCGCCGCCAGCTCGGTGACCACGGCGTCGTCGCAGCGCGCGGTGAAACTGTTGTAGAAGCCGACCGTCTCCGGCCGCCCGAACAGCTCGATCCTGGTCTGCGCACCCTGGTACGGCACCGCCTTGCGGACGATCTCAAGACCCAGCTCCGCCGCGATCAGCTCATGGCCCAGGCACACCCCGAGGAGCCCGTGCCGGTGGTCGCGGACCAGCTCCGCCGCCAGCGACCGCAGCAGCCGCATCTTCGGATCGTCCGGGTCGCCCGGATTCCCCGGCCCGGGGCCCAGCACCACCGGCCCCTCGTGCGCCCGTACGGCCTCGCGCAGCCCCGGCTCGTCGTAGTGGCGCACCGACACATCGAGACCCGAGGCGCGCAGCAGATGCCCCAGCATCGCGGTGAACGTGTCCTCGCCGTCGATCACCAGCGCATGGCCGGACAGCTCGTCGGTGCGCTCCTGCATCCGCAGCCAGAACGGTGCGAGCCCCTCCCGCCTGGCGTCCAGCGCCGCCCGCACCCGCGGGTCCCCGGCCAGTCGCGGCAGCGCGCCTCCGGCCCTCGGCCGGCCCGGCAGCACGCCCAGCGCGGTCAGCACCCCGGCCGCCTTGGCGTGGGTCTCCGCTACCTCGCTCTCCGGATCGGAGTGGCGCACCAGCGTCGCCCCGACCGGCACCCGGAGCTGCCCATCCGCCGAGATGTCGGCGGTCCGGATCAGGATCGGTGAGTCCAGCGTCTGGGCCCCGTCGGGTCCCTGCCGCAGCAGGGCCAGCGCGCCCGCGTAGTAGCCGCGCCCGCCGGGCTCGTACCGCTCGATGACCCGGCAGGCGTTCTGCACGGGGGAGCCGGTGACCGTCGCCGCGAACATGGTCTCCTTCAGCACCTCGCGCACATCCAGCGAGGAGCGCCCGCGCAACTCGTACTCCGTGTGCGCGAGATGGGCCATCTCCTTGAGCCGGGGGCCGATCACCACGCCGCCCATGTCGCCGACCGTGCACATCATCTTGAGTTCCTCGTCGACCACCATGGAGAGCTCCTCGGTCTCCTTGCGGTCGCCGAGGAAGGCCAGCAGGCCCTCGGCGGACGGCCCTTCGGCGGGGTAGCGGTAGGTGCCGCTGATCGGATTCATCACGACCGTCCCGCCGGACATCCGCACATGCACCTCGGGGCTGGCGCCGACCAGTGTCCGCCCACCCGTCGCCCGCCGCCGCCCCGACGACGAGAGCCCTTCGGGCCCGCTGTCACCCGTGTGCACGACGAACGTCCAGTACGCGCCCCGCTCGCCCGCCAGCAGCCGCCGGAACAGCGCCAGCGCGTCCGCCCTCCCGAACCCCGGGATCTCGCCCCGGAAGGTGCGCCGGATGACGAAGTTCGCGCCCTCGCCCCGGCCGATCTCGTCCTCGATGACCCGCCGGACGGTCCCCGCGTACTCCTCGTCGGCGACATCGAACGCGCCGTCCTCGACCCGTACCTCGTGCGCGGGGAGCAGCTCCAGCGCCGCGTCGAGCGGCAGCGTGTACGTCTCGTCCGCGACCAGTACGGCCAGCGGCGTCCCGTCGTCCCGTACGTCGAAACCGCGCTCGGCGATCTGCCGGAACGGCACCATGGCGAGCGAGGGCCGCTCACCGACCGGGAGGTCCGCGAGCCGGTCCACCTCCCGCACCTCGCCGATCATGACCTCGACGGTGTCGTGGTCATGGCCGGGGGTACGCCTGCGGAGCAGGGCGAAGGGCGGGCAGTCGTCGCGGAGAAGTCTCTGGACAATCGTGTGCGGTGTCATGCGGGGTGTTCCTTCCAGTGGAATCAGCTGGGAGGAACGGCCCGTGGAAACGGAAAAGGCCGCCCCTCGGGCGGCCTCTGCGTCTTTCTGCGTACGCGCAGTCAGTGGGCCGCCGGATGAGCGGTCCACCACCAGTTACGGGTCGAGTGCGCGAACATGCCCGAACCATAACCCACGACCGGGCACGAGGAGGCCCGCTCCACCCGATGGATGGAACGGGCCTCCGGTCCGGCCGACTCGGCCGGGCCCGCAACAGCGGGTCTCAGAACAGCGTGTCGTAGATCTGCCAGCCGGTGCCGACCTGCGCCTTGGTGGCGAAGGGCTTGGCCGCGTTACCGGTGCCCTTGTAGTACCAGAGCACTCCTGATCCGTTCACACCGACCAGGTCGCCGATGCCGTCCCGGTCCAGGTCGCTCGGACCCAGCATCAGCTTGTAGGCGCCCCAGCCGGAACCGATCTGCACCCGCTTGGCATACGGTGCGGTGGCGTTGCCGGTACCCGTGTAGATCCAGAGCACCCCGGACTTGTCCCGCGCCACGAAGTCGGCCTTGCCGTCACCGTTCAGATCGCCGGTGGAGACGAGGGCGTCGTAGATCTGCCAGCCGGTGCCGATCTGCGCCTTGGGCGCGAAGGGCTTCGCCGGGTCACCCGTTCCCTTGTAGAAATAGATCACCCCGGAGCCGTTGCGGGCGAGCATGTCCGCCTTGCCGTCCCCGTCCAGGTCGCGCATGCCCCAGATGCCGTCGTACTGGTTCCAGCCGCTGCCGACCTTGAGGCGTGCCAGGTACGGCTTGTCCGGGTTGCCGCTGCCCCGGTAGTACCAGAGCACGCCGTCCTTGTCGCGGGCCGTGATGTCGCCCGTGCCGTTGGCACGCATCGCGGTCATCGCGGTGATGGCGGTGTAGTTCTGCCAGCCGTAGCCCATGAGGTAGCGCTTGTAGTACGGGGACGTGGCGCTGCCGGTGCCCTGGTACTGCCAGACGTCGCCCTTGCTGTCCCGGCCGATCATGTTGTAGCGGTCCGTCCCGGCATCCGGGACGGTGCCGCTCGCCTGCTGGACGTCGCTCGACTTCACCCAGGCGATGCGGTGGTTGTAGCGGATCGGGGTGTACAGCTCGGTGCCCACGACGCGGATCTGCGAGGAGCCGAAGTAGTCGTCGCCCTGGACCTCGTCCCCGGCCTTCACGTACGACTGCCCGCTGGGGAGCTTGTACTTCGACAGGTAGTCGGGGCTGTCCGTCGGCGCGGTGGCGCCGGTCCCGTCGTAGGCCGAGGCCTCGGGGAAGGAACGGCCGTAGAGCCGTGGCGTGGATCCGGCCTTCGCCTTCAGCACGGTCGGGGCGGTGCCGGCGACGCGTGCGGTGAACTGCCCGCCCGGGTTGGAGAACCAGGCCTTCTGCCCGCCGTACCAGATCGCCGTCCAGTCGTTCCGGGCCTCGGCCACGACGTACTCGCCGCCCGCGACGACCTTGTTGCCCCAGTTCGGGCCGTCAGTGGCCTTCACGTTCGGGATGTACGGGTCGGTGATCCTGGCCGACGTCGTCGAGGGCGAGGTGTGGAGGTAGCCGAAGTTCGCCGGCTGCTTGGTGACCGTGCTGCCGTTGTACGTCAGCTCCGGCTGGTTGGCCGTGGTGAACGGGGGCACCACCCGGACCACCTGGCCGGCCTTGACCGGGCCGCCCGCGCCACTGGCACCGGTCGGGGCGCCCATCAGCGACATGTAGTGGTTCCAGTCCCAGAACGGGCCCGCGTCCCAGTGCATGGGGGCGACATCGGCGTCCAGCGCACCGGGCACCTCGTCGTGGCCGATGACGTGCTCACGGTCCAGCGGGATGTCGTACTTGGCCGCCAGGAACTTCACCAGGGCCGCGGAGGACTCGTACTGCGGCTCGGTGTACCACGTACCGGCCTTGATGGCGTAGCCCTCGTGCTCCACGCCGATGGAGTGCATGTTCAGCGACCAGTTGCCCGCGTGCCACGCCAGGTTCTTGTTCTCGACCATCTGGGTGACCAGACCGTCCGAGGCGCGGACCAGGTAGTGCGTGCTGACACCGTTCGCCGAGTTCTGGAACGTGTCCACCGAGCCCTGGTAGGTGCCCTCGGTGTCGTGGATGACGATCTGGCGGATGCCGAACCCGCCCGCGGGCCGGTCGGCCGTGCTGTAGTTCCGCGTGCCGGTCTTCGGGTCCTCGGCCGGGATGAAGTTGCAGTTCAGGCCGGACGGGCACTCCGGTGTGACGGCCGCGGCCTTCGTCGTGGCCCTGCTCTCGGCCGCGGCGGCGAGCGGAATCTTCGACGGCTTGACCGGTTCGACGGAGGGGTCGGCGGGCAGCGTGACCTGCTGGCCCTCCGTGGTGAGCTGCCGCTCACCCGTCCTGATCGAGTCGAAGACCCGCTCGGCGAAGAGATCGGCGCCCTTCGTGTCCGTCGACTCGCTGAAACGGGCCACCGCGGGGTACCACTCACCCGCGCTGTCCGGCAGGGAGCCGGTCGCCTGCCGCTGGTACTCGGCCAGCAGCGCCGCGCCCGCGCGAATGCTCTGCTCGGTGCTGTCGCGGACCGCGTCGGTGCCGGCGTCGATGAGACCGGCGGCCTTGTCCAGGGTGTGGAGCCGCGGGTCGTCGGTGGCGACGGCTTCCCCGGGCAGCCCGCGCAGCGCCTCGGCGGCGTCGAACTTGCGCTCGATCTCGGGGCTGCCGCTCATGTTGAGGTGCGCGAGACGCTCCTTGCCGTCCGGCTGGACGACGTCCTTCGGTGTCACCCGGGTGAGCCCCATGACGTTGTACGCGCCGCTGGTGCTCGGCTCGCCGTCGTGGCTCTCCCACAGCGTCTGGCGGTACGAGACCGCCATCAGCACGCTCTGCGGTACGTCGAACTCGCGCGCCGCGTCCTTGAACTGCGTCTGCAGCGCGGCGGCCGCCGGAGCCGGCTTGCCGTCGGACGTCACGGTGTCCTGCGAGGCCATGGCGACCGTGCCGATCGTCGCGGTCGCCACGACCGCTGCCCCCACCCCGTAGAGCAGCCGTCTCTTCTTGAGATCCTTGCGATGGTTCCGCTTCAAATCCCCACCCCCAGTTGTCCACTTGTCCGAGTCTGAAAGTCGTGAGGCTAGCAGCCCCGACTGTGTCCCTCGTCACTGACCGCGCCGCGTCGTCCGTCTCAGTGACTGAGCACCAGGAAAAGCAGTCGACACGACCCCGTAATGTGGGACCCGTGACCGTGAACGCCAATACCTCCGTCGCCGGTGGCAACACCTGGCGAGACCTTCCCGCGGCGCAGCAGCCCGAGTACCCCGACTCCGAGGCGCTGCGCGATGTACTCGCGGACCTCGCGTCGTATCCGCCGCTCGTCTTCGCGGGCGAGTGCGACCAGCTGCGCGCCCGCATGGGAGCCGTCGCCAAGGGCGAGGCGTTCCTGCTTCAGGGCGGTGACTGCGCCGAGGCCTTCGACGCCGTGTCGGCCGAGCACATCCGCGCCAAGCTGAAGACGCTGCTCCAGATGAGCGCCGTCCTCACCTACGCGGCCTCCGTGCCCGTCGTCAAGGTGGGCCGGATCGCCGGCCAGTACTCCAAGCCCCGCTCCAAGTCGACCGAGACCCGCGACGGCGTGACCCTGCCGACCTACCGCGGCGACTCCGTCAACGGCTTCGCCTTCACCGAGGCCGAGCGCATCCCGGACCCGGACCGGCTGAAGCAGATGTACCACGCGTCCGCTTCCACGCTGAACCTCGTCCGCGCCTTCACCACCGGCGGTTACGCCGACCTGCGCCAGGTGCACGCCTGGAACCAGGACTTCGTGAAGTCGTCCCCGTCCGGCCAGCGCTACGAGGCCCTGGCCCGCGAGATCGACAACGCGCTGAACTTCATGAAGGCGTGCGGCACGGACCCGGCCGAGTTCAAGGCCGTCGAGTTCTACGCCTCGCACGAGGGCCTGCTGCTGGACTACGAGTCGGCGCTGACCCGCACCGACTCGCGCACCGGTGAGCTGTACGACACCTCGGGCCACATGGTGTGGATCGGTGAGCGCACCCGCCAGATGGACGGCGCGCACATCGAGTTCGCCTCGAAGATCCGCAACCCCATCGGCATCAAGCTCGGCCCGACGACCACCGTCGACGAGGCGCTCGGCTACATCGACCGCCTCGACCCCGAGCGCGAGCCCGGCCGGCTGACCTTCATCGTCCGGATGGGCGCCGACAAGGTCCGCGCCAAGCTCCCCGAGCTGGTCGAGAAGGTCACCGCCTCCGGGGCCACCGTCGCCTGGGTCACCGACCCGATGCACGGCAACACCTTCGAGGCCGCGTCCGGCCACAAGACCCGCCGCTTCGACGACGTCCTGGACGAGGTCAAGGGCTTCTTCGAGGTGCACAAGGGCCTCGGCACCCACCCGGGCGGCATCCACGTCGAGCTCACCGGTGACGACGTCACCGAGTGCGTCGGCGGCGGCCACGAGATCTTCGTGGACGATCTGCACCAGCGTTACGAGACGGCCTGCGACCCGCGGCTCAACCGCAGCCAGTCGCTGGACCTCGCGTTCCTGGTCGCCGAGATGTACCGGGATCAGTAGGCATCACCGCTGGTAGCGCGCGTACGACGGTGGGGCACGGATCGATGTGATCCGTGCCCCACTGGGCGTTCCGGGGCTTTTACCGCCCTTGAGTGGCGGGTAAGGTTAGGTTAGCCTCACCGACTATCGGGGCGGCCGCCACGACCCATCCCGCCGGGAGGTGAAACCGCGTGTACGTCTGCTCGTGCTTCGGCGTTACGGAGCAGCAGGTCAAGGAGCATGCGGAAGCCGGCGCCTGCACGCCCCGCCAGATAGCCTCCGCCTCCAAGGCGGGGACCGACTGCGGTGGCTGCGTCCGCACCATTCAGGCGATGCTCGGCCGCGGCGCCTGTCCGCGCCGTGAGCTGCTCGACCGCAAGCAGCCGCCCGGCACCGCTCCTGAACCAGGTATCGCCCCCGGTGCCGGTACCGGCACCGCTCTCGGGTTCCCCGAAGCCGCCTGAGCGTGACGGGGCACGAACGCGGGCCCGGTGCGCCCCGTGCCGGTCAGCTGTCCGGCTGCTCGATCAGCTGCGCGATGTAGAGCGGCTCGCCGAGCTTCTCGACCAGTTCCAGCTGGGTGTCGAGATAGTCGATGTGGTGTTCCTCGTCGGCCAGGATCGATTCGAAGATGTTCGCGGACGTGATGTCGCCCTTGCCGCGCATCAGCTCGATGCCCCGCTTGAGGCGGTCGATCGCCTCCACCTCGACCTGGCGGTCCGCCTGGAACATCTCGGTGACCGTCTGGCCCACGCGTACGTGGAAGAGCCGCTGGTAGTTCGGCAGTCCGTCGAGGAAGAGAATCCGGTCGGTCAGGATCTCGGCGTGCTTCATCTCGTCGAACGACTCGGAGCGGGTGTACTTCGCGAGCTTCGTCCAGCCGAAGTTGTCCTGCATCTTGGCATGCAGGAAATACTGATTGATGGCAGTCAATTCGGCGGTCAGCTGTTCGTTCAGGAACTCAAGGACCTCGGGGTCGCCCTGCATCGCAGAGGCTCCTTCCAACCGGTGAACTGGGCAAGTTGGCCGCATCTTCGCATCGCGCTCGGTGGCCGTCCAGTAAGTACATGCTTAGTAGTTCTTGCCCGAAACGTCTCTGTGCTGGTCATGACCACCCCTGCCTGTCTGTCACCATGGAGGCATGGGTCAGCCGGAAAGCCGGGAGAACCGCGCGTCAGAGCAGTCCGAGCTTCCACCGGGACAGCGACTGCAGCGCGGCTGGCCGGTCACCCATTACGGGCCGGTGCCGAAGTTCAAACCCGACCGCTGGGAATTCCGGGTTTTCGGCGCCACGGCCGACGGCGACAAGCACTGCTGGAACCATCAGGAATTCTCGGCGCTGCCGTTTTCCTCCGTCGTCGCCGATCTGCACTGCGTGACGAAATTCAGCATGCTCGGCGCGGAGTGGGGCGGGGTGCTCGTCCGCGACGTCGTGGCACTCGCGCCGCCCGCGCCTCATGTCACCCATGTGATGGTCTGGGCCGAGTACGGATTCAGCTCGAACCTCAGGATCGAGGACTTCACCGCCGAGCGGGCCCTGTTCGCCACCCACAAGGACGGTGAGCTGCTCACCGCCGAACACGGCTTCCCGCTCCGGCTCGTGGTTCCGCAGCTGTACGCCTGGAAGGGCCCCAAGTGGGTCCGGGGCGTCGAGTACATGACCGCCGACCGCCGCGGCTTCTGGGAGGAGCGCGGCTATCACAACGTCGGCGATCCGTGGAAGGAACAGCGCTACTCCTACCAGGAGGAGCCCGGGGACGGCCCCGAGCTCTGACCCCCGGCCCCTGCCGGTCCCCGGTCCACGGCCGCCTCAGTGGTGGTACTGGTGCGGGAGCGGGACCTGATCAGCTCCGGCCGCGCAGCTCCTTCAGCCGGGCCACGTCCGCCGCGTGCCCCTCCTTGCCGCCCGGTGTCTCGATGATCAGCGGTACGCCCTCGGTGGCCGGATGGGAGAACAGCTCCCGGAACGGCTCCGCGCCGATACGGCCCGCGCCGATGTTCTCGTGCCGGTCCTTGTGGGCCCCGGCCACGTCCTTGGAGTCATTGGCGTGGATCAGTTTCAGCCGGCCCTCGCCGACCGTCTCCACCAGCAGGTCCAGCGTCTCCGTCATCCCGCCGGGACCGGCCAGATCGTGTCCCGCCGCGAAGATGTGGCAGGTGTCGAGGCAGATGCCGAGCTTCGGGTGGGCGTCGAGCGCGTCAAAGTACGGGCCGAAGTCCCAGGTCCGCGAACAGAGCGAGAACCCCTGGCCGGCGGTCGACTCCAGCAGCAGGAACGGGTCGTCGTCGTGCGTCAGCTCGTCCAGCAGCGGCCGCATATGGGTGCGCACCTGGGCGAGCGCCTCCTCGCGGGGCCGGCCGTTGGTCGCCGAGCCGGTGTGCACCACGACGCCCAGGGCGCCGATCTCACGGGCGCGGCGCAGCGAGTGGCGCAGCGAGGTCACCGACTTCTCGACGGTCGCCGGGGTGTGCGAGCCGAAATTGATCAGGTACGGGGCGTGGACGTACGCCGGCACGGACTCGGCGGCGCACTCGGCGCGGAACTGCTCGTCCTGCGCCGGGTTACCGGGCGAGGTCGCCCAGCCGCGCGGGTTGGCGACGAAGACCTGGACGGCCTCCGCGCCCATCTCGCGGGCGTACGGGAGGCCCGCCCTGGCGAGGCCGCCGGCCACCGGTACATGGCCGCCTACAGGGTTGCGCATACGGATCTAGAGCCTCTTGGTCTTGATGGTGATGGTGCTGCCCTCGGGGGCCCGGTCGCCGCCGTCGACGGACTGGCTCGCGACAGTGTCGCTGATGGAGAGGAACGGGCGGTCGACCTTGACCTCGAAGCCGGCGTCCTCCAGCTCGCCGCGGGCGTCGTCGACGTCCTTGCCGGTGACGTCCGGCACATCGATCATCTGCGGGCCCTTGGAGACCGTCAGTGTGACGGTGTCGCCCTCGGCGGCCTCCTGGCCCTCGGCCGGTGACTGCTCGGCGATGTCGCCCGCGTCCTGCGGGGAGTTCACCCGGCCGGGCAGCACCTTGGCCTTCAGCCCCTCGTCGTCCAGCGCGTCGGTGGCGTCCTCGACGGAGAGGCCGGTGACATCGGGGACGTCGACCGGGCTGCCCTTGGACACCACGATCGCGATCGCGCTGTCCGCGTGGCGCTCGGTGCCCGCCTCGGGATCCGTCCGCACCACCTCACCGGCCTCCGCGTCCTCGCTGAACTCCTTGGTGGTCATGCCGGGCACCAGGCCCGCCTTCGTCAGCTTCCGCTTGGCCTCGGCCAGCGCGATGCCCTCGACGTCGGGCACCTTCACGATCTCGGGCCCGCGCGAGACGACGAGCGTCACCGAGCCGTTGCCCCGGATCCTGGCGGCCGGCTTCGGGTCGCTGTTGATCACCTTGCCGCGGTCGACGGTGTCGCTGTAGGCGCGCTCGACGCCCTTCACTTCGAGGCCGGCGTCCGACAGCCGTCCCTTGGCCGCCTGCTCGCTCTGGCCGAGGACCGAGGGGACGTGGGTGAACTGTCCGGAGTTGATGTACCAGACGCCGCCGCCGATCCCCAGGACCAGCAGCACGGCGACGACCGCGGCGACGATGCCGCGCCGCGGCCCGCCGAGGAGCCCGGCCCGCCGGTCCTGCCGGTCCGGCGGCAGCGGCGGGGGCATCTCCAGCCGGCTGGTGTGGTGAGCGGTTCCCTGGCCGGGCGGCAGCACTCGCGCAATCACGCTCGTGCGGTCCTCGGCGGCGTCGCGCACCTCGGCCAGGGCCTGCGGCGGTACGGCGTCCAGCTGGGCGTCGGTGAGGCCGGCGCGGGCCCGGCGGGACTCGGCGAGCAGGTCCACCGCGTCGAACGGCCGGACCTCGGGGTCACGCGCGGTGGCGCTCGCCACCAGCTCGTCGAGCTCGGGCGCGAGCGCCGGGACGATGGCCGAGGGGGCCGGGACGTCCTCGTTCAGATGCTGGTAGATGACCTGGGCGGGGGAGTCGCCGGTGTGCGGCTTGGCGCCGGTGAGCATCTCGTACAGGACCACCCCGCACGCGTACACATCGGCGCGGGTGTCCGCGGTGCCGCGCTCGATCTGCTCGGGGGCGAGATAGGAGACGGTGCCCAGGACGGAACCGGTGGTGTTGGTGACCGTGCCCACGGCCCGGACCAGGCCGAAATCGGCGACCTTGACCCGGCCGTCGTCGCCTATGAGTACGTTCTCCGGCTTCATGTCACGGTGCACGAAGCCCGCCCGGTGCGCGGCGCCGAGCGCGGCGAGCACCGGCTCCAGGATGTCCAGCGCGGCCCGCGGCTGCAGTGCCCCGCGCTCGCGCAGCACATCGCGCAGCGTGCAGCCCGCGACGTACTCCATCGCCAGGTATACGTACTGCCCCTGGGCCCCCTGGTCGAAGACCCCGACCACATTGGGGTGCGCGAGCCCCGCCACCGACTTGGCCTCGCGGATGAAGCGCTCGACGAACGAGGCGTCGGCCGCGAGCGCCGGATGCATCACCTTGAGGGCGAGCACCCGGTCGAGGCGGGTGTCCATGGCCCGGTAGACCGTGGCCATGCCGCCCACGGCGATGCGGGCATCGACGCGGTAGCGGCCGTCGAGCAGCTGCCCGACGAGAGGGTCCTGGAGGGTCGTATCCACGCAGCGAGTCTACGAGTCGCCGCGGACACGACCGACGGGCCGGGACGATTCCGGACTCGTGCTGCAGCCGAGCCGTGACAGGGACACGCGATCCACCGCCGCCGGAGCCGCGGTACCCGGTGTCAGAACGCCGGCCGTTCCGGGTCCAGCGCCGCCAGCCCCGCCACCGGCGACGACGCCTCGGCGAAGTGCCGGCGCGGTATCCGTCCCGCGCGGTACGCCAGCCGCCCGCCCTCCACCGCGTGACGCATCGCGGCGGCCATCAGCTCGGGTTCCCGGGCCCGGGTCACCGCCGAGGCGAGCATCACAGCCGCGCACCCCAGCTCCATGGCGAGCGCCGCGTCCGAAGCCGTCCCGGCGCCCGCGTCCAGGATCACCGGGACCCGGGCCTGCTCGACGATCAGCTGGAAGTTGTGCGGATTGCGGATGCCGAGACCCGAGCCGATGGGGGAGCCGAGCGGCATGACCGCCGCGCACCCCACGTCCTCCAGCTTCCGGGCCAGCACCGGATCGTCGTTGGTGTACGGCAGCACGGTGAAACCGTCGTCCACCAGGATCTCCGCGGCGTCCAGCAGCTCGACGGGGTCGGGCAGCAGGGTCCGCTCGTCGGCCACCACCTCCAGCTTGACCCAGTCGGTGCCGAGCGCCTCGCGGGCCAGCCGGGCGGTGAGCACGGCCTCGCCCGCCGTGAAGCAGCCCGCGGTGTTCGGCAGGACGCGGATGGCGAGCCGCTCCAGCACGGAGAGCACGGAGCCCCGCACGGTCGGGTCGAGGCGGCGCATCGCGACGGTGGTCAGCTCGGTGCCGGAGGCGGTCAGTGAGCGTTCCAGCACATCGAGGCTGGGCGCCCCGCCCGTCCCCATGATCAGCCGGGAACCGAGGACAGAGCCCCCCAGGGCGAAGAGGTCGTCCGACACGGTCAGCCTCCCTGGACCGCGGTCAGGACCTCGACCCGGTCGCCGTCGCGGAGCGCGGCGGCGGACCACTGGCCGCGCGGCACGACGGTCTCGTTCAGCGCGGCCGCGACACCCGAGGGCGCCTCGGTCAGGGTCGCCACAAGGGCGTCCAGGGTGGTGCCCGCGGCGACGGCGACGGCCTCGCCGTTCACGGAAACGGAGAGGGCCTGGGGCGCGGTCATGCGGGCTGCTCCTGTCGTACGGGGGTGGCGGCCGCGAAACGGCCGGGGGAGAAGGGGCGGGCCACCTCGGGCAGCTCGCCGCCGGCCAGCAGCTGCGCCATGGCGTCACCGGTGACCGGAGTGAGCAGCACCCCGTTGCGGTGGTGGCCGGTGGCGAGGTGGAGGCCTGGCAGCGCGGTGCGGCCGAGCAGCGGGGCGTTGTCGGGGGAGGCGGGGCGCAGACCGGCCAGGGTCTCGGTGAGCGGCAGCTCGGTGATGCCGGGCACCAGCTCGTGGGCGTCGCGCAGCAGCTCGTACACCCCGCCCGCCGTGACGGTGGTGTCCCAGCCCATCTCCTCGCTGGTGGCGCCGATCACCAGCTCGCCGTTCTCGCGCGGCACGAGGTAGACGTGGCTGCCCCGGACCACGGCCCGTACGGTGCGGCTGAGGAAGGGGGCGTACGCGGTGGGTACGGTCAGCCGCAGCACCTGGCCCTTGACCGGGCGGACGGGCGGCAGGACGTGGTCCGGCACCCCCGCGAGCCGGCCGCTGAGGCTGCCCGCGGCGAGTACGACCTGATCGGCCGCCGGCTCCGAACCGTCGGCCAGCACGGCCCCGGTGGCCCGGTCCCGCACCGCCGAGAGCCGTTCGGCCCGGTGGCGGTGGAAGACGACCCCGGCCCGCTCGCACGCCGTCAGCAGCGCGGTGGCCAGCCGGCGCGGGTCGACCTGGTGGTCGCCGTCGACCCGCAGTCCGCCGCGTACGCCCGGCGCGAGCATCGGCTCCAGGCGACGGCACTCACGGCCGGTGAGCCATTCGGACTCCAGCCCCGACCGGCGCTGCAACTCGTGCAGCTCCCGCAGATGGGCGCGGTCGTCGGTGTCCAGCGCGACGGCCAGGGTGCCGCAGGCGCGGTAGCCGATGTCCTGTCCGCCCGCCGCCTCCAGCTCGGCCGCGAACGCCGGATAGCGCGCGGCGGAGGCGACGTTGAGACCCAGCAGCAGTTCTTCGCCGTAGTGCAGTTCGGTGACGGCGGCCAGCATCCCGGCCGCGACCCGGGCGGCCCCGCCGCCCGGATCGGGATCGACGACCGCGGTGGCCAGGCCGCGCTGTGCGGACCGCCAGGCGGTCACCAGGCCGATGATGCCGCCCCCGATGACGAGGACGTCGGACCCGCTCGCGCGGTGGGTGCGCATGGGCATCCAGCCCCTCCCTTCGCCGGCATGACCCGGATCAGGTTCGTACGGTCGGAGGCCGTCCAGCCTCCCTCTCAGCCCGGTGCGTCCGGGCTCCCGCGAGTGTTCTACGTGGGCCACCCTAGACCCCGTCCCGCGGGGAGTCCCGGGAGGGCGGTGGGCGAGAGCGCGACGGCGGACCACTTTCCTGACGGACCGTCAGATGATTAAGGTGGACGGGTGAACGAACAGCAGCGGGCAGAGCGGCAGTCGGAGCGGGCGGGGCGACGGGTGGTCGTCGTCGGCGCGGGCATGGCGGGCGTGCAGACGGCGGTGGCCCTGCGGGAGCAGGGCTTCACCGGCGCCCTCACGCTGATCGGCGCCGAACCCCATCAGCCCTACGACCGCCCCCCGCTGTCCAAGGCGGTGCTGCTCGGCAAGGCCGAGGAATCCGCCTTCGACATCGACTTCGAGGCACTGGGCATCGAGTTGCGGCTGGGCCGCGAGGTCACCGGCCTGCGCGCCGGCGACCACGAGCTGGACACCTCCGCGGGGCCCGTCCCCTACGACGTCCTGGTCATCGCCACCGGCGCCGAACCCGTCGTGCTGCCCGGTTCCGAGGGCGTGCCGGGCGTCCACCTGCTGCGCACCCTGGACGACGCGGCGCGGCTGCGGCCCGTCCTGGAGGCGCGGCACACCGTCGTGGTCGTCGGCGCGGGCTGGATCGGCGCCGAGTTCGCCACCGCGGCCCGCGCCGCGGGCTGCGAGGTCACCGTCGTCGAGGCCGCCGAACGCCCCCTCGCGGGCGCCCTGCCCGCCGAGGTCGCCGCCCCGATGGCCGCCTGGTACGCGGAGAGCGGCGCCGTACTCCTCACCGGGGCGCGGGTGGCCCGCGTCGAGCCCGGCGGCGTGGTCCTGGCGGACGGGCGCACGCTCCCGGCCGACGCGGTCGTCGTCGGGATCGGCGCACGGCCCGCCACCGGCTGGCTGGCCGGCTCCGGCGTCGGGCTCGGGCCCGACGGATCGGTGACCGCCGACGCGGCGCTGCGCACCTCGCTGCCCGACGTGTACGCCGTCGGTGACTGCGCCTCGTTCCCCTCCGCGCGCTACGGGGCGCGCCTGCTGGTCCACCACTGGGACAACGCCCTCCAGGGGCCCCGGACCGCGGCCGCCCAGATCATCGGCGCGGCCGGCGGGGACGGGGCGGAGCCGCCCGCCTATGACCCCGTGCCGTATTTCTGGTCCGAGCAGTTCGGCCGGTTCGTCCAGTACGCGGGTCACCACGATGGCGCGGACACCCTGCTGTGGCGCGGCGATCCGGCCGGCCCCGCCTGGTCGGTGTGCTGGCTGCGCGACGGCGTCCTGGTCGCGGTGCTCGCCGTCGGCCGGCCGCGCGACCTGATCCAGGGGCGCAAGCTCATCGAGGCGGGCACGCGGCTCGATCCGGAGCGGGCCGGTGACGCGTCCGTACCGCTGAAGTCGGCGGCCCGGCAGTAGGCCCCCGCACCGCCGGAGCCGTCCGCCCGTGGCCGGGTCACGGCCGGTCGCCGGCACCACTGCCGCGGCGCGCGAGGCCCTGAAGGGCCGAGTCCGGGTATCGGCTGTCAGTCCGGGATGGCAGGCTTGTCCCGTGACCGAGATTGACGCAAAGATCGATGCTCTCGTCCCTGACTGGCTCTACCTTCCCGATATCGCCGAAATGTTCGATATCGAGGTGACGCGTGTGCGGCAGCTGGTCAAGGAGGGCCAGCTGATCGCCGTACGACGTGGTGAGAACCGGGCACTCCAGGTGCCTGCCGCCTTCATCGACGGCGACAAGGTGGTCAAGGGTCTTACGGGGACCCTGACGCTCCTGAGGGACGACGGCTACTCCGACAAGGAGATGCTGGAATGGCTCTTCACTCCCGACCCGAGCCTGCCGGGCACGCCCGCGCAGGCGCTGAGTGAGAACCGCGGCACGGAGGTGAAGCGCCGCGCCCAGGCGCTCGCCGTCTGACCGACAGCCGTACAGGTGGTGCGGGCCGCACGGTGCGGTCCGCACCACTTCCGCACCGCCTACCGAACGCCATCGCTCTCCCGGGGGAACTCACCATGTCCACGCCTCGCGCGCTGCTTTCCGATGCCCGGCTCTATCTGTGCACGGACGCCCGCAGGCGGCAGGGGGACCTCCCCGAGTTCCTCGACGCCGTCCTCTCCGGCGGGGTGGACATCGTCCAGCTCCGCGACAAGGGGATGGAGGCGGCCGAGGAGCTCGAACACCTCGCGGTCCTCGCCGACGCCTGCGAGCGGCACGGCAGGCTCCTCGCGGTCAACGACCGGGCCGACGTCGCCCATGCCATCGGCTCCGACGTGCTGCACCTGGGCCAGGGCGACCTGCCGGTGCCCGCAGCCCGCGCGATCATCGGCCGGGACGTGATCGTCGGCCGCTCCACGCACGCCGGGGCCGAGGTCGACGCCGCCGTCACCGAGCCCGGCGTGGACTACTTCTGCACCGGCCCCTGCTGGCCCACCCCGACCAAGCCCGGCCGGCACGCACCCGGCCTCGATCTCGTCCGCTACGCCGCCTCGCTCGCCCCGGCGCGTCCGTGGTTCGCCATCGGCGGGATCGACGCCGGCAATCTCGACGAGGTGCTGGACGCCGGAGCGCGCCGCGTCGTCGTCGTACGGGCCCTCACCGAGGCCGCGGATCCCGCTGCCGCCGCCGCTGAGCTGGCCGAAAGGATCCGGGCCCGCGCCGACGCGTGATCCGGCGGACACACCGGGGCGGGCGGGACCGCCCGAGCGGCGTGTTTGGGACATCGGTGTCCGAAGCGTGGACAAGTACCGGTCAATTCGGGCAAATCCCGCCGGTTCGGTTGGGTGGCCGCCACGCCCTGGTTAACCTGCCGTTATGGCCCTTGGCACACCCTCCACCAGGACAGATCGCGCGCGCACCGTGCGTGAGATGCTCGCGACCGGCGAGACCTTGTACTCCTTCGAGTTCTGGGCGCCCAAGACCGAGAAGGGCGAGCGCAATCTCTGGAACGCGCTGCGCCGGATCGAGGCAGTGGGACCGAGCTTCGTCTCGGTGACCTACGGAGCCGGTGGGTCCACCCGGGCCGGGACGGTGAAGGCGACGCAGGACATCGCCGCCGAGTCCACCCTCACCCCGGTCGCGCACCTCACGGCGGTCAACCACTCCATCGCCGAACTGCGCAACATGGTCGGCCAGTACGCGGACGCCGGAATCCGGAACATCCTCGCCGTGCGCGGGGACCCGCCGGGCGACCCGATGGGCCCGTGGATCGAGCACCCGCAGGGTGTGCGGTACGCGGCCGACCTCGTCCGGCTGATCAAGGAATCCGGCGACTTCTGTGTCGGCGTCGCGGCGTTCCCCGAGATGCATCCGCGCTCCGCCGACTGGGACACCGACATCCGGCATTTCGTGGACAAGTGCCGCGCCGGTGCGGACTACGCGATCACGCAGATGTTCTTCGACCCCGAGGACTACCTGCGTATGCGTGACCGAGTGGTCGCCGCCGGTTGCGAAACCCCGGTCATTCCCGAGGTGATGCCCCTGACGAGCGTCCGCCAATTGGAGCGTTTCCCGCAGCTCAGCAACGCGAGCCTGCCCGCGGCACTGAAAGAACGCATCCTCGCCGCCAAGGACGATCCCGCCGCTGTACGCTCCATTGGCATCGACTTCGCAACGCGGTTCTGCGCGAGGCTGCTGTCCGAGGGTGTTCCCGGGCTGCACTTCATCACGTTGAACAACTCGACGGCGACGCTCGAAATCTACGAAAATCTCGGACTGCACAAGCAGTCGTGACCGGCCGTACCCGCCGAGATCCGGGGCGGTGGCCGTAGAAGGGGGCGGGCATGGGCTGGACGGTCCTCTACATCGCGTTCGGCATCGTTGCGCTGTGGCTGCTCGGCGAGGTGCTGCTCCAGTACAAGGCGCGGCTGCGCTGGCGTCTGCTCGCCTTCACCGGCTTCGTCGGTGTGGTCATCGGTGTCCTGATCCCGTCCGTGCCCGTCATCGCGATCGGCGCGATCGCCTTCGCTACCGGCCAGACGTACGTCACGCTCTCCTTCCGGCGCGGTTTCTCGACCGGCTGGGCCATAGGGGGCAGCCCCGGTGAGAGCCGCCGCCGCCGTGGCGGCGGGGACCGCGAGCCGCGTCTCCAGGTCTCGGACCTGGAGACGGAGCACGACCCCGGCACACCGCCGGAGCCGTCCCACGTCCCGCAGGATCCAGCGGCGGTCTACGCGCCGGAGCCCCTGCCGGACGACACCGGGCAGTACGGCGTCTACACCGACCCCCGGCCGCAGCAGGGGCAGCACCAGGAGCCCCAACAGCCCCAGGGCCAGCCGCAGTACGCCGCCTACGACCCCTACACCGACTACTCCGCGTACCCGGCGCAGGGCCAGGACACCTCCTACGGCGGCCAGGACGGCCAGAGCGGCTACGGCGGCCAGGACACGTACGCGGGCCAGGACGGCTACGCGGGAGCCGGGCAGTACGACTACGGCACGGCGGGCCAGCAGTACGCCGCGTACTCCGACCCGTACATCGGCACCGGTACGACCGAGGGCGCACCGCAGTACGGCACGTACGACAGCTACGGGAACCACGACAGCAACGGCGGCCGGGAGCAGTACGCCGACCCGTACGCCCAGTCCCAGCAGTACGCTCCCGAGACCCCGCCGGGCGGTGTCTGGGTGCCGCAGCAGCGCGAGGGCGAGCAGTACCACCCCCCGATGCCCCCGGAACAGCCCGTACAGCCCGCCCAGTACCCGAACGGCTACGACACCGGCCACAACGACCAGTACCGCTACTGACACCACCGCCTGACGGCTGGTCACCACTCCCCGGCGCCCACCGCCTGACGGCTGGTCACCGCCTGACGGCCGGTCACCACTCCCCGGCCCCCGCCGCCTCACTGGGAGCCGCGGAACCCGTCCCCCTCGACGATGAGCCCCGCGACCAGCGTCCCCGACATCCCCGCGTGCGCCAGGCCGCCGCCCGGATGCGCCCAGCCGCCCGCCAGCAGCAGCCCCGGCACCCGCGTGCGGTTCCCCGGATGCAGATACCCGCCGCCGGCCCCGGCCAGCGCGGGCGGCGGAACCGAGCCGCCCCGCGCACCGGTCTCCGCCTCGGTCTCCGCGGGCGTCCGCACCTCCGTGCGGAGCAGCCGGTCGCGCAGACCGGGCACGGCCGCACCCGCCGTGTCGATCAGGGTGTCCGCGTACCGCGTGCGCAGCGCGGCGTCCGTCCAGTCGACCGGGCCGTGCGGTGCGACCGTCGCCATCAGCGTCACGGCCTCGTGGGCCGCGTCGGGACGGGTCGAGGGGTCATCGGGGCGCAGCACCGTCACCGTGGGGTGCGCGGCGAGCCGGCCCCCGAACACCGCCGCGCGCTCGGCCGCCCCGTCCGCCGGGTGCACCAGCGTCCGGTGCGCGGCATCCGCGGGGCGGGCGCCGCGCAGCGACAGCAGGACCAGGAACCGGCCCGCCGCCCCGCCGCCCGGCCGCGGCTGAACCGTCACATCGCCGTCCCGCCAGATCTCCTGACCCGGCATCAGCCCCGCGTGCGGGCGGGCTCCGAGCACCACGTGGGCGGCCTCCGTGACCGTCCCGTCGGCCAGCTCCACACCCGCCGCCCGGCCGTCCTTCTCCACCACCCGCGCCACCTCGGCGCCGAAGACGAACTCCACCTTCCGCGCCAGGCACCGCTCGTACACCGCCTGCGCCAGCGCCCGCATGCCGCCGGAGACGTACCAGCTGCCGAACGTCTCCTCCATGTACGGCAGCAGGGCCGCGCTCGCCGGGGCGTGCAGCGGATCCAGGCCGTAGGACAGCGCGTACCCGTCGAGGAGAGCGGCCAGCCGGGGGTCCGCCAGCTCACGGGAGCCGACCTCCGCCACCGTGCCGGCCCGCGAGGCCGGGCGCAGCAGCCGCCGCCGTACCAGCGCCGGGTACGGATCGCGGGCCAGCACCTGCCAGTCGGGCCGCAGCGGTTCCTCCAGCAACGGCCGCCTGGACCGGTCCCAGGCATCCCCGGCCCGGTCCAGGAACGCGCCCCAGCTCGCGCCGGCGCCCTTCCCGAGCGCGCCGTCCAGCGCTTCGACGACCCCGGCCCGCGAGGCGTTCGGCAGCGACACCGCGGTGCCGTCCGCGAAGACATGGCGGCTCGCCGGATCGACCTGGGTCAGGGTGACGCACCGCTCCAGCGGCTCCTTGCCCGTCTTCACGAACAGATCGCGGTAGACCGCGGGCAGGTGCAGCAGGCCGGGCCCGGTGTCGAACGCGAAGCCGCCCCGGGCATGACGGCCGACCGAGCCGCCGAAGGTCTCCGACCGCTCGTACACCGTCACCCGGTGGCCTGCCACGGCCAGCCGGGCCGCCGCCGACATCGCGCCCATCCCGGCGCCGATCACCGCAATACGTGCCATGGCAGCGACCTTAACGGCCGCCACTGACAGCTCAGCCGTCAGGCCACTGGGAAACGGGGGAGGCCGGCCGCCTCTCCTCCCGCCGCTGCGCTCTGCGGCGCAGGAAGCGGCGGATGCGGGAGGCCAGGAAGGCCAGTACCAGCAGGCCGAGCAGCAGCAGCGTCCCGGCGATGCCGGCCGCGATCACCGGATGGAAGATGGCGAACGTGACCACCGCGGCCACGCCCAGGTCCTCGACCGTGCTCATGGCGATATTGCTGAACGGCTCGGGGGAGGTGTTGACCGCCATCCTGGTGCCGGCCTTCACCAGATGGCTCATCAGCGCGGTGGAACCGCCGACGGCCCCCGCCGCGAGCTCCGACAGCGAACCGTCCCCGCCCGCCAGCAGTGCCGCGACGACCGCTCCGGCGAGCGGCCTGACGAAGGTGTGCGCCGTGTCCCACACCGAGTCCACGTACGGGATCTTGTCGGCCACCATCTCGCACAGGAAGAGCACACCGGCCACGACGAGCACATCGGTGCGCTGGAGCGACTCGGGCACCTCGTCGGTGACACCGGTCGCGCCGAAGACGCCGAGCAGGAGGACCACCGCGTAGGCGTTGATCCCGCTCGCCCAGCCGCTCGTGAACACCAGAGGGAGTACGGACACGGACGCGATCGTAACCAGTCGGCGTACCGCCGCGGGAGCGCTTGGATGCGCAGGCCTGAGTATCCGTACCCAGAGGCCGAGATGAGTAGGTACGCGGATGAGCCGCGACCTGCGCGGACGGCAGAGTGGGGACCACGGAAGGGGCGCTGCGCCGGTACCGCCGGCACGGGGCGGCGGAGCAGGTGCGGCACCCCGTCCGGAACGGGGGTGCGCGGCGGAGGACCGGGACCACGGGGGACAACGGGGTCACGGGGGAAGGTTCTCCGGCAGCACGGATGACGCCGGTCGGGCGAGGCTCGGGGGGATCGAGCCCCGCCGGACCGGCGTCGTCGTGTGTCCGGGCCGCCGCGCGGAGCGCGGGTCAGCGCCCGCTGACCCGCCCGTGCAGCAGCAGGGACAGCGCCGAGTGGACGTCGTCGATGGACCGCTCCGGCTGGAACGCCTGCCAGTCCAGCGCCGCCACCAGCACCATGCCGACCAGCGCGGCCGCCGTCAGCGGGATGTCGATCTCCTCGCTGAGCTCGCCGCCCGCGACCCCCTCCTTGAGCACGTCCTCGACCACGGCGACGGCCTCCTGGCGCACCACCAGCAGGGTCGCCTGCCAGGCCCGGTTCGTGCGCCACAGCTCGGCCACGTACAGCTGGGTGAAGGCGGGATAGCGGTCGATGAACGCCAGGCCGGCCCGGATCATGGCGTCCAGCGCCTCGACCCGGCTGCCACCGCGCTCGTCGGTCTCCTCGGCCGCCGAGCGCAGCGAGGAGGTGAGCAGCCCGACGCCGTGGCGCAGCAGCTCCTCGAAGAGTTCGGTCTTGCTCTTGAAGTTGTAGTAGACCGTCCCCTTGGCGACCCCGGCGCGTTCGGCGATCTCGTCCACGGTGGTGGCCGAGAAGCCCTTCTCGGCGATGAGGGTCACGGCCGCCTCGTAGAGCTTCTGCCGGGTGGCCTGGCGGCGCGTGGTGCTACTGCTTTCCATGCTCCTGATTCTCACAGGTCCCGGGGTGCTCACAGGCTCAGTTCCGGGTGGAGCCGCTCCAGTGTCCACATCTGCTTGCGGCGTGCCGAGACTGCGGTCAGTGCGAGCGCGCCCGCGGTGAAGGCCAGCAGCACCGCGCAGCCGTGCCAGACCGGGCCGAGCCCGCCGCCCGTGATCAGCCGGCGCAGCCCTTCGACGACGTAGCTCATCGGCAGGTAGGGGTGGATCGCGTTGAAGAAGCCCGGACTGGTCTGCACGGGGTACGTACCCCCGGCCGAGGTCAGCTGGAGCATCAGCACCGCGAGTACGAGGATGCGTCCCGCCGCCCCGAAGCGGGCGTTCAGCCACTGCACGATCGCGGCGAAGCAGCAGGTCACCAGCGCCAGGAAGCCGATCGTCCCGGCGGCCCTGACCATCTGGAGACCGAGTCCCCAGTGCAGTACGGACATCAGCGCGGCCACCTGGAGCAGGCCGATCGCGGCCACCGGCAGCCAGCCCGCGAGGGCGATGCGCCAGGCCGGGGCCCCTGCTGCCAGGGCGCGCCGGTTGAGCGGCTGGATCAGCATGTACGCCACCATCGCGCCGACCCAGAGGGAGAGCGGGATGAAGTAGGGGGCGAAACCGGTGCCGTAGTCGGGGGCGGCGTGCAGTGACTTGGAGGCCAGCTGCACCGGGTCGGACATGACTCCCGTACGGGCGTCGCGGTCCTTCTCGTCGTAGTCGGGGATCTTGCCGACCCCGTCGTTGAGGCCCTGGGCGAGCGTGGCCGAACCGTCTCCCAGCCGGATCATTGCGCTGTCCAGGCTGGTCGCGCCCTTCTTGAGGTCCCCGACGCCGGTGTTCAGCTCGGCCGATCCCGACTTGGCCGTGGCCAGTCCGGTGTGCAGCTGACCGGCGCCCTTGGCGACCTTGTGGGCACCGGTGTTGAGCGCGTTGATCTTCTTGACCGCGCTCTTCAGGTCCTCGTCGAGATGCGGTGAGTGCTTGGCGAGGGCGTCGGCCTGCTCCTGAAGGGTGGTCAGCTGACCGCGCAGCTTCTTGAGGTCCCCGTGCTGGTTCTCGACCAGGGCGTTCACGTCGTCGGCCACGGCCGCGACATCGGCCGCCGCCGTCACGGCCCGCTTCAGCGGCGGACAGACGGTGGCGTCGGGGAGCGGCTGCTCCTCGCACCGGGTGCGGTGGACGTCGGTGAGATCGTCGGAGGCCGTGTGCGCGGCGGTGGCGGCGGCGGGCGCGGCCTTCACCAGCACGTCGAGGTTGTCCCGTACGGTCTGCGAGGAATCGGCGACCAGCCTGGCCGTGTCACCGATCGACTTCCCGTTGTCCTTCAGGAACGGGCGGACATCGGCCGCCACCCCGTTGACCTTGTCGGCGAGGAGCTGGGTGCCGTCCGCGACCTGGCGCGAGCCGGTCTCCAGGTCGCCCGCGCCGGTGTTCAGCCTGACGATGCCGCCGGCCAGTTCGCTGCTGCCGGCCTTCGCGTCCTTCAGCCCGTCCGCGAGGTCCTTCGAGCCCTTCTTCGCCTTGCCGATCCCGCCCTTGAGATCGTCGGCGCCCCCGGCCGCCTTCGCCGTCGCGTCGTGGAGATCGGAGAAGTTGATGAAGATCCGGTCGAGGAAGCCGCGCGAGGCGTTGGCCGATGCGGCGGTGCGGACCTCGGAGAAGACCGTCCGGGAGATCTGGCCGACGATGTAGTTGTTCGCGTCGTTGGTGCGCACCTGGAGCGCACCGGTCTCGGGGGAGTCGCCCGCGCTGGAGGCGATGCGCCTGCTGAGGTCCGACGGCATGGTCAGCGAGAGGTAGTACGTTCCGTCCTCGACGCCCTTGCCGGCCTCGGCGGCGCTCACCTCGTGCCAGTCGAAGACCTTGGAGTCGAGCAGCCTGCCGGTGATCTCGTCCCCGGCGGCGATGCGCTTGCCCTCGGCGGTGGCGCCCTTGTCGTCGTTGACCAGGGCGACCGGGATGCGGTCCAGGCGGCCGTACGGGTCCCAGAACGACCACAGGTACAGGGCGCCGTAGAGCAGGGGCAGCAGCAGAAGTGCGGCCAGGGCCGCTCGCGGCAGCCTCCCCCTGCCGAAGCGCCTCAGCTCAAGAGTGGCCAGTCTCGGCGAACGCATCGGCCGTCCTTTCGTCGTCCGTGGTGTCGGTGGTGTCGGTGCCGCCGTGGGTATCCGTGCGTACGGTGACCGCGTCCTCGGGGGCCTCGCTGCACACGGCCAGCACGGTCGTGCCGCCGGCGGCCAGGGAGCGCAGCAGCTCCCAGGCCTCGGCGCGCTCGGCGGCGGAGAGCTTGAGATCGGCGTCGTCCACCGCGATCAGCGCCGGCCGGCCGATCAGCGTGAGGGCGAGCGAGAGCCGCAGGGCCTCCAGCCGCTCCAGGTCCCGTACGGAGGTCCGCTCGGCCTTGGGCAGCGTGGCGGGGTCGAGTCCGGCGGCTTCCAGCGCCGCGTCGATCCGGGCCCTTGCCGTGGCAGCGCGCTCGCGGCGAGGTCGCAGCAGGGCGCGCGGGGAGCCGTCGTAGCGGCGCTGGAGCAGGACGCGTTCGCGCAGGTGCTCGGCGACCGTGAAGGCCGGGTCGAGCTCGCTGACCCCGGGCACGGGGCCCAGCGCGGCGATGCGCCGTACGGCGGCGGCCCGGCGCGGCAGGCGCAGGCCGCCGGTCTCGGCGTGGCCCTCGATGGAGCGCATCCGGCCGGTGAGGGCGAGCAGCAGGCAGGTGCGGCCGGAGCCGGACGGGCCCTCGACCGCGATCAGGGAGCCGGGCCCGGCGCTGAACGTCACACCGCGGAAGGCCCAGCCGCGTGGTCCCTTGAGCCCGAGGTTCTCGGCGGCGACAGCTGCCCCGTGCGGACTGTCCACAGGCCCTCTCCGTTCTTTTGAACTGACTGGTCAGTACAAAAAGATAGCCCCAGCTCGCGATCGAAGCAAAACCCCAGGTCAGGCGGTGGTCGAAGCCGATTGTCAGTGGGGGCCGTCACGATGGATACAGACGGCCACGAAGCCGTTACGAGACAGGAGGTTCTGTCATGGCCCACTCGTCCGCAGCAGCCGCTCCGCGACGCCGCGCAGACGGCCCTGCCCCCTCACCGACCGGTCCGGCGCACGACGTCCACCCCGTTCTCCGGCGAGCCACGGCGCCGCCCGCCGCTCTCGACCTCCTCGCCCAGGCCCGCGCCGGCCTCGAAGAGGCAGCTGTTCTCGACGTGCCCAACGAGCGCTATGCCACCGCCCACCTCGCCGCGCTGCGCGCCGCCGCCGCGGTTCTCGCGGTCCGGGGGCGCCCCGAGACCTCCCGGCGGCGCCGGGAGCGGATCCGCAGCGCCTGGGAGGTCCTCCCGGAAATCGCCCCCGAGCTGACCGAGTGGAGCGCGCTGTTCGCCTCGGGTGCCCGGCGGCGGGCCCGTGCGGAAGCGGGCATACCCGGAGCGGCCGGCCGGCGTGACGCGGACGACCTGCTGCGGGACGCGGCGATGTTCCTGCGCCTGGTGGAACGGCTGCTGGTCCTCCAGCCGGTGCTGCCGCGGCCCCGCGGGGAGCGGCCCGAGGAGTGAGGGCGGCGCGGGCGGTGCGAGGCAATAGGGTGGACAGGACCTATCACCTGCGCTGTTCACGCTCCGCCGTCAGCGGCGGCACCGTGCCGAGGAGACAACTGCCGTGTCGGACCAGCTGCGCCCCCGCGCCTCCCTTCGTACCGCCGTGGTCTGGGAGGTCCTCAAGGACGCCCTCGACCGTCAGGTCAAGGCGACCGGCAGGGACGCCCTGGACGTACTGGACACCGGCGGCGGTACGGGCAACTTCGCCGTACCCGTGGCCCGCCTCGGCCATCGGGTCACCGTCGTCGACCCCAGCCCCAACGCGCTCTTCGCGCTGGAGCGCCGCGCCGCCGAGGCCGGGGTCGCCGACCGGGTCCGCGGTGTCCAGGGCGACATCCTGGGGCTGTTCGACGTGGTCGAGCGCGGTGGCTACGACGCGGCGCTCTGCCACGGCGTCCTGGAGTACGTGGACGACCCCGCCGATGGCGTACGGAACGCGGTCGACGCGCTCCGCCCGGCAGGGGCCCTCAGCCTGCTCGCCGCCGGGCTGGGCGGCGCGGTCCTGGCCCGCGCGCTCGCCGGTCACTTCACCGAGGCCAGGCAGGCGCTCAGCGACCCGGCGGGCCGCTGGGGCGAGGGCGACCCGATGCCCCGGCGGTACACGGCGGAGCAGCTCACCGAGCTGGTCACGGCGGCCGGTGCCGAGGTCGGCGCGGTCCACGGCGTACGCGTCTTCGCGGACCTCGTACCGGGCGTCCTGGTGGACACCGAGCCCGGCGCGATGGAAGCCCTGCTCAAGCTGGAGACGGCTGCCGCCGAACTGCCTGCTTTCCATTCCGTGGCGACCCAGCTGCACGTCCTGGGCACCAAGCCCGCCTGAGGCACCGGCCGGATCATGCCGCTAGCGCGGCTGATCAGCAACGCAGCCGCAGACGGAGTACGGCCCAGCAGCCCCGATCAGCTCCTCGGCCCCGTATGATCGGGGGACACCATCCGGCATGACGGATCGGAGGTTGGGGAATCAACGCCTCAGCAGCTGAGCCGTCGTGGCGGCCCGGACTGGCTGTTTGGCAATGAGGGCGGGTTTCACGGGGACGATTCCCTGCCTATCCTGGAAGGGCCGCATACCGGCCGCCCCCCGCGGCCGACGACGAGGAGGACTCCGTGCCGCTCTCGGAGCACGAGCAGCGAATGCTCGAGCAAATGGAGCGAGCGCTGTACGCCGAAGATCCCAAGTTCGCGACAGCGCTCGAGGGAAGCGGGCTGCGTACGTACACCCGGCGACGGGTCTACCAGGCAGTTGCTGGCTTCCTGGTGGGTATCGCGCTCCTCATGGCCGGAATGGTCGCCCAGCAGATCTGGATCAGCGTGGTGGGGTTCCTCGTCATGCTGGGCTGCGCGGTGCTCGCGGTCACGGGCTGGCGCAAGGCGCCCAAGCCCGGTGAGCAACAGACAGCCGGGACCGGGACCGGAGGCGAGGGCGAGCGTCGACAGCCCAAACAGCGCCGGACCGTGATGAACCGGATCGAGCAGCGGTGGCAGCGCCGCCGCGATGAGCAGGGCCAGTAAGCGCTTCGAACACTTATGGGTGAGGGGCGGTCGCATTTCTGCGACCGCCCCTCACACGTGTGTCCGCGCCGCGGACGCCGGCTGGACGGCGTGCGCCCCCAGCCGCCGGGCGGGCTCCCGAGCCCGCCCGGCGGTCGGGGCGATCAGCCCCGCGCGGTTCAGCCCTCCTGGTGGGACGGGCGCCGCAGCCACGTGGGGCGTCGGGGCATGCGCCACCGGGCGGTCAGAGCTGCCCGGCGGTCCGAGGCCGCCCACACCACCCGTACGGCCGATCGCGGTGCCACGACCGCGCGGAGCCGGGTGGACCGGCCGACGGAGGCCCGCAGCGCCGTCCGTACCGCCTGCACGTCCTCCGAGAGCCCTGCTCCGGGGCGCGGCTCAGGGGCGTAGAGCACCTGCTCCACCGCGCCCGCCACCCGGTGCACCGCCTCGGCCCCGTCGCTGCCGAGCTGCCCCAGCCGCACGATCCGGGCCGCGGCCTTGCGCGGGGTCAGGGACTCGTCCGGGACGATGCCGTGGTCCCACGCCGTGTCGGTGATCTCCCGCCAGGCCGCCAGCGTTCTGGCGACGGCGTCGCCCGGCGTACGCCCGGCGGAGAAGCTGAGCCTGCGGGCCCGCGCCCGGATCCGCCAGAGCATCGGCAGCGACGGCAGCAGCAGTACGAGCAGCACCAGCAGGACCACGCCGAGCACCGTGCCCGTCGGCGTCCCCGAATCCGTCGGCCCCACCGCTCCGGAAGCCACCGTGCTGCCGCACTCGCCCTGCTTGCGCAGCTGCGGCGGGCAGCTGTCCGAGGCGGACGGGGCGGCCGGCACCGCGGCCGACGCACCCGTCTCCGGGCGGGCCGGATCGGCCGGATCGCCGGACGGAGCGTCCGGCAGGGTGTACGACGGCGCGGTGCCACGCGTCGGCGTCGGCTCGAAGCGGGTCCAGCCGATGCCCTCGAAATACAGCTCCGGCCAGGCGTGCGCGTCACGCAGTCCGACCGACATCGAACCGTCCGACTGCGCGGTACCGGGGGTGAAGCCGATGGCGACCCTGGCCGGAATGCCGAGCGTCCGGGCCATCGCGGCCATCGTGAAGGAGAAGTGGACGCAGAAGCCCTCCTTGTCCTTGAGGAAACGGCCGATCGCCGCGCTGCCGGTGCCGGAGTTCACCGAGGTGTCGTAGGTGAACCCGCCGTCCGAGGCGAAGTAGTCCTGCAGCTTCACCGCCTGCTCGTAGGCGTTGCGGGCCCCCCTCGTCACCTCGTCGGCCGTCTCCCTGACCACCTTCGGCAGCGAGTCGGGCACCTGGGTGTACTCGCGCCGGAGGGCGGCCGGGGCCGGTCCCGCGTCGGCGAGCTGGCCCGATGTCGGCTGCACGACCAGGCTGGAGACCTCGTACTGCGCACCCTTGGTCGTCTCCCCGTCGTCACCGACGAGGGTGCGTCCCTCGGACTCGTACCGCCAGTGCCCGCCGACCCTGACCTCGGTCGCCGGATAGGGGAGGGGCAGATAGGTCTGCCGGTACGAGGGGGACGCGGAGATGTTCGAGCTGATCTCCGTGACCGCGACCTCCGGGGACAGACCCCCCGGGCTCGGAAGCCGCTTCGGCACGTCCTTCAGCCGGCGGGTCGACGCCCGCCACTCGTTTCCGTTGAACTGGTCCAGCGCCAGGATCCGCAGATAGAAGTCCTGAGGACTGTTCGAGTTGGTGCGGTACGACATCACCTGCCGGTTCTCCGGCTGGTTGAGGTTGTTCTGCAGCGAGACCAGCGGGTTCACCGCGGAGATGGTGCCGCCACCGCCCCCTCTGCCGTTGCCGGCCCCGTTGCCGGCCAGCAGACCGCTGTCGAGAGCGGGCAGCGCCGCGGGTACGGCCAGCGCGACTCCCAGGGCCAGCGCGCCGATGCGGCGCCCCGTGCGCACCGGGGCGAGCGCTCCGCCGCCCGAGAGATCGCCACCGGCCGGGCCGCCCCTGGGCCTGGCCGCGCCGGAGAAGACCCGGCCCCACTGGGAGAGCCGCTCGCGCCCCTCGGCCAGCAGCAGGAGCAGATAGCCGCAGGCGGCGAGGAGGAACCACAGCCAGTCCGCACCGCCGTCCGACAGCCCGGCCGCGACCGAGTACAGGGCCAGCAGGGGCAGCCCGGCCGGGGCGGCACTGCGGAACGTCACCGCCAGCACGTCCACCGCGAGGCCGACCAGCAGCACACCGCCCACCAGCATCAGCCGGATGCCCGCCGTGGCCGGTGCCGGAATCGCGTACCGGCCGACGTCATCGGCGCCCGCCGACAGCAGATCCACGAGCAGCCGCACGGCCTGCGGTCCCGGCAGGAACCCCGCCGGCGCCTGCTCCCGGGCGAACGCCACGGTCAGCAGCATCAGCGTGACCAGCATCTGCGCGGCGACGGTCAGCAGCCGTGGCAGCGGCACCCGGCGGCCGAGCGCACCCACCCCGCACTGGACGGCCAGCAGGAACGCGGCCTGCCCCATCCAGCCGACCGGGTCGACCAGCGGCAGCATCGAACACGCCGCCATCAGCGTCGCCGCATAGGCGCACAGCGCCAGTCGACCATGACCGCTCATGACCGTCCCCTCATGACCAACCACTGGAGAAACCTGTCGTACCGCCCGTCGCGGACTGCGTCAGCGAACCCAGCTGGCTCGCCTGCTGCCACAGCGGCGCGAGATCCGTTCCCGGCCCCGCCGCGACCGCCGTCCACCCCGACTCGCGCAGCAGCCGCAGCCGCTGCTCGGAGGCCGCCTCGGTGGCGGGCGACTCGCTGTGCACCCAGGCGGAGCTGTCCAGCACGAACGCGACGGCGCCACCGCTGCGCTGCCGCATCCGGGCGGCCACTGCCGCCTGCTCCTCGTCCAGATCGCCGAGGAAGGCGATCAGCAGGCCCTCGTTGCCGCCGCGCAGCACGTCGTACGCACGGGAGAGACCGCCCCCGTCGGAGTGGTCGAGGACGGCGAGGGTGTCCATCATCAGCCCGGCCGCGGTCGCGGAGTCCTGGCCGGAGCCGGCGAAACCGCCCTGCCCCTCTCCCGCGAGCGCACCGCCCTCGTCCGTCAGCAACCGGACCGCGAAGCCCCGTTCCAGCATGTGCATCAGCGCGGAGGCGGCCCCCGACACGGCCCACTCGAACGCCGATTCGGGCCCCGTCCCCTGGTACGCGCTCTGCCGGGTGTCCAGCAGCACCGTGCATCTGGCCCGCTGCGGCTGCTCCTCGCGGCGCACCATCAGCTCGCCGTAGCGCGCGGTGGAGCGCCAGTGGACGCGGCGCAGGTCGTCGCCGTGCCGGTAGCCGCGCGGGATCACGTCGTCCTCGCCGGCCAGCGCCAGCGACCGCTGCCGCCCCTCGCCGTACCCGGAGGACTCGCCCGCCAGCCGCACCGGCGGCAGCGGTTCGGTCCGAGGGATGACGACGAGGGTGTCGTACGCGCTGAACGAACGGGTCAGCTCGCACATCCCGAACGGATCGCTCAGCCGCAGCTGCAGCGGACCGAGCGGATAGCGCCCCCGCAGATCGGACCGCACCCGGTAGGACACCTCGCGCCGGCCGCCCGCCTCCACCCGGTCCAGGACGAAACGGGGGCGTGGACCGAGCCCGTACGGCACCCGGTCCTGGAGCATCAGCAGACCGGTGGGCAGCCGGGAGATGTTGTCCATCCGCAGATGGACCCGCGCCTCGGAGCCCGCGGGCACCCGGGACGGCGAGAGGCGCCGGGTGCCCGCGACCCGGTAGCGCGTCCGGAAGAGCACCGTCACGCAGACCAGCGGCAGCACGGCGAGCAGCAGCCCGACGCGCAGCAGGTCCCCCTGGCCCAGCACATACGCGCAGACCGCGGCGGCGATACCGGCCGCGAGGAAGGACCGGCCGCGCGTGGTCAGCCCGCTCAGGGCGGCCCGCAGACCGCCTTTGCCGCTGTCGTCCATCGCGACGGGCCCCCCGGCGCTCATCAGAGCCGCCGTACGCCGGGCTGCTGCCGGCTGCCGTACGCGGCGTCCGGCCGATGCTGCGGCGCCGGGACGCCCGCACCGCCCGCCGCCGTCGGCACCGGTGTCTGCTGGAGGATCTCCAGCACGACCTGCTCGGCGGTGCGGCGGTTCAGCTGGGCCTGCGCGGTCGGCAGCAGCCGGTGGGCGAGCACCGCGACGGCCAGCGCCTGCACGTCGTCGGGCAGGCAGTAGTCCCGGCTGCTCAGCGCCGCGGAGGCCTTCGCCGCGCGCAGCAGATGCAGGGTGGCGCGCGGCGAGGCGCCGAGTCTGAGATCGGGATGGCTGCGGGTGGCCCTGACGAGCTGCACCGCGTACCGGCGGACGGCGTCGGCGACGTGGACCGTGCGCACCGCGTCGATCAGCTTCACGATGTCGTGTGCGTGCGCCACCGGCTGGAGGTCGTCCAGGGGCGAGACGCCGCCGTGCACATCGAGCATCTGGAGCTCGGCCTCCGGGCTGGGGTAGCCGATCGACACCCTCGCCATGAACCGGTCGCGCTGGGCCTCGGGCAGCGGGTACGTGCCCTCCATCTCCACCGGGTTCTGGGTGGCCACGACCATGAAGGGGTCGGGCAGTTCGTAGGTGTGCCCGTCGATCGTGACCTGGCGCTCCTCCATCGACTCCAGCAGCGCGGACTGCGTCTTGGGCGAGGCGCGGTTGATCTCGTCGCCGATCACGATCTGGGCGAAGATCGCGCCCGGTTTGAACTCGAACTCGCGGCGCTGCTGATCGAAGATGGACACCCCGGTGATGTCCGACGGCAGCAGGTCCGGTGTGAACTGGATACGCCGCACCGAGCAGTCGATGGACCGCGCCAGCGCCTTGGCCAGCATGGTCTTGCCGACGCCGGGGACGTCCTCGATCAGCAGGTGTCCCTCCGCGAGCAGCACGGTCAGCGAAAGCCGTACGACCTCAGGCTTGCCCTCGATCACACTCTCCACCGACCTGCGCACCCGCTCCGCTGTGGTGGTCAGATCTGTGAGGCTCGCTCGATCGTCATAGGTCGTCACCCGGCCCTCCTCGGCCCTGCCCCACGCTCACCAGGAGCACGGGATTCCCCAGTCACGGGCCGGTGCCCTCGTGCGGCCCGGCCCACCCCGAAATCCGGACACCGCGGCGGACATCGTCCGACGGGGTGTCACCCCCGCATTCTTGTTGCCGTTACCGCTTCGTGTCACTCGCCTGTGGATAACTGGTGCCGATATGTCGGGTTGGGTAGGTTTTTCGATGCCCGGCTGATGTCATTCCGGGTCTTTCCGGAGGTCAGGAGGCCGGAAAGATCTCGCGCAGCAGACCGCTGGTCACATCGAAGACGAAACCGCGCACGTCATCGTTGTGCAGCAGGAACGGCGACGTGCGGACCCGCTGCATCGACTGCCGTACATCCTGGTCCGCGTCGCTGTAGGCCTCCACGGCCCAGACGGGGCGCTGGCCGACCTCGCCCTCCAGCTCCTGGCGGAACTCCTCGGTGATCGACTCCATGCCGCAGTTCGTGTGGTGGATCAGTATCACGCTGCGGGTGCCGAGGGCCCGCTGGCTGATGGTCAGCGAGCGGATCACGTCGTCGGTGACCACGCCGCCCGCGTTGCGGATGGTGTGGCAGTCACCGAGCGCCAGGCCGAGCGCCTTGTGCAGGTCGAGGCGGGCGTCCATGCAGGCGACCACGGCGACGCGCAGCACCGGCTTCGCGTCCATGCCGGGATCGCTGAACTCGGAGGCGTAGTGGACGTTCGCCTCGACGAGGCGGTCGGTGACCGTGCCGCCGGCGACGGGAGCGGACGGCTCGGCAGGGGAATGCGCGGAAGTCGACATGGAACAAGACGTTAGCCCGCGTCGGCCGCTGCGGCGTGGCGTGGAAGCGGACAAAGAACGTCAACGACGTTTGTTGTGAGGTAACCCACAAGCCTCGCACTCGGTCGCCCGGCCGGGTGAACAAAGGGAGGGGCCGACGCGCTGCCGGGTTGATTGATCGGGAATGGATCGAATGGCAGGGTGGAACAAGACCGACTGCCGGTCGGTCTAAAGTGACGGGAAGTTACCGACACCCTGCACATTCCGAAGTTTCCCCGTGTGCGCGGCGTACGTACGGCCCGGCCCTCTCCCGCTCGCCGGTCGGCTGACGCCCCTTCCCCGGCGCCGGCGGACCTCCCCTTCGCGAGCGGGCGGGGACCAGGCCGTACGTACAGCCACCCGGGACCTGAGCCTGAGAGGGCGCATGAGCCAGACCCGACACGTCCCGGTGATGCTCCAGCGGTGCCTGGACCTGTTGGCCCCGGCTCTTGAGGCACCGGGACCGCAGCCGCCCGTGGTCGTCGACTGCACGCTGGGCCTCGGCGGACACAGCGAGGCACTGCTCGCCGCCTTCCCCACCGCCCGGCTGATCGCGCTGGACCGGGACAAGGAGGCGCTGCGCCTCTCGGGCGAGCGCCTCGCCCCCTACGGCGACCGCGCCGAACTGGTGCACGCCGTCTACGACGAACTGCCCGAGGTGCTCGACCGGCTCGGCGTCCCCAAGGTCCAGGGGATCCTGTTCGACCTCGGCGTCTCCTCCATGCAACTGGACGAGGCCGACCGCGGATTCGCGTACGCCCAGGACGCCCCGCTCGACATGCGCATGGACCAGACGACCGGCATCGGCGCGGCCGAGGTGCTCAACACCTATCCGCCCGGCGAACTGGTCCGGATCCTGCGGGCGTACGGCGAGGAGAAGCAGGCCAAGCGGATCGTCTCCGCCGTCGTCCGCGAGCGCGAGAAGGAACCTTTCAGTAACAGCGCCAGGCTCGTCGAGCTGATCCGTGACTCGCTGCCGCAGGCCGCCAAGCGCACCGGCGGTAACCCCGCCAAACGCACCTTCCAGGCGCTGCGCATCGAGGTCAACGGTGAGCTCACCGTGCTGGAGCGGGCGATCCCGGCCGCTGTGCGCAGCCTCGCCGTCGGCGGCCGCATCGCCGTCCTCTCGTACCACTCGCTGGAGGACCGGCTGGTCAAGCAGGTGTTGGCGGCGGGCGCCGCCAACACCGCTCCGGCCGGGCTGCCGGTCGTCCCCGAGCGCTACCAGCCCCGGCTGAAGCTGCTGACCCGGGGTGCGGAGCTGCCCACCGAGGAGGAGGTCGCCGAGAACCGGCGGGCCGCCCCCGCCCGGCTGCGCGGCGCCCAGCGGATCCGGGCGGAGGAGCGATGAGCCCCCGGAGCCCCGGCGTGCGGACGCGGCCGAGGGACGGGGCGGTGCGGTGAGCAAGGCGGCAGGGCAGTTGAAAGGGCGTGCCGCACGGCTCACCCGGCTGATGCCGGCCGGGCCGAGCAACGCGGCCCGTGCCCCCTTCGTCCTGCTGGTCGTCCTGCTCCTGGGCGGCGGCCTGATCACCCTGCTGCTGCTGAACTCCGCGCTCAACGAAGGATCGTTCCGGCTGAGTGAGCTGAAGAAGCGGACCACCGACCTCACCGATGAGCAGCAGGCGCTCCAGCGTGACGTCGACAGCTCCGCCGAGCCCGACGCGCTGGCCCGGCGCGCCCGGGAACTGGGCATGGTCCCCGGCGGCAGCCCCGTCTTCCTGAGCCCCGACGGCACGGTCCGGGGTGTGCCCTCGACCGCCACCGCCGAGCCGACCCCCACACCGCCGCAGAAGACCACCGCGCCGCCGCAGCCCACCACGAGCCAGGCGACGCCCTCCGGCCCGCCCGGCGCCACCCCCTCGGGCGGCACGACCGGCAGCACCGCCGGCGCCCCCGCCGCCCAACCGGGTACGTCCGCGGCCGGGCCCGCCGCCGACGCGGCCGGGCCGAACGGACCGGCGACCCCCAGTACCCCGGCAGACCAGCCCTCCACGAGCCCCGGCAGGTGACGCAGTGCCTTCCAAGGAACCACCGCGCCGCCGGGTCCCCGGCCCGGCGCGCCCCCGTAAGGCCGCGCCCCGCTCCGGCCGCCCCCGCCCCGACGCGCGGCGGCGGTCCTCGTCCGCCGCGCGCGGGCCGGTGCCGCGCGGCCGCTCCGGCCGCCCGCTGCGGCTCGGCAGCCCGCGCCCCAGGCTGCGGCTGGTCAGCCTCGCCCTGACACTCGTCATGATCGCGTTCGTCGTCCGGCTCCTCCAGGTCCAGGCCGTCGACGCCAACGCGTACGCGGCCAAGGCCGACGAGAACCGCTACCTCAGCTACACCGTCGCCGCCGAGCGCGGCGAGATCACCGACCGCAGCGGCATCGCGCTGGCCACCAGCGTCGACGCGTACGACATCACCGCCGACCCCAAGATGTTCACACCGGCCGACAGCAACGCCCCGGACGCCCCCCAGCAGGCGGCGGCCCTGCTCGCGCCCATCCTCGGCGCCGACGCGGCCGAGCTGACGAAGAAGCTGGCGAAGCCGAAGAGCCGGTACGCGGTGCTGGCCCGCCGGCAGACACCGCAGGTCTGGAAGCAGATCAAGGACCTCAAGTCGGTCTTCGCCGAGAAGGCCGCGAAGGACAAGGCGGCCGGCGGCCCCGGAGCCAATGTGCTGGCCGGTGTCTTCCAGGAGGCGACCACCAAGCGGGTCTATCCCAACGGCGGGCTCGCCGCCGGGATACTGGGTTATGTCAACGCCGAGGGCGAGGGCGCGGGCGGCCTGGAATCGCAGCTGGACAAGGAGCTGGCGGGCGAGGACGGCACGATCAAGTACGCCCAGTCGGGCGGCCGCCGGGTGCCCACCGCGGGCACCAAGGAGGTCCCGGCCGTCGCGGGCTCCGACATCGAGCTGACGATCGACCGCGACATCCAGTGGGCGGCCCAGAAGGCCATCTCCGAACAGGTGACGAAGTCCAAGGCCGACCGCGGCTACGTCGTCGTCCAGAACACCCGGACGGGTGAGGTGCTCGCCATGGCCAACGCCCCCGGCTTCGACCCCAACGACCTCTCGCAGGCCGACGCGGCGTCGCTGGGCAACGCCGCGCTCCAGGACGTGTACGAGCCCGGCTCCACCAGCAAGGTCATGTCCATGGCCGCGGTGCTGGAGGAAGGGGTCGCCACGCCCGGCACCCACGTCACCGTCCCGAACCGGCTGCACCGCGGCGACCGGAGCTTCAAGGACGACATCGACCACCCCACCTGGTACCTGACGCTCAACGGTGTACTGGCCAAGTCCAGCAACATCGGAACCATCATGGCCGCCGGACAGCTCGGCAAGACCCAGGCCCAGGCCAACAAGACGCTCTACTCCTACCTGCGCAAATTCGGCATCGGCTCACCGACCGGGCTCGGATATCCGGGCGAGACCCCCGGCATCCTCGCCAAGCCGCAGGACTGGTCGACCTCGCAGCAGTACACGATCCCGTTCGGCCAGGGCCTCTCGCTCAACGCCGTACAGGCCGCCTCGATCTACTCCACGATCGCCAACGGCGGGGTCCGGATCGCACCGACCCTCGTCCGCGGCACCAAGGGCGCCGACGGCCGCTTCACCGCCACCGACGCCCCCGAGCAGACCCGGGTGGTCAGCGAGAAGACCGCCAGGACACTCGCGAGCATGCTGGAGTCGGTGGTCGGCGACCAGGAGGGCACCGGAACGCAGGCCAAGATCCCCGGCTACCGGGTCGCGGGCAAGACCGGTACGGCCAACCGGGTCGACCCGGTACGCGGCGGCTACCACGGCTACACCGCCTCCTTCGCCGGCTTCGCCCCCGCCGACGACCCCCAGATCACCGTCTACTGTGCGATCCAGAACCCCACCAAGGGCGGCTATTTCGGCGGCCAGATCTGCGGACCCATCTACAAGCAGGTCATGGAATTCGCGCTCAAGACGCTTCAGACCGCACCGTCCGGCAGTGAGCCGGCCAGGCTGCCGGTGTCCTTCAAACCCGGCGAGTGAACTCGGGGAGACCCTCCAGTGACAACCATCACCCCTGATCCCGGGAACCGGAACGGGAACCACCGCGACCCCGCCCCCTCGCTTCGCGAGAGGCCGGGTGCTCCCGGTACGCTCACCGCCGTGCCCGCTGAACAGTCCCGAAACACCCAGAAGGACGCCCCTGTGAACTACCCGGGAGCGCCCCGCCCGGATCGGCTGCGGCCGACCTCCATGGTGACACTGGCAGCCAGGCTGGGAGTCGAACCGCCCGGCACCGGCGAAGTCACCGGCATCACCCATGACTCACGGGCCGTACGCCCCGGAGACGTGTACGCGGCCCTGCCGGGTGCCCGCCTCCACGGCGCCGACTTCACCGCCCAGGCGGCCGGCCTCGGCGCGGCCGCCATCCTCACCGACCCGGCGGGCGCCGAACGCGCCGCCGCCACCGGACTCCCGGTGCTCGTCACCGAGGACCCGCGCGGCCGGATGGGGGAACTCGCCGCCGAGATCTACGGACACCCGGGTACCGACCTGCTCCAGATCGGCATCACCGGAACCTCCGGCAAGACCACCACCGCCTACCTCATCGAGGGCGGCTTCCGCGGCGCCGGACGCAGCACCGGTCTGATCGGCACCGTGGAGATGCGGATCGGCGACGAGCGCATCAAGTCCGAGCGGACCACCCCCGAGGCCACCGATCTGCAGGCCCTGCTCGCCGTCATGCGCGAACGCGGTGCCGACGCGGTGACCATGGAGGTCTCCAGCCACGCCCTGGTGCTCGGCCGGGTCGACGGCTGCGTCTTCGACGTATCCGTCTTCAACAACCTCAGCCCCGAGCACATGGAGTTCCACTCCGGCATGGAGGACTACTTCCAGGCCAAGGCGCGGCTGTTCACCCCGCAGCGCAGCAGGCAGGGCGTCGTCAACTTCGACGACGCGTACGGACGCAGGCTGATCACCGAGGCCTCCGTCCCGGTCACCACCTTCTCCGCCGAGGGCCACCCGGACGCCGACTGGCGGGCCGAGGACGTCGAGGTCGGCCAGCGCGGCTCCACCTTCACCGTCGTCGGCCCCAAGGACGAACGGGCCACCGCCAGGGCCCCGCTGCCCGGACCGTTCAACGTAGCCAACACCCTGGCCGCGATCGTCACCCTCGCGGTCGCGGGCATCGACCCGCAGATCGCGGCCGACGGCGTCGCCGTCGTGCCCGGGGTGCCCGGCCGGCTGGAGCGGGTCGACGCCGGACAGCCGTATCTCGCACTCGTCGACTACGCGCACAAGACCGACGCCGTCGAATCGGTCCTCCGCTCCCTGCGGAAGGTCACCGAGGGCAAGCTGCACATCGTCCTCGGCTGCGGCGGCGACCGCGACACCACCAAGCGCGGCCCGATGGGCGCAGCCGCGGCCCGGCTCTCCGACACCGCCGTACTGACCTCCGACAACCCCCGCTCCGAGGACCCCCTGGGCATCCTCGCCGCCATGCTCGCGGGCGCCGCCGAGGTGCCCGTGCACGAACGCGGTGACGTCCTGGTCGACGCCGACCGGGCCGCCGCCATCGCCGCCGCGGTCGGCCGGGCCGGGCCCGGCGACACCGTGATCGTCGCGGGCAAGGGCCACGAGCAGGGCCAGGACATCCACGGAGTGGTGCGCCCCTTCGACGACCGGGTGGTCCTGCGCGAGGCCATCGAGCGGTCCCTGGGACACGAGAGCGCCGTCCACCGTGCCTCCACCCACGAGAACAACAGTCAGGGATGACCAAGTGATCGCCCTCTCCCTCGCCGAGATCGCCGAAATCGTCGGCGGGCAGTCGTACGACATACCGGATCCGGCAGCAACCGTCAGCGGGCCAGTCGTCATCGACTCCCGGGCGGTGAAGCAAGGAAGCCTCTTCGTCGCCTTCGCCGGTGAACGGGTCGACGGCCACGACTACGCGCAGCGCGCGGTCGAGGCGGGCGCGGCAGTCGTCCTGGCCGCCCGCCCCGTCGGCGTTCCCGCGATCGTCGTGGACGACGTGGTGGCGGCGCTCGGCGCGCTCGCCCGCGCCGTCACAGGGCGCCTCGGCACCACCGTGGTCGCCCTCACCGGATCCGCCGGCAAGACCTCCACCAAGGACCTGATCGCCCAGCTCCTGGAGCGCAAGGGCCCCACCGTCTACCCGCTGGGCAACCTCAACAACGAGATCGGGCTGCCGCTCACCGCGCTGCGCGCCACCGAGGAGACCCGGCACCTGGTCCTCGAAATGGGTGCCCGCTACATCGGGGACATCTGTTACCTCACCGGCCTGGTCCCGCCCCGGATCGGCCTCGTCCTGAACGTCGGCACCGCCCACATCGGCGAGTTCGGCGGCCGCGAGCAGATCGCCCAGGCCAAGGGCGAGATGGTCGAGTCGCTGCCCGAGGACGGCCTCGCCGTCCTCAACGCCGACGACCCGCTCGTACGCGCCATGACCTCCCGCACCAAGGCCCGCGTCCTGCTCTTCGGCGAAGCCGCGGATGCGGACGTACGGGGAGAGAACGTGCGGCTCACCGACGACGGCCGCCCCGCGTTCCGCCTCCACACACCCACCGGGTGCAGCGATGTGACCATGCGCCTGTACGGTGAGCACCACGTGTCGAACGCGCTCGCCGCGGCCGCCGTCGCCCATGAGTTGGGCCTGTCCGCAGACGAGATCGCCGAGGCGCTCTCCGAGGCGGGCACCCTCTCCCGCTGGCGCATGGAGGTCACCGAGCGTCCGGACGGCGTGACGTTCGTCAATGACGCCTACAACGCCAACCCCGAATCCATGAGAGCCGCGCTGCGCGCGCTGGCCGCCATGGGGAAGGGGCGTCGTACGTGGGCGGTGCTCGGCCAGATGGCCGAGCTCGGCGACGCCTCGCTCACCGAGCACGACGCGGTCGGACGGCTCGCCGTCCGGCTCAACGTCAGCAAGCTCGTCGCGGTCGGGGGCAGAGAAGCCTCCTGGCTGCAACTGGGCGCATACAACGAGGGTTCGTGGGGTGAGGAGTCGGTGCATGTGTCCGACGCACAGGCTGCCGTCGACCTGTTGCGCAGTGAACTGCGCCCGGGAGACGTCGTGCTGGTGAAGGCGTCCCGGTCGGTCGGCCTGGAGCAGGTTGCCATGGCACTGCTGGATAACGCGACCGAGGGCGAGGTCGCCGGCCGATGAGGCAGATCCTCTTCGCGGGGGCCATCGGGCTCTTCCTGACCCTGGTCGGTACCCCGCTGCTGATCAAGCTGCTGGCCCGCAAGGGATACGGGCAGTTCATCCGGGACGACGGCCCGCGCAGCCACGGATCGAAGAAGGGCACGCCCACCATGGGCGGCATCGCCTTCATCCTGGCGACGATCATCGCGTACGTCCTGGCGAAGGTGATCACCGGCGAGGACATGCGCTTCTCCGGTGTGCTGGTCCTCTTCCTGATGACCGGCATGGGCCTCGTCGGGTTCCTCGACGACTACATCAAGATCGTCAAGCAGCGCTCGCTCGGCCTGCGGGCCAAGGCGAAGATGGCCGGTCAGCTGATCGTCGGCATCGCCTTCGCGGTGCTCTCGCTCCAGTTCGCCGACGCCCGCGGCAACACCCCCGCCTCCACCAAGCTCTCGTTCGTCGAGGACTTCGGCTGGTCGATCGGCCCGGTGCTGTTCGTGGTCTGGGCGCTCTTCATGATTCTCGCCATGTCCAACGGCGTGAACCTGACGGACGGTCTGGACGGCCTCGCCACCGGCGCGTCGGTGATGGTCTTCGGCGCGTACACCTTCATCGGGCTCTGGCAGTTCCAGGAGTCCTGCGCCAACGCGGCCACCCTCACCAACCCGAGCGCCTGTTTCGAAGTACGAGATCCACTCGACCTCGCGGTCGTGGCCTCCGCACTGATGGGCTCCTGCTTCGGCTTCCTGTGGTGGAACACCTCGCCCGCCAAGATCTTCATGGGTGACACCGGTTCGCTCGCCCTCGGCGGCGCGCTCGCCGGCCTGGCGATCTGCTCCCGCACCGAGTTCCTGATGGCGGTGCTCGGCGGCCTCTTCGTGATGATCACGATGTCCGTCGTCATCCAGGTCGGCTCGTTCAAGATGACCGGCAAGCGGGTGTTCCGGATGGCGCCGCTCCAGCACCACTTCGAACTCAAGGGGTGGTCCGAAGTCCTTGTCGTGGTCCGCTTCTGGATCATCCAGGGCATGTGCGTGATCGTCGGTCTCGGCCTCTTCTACGCAGGATGGGCAGCCAAGAAGTGAGCAACGCGGACTGGCAGGGCAAGCACGTCGCGGTCGCCGGACTCGGGGTCTCCGGGATCCCGGCGGCCCGGGCGCTGCGCGGCCTCGGCGCCGTCGTCACCGTCGTCAACGACGGGGACGACGAGCGCTCCCGCACCCAGGCCGCCCAGCTGGAGGCGCAGGGCATCACCGTGCGCCTCGGCGACGGGGCCACCCTGCCCGAGTCCACCGAGCTCATCGTCACCACCCCGGGCTGGAAGCCCGACAAGCCGCTGTTCGCCGCGGCCGCCGAGGCGGGCGTCCCGGTCTGGGGCGACGTCGAACTCGCCTGGCGGCTGCGCGGCCGGGACGGCCGCGAGCCGGCACCCTGGCTCGCGGTCACCGGCACCAACGGCAAGACCACGACCGTACGGATGCTCGCCTCGATCCTGGAGGCGGCCGGTCTGCGCACCGCGGCCGTCGGCAACATCGGCGTCTCGCTCCTGGACGCCGTCCTCGGCGAGCAGGAGTACGACGTACTCGCCGTCGAGCTCTCCAGCTACCAGTTGCACTGGTCGCCCTCGTTGCGCGCCCACTCCGCGGCCGTCCTCAACCTGGCCCCCGACCACCTCGACTGGCACGGCTCCATGGAGGCGTACGTCGCCGACAAGGGCCGGATCTACGAGGGCAACGGCGTCGCCTGCGTCTACAACGTCGCCGACCCCGCCACCGAGGAACTGGTGCGCGGCGCGGACGTCGAGGAGGGCTGCCGGGCGATCGGCTTCACCCTCGGCACTCCCGGCCCCTCCCAGCTCGGGGTCGTCGACGGCATCCTCGTCGACCGCGCCTTCGTGACGGACCGGCAGAAGCAGGCCCAGGAGCTCGCCGAGGTCGGGGACGTGAACCCGCCCGTCCCGCACAACATCGCCAACGCGCTGGCGGCCGCGGCGCTGGCCCGCGCCTACGGTGTCGCACCCGCCGCCGTACGTGACGGGCTGCGGGCCTTCCGCCCGGACCCGCACCGCATCGAGCATGTCGCGGAGGCCGGCGGGGTCACGTACATCGACGACTCCAAGGCCACCAACACCCACGCCGCCGAGGCCTCCCTCGCGTCCTACGACCCGATCGTCTGGATCGCCGGGGGCCTGGCCAAGGGCGCCACCTTCGACGAGCTGGTGACCGGGTGCGCGAAGCGCCTGCGGGGCGTCGTACTGATGGGCGCCGACCGCGCCCTGATCCGCGAAGCCCTCGCGCGACACGCGCCCGAGGTCCCGGTGGTCGACCTCGACCGGACCGACACTGGGGCGATGTCCGAGGCGGTCCGCGAGGCGGCACGGCTCGCCCGGCCGGGAGACACCGTACTGATGGCCCCGGCCTGCGCCTCGATGGACATGTTCGTCAATTACAACAAGCGGGGCGAGGCCTTCGCGGACGCCGTCCGCGCACTCGTCGCCGAGAGCGCCTGACGGGCCCGGCCTCCGCGCCGTACCGTCCCGGAGCAACCGGGTACGTACGGCTGTGCCGCGGGCGCGGGCCCTCGGCACCGAAGCCCCGGGCACGAGCAGTGGAGGGGACAGGACCATGCCGGCCGAAGAGAGCTCTGCCGCACGCGGCAGGGAGCGCTCACGGGCGACCACGGCGATCAGCCGGGCGCTCCATCCGCCCCTCCTCGCGGCCGGGGGCGCCCCGCTGCCGGACGGACTCGCCCTGCGCGTCCGCTCGGCTCCCGGCTCCCGGCGGCCCCCCGCGGCCCGCTCCAGGAGCACGGGCGGCCCCCGCACCCCGCGCGGCGGCGGTGTGCGGCGGTTCCACGAGCAGGCACGCCGGGCCTGGGACCGCCCGCTGACCGCGTACTACCTGATCCTGGGTGCCGGGCTGCTCATCACCGTGCTCGGGCTCGTCATGGTCTACTCCGCCTCGATGATCAAGGCGCTGGAACTCGACAAACCGGGCACCTACTTCTTCCGCAAGCAGTTCCTGGCCGCCGTCATCGGGGCCGGGCTGATGGCGGTCGCCGCCCGGATGCCGGTGAAACTGCACCGCGCGCTGTCCTACCCGCTGCTGATGGGCGCCGTCTTCCTGATGGTGCTGGTCCAGGTGCCGGGGATAGGGATGTCGGTCAACGGCAACCGGAACTGGCTCTACCTGGGCGGCCCCTTCCAGCTCCAGCCCAGCGAGTTCGGCAAGCTCGCCCTCGTCCTGTGGGGGGCCGACCTGCTCGCCCGCAAACAGGACAAGCGGCTGCTGAACCAGTGGAAGCACATGCTCGTGCCGCTCGTCCCGGTCGCCTTCATGGTGCTCGGGCTGATCATGCTCGGCGGTGACATGGGCACTGCGATCATTCTCACGGCGATCCTGTTCGGGCTGCTCTGGCTGGCCGGGGCTCCCACCCGGCTGTTCGCCGGAGTACTCGCCGTCGCCGGCCTGATCGGCTTCGTACTGATCAAGACCAGCCCGAACCGGATGGCCAGGCTCGACTGCATGGGCGCCAGCGAACCCGGACCGGGCGGCTCGTGCTGGCAGGCCGTACACGGTATCTACGCTCTGGCGTCCGGCGGCTGGTTCGGTTCCGGGCTCGGTGCGAGTGTGGAAAAATGGGGTCAACTCCCCGAGCCGCACACCGACTTCATCTTCGCCATCACGGGGGAGGAACTGGGGTTGGCGGGGACGCTGTCGGTACTCGCCCTCTTCGCGGCTCTAGGCTATGCGGGTATCCGCGTGGCCGGACGCACGGAGGACCCCTTCGTGAGGTACGCCGCGGGAGGTGTGACCACCTGGATCACGGCTCAGGCCGTGATCAACATCGGTGCGGTGCTCGGTCTCCTTCCGATCGCCGGTGTCCCGCTCCCGCTGTTCTCCTACGGAGGGTCGGCCCTGCTGCCGACCATGTTCGCTGTCGGGCTGCTGATCGCGTTCGCGCGAGCGGATCCCGCCGCGAAGGCGGCCCTGGCCATGCGGAGGCCCGGGGTGAGATGGAAGACGATGAGACGGCGCATCAAGAAGCGTCCGTCCGGAGAGCGGTGAATTTCGGTGCATGTCGTACTCGCCGGTGGGGGGACCGCCGGCCACATCGAGCCCGCGCTTGCCCTCGCGGACGCCCTGCGCAGGCAGGACCCGAGCGTGGGAATCACCGCTCTCGGCACGGAGCGCGGACTTGAGACAAAACTGGTACCCGAGCGGGGGTACGAACTCGCCCTGATCCCGGCCGTGCCGCTGCCGCGCAAGCCCACCCCCGAACTCATCACCGTCCCGGGGCGGCTGCGCGGCACCATCAAGGCCGCCGAGCAGATCCTGGAACGCACCAGGGCGGACTGCGTGGTCGGGTTCGGCGGCTACGTGGCGCTGCCCGGCTACCTCGCCGCCAAACGCGCCGGGGTCCCGATCGTGGTGCACGAGGCCAACGCCCGGCCGGGCCTGGCCAACAAGATCGGTTCGCGGTACGCGCACGGGGTCGCCGTCTCCACCCCCGACAGCAAGCTGCGCGGTGCCCGCTACATCGGTATCCCGCTGCGCCGCACCATCGCCACCCTGGACCGGGCCCGGGTCCGCCCGGAGGCGCGTGCCGCCTTCGGGCTCGACCCCAACCTGCCGACGCTGCTGGTCTCCGGCGGCTCGCAGGGCGCCCGGCACCTCAATGAGGTGGTCCAGCGGGTCGCCCCGCTGATGCAGCGCTCCGGCATCCAGATCCTGCATGTGGTCGGTCCGAAGAACGAAATGCCGCGTGTGGACAACATGCCCGGTATGCCGCCCTATATCCCGGTACCGTACGTGGACCGGATGGACCTCGCGTACGCCGCGGCCGACATGATGCTCTGCCGCGCGGGCGCGATGACCGTCGCCGAACTCTCCGCCGTCGGGCTTCCCGCCGCCTACGTCCCGCTGCCGATCGGCAACGGCGAACAGCGGCTCAACGCCCAGCCGGTGGTCAACGCCGGCGGCGGTCTGCTGGTGGACGACGCGGCACTCACCCCCGAGTGGGTCCAGGGCAACGTCCTTCCGGTGCTGTCGGATCCGCACCGACTGTATGAAATGTCCCGCGCTGCCGCCGAGTTCGGCCGCCGGGACGCCGACGACCTGCTGGTCGGCATGGTGTACGAGGCGATTGCCGCACGCCGAGGCGCGTGAGGCGGACGGGTCCGGGGGCGGCGCCCCCGGACCCGGCGTAAGGAGCGAGCGTGGCCGGACCGACGACCGCCCAGCGCGGTGCAGGGAAGCAGGAGGACACCCAGGACCGGCCGCCGCGCCCGGACGCCCGGGGGCGCCGGATGTCCCGGCGGAGCCTGCTGATCGTGATCGCCGCGGCGGTGCTGCTGCTCGGCTCCGGCGTCGTCTGGGCGCTCTACGGCTCGTCCTGGCTCCGGACCGAACAGGTCCGGATCACCGGGGTCGACGTGCTGTCGCCGGCCGACGTGGAGGCCGCCGCGGCGGTGCCGATGGGTGCTCCGCTGATTTCCGTGGACACGGATTCCATCGCGGACCGGTTGCGCCAGAAGTTGCCTCGTATCGACTCGGTGGATGTCGTACGGTCATGGCCGCACGGCATCGGACTTAAGGTGACCGAACGAAAGCCGGTTCTGTTGGTGAAAAAGGGCGCAAAGTTCATTGAAGTGGACGCCAAGGGCGTGCGCTTCGCCACGGTGGACAAGGCGCCCCGGCGCGTACCTCTGCTGGAATTGACCGCTGGTCAGTCCGCGAGTCTGCACCGTTTCGGCAACGACCGGCTGGTGCGGGAAGCGGTCCGGGTCGCGGGCGGCCTCCCGGACGGCGTCGCCAGGGACACCAAGGTCGTGCGGGTCACCTCGTACGATTCGGTTTCCCTGGAACTCACTCGGGACCGTGAGGTGATCTGGGGGAGTGGTGAAGAAGGTGCGGTGAAGGCGAAAGTCCTCACCGCGCTCATGAAAGCCGCTCCCAAAGCAGGACACTTCGACGTGAGTGCACCCACCGCTCCTGCGGTATCGGGCAGTTGACGCGCATTCCGCCTGGCCAGCACCCTGGTTGGTCAGCGCTACGGGTGATCACATAGGGTGAAAAGAAAAACGGGAGGTTCGGCGTGTTCGTTGAACGTGCGCCACTTGTCGACTTAGTGTCCTGTTCGGAAGAGTCCATGAAGCAGACACACTGGTAACCCTAAACTTCAACGTTAGGGTTTGGGTCGGCGTTCGGACCGTCCCAATCGGCATCCGTCGTCGCGGCGGGACTACCGCCAAGCGACGACACGTAACTCGAGGCGAGAGGCCTTCGACGTGGCAGCACCGCAGAACTACCTCGCAGTCATCAAGGTCATCGGTGTCGGCGGCGGTGGTGTCAATGCCATCAACCGAATGATCGAGGTCGGTCTCAAGGGCGTCGAGTTCATCGCGATCAACACTGATGCGCAAGCCCTGTTGATGAGCGACGCCGACGTCAAGCTCGACGTCGGCCGTGAACTCACCCGTGGCCTCGGCGCCGGGGCGAACCCGGCCGTCGGTCGCAAGGCGGCAGAGGACCACCGTGAAGAGATCGAGGAGGTCCTCAAGGGGGCCGACATGGTCTTCGTCACCGCAGGCGAAGGCGGCGGCACCGGCACCGGTGGCGCCCCCGTCGTCGCCAATATCGCGCGCTCGCTCGGCGCCCTGACGATCGGCGTGGTCACCCGCCCGTTCACCTTCGAGGGCAGGCGTCGCGCAAACCAGGCGGAGGACGGCATCGCCGAACTCCGCGAAGAGGTCGACACCCTCATCGTCATTCCCAACGACCGACTGCTGTCCATCTCGGACCGCCAGGTCAGCGTGCTCGACGCGTTCAAGTCGGCCGACCAGGTACTGCTCTCGGGTGTCCAGGGCATCACCGACCTCATCACCACCCCGGGCCTGATCAACCTCGACTTCGCCGACGTCAAGTCGGTCATGTCCGAGGCCGGATCGGCGCTCATGGGCATCGGCTCGGCGCGCGGCGACGACCGTGCGGTGGCAGCGGCCGAGATGGCGATCTCCTCGCCGCTCCTGGAGGCGTCCATCGACGGCGCCCGTGGTGTCCTGCTCTCCATCTCCGGCGGCAGCGACCTCGGTCTCTTCGAGATCAACGAGGCCGCCCAGCTGGTGAGCGAGGCGGCGCACCCCGAGGCGAACATCATCTTCGGTGCGGTCATCGACGACGCACTGGGTGACGAGGTGCGGGTCACCGTGATCGCCGCGGGCTTCGACGGCGGACAGCCGCCGACCCGTCGCGAGAACGTCCTGGGCGCGAACTCCTCCAAGCGTGAGGAGTCGGCTCCGCCGGTCCGGGCCGCCGAGCCCGTGCGCCAGACGAGCGGACTGGGCTCCGTGCCCCCGCGCGAGGAGAGCCCGGTCCAGAACGATCCGGTGCCGGTGGCCCATGAGAGCCACCTTCCGCCGGTCGCTCCGCCGCACGTCCCGCCGGCCCGTCCCTACCAGGACTCCCAGGCGGAAGAGCTGGATGTTCCGGACTTCTTGAAGTGATAGGTCCGCAACACGCAGTGAACTCGCAGGATTCTGTTTCTTCGGGGGGCGGCGCCCACTTCTCCTTCACCGACAGGTGGGGCGGAGTGAGCGCCGCCCCGTATGCGGAGCTCAACCTCGGCGGCGCGGTCGGAGACGACCCCGCCGCCGTTCTCGCCAACCGCGAGCGCGCCGCCCGCGGCCTCGGTCTCGACCCGGCACGGGTCGTCTGGATGAACCAGGTCCACGGCCGGGACGTCGCCGTGGTCGACGGACCGTGGGGCGGCGCCCCCGAGATTCCCGCCGTGGACGCGGTGGTGACCGTGCGGCGCGGACTCCCGCTCGCCGTCCTCACCGCTGACTGCACCCCCGTACTCCTCGCCGACCCGGTCGCCGGGATCGTCGCGGCGGCACACGCGGGGCGTCCAGGTCTGGTCGCCGGAGTCGTGCCCGCCGCGATCGGGGCCATGGTCCGGCTCGGCGCGGACCCCGCGCGGATCATCGCCCGCACCGGGCCGGCCGTCTGCGGACGGTGTTACGAGGTCCCGGCCGCCATGCGGGACGAGGTCGCCGCGAGCGTCCCCGCCTCCTGGTCGGAGACCAGCTGGGGGACCCCGGCCGTGGATGTCACGGCCGGAGTCCATGCCCAGCTCGAAGCCCTCGGAGTCACCGACCGGCACATGTCGCCCGTCTGCACTCTCGAATCGGGCGACCATTTCTCGTACCGACGCGACCGCACCACGGGGCGGCTCGCCGGATATGTCTGGTTGGACTGATAGGGCATGACGGACCGTAAGACGCAACTCACAGCAAATCTCGCACAGGTGGAGGAACGCATCGCTTCCGCCTGCGCCGCCGCCGGCCGCAAGCGGGAAGAGGTGACCCTCATCGTGGTCACCAAGACCTACCCCGCGAGCGATGTGCGGATTCTGTACGAACTCGGCGTGCGCCATGTCGCGGAGAATCGCGACCAGGACGCGGCCCCCAAGGCCGCCGCATGTGCTGATCTGTCCCTCACATGGCACTTTGTCGGTCAATTGCAGACGAATAAGGTTCGTTCTGTGGTGAGTTATGCCGATGTCGTGCAGTCGGTGGACCGCGCCAAACTGGTGACGGCACTCTCCGCGGCGGCTGCGCGTGACGGCCGTGACGGGCGTGAACTCGGGTGTCTCATCCAGGTCGCGCTCGACGCGGAGAGCGGTGAACGGGGGGAGCGGGGCGGCGTCGCACCCGACGGGATCGAGGAGTTGGCCGCCGCGGTCGAATCCGCCCCGGGACTGCGGCTGACCGGCCTGATGACCGTCGCGCCGCTCGCCGGGCCGTTCGCCGGCAGACAACGGGCGGCGTTCGACCGGCTGATGGAAATCTCATCCCGGCTGCGCGGGAACCATCCGGCTGCGAACATGGTCTCCGCAGGGATGAGTACGGACCTTGAGGACGCGGTTGCGGCCGGAGCGACACATGTGCGCGTCGGTACTGCGGTACTCGGAGTCCGACCCGGGCTCGGGTAACGTCGCCAAGCAAGTCGGACCACAGCAGAAAATATGGTCATTACCGCCCACGGCGGGTAGGCCACAGTGGATCGCGGGCACTTGGTGACAGATGCCGATCCACCACAGAGCGGAGGACTCAGAGCATGGCCGGCGCGATGCGCAAGATGGCGGTCTACCTCGGCCTCGTGGAGGACGATGGGTACGACGGTCCGGGGTTCGACCCCGACGACGAATTCGAACCCGAGCCGGAACCCGAGCGGGACCGGCGCCGGCACCAGCCCGCGCATCAGGTGGAGCGGGAACGGGACGAACCGGTACGAGCGGTGCAGCCTCCGGCACAGCGGGAGCCGGTTCAGATCCCGGCCGAGCGAGAGCGACCCGCCCGAATCGCCCCCGTGGCATCCATCACACCTGAACGCTCGAACTTGGAGAAGAACGCACCGGTGATCATGCCCAAGGTTGTGTCCGAGCGGGAGCCCTACCGCATCACCACGCTGCACCCCAGGACCTACAACGAGGCCCGTACCATCGGGGAACACTTCCGTGAGGGCACTCCGGTGATCATGAATCTCACGGAGATGGACGACACGGACGCGAAGCGACTTGTCGACTTTGCCGCAGGACTCGTCTTCGGTCTTCATGGCAGCATTGAGCGAGTGACGCAGAAGGTCTTTCTGTTGTCGCCTGCTAACGTCGATGTCACGGCGGAGGACAAGGCCCGCATCGCAGAGGGCGGATTCTTCAACCAGAGCTGAGAACACGACACCGGGAACAACCCGGCCGAGAGGCCGGAGCTACGAGAGCCAGGGGAGAGGGAAGCGCGAGGATGGGCGTCGCTCAAAGTGTTGTCTACATCGCGTTGATGTGTTTCCTCATCGTGCTGATCTTCCGGCTTGTCATGGACTACGTCTTCCAGTTCGCACGTTCATGGCAGCCGGGCAAGCCGATGGTGGTCGTTCTTGAGGCCACCTACACGGTCACCGATCCACCGCTCAAGCTCCTGCGGCGGTTCATCCCGCCGCTGCGTCTCGGGGGCGTGGCACTCGACCTGTCCTTCTTCGTTCTGATGATCATCGTTTCCATCCTGATCAGCGTCGTGATCAGGTTGTGAGCGATACGGTCTTGCCGACTGCCGACGACTACGTAGAGGTGAAGAAGAGATGCCGCTGACCCCCGAGGACGTGCGGAACAAGCAGTTCACGACGGTCCGCCTCCGAGAAGGCTATGACGAGGACGAGGTTGATGCCTTCCTCGACGAGGTCGAATCCGAGCTGACCCGCCTGCTCCGTGAGAACGAGGACCTGCGCGCCAAGCTGGCCGCCGCCACGCGTGCCGCCGCGCAGAACCAGCAGCAGCAGCAAGGCATGCGCAAGCCGGAGCAGCAGGACCGGCCCGGCGCACCGGTGCCGGCCGCCATATCTGGTCCGCCGGTCCAGCAGCAGCAGCCCCCGCAGATGGGTCCGCCCCAGCTGCCCGGTGGCGCTCCGCAGCTGCCCGCCGGTCCCAGCGGTCACGGGCCCCAGGGCCCGCACGGCCCCGGTCCGCAGGGCCCGCACGGCCCCGGCCCGATGCAGGGCGGTCCCATGGGTGGCCCGATGGGCGGCCCCATGGGCGGTCACAACCCCCAGCAGCAGCAGATGCAGCAGATGCAGCAGCAGCAACAGCAGCCGCCGCAGATGCAGCAGCAGGGCCCCGGCGGCGACAGCGCCGCCCGTGTCCTCTCCCTGGCGCAGCAGACCGCCGACCAGGCGATCGCGGAGGCCCGTTCCGAGGCCAACAAGATCGTCGGCGAGGCGCGCAGCCGTGCCGAGGGCCTGGAGCGCGACGCACGTGCCAAGGCGGACGCCCTGGAGCGGGACGCGCAGGAGAAGCACCGCGTGGCGATGGGCTCCCTGGAGTCGGCCCGCGCGACGCTGGAGCGCAAGGTCGAGGACCTGCGTGGCTTCGAGCGCGAGTACCGGACGCGTCTGAAGTCCTACCTGGAGAGCCAGCTGCGTCAGCTGGAGACCCAGGCGGACGACTCGCTCGCTCCGCCGCGGACCCCGGCGACCGCCTCGCTGCCGCCGTCGCCCTCGCTGGCTCCGGCCGGCGCGGGTGCCATGGGTCACGCCATGGGCGGCAACCACGGCGGTCACGGCAACCCGCAGATGGGCGGCAACCCGTCCATGGGCGGTGCGCCCTCGTACGGTGGCCAGCAGCAGATGTCCCCGGCGATGACTCAGCCGATGGCACCGGTGCGGCCGCAGGCGCCGCAGCCGATGCAGCAGGCGCCTTCGCCGATGCGCGGGTTCCTGATCGACGAGGACGACAACTGAGCGGCTGTCGCGCGATGAGCGCGTAGCCGTCGGCAGGCTGAGGGCCGGGCCCCGGGGTTTTCCCCGGGGCCCGGCCCTTTGCCGTGGGCGGCGGCTCCCGGGGGCTCTGCTCCCGGGGGCTCTGCCCCCGGACCCCCGCTCCTCAATCGCCGGAGGGGCTTGATTTTGCTGGGCGAGGGCGTGAAACCCAGGTCCGGGAAGGGGAACAGCGAAGAGCCCGGCCGGAGGTGCTCCGGCCGGGCTCTCTCAGGCGCTGTGGGTTACCGCTCCGTCTTGCGGAGACGGAACGTCAGGGACAGGCTCTCGTCCTCGAACGGCTCGCCGTACGCCGTGTCCGCCTCGCCCTGTGCGTAGTCCAGGGCCAGGACCTCGTCCGCGATCAGGGACGCGTGCTCGGTCAGGGCCTCGGCCGTCGCGGGCGACGTGGACGTCCAGCGGACGGCGATCCGGTCCGCCACGTCCAGGCCGCTGTTCTTGCGGGCCTCCTGGATGAGACGGATCGCGTCACGGGCCAGGCCCGCACGCCGCAGCTCCGGGGTGATCTCCAGGTCCAGGGCGACCGTGGCGCCCGAGTCGGAGGCGACCGACCAGCCCTCGCGCGGGGTCTCCGTGATGATGACCTCGTCCGGGGCCAGCGACACCGTCTCGCCGTCGACCTCGACCGAGGCCGTGCCCTCGCGCAGGGCCAGCGACAGCGCGGCGGCGTCGGCGTTCGCGACGGCCTTGGCCACCGCCTGGACGCCCTTGCCGAACCGCTTGCCCAGCGCCCGGAAGTTCGCCTTCGCCGTCGTGTCGACCAGCGAACCGCCGACCTCGGAGAGGGACGCCACCGAGGAGACGTTCAGCTCCTCGGTGATCTGGGCGTGCAGCGCGGGGGAGAGGCTCTCGAAGCCCGAGGCCGCGACCAGGGCCCGGGACAGCGGCTGCCGGGTCTTGACGCCCGACTCGGCGCGGGTGGCCCGGCCCAGCTCGACCAGCCGGCGCACCAGCGCCATCTGCGTCGAGAGCGCGGGATCGATCGCCGCCAGGTCCGCCTTCGGCCAGTCGGCGAGGTGGACCGACTCCGGGGCGTCCGGGGCGACCGGCACGATCAGGTCCTGCCAGACCCGCTCGGTGATGAACGGCGTCATCGGGGCCATCAGCCGGGTGACCGTCTCGATGACCTCGTGCAGGGTGCGCAGCGCCGCCTTGTCGCCCTGCCAGAAGCGGCGGCGGGAGCGGCGCACGTACCAGTTGGACAGGTCGTCGACGAACCCCGAGAGCAGCTTGCCGGCGCGCTGGGTGTCGTAGTTCTCCAGCGCCTGGGTGACCTGGTCGGTCAGGGCGTTCAGCTCGCTCAGCAGCCAGCGGTCCAGGACCGTGCGGTCGGCCGGGGCCGGATCGGCCGCGGACGGCGCCCAGTTCGACGTACGGGCGTACAGCGCCTGGAAGGCGACCGTGTTCCAGTACGTCAGGAGCGTCTTGCGGACGACCTCCTGGATCGTGCCGTGGCCGACGCGCCGCGCCGCCCACGGGGAGCCGCCGGCCGCCATGAACCAGCGCACGGCGTCGGCGCCGTGCTGGTCCATCAGCGGGACCGGTTCGAGGGTGTTGCCCAGGTGCTTGGACATCTTGCGGCCGTCCTCGGCGAGGATGTGGCCCAGGCAGACCACGTTCTCGTACGACGACTTGTCGAAGACCAGGGTGCCGATCGCCATCAGCGTGTAGAACCACCCGCGCGTCTGGTCGATGGCCTCCGAGATGAACTGCGCCGGGTAACGGCTCTCGAAGATCTCCTTGTTCTTGTGCGGGTAGCCCCACTGCGCGAACGGCATCGAGCCCGAGTCGTACCAGGCGTCGATGACCTCGGGGACGCGGTACGCCTCCAGTTGGCAGCTCTCGTGCGAGCAGGTGAACGTGATCTCGTCGATGAACGGCCGGTGCGGATCGAGGGCGGAGAGGTCGCTGCCGGTCAGCTCGCTCAGCTCGGCGCGCGAACCGACGCAGGTGAGGTGGTCGTCCTCGCAGCGCCAGATCGGCAGCGGGGTGCCCCAGTAGCGGTTGCGGGACAGCGCCCAGTCGATGTTGTTGTTCAGCCAGTCGCCGTAGCGGCCGTTCTTGACCGAGTCGGGGAACCAGTTGGTCTTCTGGTTCTCCTCCAGGAGGCGGTCCTTGATCGCGGTCGTGCGGATGTACCAGGACGGCTGCGCGTAGTAGAGCAGCGCGGTGTGGCAGCGCCAGCAGTGCGGGTAGCTGTGCTCGTACGGGACGTGCCGGAAGAGCAGGCCGCGGTCCGCGAGGTCCGCGGTGAGCGCCTCGTCGGCCTTCTTGAAGAAGACGCCGCCGACCAGCGGCAGGTCCTCCTCGAAGGTGCCGTCGGGGCGGACCGGGTTCACCACCGGCAGCCCGTACGCCTTGCAGACCAGGAGGTCGTCGGCGCCGAAGGCGGGGGACTGGTGGACCAGACCCGTACCGTCCTCGGTCGTCACGTACTCGGCGTTGACGACGTAGTGGGCGGGCGCCGGGCTGTGTCCGTTGCTTCCCTCGCTGACGCTCGGGAATTCGACCAGCGCGAACGGGCGCTCGTACGACCAGCGCTCCATCTCGCGGCCGGTGAACGACCGTCCGGTCACCTCCCAGCCCTCGCCCAGCGCCTTCTCGACGAGCGGCCGGGCGACGACGAGCTTCTCCTCGCCGTTCGTCGCGACCACGTAGTCCACCTCGGGGTGCACGGCGACGGCGGTGTTGGAGACCAGGGTCCAGGGGGTCGTCGTCCAGACCAGGAGGGCGGCCTCGCCGGCCAGCGGGCCGGAGGTGAGCGGGAAGCGCACGAAGACCGACGGGTCGACGACCGTCTCGTACCCCTGAGCCAGCTCGTGGTCCGAGAGGCCGGTACCGCAGCGCGGGCACCAGGGGGCGACGCGGTGGTCCTGGACCAGCAGGTCCTTGTTGAAGATCTCCTTCAGCGACCACCACACCGACTCGACGTACTCGGGGTCCATCGTGCGGTACGCGTCGTCGAGGTCGACCCAGTAGCCCATCCGGGTCGTGAGCTCGGTGAAGGCGTCGGTGTACCGGGTCACCGACTCCCGGCACTTGGCGTTGAACTCGGCGATGCCGTACGCCTCGATGTCCTTCTTGCCGTTGAAGCCCAGCTCCTTCTCGACCGCGAGCTCGACCGGCAGACCGTGGCAGTCCCAGCCGGCCTTGCGGCCGACGTGGTAGCCCTGCATGGTGCGGAAGCGCGGGAAGACGTCCTTGAAGACGCGGGCCTCGATGTGGTGGGCGCCCGGCATTCCGTTGGCGGTCGGCGGGCCCTCGTAGAAGACCCACTCGGGGCGGCCCTCGGACTGCTCCAGGCTCTTGGTGAAGACCTTGCTCTCGCGCCAGAAGTCGAGCACTGCGTGCTCCAGAGCGGGCAGGTCGACCTGGGCGGGTACCTGGCGGTACTGCGGCGATGTCATGTGCGGCTTCCTCCGGCGGACGTATTCCACTTCCGTCGGAGGGACGAGAACCCGTCGGGCTCCCGCGGTACCACCCTCCTTGGCCCCGGGCGTGCGCCCGCGGCCCCCTCATTGGGGTGCGAAGCCGGTTCTACTCGCCTTGCGCCAGTGGTCGGAGCCCACTGTCCAAAGCTTTCCTCCGGCGGCTCAGGGTGATCTTCACGACGCGCTCGCCCCCGGGCTCCCACCGTCCCCGGGTCGCTCCTGGCTGCGTACGACGCTACTCGTCCCATCCACGCCTCTCGCTGCCGTCAGTGTACGGGCCCCGGGGTGCGGCGGCCGACCGGTTTGAGGACGGGCCCGGCGTGACCCGAATGGCCAGACCCGGCGTACGGAGTCCTGGTGGGGCCCGGCGGGGGAGCGGAAGGCGGATTACCGGGCGGGGAGCTGGGCACAACGGATTCAGGCGCGCTGTGATCCGGACACGGGGAGGGGCGATTCGGCGGCGTGCCCCGTTGCCGCGGGGCTGGGGTCGACTTATCGTCCCAGCACGACTCGCGAGCAAGATCACAATGCGTGAAGGGGCCGCGGCCATGGTGGCGAAGAAGACCGCCGTAAAGAAGACGGCGTCGGCGCGATCCACGGGCGCGGCCGCCGAGGAGAAGGCGACGAAGAAGGCTGCCGAGAAGGCGGCGCCCAGGAAAACGGCGACCAAGAAGGCGGCGGCGAAGAAGGCCGCGCCGGAGAACAGCGCGGCCGGGAAGACCACGGCCAAGAAGGCTTCGAAGAAAGCCGCCTCGGCGGCCACGGGGGCGGCCGAGGCCGCCGAGCAGACGGGAGCCCACACGGTGGTAGCCAAGAAGAGCGCGGCCAGGACCCGGACCGCCGGCCGGAGCGCGACCCCGGTGCCCCCGGCCCGCGCCGCCGCGACCACGCCCGGGGAACTGCCCGTACGGCCGGGCGAGGACCCCTGGACGGAGGAGGAGGTCGCGGCCGCCAGGTCCGAGCTGACCGGCGAGATCACCCGGCTGCGCAACGAGCTGGAGACCTCGGGCGCGGCCCTGGCCGGGCTGATGCGGGACTCCGGCGACGGGGCGGGTGACGACGAGGCGGACACCGGCACCAAGAACATCACCCGCGAGCACGAGATGTCGCTCGCCGCGAACGCCCAGGAGATGCTGGAACAGACCGAACGCGCGCTCGCCCGCCTCGACGCGGGGACGTACGGGCTCTGCGAGATCTGTGGCAATCCGATCGGAAAGGCGCGGATGCAGGCGTTCCCCCGGGCCACCCTGTGCGTCGAGGACAAACAGAAGCAGGAGCGACGCGGCTAGGGCCTCTCGTTTGGATCATGCTGGGCTCGCGGGGGCCGGCACCGCACCTCGCGGCGTTGTCGTCGGTCGCCAGGACTCCGCCCTGACTCCCTCCTCCGCCTTGCGATGCACGGCACCGGCCCCCGCTCCCTGATCCAGCCTGATCCAAACGGAAGACCCTAGGGCTGTCCGGCGGACCGGGGCCGCGATCCCGGCCGTGGTCCGCCGGACAGGCCCTGGTCCCCGCCGGTGTGTCGTACCCTCGTCCTCAGTCGGGAACTAGGTTGAGGGACTCACGTGGCAGAGGCGGAGAGCATCATCGGTACGCCGGACATCCCTGAGGCTGAGGGACACGAAGGCGCCGGGCCGGAGCAGAGCGACGGGGCCGCGGCCCCGGAGGGGCAGGCGGCGGAGAGCGCCGAGGACGGGGACGGGGAAGCGGCGGTCGACCGTTCGCCGGCCACGCGCCGGCGCCGGATCATCCTGCTCTTCTGCGTCGCCGTCCTCGCCTACCTGCTCGACCTGGGCAGCAAGATGCTCGTGGTGGCGAAGCTGGAGCACCAGGAGCCGATCGAGATCTTCGGCAGCTGGCTCAGGCTCGACGCGATCCGCAACGCCGGAGCCGCGTTCGGTATCGGCGAGGCCTTCACGATCATCTTCACGATCATCGCGGCGACCGTCATCGTGGTGATCGCACGGCTCGCGCGCAAGCTCTACAGCCTGCCGTGGGCCATCGCCCTGGGGCTGCTGCTCGGCGGTGCGCTGGGCAACCTCACCGACCGCATCTTCCGGGCGCCGGGCGTCATGGAGGGCGCGGTGGTCGACTTCATCGCCCCCGCCCACTTCGCCGTCTTCAACCTGGCCGACTCCTCGATCGTCTGCGGCGGCATCCTGATCGTGATCCTCTCCTTCAAGGGCCTGGACCCCGACGGCACCGTGCACAAGGATTAGGACGCGGCGCAAGGATTAGGACGCGCAAGGCATACTCGACAGGTGAGTACGCATCCCGAGATCCGAACCCTGCCCGTACCCGATGGCCTGGAAGGCGAGCGTGTCGACGCCGCCATTTCCCGCATGTTCGGTTTCTCCCGCACCAAGGCCGCAGAGCTGGCCGCCGCCGGGAAGGTACAGGTGGACGGTTCGGTGGCCGGGAAGTCCGAACGGGTGCACGGCGGCGCCTGGCTGGAAGTGGAGATGCCGCAGGCTGCCGCACCGGTGCGGATCGTCGCCGAGCCCGTCGAGGGCATGGAGATCGTCCACGACGACGACGACATCGTCGTGATCATGAAGCCGGTCGGCGTCGCCGCGCACCCGAGCCCCGGCTGGACCGGTACCACCGTCATCGGCGGCCTCGCCGCCGCCGGGTACCGGATCTCCACCTCGGGCGCCGCCGAGCGCCAGGGCATCGTGCACCGGCTCGACGTCGGCACTTCGGGGCTGATGGTCGTCGCCAAGTCCGAGCGCGCCTACACGCTGTTGAAGGCCCAGTTCCGGGACCGGGTCGTCGACAAGAAGTACCACGCGCTGGTCCAGGGCCACCCGGACCCGATGAGCGGCACCATCGATGCCCCCATCGGCCGCCACCCCACCCACGACTACAAGTGGGCGGTCGTCGCCGAGGGCAAGCCGTCGGTCACGCACTACGACCTGATCGAGGCGTACCGCGCCGCCAGCCTCCTGGACATCAAGCTGGAGACCGGCCGTACGCATCAGATCCGGGTGCACATGTCCGCCCACCGCCACCCCTGCGTGGGCGACCTGACCTATGGCGCCGACCCGACGATGGCCAAGCGGCTGGGCCTGACCCGGCAGTGGCTGCACGCCGTCCGGCTCGGCTTCGAGCACCCCTCGGACGGCCGCTGGGTCGAGTTCTCCAGCACCTACCCGGACGACCTCCAGCAGGCCCTGGACCGGATCGCGGCGGAGAGCGAATGACCGGCACGCCCCCCTCGTACACCACCCGCACCGCCGCCGGCGAGCAGGACCGTGCCGCCTGCTTCCAGGTCCGCAAGGACGTCTTTGTCGGTGAGCAGAACGTGCCCGAGGAGATCGAGTACGACGCCTACGACGCGGACGCGGTGCATGTCATCGCCGTCGCGGCGGACGGCACGGCGCTCGGCACCGGACGGCTGCTGCACGGCCCCGGCGCGGTGGCGAAGACCGGCGGCGACCTCACGGTCGGCTCGCTGGGCCGGCTCGCGGTGACCAGCGGGGCGCGCCGCCTCGGGGTCGGCGCGGCGCTGGTGCGGGCCATCGAGGACGCGGGCCGTGACCTCGGCCTCGCCGCCGTCGACCTGCACGCCCAGACGCACGCGCTCGGCTTCTACGAACGGCTCGGCTACGAGGCCTACGGGCCCGAGTTCCCGGACGCGGGCATCCCGCACCGGGCGATGCGCCGCGCGCTGAACGGCTGAGCCCTCCGCCGGGCCGGCCCCGGGCCGGCCCGGCAGGCCCAGACCCAGTGGTCCATGGAGCGCCGCATCACGTCCCGGTGCCGAAGTACCCGGAGGGAGCGGCGGAAGAGGGCTGACCGCGGAAACATCGGAGGAATGGTCGGTCAGGAGGGCTGTGTTGCGGGGGTGTTGCCGGGTTTGTGCGACGTGCGTGGCAGGCTTGAACCCCGGATCGGCCGATCACCGAGGCCGGCTCGCCGCGCTCCGGAAGGCACCTCGTGGACCAAATGGCCCTGTTGCTCCTGCTGTTGCTGGGGGCGGTGGTCACCGTGCCGCTGGGGGACCGGCTCGGGCTCCCCGCGCCGGTGCTGATGACGCTCGTGGGCGTCGGGATGGCTTTCCTCAGCTTCGTACCGAATGTGGACATCCCGCCTGAGATCATCCTTCCCGCGCTGCTTCCGCCGCTGCTCTACGCATCCGTCCAGCGCACCTCCTGGCGGCAGTTCGCGGCCAATAGACGACCGATCTTTCTGCTGGCCGTGGCGCTCGTCTTCCTGACGACGGCGGCCGTGGCCGCGGTGGCGAACGCCATCGTCCCCGGGCTGCCCATCGCCGCCGCCGTCGCGCTCGGCGCGCTCGTCGCACCGCCCGACCCGGTCGCGGCGACCGCCGTCGCGGGTTCGGTCGGGCTGCCCCGCAGGCTCGTCTCCATCCTGGAGGGCGAGGGGCTGTTCAACGACGTGACCGCGATCGTGCTCTACCACGTGGCGATCGCGGCCGCGGTGAGCGGCACGTTCTCGCTGCCGGAGGCGTTCGGGCTGCTGATCCTGTCCGCCGTCGTCGCCGTGGCGGTGGGCGTCGCGCTCGGCTGGCTCACCATCAAGCTCATGGGGCTGCTCGGCGATGCCACGCTCCAGGTCGGGCTCACCCTGCTGGTGCCGTTCGTCAGCTACGTGCTCGCCGAGGAGCTGATGGGCTCGGGCGTCCTCGCCGTCCTCACCACCGCGCTCTTCCTCGCCGAGCACACCGCGGACGCCGACGACGTCCTGGGCCGGCTCACCGGCCGCACCTTCTGGGAGATCGTCGACACCCTCGTCACCGGGGTCGCCTTCGGGCTGATCGGCCTCGAACTCCACAACGTCTTCGGGACCGCAGACGGGCGCGAACTGGAGATGGCCGGCTGGGCCCTGGCCGTCGTCGCGGTCGTCGTCGGCGTCCGGCTGCTCTATCTGCTGCCCGCGACCTGGCTGGCCAAGCGGCTGCACACCCGCCGTGACGTCAGCGAGGAGATCCCCACCGGCTGGCGGGAGACCGTCGTCATGTGGTGGGCCGGGATGCGCGGGGTGGCGTCGGTCGCGCTGGCCCTCGCGATCCCGCTGAAGACGGACGACGGAAAGCCCTTCCCCGGCCGTGACGAGATCGTCTTCATCGCCTTCGCCGTGATCATGGTCACCCTGGTCCTCCAGGGCCTGACCCTGCCGTGGCTGGTGCGCAAGCTGCGGGTCAAGGCGGACACCGATGCCGAGGAGGCGCTGGAGAAGGACCTCGCGATCCGGGCCGCCAGGGCCGCCCGGCAGCGGCTCAAGGAGATCCAGGAGGTCGAGGAGTTCCCCGAGGACGTCGTGGAGCGCCTCCAGCGGCTGGCCTACGACGTGGGTGCGCGGATCAGCCCCGACATGGTCGACGAAGAGCGGCGCGAGGCGTACGCGAAGCGCGCCGAGCGGTTCAGGGAGATCAGCCGCATCCAGCGCGAGATGCTGTCGGCCGCCCGCCACGCGGTGCTCTCCGCGCGCAGCGAGGCCGGTGCCGACCCCGAGATCGTCGACCGGGTGCTGCGGCAGCTGGACGTACGCAGCCTGCGCTGACCCGGCCCCGGGGCGGGCCGGGTCAGCCGCGCCCGGTGCGCGGCGCCCGGTCCCGGTTGCCCGGCTTCCCGTTCGGGTGGGACCCGAGCGGCCAGTTGTCCTCGGGCGGCAGCGCCGCGGGCGCCGTCGCGATGCGCGGCAGGGCGTACGGATGGTGATCGCGCAGCCAGCCGATCAGCTGCTCCCGGACCGCGCAGCGCACCGTCCAGATGTCGTCCGCGTCCTTCGCCGTGACCACCGCGCGCACCACGACGGTGGACGGGGTGGTGTCGGTGACGGCCAGCGACCAGTTCCGGCCGTCCCACGCGGCGCAGTCGCCCAGGATGTCCCGCAGCTGTTCGCGCATCGCGGCGACCGGCGCCGAGTGGTCCAGGTGGAAGAAGACCGAACCGGTCATCTGGGCCCCGCCGCGCGACCAGTTCTCGAAGGGCTGGCTCGTGAAGTACGAGACCGGCATCGTGATCCGCCGCTCGTCCCAGGTCCGTACCGCGAGGAAGGTCAGCGTGATCTCCTCGATCGTGCCCCACTCCTCGTCCACCACCACCGTGTCACCGATCCGCACCATGTCGCCGAAGGCGATCTGCAGGCCCGCGAAGAGGTTGCCGAGCGTGGACTGGGCGGCGACGCCCGCGACGATGCCGAGGACACCGGCAGACGCCAGCATCGAGGTGCCCACCGCCCGCATGGCCGGGAACGTCAGCAGCATCGCGGCGACGGCGACCGTCGTCACCACGGCGGTGACCACCCGCTGGATCAGCGTCACCTGCGTCCGCACCCGCCGCACCCGCGCCGGGTCCCGGGTGTTCGCCGCGTAGCGCGCGTACACCGAGTCCACCACCGCGATGGCGATCCGCAGCACCAGCCAGGCCGAGGCGCCGATCATCACCAGCGTCAGCACCTGCCCGATGCCCGTGCGGTGGTCCTTGATCAGGTCGAGCTGGGTGTGGGTGTAGCTGGCCCGCAGCAGCGCCGTGCACAACGTGAGCTGGAACGGTATCCCGCAGCGCCGCAGCAGACCCCACAACGGGGTCTCGTGATGCCGCCCGTCGGCCCGTCTGAGCAGCAGGTCGACCAGCCATCCGACCGCCAGCGTGATCACCACCGAACCGCCGACGACGATCAGTGGACGCAGTAGGTTCTCCATCCTGTCGCTCTCCAAGCTCTCGACGGTAACTGGCACCATGGGCCTCATGAACATCATGCTTTTCCACTCGACGTACGGTCTGCGCCCCGCGGTGCACGCGGCCGCCGACCGGCTGCGTGCAGCCGGCCACGAGGTGCGGCTGCCCGATATCTTCGAGGGGCACACCTTCGGGACCGTCGAGGAAGGACTGGCCTTCCAGCAGGAGACGGGCAAGGAGGAGCTGCTGAAGCGGGCCGTGCTGGCCGCCGCGCCCTACTCCGACTCCGGACTGGTCTACGCGGGCTTCTCGCTCGGCGCGTCCATCGCCCAGACGCTGGCGCTCGGGGACGCGAAGGCGCGCGGGCTGTTGCTCTTCCACGGCACCTCGGACATCGCTGCGAGCGCCTCGGTGGACGAGCTGCCCGTACAGCTGCACGTCGCGGACCCGGACCCGTACGAGACGCACGACTGGCTGAACTCCTGGTACCTCCAGATGCGGCGGACCGGCGCCGACGTCGAGATCTACCGCTACCCCGGCGCGGGCCACGTGTTCACCGACGCGGAACTGCCGGACTTCGACCAGGCCTCGGCCGAGCTGGCCTGGAAGGTCGCGATCGGCTTCCTCGCCACGCTGTGAGGACGCGAGGGGCCCCGCGGCGCACGGAGGCGTCGCGCGGGGCCCCTCGGGGGTGCGGGGCGGATCAGCCCTTCAGCGCCTTGTCCACTGCGGTGTTCCAGTCGGCAACCGTGCCCGGCGCGTTCTTGCCGTCGGGGCCGGTGATCTTCTTGCCGTTCGTGACGAAGGACGGGGAGCCCTCGACGTCGAACTTGTTGTTGTCGAAATTCTTCGACATCTCGATCGCCCAGCGGTCGAAGGTTCCGTCCTTGACGTCCTTCTGGAACGCCGCGTCGCTCTTCAGCTCAGGGACGGTATCCGCGATCTTGATGAGATACGCGTCGTCCTTGAACTTGTCGCTCGTCTCCTCGGGGTGCCACTTCGTCGAGTACATCGCCTCCTTGTAACCGAGGAAGGCGTCCTTCGATACGTTCAGGGCAGCACCGAGTGCGCTGAGGGCGTTCTTGGAACCCTCGCCCTGGAGGTTGGTGTCGAGGAAGGTGGCACCCACGAACTGGATCTTGTACTTGCCGTCCTCCATGTCCTTCTTGATCGTCGGGCCGACCGTCTGCTCGAACGAGGCGCAGATGGGGCAGCGCGGGTCCTCGAAGGCGATGATCGTCTTCTTCGCGGAGGCCTTGCCCAGAGTGACGGTCGTGTGGTTCTCACCCGTGGTGTTCTTGGGTGCGACCAGAGTCTCGCTCTTCGCGGCCTCCCAGTGGGCGGGCTTGTTGTTCTGCACCACGAAGTAGCCGACGCCGGCGGCTATCGCCAGGACGACGACAATGGAACCGGCGACTGTGCCCTGCCGCTTCACCTTGTCCCGCTTGGCCTGACGTTCGCGTTCGGCTCGCAGCCGCTCGCGGGCTGCCGTCTTAGCTTGCTGGCTGTTGCGCTGGCTCATGATTCCGGGGGCTCCGTAGGTATGTGAAGAGGAATGGGGTGGATCGCTGTGCCGGGAGTCGGATGGCACAGCGCGGCGGTCCGCGCCGTCCTACGGAGTGAGTCAGCAGGCGGGTGCGTACGGCGGGCGTGTACGCACCATGGTGCGGCTGCGTGAGGGGCGGCTCCCGGTGGGCCGTGACCGCTACGAAGGCGATGAGCAGCGGACGGATTGTGAGCGCGGCCACCGAGCGCAGCAGTTGCGTGAGCGCGACCTCGCCTCGCCACAGCCATGCCGATGCGGCAAGCCCTACCGTGATGTGCGCGGCAAGCAGTAGCCAGGGTGCGGGGGACTCGGCCGCCATCAGCGCGGAACCGTTGCCGGGCACTGTGGAGTGTGCCAGCGGGTTGCCGAGCGAGCTGCCTCTGCAGATCAGGTCCACGCCCATGAACCGCAGCGGCCCCGCGATGGGCCCGCCTGCCTGCCCGTAGCACGCGTACTGTCCTGTGGTGAACACTGTGTCCGCTGCAAGTTCGAGCGGCACGAGCAGTGCGCTGATGGACCAGAAGCCCGGCTCCCGGGCTCCCGCGAAGGTAAAGGCGCACGCAAAAATAGCCCCGCCGATCAGAGCTAGCGTCGGCAGCGGCAGAGGCAGCGACGAGAGCAGGACATGGGCGCCGGCGGACAGCGTCAGGCAGAGCGCCGTGAAGAGCGCCGCCCGTACAGCCCGGAGGCCGATCCCCTGCCTGTTCATTGCGGCAATTCTGCCACGCCCGGGTGTAAGGGATTCGCGGTCTCGGATGTTCTGGAAGCGGCTCGTCCGGATCATGATCCTGGGCGCGGGTCGTGTATCCGCTCGGTGACGTCAGTTGCACTGTATGTGACGAGCGTCGCGATCGAAATCCCCGCGATATTCGTAGTGGCCCATCAGGAGCCCGATGGGCCACTACGAATTCCGGGATTCAGCAAATGTTTACTGAACCTGATTCCTTGGTCAGGTTTCCCGAGTAAATCCAGCCCTTGGTCTCGCTGCCGGCGACGCGCCCGTACACCCAGAGATTTCCGTATTTGTTGTAGACGCCGCACCATGCGTAGAACGTTACGCCGGGAACCACGGACATGGTCTGGGCGCACGAGTCGGCCGGGCCGTTGCGCAGGTGTCCCACCACGACCTTGTGGACGGCGTCAGAGTTATTGTGTCCGCTGCTCCCGCATCCGTACCCGGCGGCATCGGCCGAAGATGCCAGGCCAATCGTTGTGCCCCCCAGTGCCGCTGTTGTGGCGACAATGGACACGAGAGCCCTCTTGAGTTTCACATTCCCCCCCAGTTCTTTCACATGCTGGAACCGGAAGAACGATAGCTCCCCTGCATGGTGATCGTAAAGGGGTTAACGAACCATCCCGATATTGCGGCATTGCCCGTATGCGGTGGATACCGACGTCAGTTCTTGCCGGGTCGTCTCAGTCCAGCCCCGGAATCCGGCCGTTGCGGAACAGGTCCACGAAGATCCGGTGGTCCGCGCGCGCCCTGGCACCGTACCTGTGGGCGAACTCCACCAGCAGGTCCCCGAAGCCCTCCTCGTCCGCCGCGATCGCCGCGTCGATCGCCCGCTCGGTGGAGAACGGCACCAGCGAGTGGCCGCTCTCGTCGTCCGCCGCGGAGTGCATCGTCGCCGTCGCCCGGCCGAGGTCGGCGACGACCGCCGCGATCTCGTCGGGCTCGTCGATGTCGGACCAGTCCAGGTCGACCGCGTACGGCGACACCTCGGCGACCAGCTGACCGGACCCGTCCAGCTCGGTCCAGCCCAGCCACGGGTCGGCGTGCGCCTGGAGCGCGCGCTGCGAGATCACCGTGCGGTGCCCCTCGTGCTGGAAGTAGTCCCGCACGGCCGCGTCCGTGATGTGCCGGGAGACCGCGGGGGTCTGCGCCTGCTTGAGGTAGATCACCACATCGTTCTCCAGGGCGTCGCTGTTGCCCTCCAGAAGGATGTTGTACGAGGGCAGGCCGGCCGATCCGATGCCGATCCCGCGCCTGCCGACGACGTCCTTGACCCGGTAGGAGTCGGGGCGGGTCAGGCTCGACTCCGGCAGCGTCTCCAGATAGCCGTCGAACGCCGCGAGGACCTTGTAGCGCGTCGCCGCGTCCAGGTCGATCGCGCCCGCGCCGTCCGCGAAGCGGCGCTCGAAGTCACGGATCTCGGTCATCGAGTCCAGCAGCGAGAACCGGGTCAGCGACCGGGCGTCGCGCAACGCCCCCAGCAGCGGGCCCTCGGCGGTGTCCAGGGTGAACGGGGGCACCTCGTCGTTCTTCGCGCCCGTCGCCAGCGCGTGGATCCGCTCGCGGTAGGCCGCCGCGTAGATCCGGACGAGCTCGGTGATCTGCTCGTCGCTCAGCGCCTTCGCGTAACCGATCAGGGCGACCGACGCGGCGAAGCGCTTGAGGTCCCAGGTGAACGGGCCGACGTACGCCTCGTCGAAGTCGTTCACATTGAAGACCAGCCGGCCGTTGGCATCCATGTACGTGCCGAAGTTCTCCGCGTGCAGATCGCCGTGGATCCACACCCGGCCGGTGCGCTCGTCGAGATACGGGCCGCCGTGCCGCTCCCGCTCCAGGTCGCCGTAGAACAGGCACGCCGTGCCCCGGTAGAAGGCGAAGGCCGAGCCCGCCATCTTGCGGAACTTGACCTGGAACGCAGCCGGGTCGGCGGCCAGCAGCTCCCCGAAGGCGGTGTCGAAGACCTCAAGGATCTGCTCCCCGCGCTGCGCTGCGCCGGTCTGCGTTTCCGACATCTCTGGGTGCCTCCTGGTACCTGGCGTGCGTGACGACGTACATGACAAATGGGACGGGCGTCCCCGCTCTTCCAACGCGCGACCGTATCCCGGAGTGCCCGTCCGTTGTCACCTCGGAGACGTAGACTTCGGGACACCCCCCAGCCCGCCATCCCCAGTTCCCCCGGAGGCACAGCGCCGTGACCAAGCCGCCTTTCACGCACCTTCACGTCCACACCCAGTACTCGCTGCTGGACGGTGCCGCGCGGCTCAAGGACATGTTCGAGGCGTGCAACGAGATGGGCATGTCCCATATCGCGATGACCGACCACGGCAACCTGCACGGCGCCTACGACTTCTTCCACTCGGCGGCCAAGGCGAATGTGACGCCGATCATCGGGATCGAGGCGTACGTCGCCCCGGAGTCGCGCAAGCACAAGCGGAAGATCCAGTGGGGTCAGCCGCACCAGAAGCGCGACGACGTCTCCGGATCCGGTGGTTACACCCACAAGACGATCTGGGCGTCGAACGCCAAGGGCCTGCACAACCTCTTCAAGCTGTCCTCCGACGCCTACGCCGAGGGCTGGCTGCAGAAGTGGCCGCGCATGGACAAGGAGACGATCTCCCAGTGGTCCGAGGGGCTGATCGCCTCCACCGGATGCCCCTCCGGCGAGGTGCAGACGCGGCTGCGGCTCGGGCAGTTCGACGAGGCGGTGCAGGCGGCCTCCGACTACAAGGACATCTTCGGCGAGGGCAAGTACTTCCTGGAGCTGATGGACCACGGCATCGAGATCGAGCGCCGGGTCCGTGACGGGCTCCTGGAGATCGGCCGGAAGCTGGACATCCCGCCGCTGGTGACGAACGACTCGCACTACACGTACGCCAACGAGGCGACCGCGCACGACGCCCTGCTCTGCATCCAGACCGGCAAGAACCTCTCCGACCCGGACCGCTTCCGCTTCGACGGCACCGGCTACTACCTGAAGACGACGGACGAGATGTACGCCGTCGACTCCTCGGACGCCTGGCAGCAGGGCTGCGCCAACACCCTGCTCGTCGCGCAGCAGATCGACACCACCGGGATGTTCGAGAAGCGCGACCTGATGCCGAAGTTCGACATCCCCGAGGGCTTCACGGAGATCACCTGGTTCCAGGAGGAGGTCCGGGTCGGGATGAACCGGCGCTTCCCCGCCGGGGTGCCGGAGGACCGGCAGAAGCAGGTCGAGTACGAGATGGACATCATCATCCAGATGGGGTTCCCGGGGTACTTCCTGGTCGTCGCGGACTTCATCATGTGGGCGAAGAACAACGGCATCGCGGTCGGCCCCGGCCGTGGCTCCGCCGCCGGATCGATCGTGTCGTACGCGATGGGCATCACCGACCTCGACCCGATCGAGCACGGACTGATCTTCGAGCGGTTCCTCAACCCCGAGCGCGTCTCCATGCCCGACGTCGACATCGACTTCGACGAGCGCAGGCGCGTCGAGGTGATCAGGTACGTGACGGAGAAGTACGGCGCCGACAAGGTCGCCATGATCGGCACGTACGGCAAGATCAAGGCCAAGAACGCGATCAAGGACTCCGCCCGCGTCCTCGGCTACCCGTACGCGATGGGCGACCGGCTCACCAAGGCCATGCCCGCCGACGTCCTCGGCAAGGGCATCGACCTCAACGGCATCACCGACCCCAAGCACCCGCGCTACAGCGAGGCGGGCGAGATCCGGGGGATGTACGAGAACGAGCCGGACGTCCAGAAGGTCATCGACACCGCGAAGGGCGTCGAGGGCCTGGTCCGGCAGATGGGCGTGCACGCCGCGGGCGTCATCATGTCCAGCGAGCCGATCGTCGACCACGCCCCGGTCTGGGTGCGCCACTCCGACGGCGTCACCATCACGCAGTGGGACTACCCGCAGTGCGAGTCGCTCGGCCTGCTCAAGATGGACTTCCTGGGGCTGCGCAACCTGACGATCATGGACGACGCCATCAAGATGGTGAAGTCCAACAAGGGCGTCGACCTGGAGATGCTGGCCCTCCCGCTGGACGACCCCAAGACCTACGAGCTGCTCTGCCGCGGCGACACGCTCGGGGTGTTCCAGTTCGACGGCGGGCCGATGCGTTCGCTGCTGCGCCAGATGCAGCCCGACAACTTCGAGGACATTTCCGCCGTCTCGGCCCTGTACCGGCCGGGCCCGATGGGCATGAACTCGCACACGAACTACGCCGAGCGCAAGAACGCCCGCCAGGAGATCACCCCGATCCACCCGGAGCTGGAGGAGCCGCTCAAGGAGGTCCTCGGCCTCACCTACGGTCTGATCGTCTACCAGGAGCAGGTCCAGAAGGCCGCCCAGATCGTCGCCGGGTACTCGCTCGGCGAGGCCGACATCCTGCGCCGCGTCATGGGCAAGAAGAAGGCCGACGAGCTGGCGAAGAACTTCGTCCTCTTCGAGGCCGGCGCCAAGAAGAACGGCTTCTCCGACGCCGCGATCAAGGCCCTGTGGGACGTGCTGGTCCCGTTCGCGGGATACGCCTTCAACAAGGCGCACTCCTCCGCGTACGGCCTGGTCACCTACTGGACCGGCTACCTGAAGGCGAACTACCCCGCCGAGTACATGGCGGCGCTGCTGACCTCGGTCAAGGATGACAAGGACAAGTCGGCGGTCTACCTCAACGAATGCCGCCGCATGGGCATCAAGGTGCTCCCGCCGAACGTCAACGAGTCCGAGTCGAACTTCGCCGCACAGGGTGACGACGTCATTCTCTTCGGGCTGACGGCCGTCCGTAACGTCGGTCAGAACGTCGTCGACTCGATCATCCGGTGCCGCAAGACTAAGGGGAAGTACGGCAGCTTCCCCGACTTCCTCGACAAGGTCGAGGCGGTCGTCTGCAACAAGCGGACGGTGGAGTCCCTCATCAAGGCCGGCGCCTTCGACGAGATGGGCCACACCCGCAAGGGGCTCGTCGCACACCACGAACCCATGATCGACAACGTGGTGCAGGTCAAGCGCAAGGAGGCCGAGGGACAGTTCGACCTCTTCGGCGGCGGTGAGGAGGACAGCGACGAGCCGGGCTTCGGGCTCGACGTGGAGTTCTCCGACATCGAGTGGGAGAAGTCCTACCTGCTGGCCCAGGAGCGCGAGATGCTCGGACTGTACGTCTCCGACCACCCGCTCTTCGGTATCGAGCACGTGCTGAGCGACAAGTCCGACGCCGCGATCTCGCAGCTCACCGGCGGCGAGCACAGCGACGGCGCGATCGTCACCATCGGCGGCATCATCTCCGGCCTCCAGCGCAAGATGACCAAGCAGGGCAACGCCTGGGCCATCGCCACCGTCGAGGACCTGGCCGGCTCCATCGAGTGCATGTTCTTCCCCGCCACCTACCAGCTGGTCTCCACCCAGCTCGTCGAGGACACCGTCGTCTTCGTCAAGGGACGCCTCGACAAGCGGGAGGACGTGCCCCGGCTCGTCGCCATGGAGATGCAGGTCCCCGACATCTCGAACGCGGGCACCAACGCCCCCGTGATCTTGACCATCCCCACGGTCAAGATCACCCCGCCCATGGTCAGCAGGCTCGGCGAGGTGCTCAACAGCCACCGCGGCGACACGGAGGTGCGGATCAGGCTCCAGGGCCCCCGCAAGACCACGGTGCTCCGGCTCGACCGGCACCGAGTGAAGGCCGACCCGGCGCTCTTCGGTGACCTGAAGGTGCTGCTCGGCCCGTCCTGCCTGGCCGGCTGAGACTCCCGGCCGACCGCACACGCACGAGAGGGGCGCCCCGCGAAAGCGGGAGCGCCCCTCTCGGCTACCGGCCTGTGGCCGTACCGGAGGAGTCCGGTCAGTTGTGGCCGAAGCGCCGCTGATGCTTACGCGCAACATCGGCAGGGCTGCCCTGGGACTGCGCCTGAGACTGGTTCTGCGACTCGAAAGCCGTCGACCGTGCCTCCTGCTCACCGCGCTCCGACTCGGTAGCGCGGTCCTGCTGGCTGCCCTGCTTGCGGTTCTTGTTCTTGGCCATGGTGTTCCTCCTATGGGGACTCTCGGGGCCAGGACCGCTGTCAGATTCACATAACCGGATAAACATCGCATGTTGGATCATTACCGTGCGTAGCGAGGGGGTATGATGCGCCGTTTTCCGGATCCGCCACGCCGATGATCGAGTTCCGGCCGTTAACCCACGCGTGGTCGGGCAGACTCGAAGGAAACCCTGAGTAAGCGGGTCCGGTCATCGGAGGGTGCGACGCCGCGCTCCGAACGCCGGACCCGCTGAACCCGTTCCCGAATTCCTGGAAGAGGGTGGAACGCGTGGACCGTTGCGTCGTCCTGGTGGACGCCGGCTACTTGCTGGGCGCAGCCGCGAGTCTGCTGGCCGGAGAGCCCGCCCGTTCCCGCATCACCGTCGACCACGCGGCCCTGATCCAGGGGCTCCGGGAGCGGGCGGAGGCCGATACGGAACAGCCGCTGCTGCGGATCTACTGGTTCGACGGGGCCCCCGACCGCGTACCGCAGCCCGAGCACCGCAGACTGCGCGTCATGCCACGGGTGACGGTGCGCCTGGGCGCCCTCACCCGCAGTGACGGGCGGTGGGCGCAGAAGGGTGTCGACGCGGCGATGCACGCCGAGCTCACCGAGCTCGCGCGGAACCGGGCCTGCTCCGATGTGGTCCTGGTGACCGGCGACGGCGATCTGCTGCCCGGACTGATGTCGGCCAAGGAACACGGCGTCGCCGTCCACCTCTGGGCGGTCCAGGCCGCCGACGGCGACTACAACCAGTCCGAGGACCTCGTCGCCGAGGCCGACGAGCGGCGCGTGCTGGACCGGGCCTGGATCACTCGCGCCGTACGCGCCAAGGAGACCGGCGGCGCGTGCGCGCCGTCACCCGCCGCACGGAATTCCGAGATCGCCGCGATCCTCTCCGCACCGCTGCCCGAGGCGGCCCTCGCGGCCTCCGCCGAGCGGGGCTCCCAGGCCCAGGCCGAGGCCGCCCGCGACGGCGCGGCCGAACCGTCCGACGATTCCTCCGCCCCCGCCCCGCACAGCCACGCGGGCCGCGGCGTCCCCACCCCGAAGGACCTCGCCGGCACCCTGCGCGGCCCCGGCGCCCAGCCCGCCCAGCCCCCCGTCCAGCCGCCGGCCGCCAACGCCACCCTGCGCTGGTCCTCGGACCGGGGCTGGGTGGAGCGCGGCGGCCCCCTCGGTGAGCCCCCGGAGACCGCGTCCCTCCCGACGCTGGCCCAGGTCACCAGCGCCGAGCAGCGCTGGGCGGACCGCGAGGAGGACATCACCACGGTCGGCGGCGACCCGTTCGAGGTGGGGCAGGTCTTCGCCCGGCGCTGGATGGAACGGCTGCCGGAGACCGTCCACCTCCAGAAGCTGTCCACCATGTACCCCCGCGTCCCGCACCGCATCGACGGCGAGCTGCTGCGGTACGCCGCCCGGTTCGGGCTGCTCGCGCACAAGGACGACCAGATCGACGAGCACGACCGGTACGCGATCCGGGCGGGATTCTGGCGCGAGATCGATGTACGGGCAGCCGCGGAGCACGCGCCGCCGCTGCCCGACAAGCACGCTCCGCCGGTGGGGCGGACGGAGAAACCGGCGCCGGCCGGGGACTGAGGCCGCATCGGGTCGACTTCCGTGGTGCTGCCCGTCCGCATGGCCGGTCCGGCTCATTCGGCAGCGAAGCAGCCGGACAGCGTGACGGCGTACCGTGGCGGCGTGGCAAACGAAGACCTGGGCAGAACGCTGCGCCGCTTGCGTCGTCTGGCCGCCCTGACACAAGAGGACTTGGCCGAGAGTTCCAGCGTGTCTGTCGATGTGATCCGCCAGCTCGAACAGGGACGGAAGCACTCGGCCCGCCTCCCCACACTGCACGCACTGGCGAACGGCCTGGGCGTGGAACTGACCACACTCCTGGGGGATCCACCCGCGGTGTCCTCCACGGGGGAGAGCGACGGACCCCGGTTCGTGGCCGTGCGCCGCGCCATCATGCCCGTCCTCCGCGGGCCCGAGCCGGAGCCGCCGGGGCCCGGCTTCTCGCTGGACCGTCTCCGGGAGCAGATCGCGGACGGCTGGACGCAGTACCACGCCGCCGAGTTCGACACGGTGATGAAGGCGCTGCCGGACATGCTCTCGGATGCGCGCACCGCCACGGCCTCGGAGAGCGAGGACGACCGCAGGGCCGGTTTCGCGGCCCGGGGCAAGGCGCTCCAGCTGGCCGGCCACGTCGCCGTGCGGATGGGTAAGACGGACCTCGCGCTGACGAGCCTGGAGCGCGCCATAGAGGCAGCGGGGCAGTCCTCGGACCCGCTGCTCGTACCGATGATCGTCAACTCCACCGCGTGGACCTACCAACGGCAAGGGCGACTGGAAGACGCGCTGGGCATCGCGCTCCGTGCCGCCGACGAGATGAAGCGGGCGGGTCACGCATCGACAGCTGACGGCCTTAAGGTCTGGGGTGCGCTGACCATGAGCGCCGCCACGTCAGCGGCACGGAGCGGTGACTACGAGCGGGCGGCGGCGATGATGGAGGTGGCGGAGACGGAAGCCGTCCGGGTGTCGAAGCTGTCCGACGGCGGCGACAACCGCATGGTGAGCGTCTTCAGCCCGTCGTCCGTCCGTATCGAGCGGGTCCGCCTGGCCGTCCAGTACGGGCACCCCGAAGACGCCCTCAAGCTGGCCAAGGGCATGCGGCTGAGTAAGGACACCCCGCCGTCCTGGCGTACGTGGCTGCTGCTGGACGTGTCGCGGGCTCACACGGACATCGGGGACGCGGCGGGGGCGGTGAAGACTCTGGAGTCCCTTCGCCGGGTGGCGCCGACGTGGATGCAGCACCACACCCTGGCCGTGGCCATCGTGCGTGACCTGTGGGCGCTGCCCAACCACCCTCCGGGCCTCCGGCCGTTGGCGGAGTTCCTGGGCGTCGCCGAATAGCGTGGTGAAAGTGGGACGCTCCGTCCCTGGAGTGGCGTGACGGGGACGGCGAGCCTTGGCATGACAATCCCCGCACCGCGCGAGCGGCCGGGGGCACGGCCACCGCTTCGAGGAGCGCCGACATGCCGCAACCCGCGACGCGGGCACGCCCGACCGGGCACGCCGGCTACAGCGAGACCCTGCCACGCGAGCCGGAGAGCGCCGCGCGTGCCCGGCGCCTGGTGCGGGTGGGGTTAGCGGTCTGGAGCCTGGACGCCCTGGCCGACGACGGCGCCCTGATCGTCTCCGAGCTGGTGTCCAATGCCGTCCGGCATGCCCGGAGGGAATCCATCCGGGTCAGCGTCGACCGCCCCGGCGTGGCACGCGTGTGCGTTGGCGTCGTGGATTTCTCGAAGGTGCTCCCGGTGTACCGGGAACCGGACGTGGAGCGCGAGGGAGGGCGGGGCCTCGCCCTTGTGGGGGAACTGGCCGAGAGCTGGGGCACTGAGCTGTTGCCGTGGGGCAAGCGGGTGTGGGCGGAGCTGTACGGGGAGGGGCGGGGATGACCGGGCGAAAGCCCTGGGTGGGCGACTTGATTCACGACGGGGACGCCGACCGGCTCGGGATCGTCACGGACGTACAGGGCGGTGCCGTGTGGGTGTTGCGGCCCGAGTGCGGCTACGGCCGGTGGACTTCCGGCCGGCCTGACCGCCTGACCGTGGTGACGCCGCGCGAGGAGATGCGGCACCGGCTGTAGGTACGCGGAAAGCCCCGGGCGTAATGGAGGTGCCCGGACCCCGTACTCTCGTACCTCGTGAGTACGGGCACAGCACAGGCGCAGACGGCGGACGGCACCGTGTGCGCGGTGCGTGACCTGGTCAAGACCTATCCCGCGGCCCGGGGCCGGCGCGGTACACCCGCCAGCCCCGAGATACGCGCCACCGACGGCATCAGCCTGGACGTCCGGCGCGGCGAGATCTTCGGACTGCTCGGCCCCAACGGCGCCGGCAAGTCCACCCTCGTACGGCAGCTCACGGGGCTGATGCGGCCCGACTCCGGCAGCGTCGACATGCTCGGCCACGACCTCGTGCGCCACCCCGAACGGGCCTCCCGGCTCATCGGCTACCTCGGCCAGGAATCGACCGCGCTCGACGAGCTGACGGTGGCGCTCGCCGCCGAGACCACCGGACGCCTGCGTGGCCTGCCGGTACGGGACGCCCGCGCCGAGCGCGACGCGGTACTCGACGAACTCGGCCTCGGCGAGATCGCCGGCCGCCCCCTGAAGAAGCTCTCCGGCGGGCAGCGGCGGCTCGCCTGCGTCGCGGCCGCGCTGGTCGGGGAGCGTCCGGTGCTCGTCCTGGACGAGCCGACGACCGGTATGGACCCCGTTGCCCGGCGCGCCGTCTGGGCCGCCGTCGACCGGCGGCGTGCCGAGCGCGGTGCGACGGTGCTGCTGGTCACCCACAACGTCATCGAGGCCGAGACCGTCCTGGACCGGGTCGCCGTCATCGACCGCGGCAAGGTCATCGCCTGCGACACCCCGGCCGGGCTCAAGGAGCAGGTGGCGGGCGAGGTCAGGGTGGAGCTGGTGTGGCGCGAGCGGGCACCGCTGGACGTGCCCGAGGTCGCGGCGCTGCGGGCGTCAGCGCAGGAGTCCGGACGCCGCTGGGTGCTGCGGCTCGGGCCCGACGAGGCGCGTGCGGCGGTCGCCGCGGTGACCGGTGGTGCGGCCTTCGCCGCGCTCGACGACTTCACCCTGGCGACGCCCAGCCTGGAGGATGTCTACCTGGCGCTCGGCGGGGGCGCGACCAAGGGGCTGGTGAAGTCATGACCGCGACGCGTGCGACGAGCGGCTCGGCCGGAGCGGACCGGTGCGGGCGTGCGGCCGGGCAGGGACCGAACAGGAGCAGCGCCAGGTGACGAGCATCGTTCCCACGGAGGCGATGGCCGGGCAGACCGGGCGGCCGGCACACTCCGAGCCGTCGGGCAGGTCGGGCGGGTCCGGCGGGTCCGGCCGGACCCGCCCGACCTGCCGGGACGGTTTCGCCGACGGCCGGAGCACCGAGGCCGCGGAGCTCGCCCCGAGGGCCCGGCTGTTCCCCTCGCTCGCGGCGGTCTACCGGGCCCAGATCTCCCGGGCCAGGGTCGCCCGCATCCCGCTGCTCTTCGTGGCGACCTTCCAGTCCGTCGGGATCATGGTCCTGATGCGCGGGGTCGTCGACGGCGGCTCCGAGGCGCGGGCCGTCGTGGCCGGGTCCAGCGTCCTGGTCGTCGCCTTCGTCGCGTTGAACCTGCTGGCCCAGTACTTCGGGCAGCTGCGGGCCGGCGGGGGGCTCGACCACTACGCGACCCTGCCGGTGCCGCCCGCCGCCGTGGTGCTCGGGGCGGCCGGGGCGTACGCCTCCTTCACCGTGCCCGGCACGATCGTCACGGCGGTGGCGGGCAGCGTGCTCTTCGGGCTGCCGATGACTCACCTGTGGGTGCTCGTCGCCGTCATCCCGCTCTCCGGCGCGGCCCTGTCCGGACTCGGCGCCGCGCTCGGGCTGCTCGCGCCCCGGCAGGAGCTGGCCACGCTGCTGGGCCAGCTCGGCATGTCCGCGGCGCTGCTGCTGGGCGTGCTTCCGGCGGACCGGCTGCCGGAGCCGATCGGCTGGGCACGCGATCTGCTGCCCTCCACGTACGGGGTCGAGGCGCTCGCCCGCTCCTTCGACGCCCACCCCGACTGGGCGGTCGTCGCCCTCGACCTGGCTGTCTGCGCCGTTGTGGGCGTGCTCTCGCTGGCCGTGGCGACCTGGGCGTACCGCAGGGCAGCGGTCCGGTGAGGCGCGACACAGGGACGCCTGGCACGATGGCACGGTGACAGCACCTTTGACGCCGCCGCACCAGCCCTCGCCCCACGATCCGTGGCAGACGCCGCCGAAAGGGGGCGGCCCCGGCGGCTCCCATCTCGGGACCCTGCTGGAGTCGCCGGAGGAGAAGGATCTCGGTGCGGACCTGCGCCGGGCCGCCCTCGTCTGTGCGGCGGTGACGGTCGCGGGTGTCGGGCTCGGGCTGCTGTGGCTGTGGCTGGCACCCCGGGTGCCGCTGGTCTCCGACAACACGGCCGTCTTCCTGAGCGACAGCGAGGGCGAGGAGGCGATCGGGGCCGACGGCTCGTTCGCGCTGCTCGCGCTGGCCTTCGGCGCGGTCTCCGGTGCGCTGGCCTTCTTGTTCCACCGGCGGGGCGGAGCCGCGTTCGTGGTGGGGCTCGCGGTGGGCGGGGTACTCGGCTCGGTGCTCGCGTGGCAGCTGGGGACCCGGCTGGGGCCGACCGGCGACGTGGTCGCCCACGCACGTGAGGTCGGCAAGGGCGTGATCTTCGACGCGCCGCTGGAACTGCACGCCAAGGGGGCGTTGCTGGCGTGGTCGCTGGCGGCGACGGCCGTGCATCTGGGGTTGACCGCGATGTTCGGGCCGCGGGATCCGGAGCCGGAGTGGGGGGTGTACCACGCGCCGGGGGGTGCGCCGGTGTACGGGCCTGCGCCGTCTCCTGGGGCCGAGCCGTCTTCTGGGCCCGAGCTGTCGTCCGGGCCCGCGTCGTCCTCCGGCCCTGCGCCGTCCTCTGGGGGCGCGCCGGCTTCTGGTCCTGCGCCGTCCGGGCCGTCGTCGCCCGAGCCGCCTGCTCCGTCTTCGGGGTCGTAGCGGGGCGGGTGGTGCGCCTGCGGCGGGCCTTGTCCCCTCCCCGCCCCTTCCCGTAACCGGGGCTCCGCCCCGGACCCCGGTCCTCAAACGCCGGACGGGCTGGGTGCGGGGCGGTCCTCAAGTGCGGGACGGGTGGGGGGTGGGGCGGGTGTGCTCGGACGGGCTGGGTGCGGCCGGGTGGGTTGGGTGCGGGCTCGGTCTCAGGTGTGGGGTGGGTTGGGTGTGGCTGGGCGGGCCGGGTGTGGGCTGGTGGGTTGGGTGTGGCTGGGCGGGCCGGGTGTGGGCTGGTGGGTTGGGTGTCGCCGGGCGGGCCGGGTGTGCTCCGGACAGGCCTAGCCGCGGCCGATCGCCGCGAAGACCGCGTCCGTCAGTGATGCCAGATCCGTGGGGGACAGTTCGACCTCCAGGCCGCGGCGGCCCGCCGAGACGCAGACCGTGTCGTGGGTCCGTGCCGACGCGTCCAGCACCGTGGGCAGGCGCTTGCGCTGGCCCAGGGGGGAGATGCCGCCCCGGACGTAGCCCGTGGTCCGTTCCGCCGCCGCCGGGTCCGCCATGGTCGCCCGCTTGCCGCCGACCGCCGACGCCAGGGCCTTCAGGTCCAGGGAGCCGGCGACCGGGACGACCGCGACGGTCAGCCGGCCGTCCACGTCGGCGACCAGGGTCTTGAACACCCGGTCGGGGGAGACGCCAAGGGCCTCGGCCGCCTCCTCGCCGTAGGAGGCCGACGCCGGGTCGTGCTCGTAGGCGTGCAGGGTGAAGACCGTGCCGGCCGCGGTCAGCGCGACCGTTGCCGGGGTGCCGCCGGACTGGTGCGGCTTCTTCGGCTTCTTCGCCACGGGGGAGTGGCCCTCCGGTCGCTCAGTTGGGGTAGGTCGGGGCGCGGGTCAGGTCCACCGCGGGCAGCGACGGCAGGTGCCGGATGACGGCGGTCTCCGAGCGCAGCAGCGTCAGCTCCTCGCGGAGCCGGGTCGCGGTGTCCGGGGCCTGGAGCAGACGCTGCTTGGCGGGGATGTCCAGCACGGACGCGGCGGCGACCAGGTAGGAGACGACGGACGGGTCGTCGGGCAGGTCAGCGCCGGTGGTGAGGGAACGTTCGCTCGCGCCCGCCAGCCGCTTCTGGTAGCTGCGGAAGGCCCGCAGGACGCCCTCGGCGAGCGCACCGGCGTCCTCGCCCGGATCCTCCTCCAGCTCTTCGAGCTCGGCCGTCAGGCAGGGGCCGCTCGCGTCCACCGAGAGCAGCCGGACCCGGGTGGTGCCGGTCGCGAGGACCTCGAAGCTGCCGTCCGACCGCTCCCGGATCTTCGCCGCGTCGGCGATACAGCCCACCCGGTGGAAGGTCTGGAGGGGATCGGGGCCGAAGCCGTCCGCCGGGCCGCGCTCGACGGGAACGCGCCCCGGGTCCGGCATTCCGGCAGCCGTCGGGGCGGTCTCGCGGCCGTCGCGGATGGCGACCACGGCGAAGCGGCGCGGTTCGTCCTCATCGGTCTTCAGCAGTTCGCGCATCATGGCGCGATAACGCTCCTCGAAGACGTTCAGCGGCAGCACGAGGCCGGGGAACAGCACCGCGTTCAGCGGGAACAGAGGCAGGCGAGCGGTGGTCACAACGGTCAAGCGTAATGGCCGCGGGTCCGTCCCCGGTCGGCCCGGTGTCGCAAGGGGGTCACAGACGCCACCTGGAGCCGGGTGCCGTCGCGTGTGTCGAGGAACCGGCCGAGCGGATCCTCGGACACCGAGGACCAGGGGAACGAGGCGGCGTGGGGTCCGATCCGCCGGAACTGTTCCAGCGCCTCGTTCCAGCGGCCCCGTACGACCAGCACGTACGCGAGCAGATTGCGGACCTCGGCCGGCCACGGGTCACCCGGCTCGAAGGAGACGGAGAGGGAGATCGCCAGATCCGCCGCCCGGTCGATCCGTTCCATCTGCACCGAGGTGGTCCGCGCGTCCGGTCCCTCGGCCAGCAGGGCGAAGGCCGCCCGCAGCGGCAGCGCCTGCACCAGGGAACTGGGCAGCGAGTCCTCGGCGGCCCGCTCGGCGAAGTCGAAGCACTCGCGGTGCGAGCCGTACCAGGCGGCGGAGAGGTACTGGAGGGCGGCGACATGGCAGCCGTAGTGGTGCGTGGAGCGCTGTATGGCCTGCTCCCACAGCGTCTCGAACGTGGTGTGCGTCGCATGGGTGCCGCGGGCGTGGTCGAGCGCGAGGCGCCAGGGCACCGGATCGCGCGGATCGCACTCCGCCGCGGCCGTGATCATCGGCCCCACCTCGCGCAGCTGCTCCGCGCGGGCGGGCGACTCCCAGGCGCGGGACAGGGCGAGCTGGGCCTTGACGAGCAGCGCGTCGGGGTCGTGCGGGGCGGCGGCCAGCCAGTCGCCCAGCCAGCCGTCCCGGCTGCGGGCGAAGGCCACGATCCGCCTCAGATAGCGGTCCCGGCTCTCCCACTCGGCCGCGTCCCGGGTGGTGGCCAGCAGCTTCGCGGCCGGCTCGTACTCCCCGAGCGCGGCGGCGACCAGCGCGGGCGACAGCCTCTCGTCGGGGGCGTCGAGCATCACCGCATGGTCCGCGGGCAACCCGGCGATCAGTTGCGGGGTGTGCCGGATCATGCGCGCGGTACGGAGCAGAGCGCGGAGGAAAGGCATGGTGCAGACCATTGAAAAGCGCTGGTCCGGGCGGCGCCAGAGGGGGGCTGTGAAACTTTGGTGCCGAGTGAATGGGTTGCTCTCAGGAGGGTCAAGAAAAAGTAAAGGAAATCGCGGAATCTGGCCTGTTTCTGTCGTTGTGGGGGTGGCGGTCGCGTGGTGTGCCCCGGAGCGGTGGGCGGGTGTTCGACGGCCGCTCCACCCGTTCGTGGAGCGGGTGGAACGGCCGTCGAACGCCGCTGCGGGGCCGCTCCGCGGTCAGCTGCGGCTCAGCAGCCGGGAGGCGCCGGCCGCGACGGTGGTGGCCAGTATCCAACCCAGCAGGATCAGGGCGGCCGCCACCCACTGCCAGCCGCCCTCCATCAGCCAGTAGCCGTCCTGGCCGAGATTGATCACCGGCACCAGCAGGTCCAGCGCGTACAGCGAGGGGTTCCACTCCGGATGCTCGCTCCCCTTGATCGCCGCCGGCCGGTACTGCGAGAAGGCCACCGCGCCCGCCGCCCACAGCACCGCCATCCACACCGCGGCCCGCCCCGGCCGGTAGCCGTACGCCACCGTCCAGTCCTGGAGGTAGCCCCAGAGCTTCGCGGCGGGCTGCAGGGTCTCGCGGCGCCGACGCTGCTTGGCGAGCAGCACCTCGCGGGCGTCCGCGTCCTCGCCGCTGCCGCGGAGCACGGTGGCGAGGCGCTCGTACGGCTCCGGCACGTACTCGGGGGTCGCCGCGGCCACCCACTCCAGGCGCCGGGAGAGCGGGAAGTGCCCGTACGGGACGAGGTTCTCGTACACGAATCCGCCCATCGCCAGACCGCCTGGACCCGGCCAGCTGGTCGACACGTCGATCAGCGTGACGATCTTCGCCCCGTTCAGCACCACCCGGCCCTGGGCCGGGCGTTCCGGGTTGAACCTCAGCTCGGGAGCCACTATCCGGCGCAGCGACAGCTCCTCGTGGCCGACGAGGACGAAGACGGCCTTGTGCAGATCGACCGCGTCACCGAACCGCCCGTCGTCCAGCCGCACCCCGCCCCGGCACCGGAAGACCTGCGCGCGGGTGCCGTGTGCGGGCGTCGGGGACATCACGGTGCCGTACGGGGGAGTGTTGCCCTGGTTACCGGTGTCCACGCTGACCCACGCCTCGCTCATGTACAGCGTCCGCTCCACGCTCAGCTGCGGGGCGTTCAGCGCGCGGAGTCCCTGCGTGGCCCGGAGCCGGCTGCCGCGCAGGCTCAGCGAACCGCCGACCTTCGCGCCGCGCAGGCTCAGCTCGCCGAGCAGCTCGATCATCTCGGCCTGGAGGTCCTGGGCGACCGTGAGCCCGTCGCCGATGAACGCCCGGCCCTGCCGGTCGGGGCCGATGTCGATCTGGTTGATCAGCAGATCCGTGCCGATCTGCGCGTCCGTGAGGCGGATGCCCCGCTCGACCCGGCAGCGCGGCAGATGCAGATCGCCCTCGGTGCGCAGCCGGGCCGCCTCCAGCCGCGGGATCGCGCACCCGACCATCCGCAAGGTCGTGAAGTGGCACTCGGGCAGCACCACCTCCTGCTCGAAGCGGCAGCCGGTCAGTTCCACGTACGGATCCACCCGCCCGCCCGCGAGATCCAGCTTCCCGGTGACGCGCAGGCCCCGCAGCTTCAGCGCGGCCACCCGGCCGGGCCTGGCCTTCGGGCCGCTCAGCAGCAGCCGGGCGACGACCCGGGCGTCCACACTGCGCTCCGGGCCCCAGGCGAGCGGGGCGAAGGGATCGTTGAGGGCTGCGTCACGGGAGCGCAGATCGTAGGTGGTCCCGTTCCTGAAGGACTGCCACATGCCCAGCTCGGCCGCGCTGAGACCGTCCGGGAAATCACCGTCGTGCGGTTCGGTCACCGATGCCCCTTCCGCTCGGAGCCTTGGACCGACCGGCACAAAAGGGGGTCGGTCGGTAATCCCGTTATTCCCTCTGAGTGACCGTATGAACGCTAATAGTCAGCCGTGACAGCGAGGGCATGTATCAGCCAGTGATACGGGCGTCCGGGCGTCTGGGGCGGTCTGAGAGAATTGCGGTGTGATCTCTCGAATCGATCTGCGCGGCGATGCCCTCCCCGAGGGCGGCGCCCTGCGCGACCTGCTGCCCCGTGCCGAGTTCGACGTGGAAGCCGCCCTGGAGACGGTGCGGCCCATCTGCGACGACGTACGCCATCGTGGCTCGGCGGCAGTGATCGACTGGGGGGAGAAATTCGACGGGGTGCGGATCGGCTCGATCCGGGTCCCGGCCGGTGCGATCACCGAGGCGCTGGAGCGGCTTGATCCCGCCGTGCGCGCCGCCCTGGAGGAGTCGATCCGCCGCGCCCGGCTCGTCCACCGCGAGCAGCGCCGCACCACGCACACCACCCAGGTCGTGCCCGGCGGCACCGTCACCGAGAAGTGGGTGCCGGTCGAGCGCGTCGGGCTGTACGTGCCGGGCGGGCGCTCCGTCTACCCGTCGTCCGTCGTGATGAACGTCGTCCCGGCCCAGGAGGCGGGCGTCGAGGGCATCGCGGTCTCCTCCCCGCCGCAGAAGGAGTTCGGCGGACTGCCGCACCCGACGATCCTGGCGGCCTGCGCCCTGCTGGGCGTCGACGAGGTGTACGCGGCCGGCGGCGCCCAGGCCGTCGCGATGTTCGCCTACGGCACCGAGGACTGCCTGCCGGTGAACCTCGTCACCGGCCCCGGCAACATCTACGTCGCCGCCGCCAAGCGTCTCCTCAAGGGCCGCATCGGCATCGACGCCGAGGCCGGGCCCACCGAGATCGCGATCCTCGCCGACTCCACCGCCGACCCGGTGCACGTCGCCGCCGACCTGATCAGCCAGGCCGAGCACGACCCGATGGCCGCCGCGGTGCTGGTGACCGACTCCGAGGAGCTCGCCGCCGCCACCGAGGCCGAGCTGAGGCCGCAGGTCGCCGCGACCAAGCACGTCACCGACCGGATCGAGCCCGCGCTGGCCGGCCGGCAGTCCGCGATCGTCCTCGTCAACGACCTGGAGGACGGCCTCACGGTCGTCGACGCGTACGCCGCCGAGCACCTGGAGATCCAGACCGCGGACGCCGCCGCCGTCGCCGACCGGGTCCGTAACGCCGGGGCTGTCTTCGTCGGCCCCTGGTCCCCGGTCTCGCTCGGTGACTACTGCGCCGGCTCCAACCACGTGCTGCCCACCGGCGGCTGCGCCTGCCACTCCTCGGGCCTGTCCGTGCAGTCCTTCCTGCGCGGCATCCACATCGTCGACTACACCCGCGACGCGCTCGCCGAGGTCACCCACCACGTCGTGACCCTCGCCGAGGCGGAGGACCTCCCCGCCCACGGCGCCGCACTGAAGGCCAGGTTCGGCTGGAAGGTTCCGCAGCAGTGACGAACGACAGTTCCACGCCGACCCGCATAGACGACCTCCCGATCCGGGACGAACTGCGCGGCCAGTCCCCGTACGGGGCGCCCCAGCTCGACGTACCGGTCCGGCTGAACACCAACGAGAACCCCTACCCGCTCCCCGAGGCACTGGTCGACCGGATCGCCGAACGGGTCCGCGAGGCCGCCCGCGACCTCAACCGCTACCCCGACCGGAACGCCGTCGAGCTCCGCACCGAGCTGGCCCGCTACCTCACCCGCACCGCCGGGCACCGGGTGGACCACGCCAACGTCTGGGCGGCCAACGGCTCCAACGAGGTGCTCCAGCAGCTGCTGCAGACCTTCGGCGGCCCCGGCCGCACCGCGATCGGCTTCGAGCCCTCGTACTCGATGCACGCCCTCATCGCCCGCGGCACCGGAACGGGCTGGATCTCCGGCCCGCGCAACGAGGACTTCACCATCGACGTGGACGCGGCCCGCGCGGTCATCGCCGAGCGCCGCCCCGATGTCGTCTTCATCACCTCGCCCAACAACCCCACCGGCACCGCCGTCGACGCGGAGACCGTCCTCGCGCTGTACGACGCCGCGCAGGCGTCCAAGCCGTCGATGGTCGTGGTCGACGAGGCGTACGGCGAGTTCAGCCACCACGCCTCGCTGCTCCCGCTGATCGAGGGCCGCCCCCACCTGGTGCTCTCGCGCACCATGTCGAAGGCGTTCGGCGCCGCCGGACTGCGGCTCGGCTACCTCGCCGCGGACCCCGCCGTCGTGGACGCGGTCCAGCTGGTGCGGCTCCCGTACCACCTGTCCTCCGTCACCCAGGCCACCGCGCTCGCCGCCCTGGAGCACACCGATACGCTCCTCGGGTACGTCGCCCAGCTCAAGAGCGAGCGCGACCGGATCGTCACCGAGCTGCGCGCTCTCGGCTTCGACGTCACCGACTCGGACGCCAACTTCGTCCAGTTCGGACGCTTCGCCGACAGCCACACGGCCTGGCAGCACATTCTCGACCGGGGCGTCCTGGTCCGGGACAACGGCGTACCGGGATGGCTGCGGGTCTCCGCAGGGACCCCGGCAGAGAACGACGCGTTCCTCGATGCGGTACGCGAACTGAAGAAGGAGCACGACGCATGACTCGCGAGGCCCGCGTAGGAAGAGTGGAGCGGACCACCAAGGAAACCTCCGTGCTCGTCGAGATCAACCTCGACGGCACCGGCAAGGTCGATGTCGCGACCGGGGTCGGCTTCTACGACCACATGCTCGACCAGCTCGGCCGCCACGGACTCTTCGACCTCACGGTCAAGACCGACGGCGACCTGCACATCGACTCGCACCACACCATCGAGGACACCGCCCTCGCGCTCGGCGCCGCCTTCAGGCAGGCCCTCGGCGACAAGGTCGGCATCTACCGCTTCGGCAACTGCACCGTCCCGCTCGACGAGTCGCTCGCCCAGGTCACCGTCGACCTCTCCGGCCGCCCGTACCTGGTGCACACCGAGCCCGAGAACATGGCGCCGATGATCGGCGAGTACGACACGACGATGACCCGGCACATCCTGGAGTCGTTCGTCGCCCAGGCGCAGATCGCCCTGCACGTCCACGTCCCGTACGGGCGCAACGCCCACCACATCGTGGAGTGCCAGTTCAAGGCGCTCGCACGCGCCCTGCGCTACGCGAGCGAGCACGACCAGCGCGCGGCCGGCATCCTGCCCTCCACGAAGGGCGCGCTGTGACCGGCCTCAACACCATCCTGATCCTGGTCGGCCTCTTCCTGGCCGGCGGGGTCTACTCCTTCTCGAAGCAGGGCATGCCCAAGGGCGTCATCGTGCTGCTCGGCATCGGCTCCGTGATGTGCCTGGTCGCAGGCGTCATGCGGATCCAGGGACTCTGGGACTAGGGGCGGGTGTGAACACGAAGAAGAAGGTCGTCGTCTTCGACTACGGCTTCGGCAACATCCGCTCCGCCGAGCGCGCCCTCGCCCGGGTCGGCGCCGATGTCGAGATCACCCGCGACTTCGACACGGCGATGAACGCCGACGGACTGCTGGTGCCCGGCGTCGGCGCGTTCTCCGCCTGCATGGAGGGCCTCAAGAAGGCCCGCGGCGAATGGATCATCGGCCGCAGGCTCTCCGGCGGGCGCCCCGTCATGGGCATCTGCGTCGGCATGCAGATCCTCTTCGAGCGCGGCATCGAGCACGGCGTGGAGACCGAGGGGCTCGACGAGTGGCCGGGCACCGTCGGCCCGCTCAAGGCCGACGTCGTCCCGCACATGGGGTGGAACACCGTCGAGGCCCCCGAGGACTCCCGGCTGTTCGCCGGACTCGACGCCGAGGCCCGGTACTACTTCGTGCACTCGTACGCGGCGCACGACTGGTCACTCGAAGTCACCAACGCGAAGATCCGCGCCCCCAGGGTCACCTGGGCCACGCACGGCGAACGGTTCGTGGCGGCCGTGGAGAACGGCGCGCTGTGGGCCACCCAGTTCCACCCCGAGAAGTCCGGCGACGCCGGCGCCCAGCTGCTGACCAACTGGATCGAGACGCTGTAATGCCGAAGCTTGAACTGCTCCCCGCCGTAGACGTCCGCGACGGCCAGGCGGTCCGCCTGGTGCACGGCGAGTCCGGCTCCGAGACCTCCTACGGCTCCCCGCTGGAGGCCGCACTCGCCTGGCAGCGCTCCGGCGCCGAGTGGCTGCACCTCGTCGACCTGGACGCCGCCTTCGGCACCGGCGACAACCGCGCGCTCATCGCCGAGGTGGCCGGCGCCATGGACATCAAGGTCGAGCTCTCCGGCGGCATCCGCGACGACGCCTCGCTCGCCGCCGCCCTCGCCACCGGCTGCCGCCGGGTCAACCTCGGCACCGCCGCCCTGGAGACCCCCGAGTGGGTCGCCAAGGTCATCGCCGAGCACGGCGACCAGATCGCGGTCGGCCTCGACGTGCGCGGCACCACCCTGCGCGGCCGGGGCTGGACCCGCGACGGCGGCGACCTCTACGAGACGCTCGCCCGCCTCGACTCCGAGGGCTGCGCCCGTTACGTCGTCACCGACATCGCCAAGGACGGCACGCTCCAGGGCCCCAACCTGGAACTCCTCAGAGACGTCTGCGCCGCCACCGACAAGCCCGTCGTCGCCTCCGGCGGCGTCTCCTCGCTCGACGACCTGCGGGCCATCTCCTCGCTCGTCCCGGCGGGCGTCGAGGGCGCCATCGTGGGCAAGGCGCTGTACGCGAAGGCGTTCACCCTGGAAGAGGCGCTGGAGGCGGTCTCCGTATGACCGACTCCGTCAGGCGCTTCTCCTCCGGCGCCCCCTGGGAGGAGAAGCTCGGCTACTCCCGCGCGGTCGAGCTGCCCAACGGCCTGGTGCTGGTGGCCGGGTGCACCTCGGTGGCCGGCGGGGAGATCTCCGCCGGCGGCCCCTACGAGCAGGCCATCACCTCCTTCGAGGTCGCCTTCGCGGCGCTCAAGCAGGTGGGCCTGGGCCGCGAGGACGTCGTCCGCACCCGGATGTACCTCACGCACGCCCGGGACGTCGACGACGTCGGCCGTGCCCACAAGGAGCTGTTCGACGACGTGCGCCCCGCCGCCTCCATGATCATCGTGTCCGGCTTCGTCGACCCGAGCCTGGTCGTCGAGATCGAGATCGAGGCCTACCGGGCAGGTGCCCGATGACGCTCGCGGTACGTGTCATCCCCTGCCTCGACGTGGACAACGGCCGCGTCGTCAAGGGCGTCAACTTCCAGAACCTGCGCGACGCCGGTGACCCCGTGGAGATGGCGAAGCTGTACGACGCCGAGGGCGCCGACGAGCTGACCTTCCTCGACATCACCGCGTCCAGCGGCGACCGCGAGACGACGTACGACGTGGTGCGCCGCACCGCCGAGCAGGTCTTCATCCCGCTCACCGTCGGCGGCGGCGTCCGCACCACCGACGACGTCGACAAGCTGCTGCGGGCCGGCGCGGACAAGGTCGGCGTCAACACCGCGGCCATCGCCCGCCCGGAGCTGATCCGGGAGATCGCCGAGCGCTTCGGCCGCCAGGTCCTGGTGCTCTCCGTGGACGCCCGGCGCACCCCCGCGGGGACCTTCGAGGTCACCACGCACGGCGGCCGCAGGGGCACCGGCATCGACGCCGTCGAATGGGCGCACCGGGCCGCCGGGCTCGGCGCGGGCGAGATCCTGCTCAACTCGATGGACGCAGACGGCACGAAGGACGGCTACGACACCGAGATGATCGCGGCGGTCCGCGAGCACGTGACCGTCCCCGTCATCGCCTCCGGCGGCGCGGGGCGGCTCGCGGACTTCGCGCCGGCCGTCGGCGCGGGAGCCGACGCGGTCCTCGCCGCGTCCGTCTTCCACTTCGGCGATCTGCGGATCTCCGAGGTCAAGGGCGCTCTCCGGGAGGCCGGCCACCCGGTCCGCTGAGCGCGGACAGGCGCCACCGGCCGATGCGTGCGACCGGGGCGCACCGCGAATGGGGCGACCGCCGGAGAAACCCGGCGGTCTCCACGCGGTGCGCCGGTCCGCGCGGCCGGGTCCGGTCCGGCGGAGCCCCCGCGGCGCCGGGAGGTTGCAGGACCGTGATGAGAAGGACGCCGCAGACCCCTAGGTACCGACTGGGCGGTATGCCATTCTGCGGGCGTCAGGATCATTCGGTGTGCTCATGCCCAACGCCGGGCTGGGCGATCCGGAGCCGGCCGAATCCCGGTGGAGGCCGCCATGCCGCAGGTCGTACGTTCACGGGTCAGGGCGCTGCACGGGCCGCCGCCCGTCGCGCCGGTGCCGCGCCGCTTCCGTTCGCTGGCCGACCGCGAAGCCGTCGCCGTACTGCACCGGGCCGCCCGGGTGCTGATCGAGGCGCTGCCCGAGCTGACGGACCGGCTCGTCGAGGCGCTGCGGGAGCAGGAACCCGCCTACCGCTCGGCGATCGAGGCGGACGCGGCGGAGATCTGGCAGGAGGTGCACCACTCGCTGCGGCACAACGTCGGATCGCTCATCCAGCCACGGGAGTTCCGGGACGCGGCCCACCGCACCTCCCGGCGGATCGGGGAGGTCCGGGCCGAACAGGGCCTGCCGCTCGACGCGGTCCTGCACGCCTTCCGGATGGGCGGCGCGATGGTCTGGCAGGGCCTCGTGGACGAGACCGCGCGCCGGCACCCCGACGACGTCCGGCTGCTGGTCCACGTCGCGGCGGACGTCTGGAACTTCGTGGACGAGCACTGCGGCGTCGTCGCCGACGCCTACCGGCAGACGGAACGCCGGCTGGCCTGGCGCCGGGAGAACCGCCAGCGCCTGATGACGGCGGCACTGCTGGACGGCACCGCCCGGATCGCCGAACTGCCGGACGCCGCGGCGATGCTGGGGCTGCCGGAGCACGGCAGCTACGCGGTGCTCGCGGTCGCCACCGCCCGCCGCGCCCCGCACGGCACCGCGCACCCGCCGATGGCGCTGCCCACGGGCACCGAGGCGCTCTGGCACCTGGGCCCGGACGCGGAGTTCGCCATCCTGCCGCTGACCCCGGGCGCGGCGGCCGAGCCCCGCGCGCCGCTCACCGACGTCTCCGTACCGGTCGAGACCGGTGCGCGGCCCGGCGCACCGGGCGGCGCACCGCCCGGCCCGGTCGACGCTGACGCCGAACTCGCCGCCCTGGCGGCGGGGTTGTCCGTTCCGCCCGGTGCCCGGGTCGGCATCAGCTCCGTCGTACGCGGGCTGGCGGCCCTCGGGGACGCCCGGCGGCTCGCCGAGACCGCCCTGCGGGCGTGCCCGGCCGGCGGCGGGGTCGTCCTGCTCGACGAACAGCTGCCCGCCGCCCTGGTCGTCTCGTCCCCCGGACTCGGCGCGGCGCTCGCCGCCCGGGTGCTGGGACCGCTGGACCGGCTGGACCCCGCCGACCGTGACGTACTCATCGAGACGCTTACCGCGTGGCTCGACTCCGACGGCTCCGCCCAGCGGGCGGGGGCCCGGCTCTACTGCCACCGCAACACCGTCCTGAACCGGCTGCGCCGCTTCGAGCAGCTGACCGGCCGCTGTCTGACCCGCCCGTCCGACGCGGTCGAGGTCTCGCTCGCCCTGACCGCGCGCCGGCTGCTGGCCGGCTGAGGGGCCCGTTCGCCGTCCGTGCCCGGCCCCCTCGCGTGAATCGCGCAGCTTTTATTGCGCAATAGATATTGCGCAAGATTTCTTTCCTATCTACCGTGGAGGCATGGCAAGCAACGAATCACGCCGGGTGTCCGACCTCGACACGCTCAAGGCGTTCGGACACCCCCTGCGGATGAGGCTCTACCGGGCCCTCTACATCGCCCGGCAGGCCACCGCCTCCCAGCTCGCGGAGCAGGTGGACGAGCAGGTCTCACTGGTCAGCTACCACCTGCGCAAGCTCGCCGACCACGGCCTGATCGAGGCGGCCGAAGGGCCGGGCAAGGACGGCCGTGAGCGCTGGTGGCAGCCCTCCTCGAAGGGGCTGAACTTCCACGACGAGGACTTCAACGACGCCCCCGAGAAGGTCGCCACCCGCGCCGCCGTCGGCCGGATCTCGTTCGACCAGCACATCGAGATGTACCGGCGCTTCCTCGACGCGTACCAGAGCTGGCCGTCGGAGTGGCGCGCCGCCTCCAACAGCGCCGAGTACCTGGCCAGGCTGACCGCCGAGGAGCTTTCCGAGCTCAGCCGCGAGGTGCACGAGATCGTCGACCGGTACGAGGAACAGGGCCGTACCCGTGAGGAGGCGGGCGACACGGAAGGCCGGGAGAACGTCGCGATGCACCTGTACGGATTCCCGTTCCGGACCTGACCCGGCCACCCGAGAGGACACGTCCCCGTGACCGTCACGCTCACCCCCGGACAGGCTCCCGAACGCCCCGCCCACCGCGACGGCAACGTCCTGCGCTGGCTCGGTGCCTACACCGCGTCGACGATCGGCGACAGCGTCTACTACCTGGCCCTCGCCTGGGCCGCCGCCCGCACCGGAAGCGCCTCCCAGACCGGCCTCGTGCTGGCGGTCGGCTCCATACCCAGGGCCCTGCTGCTGCTCGGCGGGGGAGTGCTCGCCGACCGGTTCGGGCCGCGCCGTGTCGTCGTCGTGAGCGACACCGTCCGCTGCCTCGTCATCCTGGGACTGGCCGGGGCGCTGCTCATCACCTCGCCCACGGTGTGGATGCTGATCGCCGTCGCCCTGGTCTTCGGCGCGGCCGACGCCCTCTTCCTGCCCGCCGTCGGCGCGCTGCCGCCCCGGATCACCGCGGCCGGACAGCTCGCCCGCGTCCAGGGCATGCGCGGCCTCGCCACCCGCACCGCCACCGTCGTCGGCGCCCCGCTCGGCGGCGTCGCCGTCGCCCTCGGCGGCCCGGTCCTCGCCTTCGCCGCGGCCGGTGTGCTCTTCGCCGTCTCGCTGCCGCTGCTGCTGGCCGTACGGATGAGCCCGCTGCCCGCGCCGGAGCAGCCGGCCGAACCCACCGGAACGGCATGGCGCGAACTCGTCGACGGGCTGCGCCACATCCGCCGCCACCCGCTGCTGGGCCCCTTGATGCTCGTCGTCGCCGTCAGCGAACTGGGCTTCGTGGGACCGCTCAACCTCGGCCTGATCCTGCTCAGCCAGGAACGCGGCTGGGGCGCCTCAGGAATGGGCTGGATCATCGCCGCCTTCGGCATCGGCGCGGGCGCCTCCGCCCTGCTGCTCGCCGTCCGGGGACGGCTGCCCAGGGCCGGGCTCGTCATGTGCGTCACCGTACTGACCGGCGCGTCCGCCATCGCCGCCCTGGCGTACGCGCCCTCCGTGCCGCTGGCCGCCGGTGTCGCGGCCCTCATCGGGCTCTTCGTGGGACTCGGCGGCGCCCTGTGCGGCGCCCTCGTCCAGACCGCCGCCGACCCGGTCTACCTGGGCCGGGTCACCTCGGTCTCGACGCTCTTCACCCACGCCCTCGCGCCGCTCAGCTACCCGGTCACAGGCGCGGCCGTCGCCCTCTGGGGCACCGGCCCGGTCTTCGTCGCGAGCGCCTCGCTGTGCGCGTCGGGGGCGGTGGCGGGCCTGCTGGTCGCGCCGCTGCGCCGCGCGGAACTCCCGCGCTGAGCACCGGCGCGGCGGCCCGCCGCCGGACCCGGACCTACATACCGAGCTTCGCCGTCGTCACCCGGGAGATCGCCTCCTGGTCGCCCTCCAGCTCCACCCGCGCCGCGTCCTGCCGCCCGAACGCGAACAGCAGCAGCTCGCCCGGCTCACCGGTCACCGTCACCACCGGGGTGCCCTTGTGCGCGACCGCGGTCTGCCCGTCGGGGCGGCGCAGCACCAGCCCCACCGGGGCCTTCCGCCCCAGCATCCGGGCCGCCTTCTCCGTACGCGACCACAGGACATCGGCGAAGACCGGGTCCAGCTCCCGCGCCGACCAGTCGGGCTGGGCCCGGCGCACGTCCTCCGTATGGACGAAGAACTCGACGGTGTTGGCGGCCTCGTCCACCTGCTTCACCCCGAACGGGGACATCCGCGGCGGTCCCGTACGGATGAGCTGGACCAGCTCCTCGTACGGCTTCGAGGTGAACTCGTTCGTGATCCGCTCGCTCCGGCTCTTCAGGGGGCCGATCAGCAGCCCGGCCGCCGCGTCGGGCCTGCGCTCCCGCACCACCACGTGGGCCGCCAGGTCCCGGGCCGTCCAGCCGTGGCAGAGGGTCGGGGCCTCCGGGCCCGCCGCCTCCAACAGATCGGCGAGCAGAAGTCGTTCGCGCTTCGCATGGGTCGACATGTGCGCCAGCGTACGACCGCTGTCCAGCGTCCGCCCAGTGGACGCACGCCCGGACGGCCCTCGCCGCCACGGCACAATGGGCACATGACCAGCACGCCCACGCCCGGCACCCCACCGCCCGCCAGCGGCCTCGACCCCGCCATCGCCGCCCGCCTCAAGCGCGGCGCCGACGGACTGGTCCCGGCCATCGCCCAGCAGTACGACACCGGCGAGGTACTGATGCTCGGCTGGATGGACGACGAGGCCCTGCACCGCACCCTGACCACCGGCCGCTGCACCTACTGGTCGCGCAGCCGCCAGGAGTACTGGGTCAAGGGCGACACCTCCGGCCACATCCAGCAGGTCAAGTCCGTCGCACTGGACTGCGACGCCGACACCGTCCTCGTCCGGGTCGACCAGACGGGTGCCGCCTGCCACACGGGCGAGCGCACCTGCTTCGACGCCGACGTCCTCCCGCTCGGACAGTAGGGTCTGGCGCCATGGATCTCGACACGTTCCGCAAGCTGGCCCTCGACCGGCGCGTCATCCCCGTCACCCGCCGGCTCCTCGCGGACGGCGACACCCCGGTCGGGCTCTACCGCAAACTCGCGGGCGAGCGCACCGGCACCTTCCTCCTCGAATCCGCGGAGAACGGCCGCACCTGGTCGCGCTACTCCTTCATCGGGGTACGCAGCGCCGCCACGCTCACCGCGAAGGACGGCCAGGCCCACTGGACCGGCACCCCGCCGGTCGGCGTCCCCGTCGACGGTGACCCGCTCCAGGCCCTGCGCGCCACCATCGAGACCCTGCACACCCCGCACGAACCGGACTCCGGACTGCCGCCGTTCACCGGCGGCATGGTCGGCTACCTCGGCTACGACATCGTGCGGCGGCTGGAGAGGATCGGCGAGAACGGGGGCGACGACCTGAAGCTCCCCGAGCTGACCATGCTGCTCACCTCCGACCTCGCCGTCCTCGACCACTGGGCCGGCAGCGTCCTGCTCATCGCCAACGCCATCAACCACAACGACCTGGCCACCGGCGTCGACGAGGCGTACACCGACGCCGTGGCCCGGCTCGACGCCATGGAGCGGGACCTGCGCCGCCCCGTCGAGAACACCCCCGCCGTCCTGCCGCCCTCCGAGCTCCCGCCGTACACCGCGCTGTGGGGCGGCAAGGCCTACCAGGACGCCGTCGAGGACGTGAAGGAGCGCATCAGGGCCGGCGAGGCCTTCCAGGTCGTCCCCTCCCAGCGCTTCGAAACCCCGTGCACCGCGAGCGCGCTGGACGTCTACCGGGTGCTGCGCGCCACCAACCCCTCGCCGTACATGTACCTCTTCCGGTTCGAGGGCTTCGACGTCGCCGGCTCCAGCCCCGAGGCACTCGTCAAGGTCGAGGACGGCCGCGCGATGGTCCACCCGATCGCCGGGACCCGGCACCGCGGCGCCACCCCGCAGGAGGACCAGGCCCTCGCCGAGGAACTCCTCGCCGACCCGAAGGAACGCGCCGAGCACCTGATGCTCGTCGACCTCGGCCGCAACGACCTGGGGCGGGTCTGCGAACCCGGCAGCGTCGAGGTCGTCGACTTCATGTCCGTCGAGCGGTACTCCCACGTGATGCACATCGTGTCCACCGTCACCGGCCGCGTCGCCGAGGGCCGCACCGCCTTCGACGTCCTCACCGCCTGCTTCCCGGCGGGCACCCTCTCCGGCGCCCCGAAGCCGCGCGCCATGCAGATCATCGAGGAACTCGAACCCACCCGCCGCGGCCTGTACGGCGGCTGCGTCGGCTACCTCGACTTCGCCGGGGACTCCGACACCGCCATCGCCATCCGCACCGCCCTGCTGCGCGACGGAACGGCATACGTCCAGGCCGGGGCGGGCGTCGTCGCCGACTCCGACCCGGTCGCCGAGGACACCGAGTGCCGCAACAAGGCCGCGGCGGTGCTGCGCGCCGTGCACACGGCCAACCGCCTCGGCGGCGCATGAGAGCCTGCCGGCGCAGCCGGGGCGCGCGGCAAGGGGCTCCATCTCACACCCCCCGTGTGCCGGTCACCCCGGGGCCGTAGGGGATAGTGGGGTACGTGAGTGCTGTCCCCGTACCCCAGCCCCGTGCCGAAGCCGTCCCCGCGCCCGACAGCGCGGGAAGCCGCCGAAGCCTGGCCGCCGGCCTGCTCCTCGGGGCAGCCGGTGCCACCGTCGTCCTGCTCGCCTCCGGGCAGACCTGGGCCGAGGGCCGGGCCTCGGTCGGCGGCGGAGCCCTGCCGCTGAGCGCCGACGGACAGGACGTCACCGGTCTCCCGGCCGCCCTCGCCATCGTCGGCCTGGCCGCCCTCGTCGCCGTCTTCGCCGTCCGCCGCAGCGGCCGGCTGCTCGTCGCGGGACTGCTGGCCCTCAGCGGGCTCGGCGCCGCGCTGAGCGCCTTCCTCGGCGCCTCCGACAGCGCCGCGCTCGACGAGCAGGCCGCCAGGACCACCGGCGACAGCTCCGCCACCATCGGCGCCCTCAGCCACACCGCCTGGCCCTACGTGACCGCGGCCGGCGGTCTGCTGATCCTGCTCGCCGGGCTGCTCGCCCTGCGCTACGGCAAGCGCTGGCCCACGATGTCCGGGCGGTACGAGCGCGACGGCACCCCCCGCCCCCGCAAGGCCCCCCGCAAGGCCCTGGATCCCGACCGGCCCGAGGACCTGTGGAAGGCTCTGGACCGCGGCGAGGACCCGACGCGCGAGGCATGACCCCCCAGCTCACGTCCTTTCCGCACGTACGGGACAATGGCCCGGAGCTCACAGCACAGCGGCACCCACAGCGGCACCGGCTCTGCGCACAGTGACACCGAGCGACACCAACAGCGCAACATCAACGAGGAGCAAACTCATGGCGGGCAGCAGCCACGGACACACCCCGGCCGCCTGGACCGGTGTCATCATCTCCTTCATCGGCTTCTGCATCGCAGGCGTCTTCATGGTCGCGGCCAACCCGCTCGGCTTCTGGGCCGGTATCGCCGTCACCGTCATCGGCGGGATCGTCGGCGTCGCGATGAAGGCCGCCGGTCTCGGCATGCCGAAGGAGTCGGCGGAGCTGGCCCAGGCCAGGGACCGCGCCGGACATGCGCAGACCTCCTGACCCCTCCGCAGCACGTACGCACGCGAGGCGCAGCCCGGACCGGGCTGCGCCTTTCCGCGCCAGAGGCGACAATCACCGGGTGGACGCCTCGCCCTCACCATCCGCCGCCCCGCCGACGCCGGGCCATCCGCCCGCGCCCGGCGCCTGTGCGGCTCCCGGCCCCCAGCCCGCTCCCGACGACGGCCAACTGCCCGCGCCCGGTCCGCCCGCCGGGCACCCGGGGCCGTTCCCGCCGGTCTTCCCGCCGGCCCCCGTCCCCGCCTCACGGCTGCGGCGGATCGCCGCCCCGGCCGGCGTCATGGCGGGCATCGTCGGGGCCTTCGCCTTCGTCGGCTCCGTCGACCCCAACGAGCCCGGCCACTACCCGGTCTGCCCGCTGCTCCGCTTCACCGGCATCTACTGCCCCGGCTGCGGCGGGCTGCGCAGCGCCCACGCCGTCGCCCACGGAGACATCGCGGTGGCGTTCGGCTCCAACGCCCTCGCCGTCATCGGCTACGGGATCTTCGCCGTGCTCTGGGTCCTGTGGATGGTCCGCGCGGCCGCCGGGAAGCCCGTGCGGATCGTGCTGAAGCCCGTCCACTGGTGGGGCATCGGAGCCGTTCTCATGATCTTCACCATCGTCCGGAACCTGCCGTTCGGATCGGCGCTGGCGCCGTGAATGCCCAGGTAGTGGGACATCTGTCGGGCGGATGCGGGCCCACCGGCCTCCTGCGGATACCATCGGTATGGCTGATCCTGTTCCCTTGTCACCGTCCCGGAAGGGGGCCGCTCGCGTGAGTGTGCTCGACGAGATCATCAATGGCGTACGCGCCGACCTCGCAGAGCGGCAGGCGCGCGTCAGCCTCGATGAGCTGAAGGAACGCGCGGCGCGCGCTCCCCAGGCGAAGGACGGAGTCGCCGCCCTGCGCGGCGAGGGCGTCACCGTCATCTGCGAGGTAAAGCGCTCAAGCCCCTCCAAGGGGGCCCTTGCCGCCATCGCCGACCCCGCCGCACTCGCCGCGGACTACGAGGCGGGCGGCGCGTCCGTCATCTCGGTCCTCACCGAGGAGCGCCGCTTCGGCGGTTCGCTGGCCGACCTGGAGGCCGTCCGCGCCAAGGTCGACATCCCGGTCCTGCGCAAGGACTTCATCGTCACCTCCTACCAGCTGTGGGAGGCACGGGCGTACGGCGCCGACCTCGCCCTGCTGATCGTCGCCGCCCTCGACCAGGAGGCCCTGGTCTCCCTGATCGAGCGCGCCGAGTCCATCGGCCTGACGCCGCTGGTCGAGGCGCACGACGAGGAGGAGGCGGAGCGAGCGGTGGACGCCGGCGCGCGCATCATCGGCGTCAACGCCCGCAACCTGAAGGACCTCAAGGTCGACCGCTCCACCTTCGAGCGCGTCGCCCCCGAGATCCCCGACCGCATCGTCAAGGTCGCCGAGTCCGGCGTCCGCGGCCCGCACGACCTCATCGCCTACGCCAACGCCGGCGCGGACGCCGTACTGGTCGGCGAGTCCCTGGTCACCGGCCGCGACCCGCGCGGCGCCGTCGCCGACCTGGTCGCCGCGGGCGCCCACCCGGCGCTCCGGCACGGACGGAGCTGACCGCACCCGTGTCCGCCGACCGTTCCGCTTCCGGGTCCCGGCCGGTGGCCGCGCCGGGCCCGCGCCCAGCCGCGGCCACCGGCCGGGACCCGCACGCGCCGCTGGCGCGCGGCTGCCGCCCCCGCGGCTGCCGCGCCCCCGCGCGCCGCGTGCACGGCCGGCGGGTGCGGTACGTGATCGGTGACGAGCCCGGCCAGGTCAACGGCATGCGATGGCGCACGGGGTCCGCGCAGTAAGCGAGCCCCGGCCGTCGCACCCAACGCCCACCTGGCGCAACCGCACGACCGCACCGCCCGGCCACGGCCGCGGCGGAGCTCGCTCACGGCGCGACACGGTGAATCCACGCATCCACCCCATGCCATGTCGAGGAGCACACGTCGGATGTCATCTGACTTCTTCATTCCGGACCCGGAGGGTCTGATCCCCAGCGCCGAGGGCTACTTCGGCGCGTACGGCGGAAAGTTCATCCCGGAGGCGCTCGTCGCCGCCGTGGACGAGGTCGCCGTCGAGTACGACAAGGCGAAGGCCGACCCGGCCTTCGCCGCCGAGCTCAACGAGCTCATGGTCAACTACACCGGCCGGCCCAGCGCGCTGACCGAGGTGCCGCGCTTCGCCGAGCACGCCGGCGGCGCCCGGATCTTCCTCAAGCGCGAGGACCTCAACCACACCGGTTCGCACAAGATCAACAACGTGCTGGGCCAGGCGCTGCTCACCCGGCGCATGGGCAAGACCCGGGTCATCGCCGAGACCGGGGCCGGCCAGCACGGCGTCGCCACCGCGACCGCCTGCGCCCTCTTCGGCCTCGAATGCACCATCTACATGGGCGAGATCGACACCGAGCGGCAGGCGCTGAACGTGGCGCGGATGCGGATGCTCGGCGCCGAGGTCATCGCCGTGAAGTCCGGCTCCCGCACGCTCAAGGACGCCATCAACGAGGCGTTCCGCGACTGGGTCGCCAACGTGGACCGCACGCACTACCTCTTCGGCACGGTCGCGGGCCCGCACCCCTTCCCCGCCATGGTCCGCGACTTCCACCGCGTCATCGGCGTCGAGGCCAGGCGGCAGATCCTGGAGCGGGCCGGCCGGCTGCCGGACGCCGCGGTCGCCTGTGTCGGCGGCGGCTCCAACGCTATCGGCCTCTTCCACACCTTCATCCCGGACGCGGGCGTCCGCCTCATCGGCTGCGAGCCCGCCGGACACGGCGTGGAGACCGGCGAGCACGCGGCGACCCTGACCGCGGGCGAGCCCGGCATCCTGCACGGCTCGCGCAGCTACGTCCTCCAGGACGAGGAGGGCCAGATCACCGAGCCGTACTCCATCTCGGCCGGTCTGGACTACCCGGGCATCGGCCCGGAGCACGCGTACCTGAAGGACACCGGCCGCGGCGAGTACCGGGCGGTCACCGACGACGCGGCCATGCAGTCGCTGCGGCTGCTCTCCCGCACCGAGGGGATCATCCCGGCCATCGAGAGCGCGCACGCGCTGGCCGGCGCACTGGAGGTCGGCAGGGAGCTCGGCAAGGACGGCCTGATCCTGGTCAACCTGTCCGGCCGCGGCGACAAGGACATGGACACGGCGGCCCGGTACTTCGGGCTGTACGAGGCCGACGCGACCGTCGAGGCGGACGCGGCCGGCAGCGCCGAGATCGAGGGGGACGTCAAGTGAGCGGCAACATCGAGCTGCTGAATTCCACCCTCGCCGCGGCGAGGGCCGAGGACCGGGCGGCGCTGATCGCGTACCTGCCCGCGGGCTTCCCGACCGTCGACGGCGGCATCGCGGCCGTCAAGGCCGTGGTGGCCGGCGGCGCCGACGTCGTCGAGGTGGGTCTGCCGCACAGCGACCCGGTCCTCGACGGCCCGGTCATCCAGACCGCCGACGACATCGCGCTGCGCGGCGGCGTGAAGATCGCCGACGTGATGCGCACGGTCCGCGAGGCGTACGAGGCGACCGGCGTCCCGATCCTGGTCATGACGTACTGGAACCCGATCGACCGGTACGGCGTCGAGCGCTTCACCGCCGAACTCGCCGAGGCGGGCGGCGCCGGGTGCATCCTGCCCGACCTGCCGGTCCAGGAGTCCGCCCTGTGGCGCGAGCACGCCGGCAAGCACGGTCTGGCGACCGTCTTCGTCGTCGCGCCCAGCAGCAAGGACGAGCGCCTCGCCACCATCACGGCGGCCGGCTCCGGCTTCGTCTACGCCGCTTCGCTGATGGGCGTCACCGGCACCCGCGTCTCGGTCGGCGAACAGGCCCAGGAGCTGGTGAGGCGCACCCGCGCCACCACCGGCATCCCGGTCTGCGTCGGCCTCGGCGTCTCGAACGCCGACCAGGCGGCGGAGGTCGCCGGCTTCGCCGACGGCGTCATCGTCGGCTCGGCCTTCGTCAAGCGGATGCTGGACGCTCCCGACGAGGCGGCCGGCCTGGCGGCCGTCCGCTCGCTGGCGGCCGATCTGGCCGAAGGTGTTCGAAAGCGCTGACACCGGGCGTCACCCGAACGGGTGGACCTGGGACCGGGGAGGCACGAGAGTGCCTCCCCGGGTCGTTGCTGCGGTGTGAGCGAGAAGAACCCAGAGGGAAAAAGGGCCGCGCGAGACCGGCTGATCCAGCAGCGTGAGCAGGAGAAGGCGCGAGAGCGCCGCCGCCGCACGCTGATCGTCTCCACCGCGGTGGTGGGTGTCCTTGCGCTGGCCGCCGTCGTCGGCGTGATCGCCGCGAACAGCGGCGGCAAGGGCAGCAAGAACAAGGCATCGGGCCCCGCCGTCGCGCCGTCGGGCGCCACCGGCAAGGACAGCCTGGCCATCCAGGTGGGAGCGGACGACGCCCCGTCCACGCTCACGATCTGGGAGGATTTCCGCTGTCCGGTCTGCGCCCAGTTCGAGAACGCGTTCCGGGACACGATCCACCAGTTGGAGCAGAGCGGGCAGCTCAAGGTCGAATACCACCTCGCCACGCTGATCGACGGCAATCTCGGCGGCAGCGGCTCCCTCAAGGCCGCCAACGCGGCGGCCTGCGCCCAGGACGCGGGCAAGTTCTCCGCGTACCACGACATCCTGTACCGCAGTCAGCCGCAGGAGGCCGACGACGCCTTCGGTGACAACAGCAAGCTGATCGACCTGTCCAAGAAGGTCGACGGGCTCGACACGCCCGCCTTCCGCAGCTGTGTCGAGGACGGCACCCACGACAGCTGGGTCCAGAAGTCCGACACCGCGTTCCGGAAGGGCGGCTTCCAGGGCACGCCGACTGCACTGCTCAACGGTGAGTCGATCTTCCCCAAGAAGGGGAACGAACCCATCACCGTGGCCAACCTGAAGAAGTGGGTCGCCGAGGCCAACAAGGGCAAGCGGCCGGGCACGGTCACACCCGCCCCGTCGGGGTCCTGAACGGCGGAAACCTGGGGAGTCGATGACCGGCTCGTTACCCAGCCGTTGTCGGGCGGGTTGCCGCACCGCCCGCCCGGCAAGGTAGCGTCGACCCTGTCATGGACCTTGCCTACATTCCCAGCCCGTCGACCGGCGTGATCGATCTCGGCCCGATCCCGCTTCGCGGCTACGCGTTCTGCATCATCATCGGTGTCTTCGTCGCCGTCTGGCTCGGCAACAGGCGCTGGATCGCCCGAGGGGGCAGAGCCGGCACCGTTGCCGACATCGCCGTCTGGGCCGTTCCCTTCGGCCTGGTCGGCGGGAGGCTCTACCACGTCATCACCGACTACCAGCTGTACTTCAGCGACGGTGAGAACTGGGTCGACGCCTTCAAGATCTGGCAGGGCGGTCTCGGGATCTGGGGTGCGATCGCGCTCGGTGCGGTCGGTGCCTGGATCGGCTGCCGCCGCCGCGGGATCCCGCTGCCCGCCTGGGCCGACGCGCTCGCACCCGGTATCGCCGTGGCCCAGGCCTGCGGCCGCTGGGGCAACTGGTTCAACCAGGAGCTGTACGGCCGGGCGACCGACGTCCCGTGGGCGCTGAAGATCAGCGAGGGCCCCAACCGGGTGGCGGGCACGTACCACCCGACGTTCCTGTACGAGTCGCTGTGGTGCATCGGCGTGGCCGTCCTGGTGATCTGGGCGGACCGCCGGTTCAAGCTCGGCCACGGGCGGGCGTTCGCGCTGTACGTCGCGTCCTACTGCGCCGGTCGCGCGTGGATCGAGTACATGCGCGTCGACGAGGCCCACCACATCCTGGGCCTGCGCCTGAACGTGTGGACCGCGCTGATCGTATTCGTGCTGGCGGTGGTCTACATCGTGGTCTCGGCGAAGGTACGGCCGGGGCGCGAGGAGATCGTCGAGCCGGGGGAGCCGGGGGAGCCGGAGGCTCCGGACGCGGTTGGTGCCGAAGACGCGGAGTCCGGTGACGTGGAGCCGGGTGAGGCGGAGTCCGGTGCGGCTGCTGTCGAGTCCGACGCGTCGAAGACGAAGGATGCGGCGGAGACGGCCAAGGGCTGACGCCGACGCAACGACTAACGAGGGGCCGCCGAGCGATCGGCGGCCCCTCGTTGTCGTTGTCTGCCGCGACCACCGTCGCCGGGTGTCCTCAATCGCCGGACGGGCTGGTTTTTGCCGTCTGTGACCGGTTCTGTGCGGGCCGTGGTGTCCTCAATCGCCGGACGGGCTGGTTTTGCCGTCCGTGATCGGTTCTCCGTGGGCCTTGGTGTTCTCAATCGCCGGACGGGCTTGGATGGACTGCCTGGGGGAAAACAAGCCCGTCCGGCGATTGAGGACAGAAGGCGGGGCGCGTGATCAGCGTTCGCCGGGCGGGGCGACGCGCCCGGCCAGGGCGAGCGTGCGGTGGGCCGAGGCCACCACCGCCGCGTCCACGAAGCGGCCGTCCGGCAGGGCCAGCGCACCCGCCTCCGTCCGGGCCGCCTCGACGATCTCCTGCGCCGCGTCGACCTCCTGCGGCGTCGGCCGGAACGCCCGCTCGATCACCGGCAGCTGCCGGGGGTGGATCGCCGCCCGGCCGAGGAACCCCAGCGCCCGCCCATGGGCGCAGGACGCCCACAGACCGTCCAGGTCCCTGACGTCCGGGAACACCGACTGGGTGGGCGGGGCCAGCCCGGCCGCGCGGGCCGCGACCACCGTCCGGCTGCGCGACCAGTCGAGCCCCGTATCGTCCCGGACCCCCAGATCGGCCCGGAGATCCGCCTCGCCCAGGGCGATGGACCGCACCTGGGGGTGGGCGGCGGCCACCGAGTACGCGTGCTCGATGCCGAGTGCCGACTCCAGCAGCGGACAGAGCGCGACGCCGGGGGCCAGCGCCGCGATGTGATGGACGGACGCCGCGTGCGTGATCTTCGGCAGCCGCAGTTCGGCGAGGCCCGGCAGCCCGGCCAGGGCCAGGACGTCGGCCTCGGTGTGGACCCGGACATGGACCGGCACCGCGTCGGCGGCGGCGGGTCCGGAGAGGAGCTCCGCGGTGGCGGCCCGTGCGTACTCCTTGCGCTCCGGGGCGACCGCGTCCTCCAGGTCGACGATCACCACGTCCGCCCCCGAATCGCGCGCCTTGCGCACCACGTCCGGCCGGTCCCCGGGGACGTAGAGCCAGGTGAGGGGGATCGCCGGGGTCACAGGACCCGCTCCGCCCGCAGCGCCGAGATCTCCGGGCCGGTCAGCCCGAGCCCGGTGAGGATCTCCTCGGTGTCCGCCCCGTGCGGCCGGCCCGCCCAGCGGATCGCCCCCGGGGTGCCGGAGAGCCGGAACAGGACGTTCTGCATCCGCAGCGGGCCCAGCTCGGGGTCGTCGACCTCCGTGATGGAGTCCAGCGCCCGGTACTGCGGGTCCTCCATCACGTCGCGGATGTCATGCACGGGCGCGATGGCCGCCTCCGCCTTCTCGAACGCGGAGACCGCGTCGTCCCGGGTGTGCCGGGCGATCCAGTCGCCGACCGCCTCGTCGAGCTCCTCGCAGTGGTCGGCGCGGGTGGTGCCGGAGCCGAACCACGGCTCGTCGATCAGCTCCGCCCGTCCCACCAGGCGCATCACCCGCTCGGCGACGGACTGCGCGGAGGTGGAGACGGCCACCCACTGCCCGTCCGAGGTGCGGTAGGTGTTGCGCGGGGCGTTGTTGCGCGAACGGTTGCCGGTGCGCGGCTGGACGTAACCGAGCTGGTCGTACCAGAGCGGCTGCGGGCCGAGCACCGTCAGGATCGGCTCGATGATCGCCAGGTCGACGACCTGCCCCTCGCCGGTCCGCTCCCGTCCGGCCAGCGCGGTCATCACCGCGAACGCCGTGGCGATCGCCGCGATCGAGTCGGCGAGACCGAACGGCGGCAGCGTCGGCGGCCCGTCCGGCTCCCCGGTGATCGCCGCGAATCCGCTCATCGCCTCCGCGAGCGTGCCGAAGCCGGGCCGGTGCGCGTACGGGCCGAACTGGCCGAAGCCGGTGACCCGGACCAGTACCAGCCGGGGATTGACGGCGTGCAGCTCCTCCCAGCCAAGACCCCACCGCTCCAGCGTGCCCGGCCGGAAGTTCTCGATGATCACATCGGTGCCGGCGGCGAGCCGCAGCAGGATGTCGCGGCCGCCGGGCCCGGACAGATCGAGGGTCATGGTGCGCTTGTTGCGGCCGAGCAGTTTCCACCACAGCCCGATGCCGTCCTTCGTGGGGCCGTGTCCCCGGGACGGGTCGGGCCGCCCCGGATGCTCGACCTTGATCACCTCGGCGCCGTAGTCACCGAGCATGGTGGCGCACAGGGGGCCCGCGAAGAGCGTGGCGAGATCGATGACCCGGAGCCCGGTCAGCGGCGCGGCCGCCGGCCCGGTCATGCGGCGTCGATTTCGCTGCGGTACGGCATGGACGTCGAGGCGCCGGGTTTCTGTACGCAGAGCGCGGCGGCCGACGAGGCCCAGGCGATGGCCTGCGGCACCGGCCGGCCCTCACCGATCGCCACCGCGAGCGCCCCGGCGAAGGTGTCCCCGGCGCCGGTGGTGTCGACGGCCATGACGTCGGGGGCGGGGAAGTGCACGGGCGTGCGGCCCCGTGCCGCGTACAGGCAGCCCTTCGAGCCGAGCGTGATCACGACCGCCGGCACCTGGCCGAGCAGCACCTTGGCCGCCGCGTGCGGCTCGGAGTGCCCGGACAGCTCGGCCGCCTCGTGCTCATTGGGGATCAGCAGGTCGACGCAGTCCAGGAGTTCGTCGGGCAGCTGCCGCACGGGGGAGGGGGTGAGGAGAATCCGTACCCCCTGGGCATGGCCGGCCCGCGCCCCCTCGATCACGGCGGACAGCGGCAGCTCCAGCTGGAGCAGCAGCAGATCGGCGCCGGAGATGGCGGCGATCTCGCCCGGACCGAGCGCGGTGACGGCGCCGTTGGCGCCGGGGATGACCACGATCGCGTTGGAGCCCTTGGCGTCCACCACGATGTGCGCCGTTCCGCTGGGCCCCTCGGCGGTGTGCAGCAGATCCGTGTCGACGCCCGAGTGCTCCAGGTTCTCCCGCAGCCGGACGCCGTACTCGTCGTTGCCGACCGCACCGATCATCATCACGTCGCCGCCCGCACGGGCGGCGGCGACGGCCTGGTTGGCCCCCTTGCCGCCGGGCACGGTGCGGAACTCGCTCCCGGTGACGGTCTGTCCGCGCTCCGGAGCCCGGTCGACGTAGGCCACAAGATCCATATTGGTGCTGCCGAGCACCGCGATACCGGTCATGGGCGGAGTGCCTCCTGCTGGGTGAGCCGGTGGGTCAGGTCGGCCAGCGTGTCGAAGCCGACCGAGTCGAAACCGGGGACGGACGTGGCGAGACGGTTCTTCAGCGGGGTGGTCCACCGGTCGGGCAGCGCCTCGGGCCGCCCGGCCAGCAGCCCGGCGAGCGAACCGGCGGTCGCCCCGTTGGAGTCGGTGTCCCAGCCGCCGGACACCGCGCGGCAGACCGAGCCGGTGAAATCGCCGTCGGCGTGCGTGAGCGCGGCGGCGAGCAGCGCCGCGTTGGGCAGCACATGCACCCAGTGGTACCCGCCGTACGTGTCGTGGAGCCGGTCGACGACCGTGTCGAAGCCGGACGTGCCGCGGGCCGCCGCGACACCGTCCCGTACCGCCCGTGCGAACCGCGAGCGCGGTGGTACGACCCTGAGCCCGGCGGCCAGGCAGCCGTGCACATCGGCCTCGCCGCCGGCCGCCTCCGCGAGCGCTGCCGCGGTGAACATCGCGCCGTACACCCCGTTCCCGGTGTGCGTGAGGACCGCGTCCCGGTGGGCCTGCTCCGCCGCCGCGGCCGGGTCGCCGGGGTGCGTCCAGCCGTGCACATCGGCCCGGATCCGCGCCCCGATCCACTCCCGGAACGGATTGCGGTACCGGGCGGTGTCCGGCGGTTCGACGCCGTCCAGCAGATTGCGGTACGCGACGCGCTCGGCGGTGAACGTCCGGCCCGCCGGGAGCTCCTCCAGCCAGAGGCGGGCCAGGTCGGCGGTGGTGAACGACCGGCCGTACCGCTGGAGCAGCACCACGGTCAGCAGCGGGTAGTTGAGGTCGTCGTCCTCCGGCATCCCGTCGATGTTCTCGGCGAGCGAGGTGGTCGCGGAGCGCCGGTTCCAGGGGTAGGCGGCCGACAGGCCGGGGGGCACCCCCTTGGCGGTGAACCAGGTGGACAGCGGCCAGTTCCCGGTGGCGCGGGCCAGCGCGCGGATGCCCTCCAGCGGCAGCTTCTCGACCGGCTTGCCCAGCAGACAGCCGGCGGCGCGCCCCAGCCAGGCCGCGTGCAGCCGGTCGCGGCCCACGGCGGCCAGGTCCCTGCGGGGGCCGGGCCAGTGCGGGCAGGCGGCCCGGATCGCGTCCAGGCCGGTCGGCTCGTCCTGGGCGAACGGCGATTCCAGCAGCGCGAGTTCGTCCAGCAGACGCCCGGCGACCGCGCGCAGTTCCGGCGGTGCGGGGGGTTCGGAGGCGCCCGCGCGGTCCGGGGCGGGCGAGCCGCCGGCCTCGTACCACCGGCGCTCGATGTCCCGGGCGTCGCGCCCGTCCTCGGCGGCCTGCCGCAGCTCGTGCCCGACCAGGTCCTCCGGCTGCACCCAGGTGACCCGCACCCCCGTGCTCACGCGGTGCCCGCCAGTGCGGCGAACGCGGCCTCGTGGGCGCGGCGGCGGGCCGTGTCGTGTGCGAACACCTCGCGGGCGACCTCGGTCAGGGTCCGGGCCGGGGCGTGCAGATCGAGGCGGCTGGCCTCGCCGACCGTGCTCACCCAGTCGGCGGGGATCGCCCCCTCGCCGTGCAGCGCGCCCGCGACGGCGCCGCTCATGGTGGCGATCGAGTCGCAGTCCCGCCCGTAGTTGACCGACCCCAGGACCGTGCGCCGGTAGTCCCCGTCCCCGACGAGCAGCATGCCGAGCGCGACGGGGAGTTCCTCGATGGAATGCAGCCGGGAGGGGCGGCGGGCGCCGAGCGAGGGGGCGCGGTAGTCGGGGCCGACGGTGTCGAAGGGGGCGACGGCCTCGCGGATCGGGGCCAGGGCGGATTCGAGGTCCCGGTACCTGTCGGCCGTTTCGCACACCGCCTCGATGGCGGCCCGAGTGCCGTCCTTGGCGAGCGACAGGCAGGTCTCGACGACCGAGGCGGGCGTCGCACCGGGCGTACAGGCCGCGGCGACGGCGGCGGCGAAGACGCCGGCCGCCTCCCTTCCGTACGACGACTGGTGGGCGCCCGCGACGTCCAGGGCCTCGGCGTAGGCGGCCTGCGGATGGGCCGCGTTCACCAGGCCGACCGGCGCCATGTACATCGCCGCACCGCAGTTGACGATGTTGCCCGAGCCCGCCTCGCGCGGGTCGACATGGCCGTAGTGCAGCCGGGCGACGATCCACTTCTCCGCGAGGAAGATCCGCTGGAGCGGCAGCGCCTCGGCCTCCAGCTCCGGAATCCAGCGGGGGTTCGAGATCAGCTCCGGTACGAGGTGGTCGGCCACGGAGTACGCGTCGAGGTGGCCGCGCACCTTCCCGTACACCCGGACCAGCGCATGGGTCATCAAGGTGTCGTCGGTGACGTGCCCGTCGCCCTTGTGGTACGGGGCGATGGGGCGGGCGGTGCGCCAGTCGTCGCCGTCCCAGGGGCCGACGACGCCGGTGATCCGCCCGCCGTGGCGGGCCGCGATCTGCTCGGGGGGCCGGCCCTCGACCGGACCGCCGAGCGCGTCACCGACGGCGGCGCCGACGAGCGCGCCCGCGATCCGTTCATCGAGAGTGAGCGCCGTGGGCGTCGTGGGCGGTGCGGACCTCGTGGGCGCCGGGGGCGCGGTGGATGTCATGTCCGGATTGTCCACCCGGGGGTGCTGGTTCCGTGTCTGCCAGCAGCCCGGCGAGTTCCATCAGATCCGTGCCCGCGAAACGGGGCAGCGCGCACCCCGCCAGGGTGCGGCAGGCCTCGCGCCAGCCGTCGGGCACGGTGGCGATGCCGCCGAGCGCACCCGTCAGCGCACCGGCCAGGGCGGGCGCCGAATCGGCGACCCGGGACAGGCAGGCCGCGGACGGCACGGCCTGCGCGATCTCGCCGCGGGCCGCGGTGGCCAGCGCGAGGGCGACCGGGACGGTCTCGGCGGCGGCGATCCCGTAGCTGTAGACGTGGTCGACGATCTGATGCTCCAGCACCGGTACGAGGGCGAAGGCGCCGGCCGCCTCGCCGGCGAAGTCGCGGGCGATCCGGACCGCGTGGGCGGCGTTGCGGGCGATCTCGGTGCCCTCGGGGAGCTGCGCGAGCGCGGCGTTCACCGCCGTGTCCACGTCCGCCCCGCCGAGCGCCGCGGCGATCGCGGCGGCCATCGCCCGCGCACCGTGCACCCCGTCGCCGTCCTGGGTGTAGCGCGCGTCGAACTCGGCGAGGTCGGCGGCCGCCGCGGGGTCGCCGGGGTGGACGACGGCCAGCACGGCGGCCCGCACACACGCCGCGTCGTCGAAGTAGTGGGGGTTGTCGTGGCCGGTGGCGGGCGGGCGCAGCCCGGCGGCCAGGTTGCCGAGCCCGGCCCGCACCGAGATCCGGGCCCGCAGCGGCAGGACCGCCGACTCGACCTCGGGCGCCCGTGCGGCGGCCGCGGCGACCTCGGCGGCCAGCGCGTTCCAGGCGACGTCCACCGCGGCCCGCATCCGGCGGCCGGGGGAGAGGCCGTGCAGCGGGCCCGCCGCCGAGGTCAGGACGGTCCCGGCCGCGAACGCCGCCCATTCGGCGTCGTCGGACGGGCCGAGCCGCAGGGGTTCGGGCGGCTGGTTGAGGGCGATGGGGACGGGCAGTGTGGTGGTCGCGTTCTGCTCGGCGAAGGTGTCGAGCTCGCGGGTGAGGCGCCGGGTCCACTCCGGCATCCGGGCCGCCCGGTGCCGCGCGGCCGGCCACCCGGCGGCGTCCCCGGCGGCCAGCCCGAGCAGCAGTCCCTCGATCCGGGCGCGCCGGACGGTGCCGGTCATGGGCGCACCGCCGGTGCGTCGGCGCGGATGTCCCGGCGGCCGGCGCTGTCGCTGACGGCTCCACCGGGAGGGGGAGCCCCGCCGCCGGGCGAGGGGGCCGGGTGCCCCCTCCGTTCGTCCGCATCGGCCGGGGTGAGCAGCTCCGCGATGTCCAGGACGTGGTAGCCGCGCATCGACGGGAGGCAGCTGCCCCGGACCGGGCCGATCGCCTCCGCCCAGGGGCGCGGAATGGCCGAGGCCCCGTGCAGCGCCCCGGCCAGGGCGCCCGCCACCGCGGCCGTGGTGTCTGCGTCGCGGCCCATGTTGACCGCGGTCAGCACCGCCGTACGGAAGTCGCCGCGCGCCGCGGCGAACGCCCCGAAGGCCAGCCCCACCGCCTCCGGCGCCAGGTCCGTCCACGGGTAGCCGCCGATGACCACGGCCGAGCGCACCGCGCGTTCCATCGTGAGCCGGTCGGGGTACGGGTGCCGCGCGGCCGTCACCGCGCGGCGCAGCGAACGCGCGGTCCAGGAGTCCATCGGCACGGCGGAGAGCGCGGCGGCGATCACGGCGGTGACCCCGGCTCCCGTCATCGCGGCCGCCACCCCGGCCGCCACCGCCTGGCCGCCGTAGATGCCCTCGCCCTCGTGGCTGACCCGGCCGTCCACCGCGACCAGCCGGGCCGCCTCGGCGGGGCGGCCCGCCGCGAAGACGCCGAACGGTGCCGCCCGCATCGCCAGACCGTCGCTCCAGGCGTGCCGGTGCTGGGCGGAGATCGGGGCGGCCAGGCCCCGGCGCAGGTTCTCCAGGGTGCCGCGCTCGCTGAACCCGGCACCGCGGAACGGCCCCTCGTCCAGGTCCGCGATCCACAGCCGCCAGGCCCGCTCGACATGGCTGACGGTCAGCGCCGAACCGTGCCGGGCCAGCAGCAGCCCCGAGAAGATCGCGTACTCCGTGTCGTCGGTGCCCGCCGGGTCGTCGCTCACGAAGCCCTCGATGCGGCCCCAGCGGCGGCGGATCTCGGAGGGCCGCATGTTCTCCGCGGGGGCGCCCAGCGCGTCGCCGACCGCGAGGCCCAGCAACGAACCCCTGGCCCGGTCACCCGGACCGCCCCGGACCGTCCCGCCGGGGGACGGCGCTCCGTGTACCGGCGCCCCGCGTGCCGCCGTCCGCGTGCCGTCCGTCCGCGGCGCTGCCGGATTTCCTGCGATCAGCTCCATCGCGTCGACCCTTCGCTCGTACCGAGCCAGTTCCCGTACCTGTGGGATCTGTGCCACGCGGAGCCACGACAGAGGCCGACAATCGCAACAAAAGGGCCACTCGGATGACGGTCTTCGGACAGCAAGGCAAGCCGTACCTACCTGGTCACAGACGGTGGTAAGTACGGCCTGCCTTGCTGGCGGGGGCCATTTTTCGTGCGTACTTTCGATGGTGTCGAGCGGGGGCGGAGCGGGTTGGACCCGCGCCGCAGTAAGGGGAGAGCTGTGTCCATCATCGAGACCGACGCCGTACTGCACGAGGCGCACCGGGACAACCACACCCACCGCGATGTGAACGGTGGCTGGCTGCGGCCGGCGGTGTTCGGTGCCATGGACGGTCTCGTCTCGAACCTCGCCCTGATGACCGGTGTCGCGGGCGGCGCGGTCTCGCACCGGACGATCGTGATCACCGGGCTGGCCGGTCTGGCCGCGGGCGCCTTCTCCATGGCGGCCGGCGAGTACACCTCCGTCGCCTCGCAGCGCGAGCTGGTGGAAGCCGAACTCGACGTGGAGCGACGGGAGTTGCGCAAGCACCCGCTGGACGAGGAGCGGGAGCTCGCCGAGCTCTACGAGTCCCGGGGGGTCGAGGCCGGCCTCGCCCGCGAGGTCGCCCGGCAGCTGTCGCGCGACCCGGAGCAGGCCCTGGAGATCCACGCCCGCGAGGAGCTCGGCATCGACCCGGGCGATCTTCCCTCGCCGCTCGTCGCCGCCGTGTCCTCGTTCGGCGCCTTCGCGCTGGGCGCCCTGCTGCCCCTGCTGCCGTACCTGCTCGGCGCGAGCGCGATGTGGCCGGCCGTGCTGCTCGCCCTGACCGGCCTCTTCGGCTGCGGCGCGGTGGTGGCCCGGGTGACGGCCCGCAGCTGGTGGTTCAGCGGACTGCGTCAGCTGGTGCTCGGCGGCACGGCGGCCGCGCTCACCTACGGTCTGGGCATGCTGTTCGGCGTCGCGGTCGGCGGCTGAGCCGCTCCGGGGTCCGCCCCCGCGTCACGGGCCGGGACCGGAGCACCGGTCCCGGCCCGTCGCGAGTGCGCCATCCGTGTGACGTACGTCCCGGCACCCGCCGCTGGGCGGAACGGCCTGGCGCGACGTAAAATGAGACTCTATGCAGGGCCACACATAAGTAGTCATCACCCGGCTGTTTCGTTTCCGCCGCCGCCGGGCATGAGCTGTAGACACAGCAGGCAACGTTGCCTTCTCTCTGCGGTCTCCCGGGCGCCGACCCTCCGGCTGAGACCCACTCCACCGCCCTCGCGGTGTCCGTATGTTGGAACAAGTTATCCGCTTCTTGAGAAGCGTCATGTAATCTGCACGAAATTTCGCAGAGGGCCAACGTCGTCCCTCGGCAGCTCATATGCCACGACGACGACGGGAGAGCCAATGCGCACCGACGCCTGGTCGCCCATGGACGGTCGCCCCGCCCAGCAGGGGATGTACGACCCCCGCAACGAGCACGACGCCTGTGGCGTCGGATTCGTCGCCACTCTGACCGGTGTGGCCGGCCACGAGCTGGTGGAGCAGGCGCTGACCGTACTGCGCAACCTCGAACACCGCGGCGCCACCGGATCCGAGCCCGACTCCGGTGACGGCGCCGGAATCCTGCTCCAGGTACCGGACACCTTCCTCCGCGCGGAGGTCCCCTTCGACCTCCCCGATGCCGGTGCCTACGCCGTCGGCATCGCGTTCCTGCCCGCGGACGACTCCACGGCGGCCGTCCGGGGCCTGGAGAAGATCGCCGCCGAGGAGGGCCTGAAGGTTCTCGGCTGGCGCGACGTCCCGGTCACCCCCAACATCCTCGGCAAGGGCGCCCGCGCCACCATGCCCGAGTTCCGTCAGCTCTTCGTCGCGGACGGCGAGAGCACCGGGATCGTCCTGGACCGCAAGGCCTTCGTGCTGCGCAAGCGCGCCGAGCGTGAGACCGGGGTCTACTTCCCGTCGCTCTCCGCCCGCACGATCGTCTACAAGGGAATGCTCACCACCGGGCAGCTGGAGCCGTTCTTCCCGGACCTCTCCGACGACCGGTTCGCCACCGCGGTCGCGCTGGTCCACTCGCGCTTCTCCACCAACACCTTCCCGAGCTGGCCGCTCGCCCACCCCTACCGCTTCGTCGCGCACAACGGCGAGATCAACACGGTCAAGGGCAACCGCAACTGGATGAAGGCCCGCGAGTCCCAGCTCGCCTCCGGCTTGTTCGGCTCCGCCGACGACGGGCACAGCGGTACGGCGGGGCTGGACCGGATCTTCCCCGTCTGCACCCCGGACGCCTCCGACTCCGCCTCCTTCGACGAGGTCCTGGAGCTGCTCCACCTCGGCGGCCGCTCGCTGCCGCACTCGGTGCTGATGATGGTCCCCGAGGCGTGGGAGAACCACGCCTCCATGGACCCGGCCCGGCGCGCCTTCTACCAGTACCACTCCACGATGATGGAGCCCTGGGACGGCCCGGCCTGCGTCACCTTCACCGACGGCGTCCAGGTCGGCGCGGTCCTCGACCGCAACGGTCTGCGCCCCGGCCGCTACTGGGTCACCGACGACGGCCTCGTCGTGCTCTCCTCCGAGGTCGGCGTCCTGGACATCGACCCCGCCAAGGTCGTCCGCAAGGGCCGCCTGCAGCCCGGCAGGATGTTCCTCGTCGACACCGCCGAGCACCGCATCATCGAGGACGACGAGATCAAGGCGTCCCTCGCCGCCGAGCAGCCCTACCAGGAGTGGCTGGAGACCGGCGAGATCGAGCTGGAGGACCTCCCCGAGCGGGAGCACATCGTGCACACGCACGCCTCCGTCACCCGCCGCCAGCAGACCTTCGGCTACACCGAGGAAGAACTCCGCGTCATCCTCGCCCCGATGGCCCGCACCGCCGGCGAGCCGCTCGGCTCCATGGGCACGGACTCGCCGATCGCCGCGCTGTCCGCCCGGCCCCGACTGCTCTTCGACTACTTCACCCAGCTGTTCGCGCAGGTCACCAACCCGCCGCTGGACGCCATCCGCGAGGAGCTCGTCACCTCGCTGCGCTCCACGCTCGGCCCGGCCGGAAACATCCTGGAGCCGACCGCCGCCGCGTGCCGCAGCGTCACGCTGCCGTTCCCGGTGATCGACAACGACGAGCTGGCCAAGCTCATACACATCAACGCCGACGGCGACATGCCGGGCATGAAGGCCGCCACGCTCTCCGGTCTCTACCGGGTCGGCGGCGGCGGCGACGCACTGGCCGCACGGATCGAGGAGATCTGCGCCGAGGTCGACGCCGCCATCGAGGACGGCGCCCGCCTGGTCGTCCTGTCCGACCGGCACTCCGACGCCGAGCACGCGCCGATCCCGTCGCTGCTGCTCACCTCGGCCGTCCACCACCACCTCATCCGCACCAAGCAGCGCACCCAGGTGGGTCTGCTGGTCGAGGCCGGTGACGTCCGCGAGGTCCACCACGTCGCGCTGCTGATCGGCTTCGGCGCCGCCGCGGTCAACCCGTACCTGGCCATGGAGTCCGTCGAGGACCTGGTCCGGGCCGGCACCTTCATCGAGGGCATCGAGGCCGATCAGGCCATCCGCAACCTCATCCACGCGCTCGGCAAGGGCGTCCTGAAGGTGATGTCCAAGATGGGCATCTCCACCGTCGCCTCCTACCGCGGCGCCCAGGTCTTCGAGGCCGTCGGCCTGAACGAGGACTTCGTCGCCCAGTACTTCAACGGCACCGCCACCAAGATCGGCGGCGCCGGGCTCGACGTCGTCGCCAAGGAGGTCGCCGCCCGGCACGCCAAGGGCTACCCCGCCACCGGCATCTCCGCCTCGCACCGCGCGCTGGAGATCGGCGGCGAGTACCAGTGGCGCCGCGAGGGCGAACCGCACCTGTTCGACCCGGACACGGTCTTCCGCCTCCAGCACGCCACCCGCAACCGCCGCTACGACATCTTCAAGCAGTACACGGACCGGGTGAACGAGCAGTCCGAGCGGCTGATGACGCTGCGCGGCCTGTTCGGCTTCACCCCGGACCGCGAGGCGATCGACATCGAAGAGGTCGAGTCCGTCTCCGACCTCGTCAAGCGCTTCTCCACCGGCGCCATGTCCTACGGCTCGATCTCCCGCGAGGCGCACGAGACCCTCGCCATCGCCATGAACCAGCTGGGCGGCAAGTCCAACACCGGTGAGGGCGGCGAGGACGCCGACCGGCTCTACGACCCGGCGCGCCGCTCCTCCATCAAGCAGGTCGCCTCCGGCCGCTTCGGTGTCACCAGCGAGTACCTGGTCAACGCGGACGACATCCAGATCAAGATGGCGCAGGGCGCCAAGCCCGGCGAGGGCGGCCAGCTGCCCGGCCACAAGGTCTACCCGTGGGTCGCCAAGACCCGGCACTCCACCCCGGGCGTCGGCCTGATCTCCCCGCCGCCGCACCACGACATCTACTCCATCGAGGACCTGGCTCAGCTGATCCACGACCTCAAGAACGCCAACCCGGCGGCCCGCATCCACGTGAAGCTGGTCTCCGAGGTCGGCGTCGGCACGGTAGCCGCCGGTGTCTCCAAGGCACACGCGGACGTCGTCCTCATCTCCGGCCACGACGGCGGAACGGGCGCCTCCCCGCTCACCTCGCTCAAGCACGCGGGCGGACCCTGGGAGCTCGGCCTCGCCGAGACCCAGCAGACGCTGCTGCTCAACGGATTGCGCGACCGCATCGTCGTGCAGACCGACGGCCAGCTCAAGACCGGCCGCGACGTCGTCATCGCCGCACTGCTGGGCGCCGAGGAGTTCGGTTTCGCGACCGCGCCGCTCGTCGTCTCCGGCTGCGTCATGATGCGCGTCTGCCACCTGGACACCTGCCCGGTCGGCATCGCCACCCAGAACCCGGTCCTGCGCGAGCGGTTCTCCGGCAAGGCCGAGTACATCGTCAACTTCTTCGAGTTCATCGCCCAGGAAGTCCGCGAGATCCTCGCCGAACTCGGCTTCCGTACGATCGAAGAGGCCGTCGGCCACGCCGAGCTGCTCGACACCGACCGCGCGATCACGCACTGGAAGGCCCAGGGCCTCGACCTCGCCCCGCTGTTCCACGTCCCCGAGCTGGCCGACGGCGCCGTCCGCCACCAGATCGCCGAGCAGGACCACGGCCTGGCCAGGGCCCTCGACAACGAGCTGATCAAGCTCGCCGCCGACGCCCTGAAGGCCGACAGCGCCGAGACCGCCCAGCCGGTCCGCGCGCAGATCGCGATCCGCAACATCAACCGGACCGTCGGCACCATGCTCGGCCACGAGGTCACGAAGAAGTTCGGCGGTGCGGGCCTGCCCGAGGACACCATCGACATCACCTTCACCGGCTCCGCGGGCCAGTCCTTCGGCGCCTTCCTCCCCAGCGGTGTGACGCTGCGCCTGGAGGGCGACGCCAACGACTACGTCGGCAAGGGCCTCTCCGGCGGCCGCGTCATCGTCCGCCCGGACCGCGGCGCCGACCACCTCGCCGAGTACTCCACCATCGCGGGCAACACCATCGCCTACGGCGCCACCGGCGGCGAGCTGTTCCTGCGCGGCCGCACCGGCGAGCGGTTCTGCGTCCGCAACTCCGGCGCCACGGTCGTCTCGGAAGGCGTGGGCGACCACGGCTGCGAGTACATGACCGGCGGACACGCCGTCGTCCTCGGCGAGACCGGACGCAACTTCGCGGCCGGCATGTCGGGCGGCGTCGCGTACGTCATCGACCTCGAACGCGACCACGTCAACGTCGGGAACCTCGGCGCGGTGGAGGAGCTCTCCGACACCGACAGGCAGTGGCTGCACGACGTCGTGCGCCGCCACCAGGAGGAGACCGGATCCACGGTCGCCGAGAAGCTCCTCGCCGAGTGGGAGACCTCGGTGGCCCGCTTCAGCAAGATCATCCCGTCCACCTACAAGGCAGTGCTCGCCGCCAAGGACGCCGCTGAGCTCGCCGGTCTCTCCGAGCAGGAGACCACCGAGAAGATGATGGAGGCGGCGACCAATGGCTGACCCCAAGGGCTTCCTGACCACCGGCCGCGAGGTCGCCGAGACCCGCCCCGTCGACGAGCGCGTCAAGGACTGGAACGAGGTCTACGTTCCCGGCTCGCTGCTCCCGATCATCAGCAAGCAGGCCGGCCGCTGCATGGACTGCGGCATCCCGTTCTGCCACCAGGGCTGCCCGCTCGGAAACCTCATCCCCGAGTGGAACGACTACGCCTACCGCGAGGACTGGACGGCCGCGTCCGAGCGGCTGCACGCCACGAACAACTTCCCGGAGTTCACCGGGCGGCTCTGCCCCGCCCCGTGCGAGTCGGCGTGTGTGCTCGCCATCAACCAGCCGGCCGTCACCATCAAGAACGTCGAAGTCTCCATCATCGACCAGGCGTGGGACCGCGGCGACGTCACCCCGCAGCCGCCCGAGCGCCTCTCCGGCAAGACCGTGGCCGTCATCGGCTCCGGCCCCGCCGGACTCGCCGCCGCCCAGCAGCTGACCCGGGCCGGCCACACGGTCGCCGTCTACGAGCGCGCGGACCGCATCGGGGGCCTCCTGCGGTACGGCATCCCCGAGTTCAAGATGGAGAAGTCGCACATCAACCGCCGCATCGAGCAGATGCGCGCGGAGGGCACCAAGTTCCGCACCGAGGTGGAGGTCGGCACGGACGTCGACGCCGCCAAGCTGCGCCGCCGCTACGACGCCGTCGTCATCGCCGCCGGCGCCACCGTCTCCCGCGACCTTCCCGTCCCGGGCCGCGAGCTGAACGGGGTGCACTTCGCGATGGAGTACCTGCCGCTCGCCAACAAGGTGCAGGAGGGCGACCTGACGGTCTCCCCGATCACCGCCGAGGGCAAGCACGTCGTCGTCATCGGCGGCGGCGACACCGGCGCGGACTGCGTCGGCACCGCCCACCGGCAGGGCGCGCTCTCCGTCACCCAGCTGGAGATCATGCCCAGGCCGGGCGAGGACCGGAACGCCAACCAGCCCTGGCCGACCTTCCCGATGCTCTACAAGGTCACCTCCGCGCACGAGGAGGGCGGTGAGAGGATCTACTCCGTCTCCACCACCCACTTCGAGGGCGACGAGGAAGGCAACGTCCAGTCGCTCCACCTCATCGAGGTGGAGTTCAAGGACGGCAAGCCGGCGCAGAAGCCCGGCACCGAGCGGACGATCCCCGCCCAGCTGGTCACCCTCGCCATGGGCTTCACCGGCACCGACCAGGCCAACGGTCTGGTCCGGCAGTTCGGCCTGGAGCTCGACGCACGCGGTAATGTTGCCCGTGACGACGACTACGCCACCAACGTCAACGGCGTCTTCGTCGCCGGTGACGCCGGCCGAGGCCAGTCCCTCATCGTGTGGGCCATCGCCGAGGGCCGCTCCGCGGCACGCGGCGTGGACCGCTTCCTCACCGGGGCCAGCGCACTGCCGGCCCCGATCCGCCCGACGGACCGTTCCATGATGGTCTGATCACGGCACACCAGACGTCCCGTACAACGGCGTACGGAACTGAACGCGGCGCCTGCCCGTCCCCGACCGGACGATTCGGCAGGCGCCGTGGCGCGTCCCGGGGCAGGCGCACAGAGGGGTTCAGCCCGTCAGCGCCGACGTCTTGAGGACCACCAGCAGCATCAGCACGGCGAACAGCACCACGCACCCGGCGGCCTGGACCGCCGTACGGCGCTCCGCCGGGGCGTACGCGTAGACGACCGTCACGAACGCACCGGTCAGCAGCCCGCCCAGATGCCCCTGCCACGAGGTGAAGCCCGCCGAGATCACCATCCAGACCAGGAACCCGGCCAGGAACCTGTTCACCGCCTGCATGTCCCGGCCCAGCCGCCGGTTGATGACGTAGAAGGCCGCCGCGAGCCCGAAGATCGCACCCGAGGCGCCCACCGCGGTGTCCAGCGGCGCGATCAGGTACACCAGCACCGAACCGCCCAGCGCGGACAGCAGGTACAGCGCGAGGTAGCGGACCCGCCCCAGCCGCTCCTCGACGACCCGGCCCAGGTTCCACAGCGCGTACATGTTGAAGGCGATGTGCAGCACCCCGAACGGCACCGAGCCGAGGGCGGAATCGCCGGGCGGCAGATGCAGGAAGGCACTGGTCAGCAACCGGTACCACTCGCCGTCCACCACCCCGATCACATGGAGGCCGGGGAAGCCGCCGGGCTCGTAGACGTACTGGCTGCCGTCCGGACCGGCCAGCCCCGCACCCGTCATCCCGAACCGGTCGACGATCCCCGGGCGCACCAGCTCGCCCAGATACACCAGGATGTTCAGGCCCATCAGCACATAGGTGACGAGCGGCACCGTGCTCCGGGCCACCGCCCCGCCGAAGACCGTCCGCGCCTGCCGGACCGAACGCCGCCCCTCCTTCACGCACTCCACGCAGTGGTGGCCGACCGAGGCCACGCGCATGCAGTCCGGGCAGATGAAGCGTTCACAGCGGGTACAGCTCACATACGTCTCGTACGAGGGATGGCGATAGCACGTGGTGATGGCGGCCTCCATGGCCGGCTCCTTCATCGGTGAACGGGGCAAGAGCGGCCGGTGGGGGGCGGCGGCGATCAAGATAGCGAACCCCTGGGACAACCCAGTACAGGCCCTAAGCTCGACGTCCCCGACCCCGTTCGAGACTGGAGCATCCGTATGACCTCCGAGGCGTTCAGGATCCTGCGCGCGGCCGGCCGGGTGCAGGCGCCCTGGAAGAACGGCGGGGGAGTCACCCGCGAGATCGCCGCGTCCCCCGGCGCGGCGGCCGGCGCCTTCGACTGGCGGGTCAGCCTGGCGGACGTGACCGGGGACGGGCCGTTCTCCGTGTTCCCCGGCGTCGACCGCACCCTGACCGTGGTGGAGGGCGCCGGGATGGACCTCATGGTGGACGGGGAGCACCACATCGTCGACGAGCCGTACTGGCCGCACGACTTCCCGGGCGACGTGGAGACCGGTGGACGGCTGCTGGCGGGCCCGGTCGTCAATCTCAACGTGATGTACCGCAGGGACCGTACGCGGGCCGAGGTGGCGGTCGTACGCGGCACCCTGCGGCTGATGGCGCCCGAGGGCGGGACGGTGCTGGCCGTGGCGCTGGAGGACGGCGCCGTCATCGACGGTACGGACACCGGACTCGGCCGCTACGACGCGGTGCTGCTGCACGGCCGGGCGCCGTGCGTGCTGCGGACGCAGGGATACGCGGCGCTGATCACCCTGACGGGACAGGGGCCGGGCAGCCGGTAGGGGACGGCACGGGACGGTTTCCGGACGGGATCCGCCGGACGGGATCCGCCGGACGGGATCCGAACGGGTGGTCCGCGACAGCCGAGGAGGAAACCGGACAGGAGATGTCGGGATTACGGAGTTCGATGAACCCATGACATCGAACTCCTGGGCAGATTTCCGAACCGCGGAGCCGGACTTCGCCGACACCGTCCGACAGCGCTTCCAGCAGTACAGACACCACGTCCTGGCGACCCTCCGCAAGGACGGCTCGCCCCGGGTGACCGGCCTCGAAGTGGAATTCCGGCTGGGCGAGCCGTTCCTCGGCATGATGCCGGACTCCCGCAAGGCGCTGGACCTGCGCCGCGACCCCCGCTTCGCCGTGCAGGCCAACCCCGGCCCCGACGCCGAGATGGCCGACGGGGACGTCCGGATCTCCGGGCGGGCGGTGGAGGTGACCGACCCCGCCGTGCTGGCCCGCTTCGTCGACGAGGTGAAGCCGCCGGAGCCCTTCCACCTGTTCCGGATCGAGCTGACCGAGGTGGTGCGCACCGGCATCGAGGGCGGCGACACCCTGGTCATCCAGGTCTGGCGCCCCGGCCGCCCGCTGCGCTCCTTCCGCAGGGGCAACGACGACGGCTCCCCGGCCGAGACCTCCTGACGGCCCCGGCAGGGCGTGCTCGCGGCCCGTAGGGCGGCTGGGGAGGCGGCCGGGCGGAGAATGGGCGGGTGCCTACCAAGAAGAAGCCACAGGCGACGCCTTCCCCCGAGCGGCGCGGCGAACTGCTCGCCACCGCCGCCGAGGTGTTCGCCGCGCAGGGATACAACGCCACGACCGTCCGCCGGATCGCGGACGCGGCCGGAATGCTCGCGGGCAGCCTCTATTACCACTTCGATTCCAAGGAATCGATGGTCGACGAGATTCTCTCCACCTTCCTGAACGAGCTCTGGGAGGGGTACGACGCCGTGCTCGACGCCGGGCTCGGCCCCAGGGAGACCATCGAGGCTCTCGTCACCGAGTCCTTCCGCGAGATCGACCGGCACCGTGCCGCCGTCGCCATCTACCAGAAGGAGTCCCAGCACCTGGCGGCCCAGCCGAGGTTCCAGTACCTCCTCGACTCCCAGCAGAAGTTCGAGAAGGCCTGGCTCGGCACCCTGGAGCGCGGCGTCGCCGACCGGGTCTTCCGCGCCGACCTCGACATCCGCCTCACCTACCGGTTCGTCCGGGACACCGTCTGGGTCGCCGCCTCCTGGTACCGGCCGGGCGGGCAGCACAGCCCCGAGGAGATCGCCCGCCAGTACCTGTCGATGGTCCTGGAAGGGATCGCCCTGCGCGGCTGAGGCAACCCGTCCAGGACCGGTCTCCGACGATCTTCGAACGGCTCCGACCCGTACGCCCCAAGGGTTCACCCGGACAACAGCCGGCCGGCGGCGTGGCGTGTCCCACCGCCGGTCGGCAGATTGTGCTACGGTGATCCGGTTGCAGTTTTGGTACCCATGAACTTTATGTGCGCCTGACGGGAATGCTTCCTCAGGCGCTTTATTGTTTTCCGGCTTTCTCCGGGTGGGGCTCAATGCGGCGACTTGGAATTCGTAAAGTGCGGATTTCCGGCACTGCACCTGTTTTAGGAGAATGACATGGCTACTGGAACCGTGAAGTGGTTCAACTCGGAAAAGGGCTTCGGCTTCATCGAGCAGGACGGCGGCGGCGCTGACGTCTTCGCCCACTACTCCAACATCGCCACCCAGGGCTTCCGTGAGCTCCAGGAGGGCCAGAAGGTCTCCTTCGACGTCACGCAGGGCCAGAAGGGCCCGCAGGCGGAGAACATCGTCCCGGCCTAATTGCCGGACGCGTACCTCGCAGCCGGGGCCCGCACCGTGAAGGTGCGGGCCCCGGCTTGTGCTGTCCCTGGGAAGTACGGAAGTTCCGGGCGCCTTTGAGCGCCCCGCACCGGGTGCGACGAAGCACCCCGGGTGTTCCGGGCCCCCGCGCACCGCGTGCCGCAGTCCGCATTCCGCGCAGGCCCCGGCAAGTCCCAGCATTCCCACGTAGTTCCCAGGAATCCCCAGGAGGGCAATTCCGTATGATCCGCTCCGAACGTCAGGACCGTCCCGCCCGCAATCGCCCGTCGAGGGGGCGTGGCACGGCCCAGGCAAAGGCAACCGCACAGGGTTCCGGCAAGGGATCCGGCAAGGCGTCGCCGCGTCGCAAGGCAACGCCGCCGCAGGGTGAGTTCGCCCTGCCCGAAACCATGACCCCCGCACTGCCCGCCGTCGAGGCGTTCGCCGAGCTGGACATGCCCGCCGCCCTGCTGAAGACCCTTGCCGCGCAGGGCGTCACCGACCCGTTCCCGATCCAGGGCGCCACCCTGCCGAACTCGCTCGCCGGCCGGGACATCCTCGGCCGCGGCCGCACCGGCTCCGGCAAGACCCTCGCCTTCGGCCTCGCGCTGCTGGCCCGTACCGCCGGACGCCGCTCCGAGCCGAAGGCGCCCCTCGTCCTCGTCCTCGTCCCGACCCGCGAGCTCGCCCAGCAGGTCAGCGACGCACTGACGCCGTACGCGACGTCCGTCAACCTGCGGATGGCGACCGTCGTCGGCGGGATGTCGATCAGCAAGCAGTCCGGCACCCTGCGCCGCGGCGCCGAGGTGCTCGTCGCCACGCCGGGCCGGCTCAAGGACCTCATCGAGCGCGGCGACTGCCGCCTGGACCAGGTCGCCATCACCGTCCTCGACGAGGCCGACCAGATGGCCGACATGGGCTTCATGCCGCAGGTCGTCGCCCTGCTCAAGCAGGTCGAGCCGGACGGGCAGCGGATGCTCTTCTCCGCGACCCTGGACAAGAACATCGACCGGCTGGTCAAGATGTTCCTGACCGACCCCGTCGTGCACTCGGTCGACCCGTCCGCCGGCGCGGTCACCACCATGGAGCACCACGTGCTCCATGTGCTCGACGAGACCGACAAGAAGGCCGTCGCGACGAAGATCGCCGCCCGCGAGGGCCGGGTGATCATGTTCGTCGACACCAAGCGGGCCGCCGACCGCTTCGCCAAGCGGCTGCTCGCCAGCGGTGTACGGGCTGCCGCCCTGCACGGCGGCCGCTCCCAGCCGCAGCGCAACCGGACCCTGGACCAGTTCAAGAACGGCCAGGTCACCGCGCTCGTCGCGACGAACGTGGCGGCGCGCGGCATCCATGTCGACGACCTCGACCTGGTCGTCAACGTGGACCCGCCCACCGACCACAAGGACTACCTCCACCGCGGCGGGCGCACCGCGCGCGCCGGGGAGTCCGGCAGCGTCGTCACGCTGGTGCTGCCCGAGGAGAAGCGGGAGATGACCCGGCTGATGCAGGACGCGGGCATCGCGCCGCGCACCACCCGGATCAGGTCCAGCGACGAGGAGCTCACCCGGATCACCGGGGCGCGCGAGCCGTCGGGCGTCGCCATCGTCGTCGAGGTCCCGCAGCCGACCCAGCCGAAGCCGCGCACGCGGCCCGGCGGCACGGGGTCCGGTGCGGGCGCCGGCGGCGGTTTCCGCTCGGGCACGCGTGGCCGCGGCCGACGCGGCGGCGGTGCGGGGGGTGCCGGCGGCGCCGGTGCGCAGGGTGCGGGTCGCTCCGGCGGCTCCGGCGGCTCCGGCCGCGGTGGTGCGCCCGCGCGTGGTCGTCGCGCGGCGTAGCCGATACGTTTCAGCCCGTCCGGAGCTTCCGGGCGGTGCGCGCAAGCACATTCAGCCCGTCCGGCGATTGAGGACGGAGCGTCAGCCGGGTTCGCCCGAGCGCCGCTTCCGTCCTCAAGCGCCGGACGGGCTTGTTCATGTCCCGGGGTGCCCGAGCCGTGCCAGGACATCCGCGCCGAACGCCCGGCGCAGGGGATCACCCGCCGCGCACCACGCGGCCGCCGCCTGCCGGGTCTCCTCGCCGCCGCGCTCGCGCAGCGCCTCCGCCGACGCGTGCCAGTTGTCCAGGTCCGGGCTCCCGGACCGCAGCGCGCGGCGCGCCAGCTCCTCGAACGAGGCCAGGAGCCCCAGCTCGCTCTCCAGGAGCGTGGCGATCGCGCCGTGCCCCGTCTGCTGGTCCAGGCCCGCGAACGGCTCCCCGTTCCGCACCAGTTCGACGGTCAGCGTCTCCCCGCCGTCCACCACGGCACGGTGCACCGAGACCTGGTGCCCCTCCGACTCCCCGTAGGCGTCCAGCAGTCCGCCGCGCAGCTCCCGCTCCAGGTCCACGGCCAGCATGCGGCGCGTCTCGACGAGGGCCTCCTCCAGCGCCCCGTCCGGTGCTCCCGCACCGTGGCGCAGCAGCGCCCGTACCGTCTCCAGCGAGCCACGACGGGCGGCCAGGAGGAGAGGCGCCTCGCCCTCCGGCCCCGGCAGGCAGGGGTCGGCGCCGTGGGCGAGCAGCGTCCGCGCGGTCCGCGCGTGGCCGAGCCCCACCGCCCAGCGCAGCGCCGTGAACCCGAACTGCTCACGCAGATCCGGCCGGGCCCCGGCGGACAGCAGCGCCTCCACCACCTCGGTGTGACCGCCGCACGCCGCCCCGCAGATCGGCAGATCGCCCGACTCCGGCCCGCAGGCCCGGTCCGGATCGGCGCCCGCGGCGAGGAGCAGCCGCACCACACCCGGCCGGTCCGAGACCGCCGCCAGGTAGAGCGGGCTCGCGCCGTCCTCGTCGGACGACTCGGCGGACGCACCGGCGCGGAGCACCCGTACGACGGCGTCCTCGCCCTCGTACAGCGCGTCGAACAGGCTCAGCCCGTCCGCCACCGCCTCCGCCATCCGGTCTTCTGTCACATTTCGACTGTAATACCTTTCACTCCGCGGCCCGTTGCGGGCGGCGGCGCCTCACGTCGTGCAGTCCAGCACCGTGCGGCACAGCGCACACCGGGCCCGCACCCGGCCGCGGACCGGAACCCGGTTGCGCTGATGGCAGGTCGGGCACGGGAAGGCGACCCGGAGCCCGTCCGGGGCGGTCTCGAAGGTGTACGGAGGCTCGGGGCCCGGAGCCGCGCCCGCACCGGGATGGTCCTGGGCGTACCGCCGGTCCTTGGCGTACCGGCGCCGGCCCGCCCAGCCGGCCGCCGTCAACGGCGGCTGCAGGCCCTCGCGCAGGGCCTGCGCCCGGCCCTTCGTGTACGCCGTGTAGGCCTGCGGGCTGGTGAACCACGGCGAGGGGTCCTCGTCGAAGGCGAGCGCCCGCTTGGCCAGTACGTACCCGAACTCCTCGGGGGTGAGGTAGCCCAGCTTCTGGCTGGAGGTGGCGTCCTCCCGGAACGCGTCCAGCAGCAGCCAGCCCGCTCCCAGATAGGCGGCCGCGGTGTCGGTGAGGATCTCGTTGTCGCGGGTCCCGGGGAACTGGAGGTCGAGCCGGTGCAGCAGCACATGCATGACCTCGTGCGACAGCGCGGCCCCGATGTCCCTGCGGTGGGTGCGGAAGCGGTCGTTGAGCTCGATGAAGTACTCCGGCCCGGCCGCGAGTTCGACACTTCCCGCATGTTCCATCGCACGGAACGCGACGACCATCCGGGCGTCCGGCAGACGCAGGTGCTGCACCATCGCCCGCGCCACACGCTGCGCGCCGAGATGCAGATCGTCCGAGTCGGCGAAGGCCGCGTCGACGGGCAGGAGGCTCGGTGCGAACCGGTGGACACCGTCGTACGACAGCCGCCGGTACAGCGCGGTGATCGCCGACCGGACGGTGGCCAGGTGCGGGAAGCCGTGCACCACCGGGCTGCCGTGGGGGCTGTCGCTCACGCCCTCACCCCCGTCCGCGCCGCTCGGCTCCGCCCACTGTAGCCGGGGCGCCGCCGAGCGGCCCGGAAAGCCGGACGTCAGTCCAGGGCCTCCTCCGGGGTACCGGCACCGGCAGCGGTGCCCGTCCGCGCGGGCAGCCCCGGCCCCAGCTCCGCGAACGGCGCGCCCGCGTCCTCCACCTCCAGCACCCACACCTCGTTGACACCGTCCCGCAGCACCGGACCCGGTACGTACAGCGTCCGCTGCGGGCCCGCCGACCAGTACCGCCCGAGGCAGAACCCGTTCACCCAGACGAATCCGCGCGTCCAGCCCGGCAGTTCGAGCCCCGCGTGCCCGGTGCCGCCCGCGTCCGCGACCTCGAAGGAGCCCCTGTACAGGCCGCCGCGCCCGGACCCGTCGACCGGGGCGAACGGGACACCGGCCACCGCCGCCGCGTCCTCGAACGCGTCGAGCCGCAGCGCCCGCGCCCGTACGCCGTGCAGGAACTGGCGCTCGTGCAGCACGCCCCCGGTGATCCCCTTGGCCTCGCCCAGCCGCGGCCCGTAGTTGACCCGGCCCAGCGACTCCACCCACAGCTCGACCTCGGCGGGCCCGGCCACCGGCTCCGCCAGGGTGCCGTCCTCCTCGCTCAGGACGCCCCTGCGGACCCCGTCCACGTACACCACCGCCCGGTCCCGGAGGCCCGAAACGCCCAGGGCGTACGGCTGTCGGGGACCCGGTACGCCGACCCGGTAGCGCACCAGGCCGCGGTCGACGCCCAGCTCCTCGAACGTGGGCGGAACGCCGGACTCCGGCTGCTCCTCGTCGCCGAGTGCCTCCATGACGTCCTGGAGCGGTGCCCAGTCGGTCAGCGCGGCCCGCAGCGGTGCGGCGAGCGCGGCGGGCGCGTCCGGCAGCTCGGGCAGCGGCCCGTCCGCGTACTCGGCGAGGATCTTCCGGAACAGCCAGAACTTCTCCGTGGGCCGCCCGTACTCGTCGACCGGCGCGTCGTAATCGTACGACGTCACCGTCGGCTGGAGCTCCTGGTCCTGGAGCGGGCCCGCGCGGTTGGCGCCCGCCCAGCCGCCGAAGTTCGTCCCGCCGTGCGCCATGTAGATGTTGACCGACGCCCCGCACTCCAGGATCTCCCGCAGCGCGTCGGCGGCCTGTGCCGGATCGCGTACGACCGGCGGGGCGCCCCAGTGCTCGAACCAGCCGCACCAGAACTCCATGCACATCAGCGGGCCCGAGTCCTGGTGACGCCGCAGGACCCGGAACGCCTCGCGCGCCCCCGAGCCGAAGTTGGCCGTGGCGAGAAGACCGGGCACCGAGCCGCCCGTGAGCATGTGGTCCTCCGGCCCGTCGGAGGTGAACAGCGGGACGCTCACGCCGTACTCGCCGAGCATCGCGGCCACCTGCCGCAGGTAGGCCTGATCGGTGCCGTAACTGCCGTACTCGTTCTCCGCCTGCACCATGATCACCGGGCCGCCGCGGTCGATCTGCCGCTCCACGACCTGGGGCAGCAGTTCGGCGAACCAGCGTCGTACCGCGTCCAGATAAGCGGCGTCGCGGGTCCGCACCCGCCGCCCGAACCGCCCGGTCACCCAGACCGGCAGACCACCGTTCTCCCACTCCGCACAGATGTACGGCCCAGGGCGGACGATCGCCCACAGGCCGGCCCGCCGCACCGCGTCCAGGAAGCGGCCGAGCGCCGCCACGTCCCGGAACCGGCCCGGCCGCGGCTCGTGGAGATTCCACGGCACGTACGTCTCGACACAGTTCAGGCCCATCGCCCGCAGCATCGACAGCCGGTGATCCCACTGCGCCTCGTGCACCCGGAAGTAGTGCAGGGCGCCCGACAGCAGCCGTACGGGCCGCCCGTCGAGTCTGAAGTGGTCGTCGTCGCCCACCGTGAAGTCAGCCATCGTGCTCGTTCTCTCCTGTGCGGGCGGTCCCGGCCGCCGCGCCCCGCGAACCGGTACCGGCGGAATGCGGCACCGTGCGACGGAGCGGGCGAACTCGGGAGGAATGTCGCGACCCAGCCTCACCCCTGGCGTGCGGCCGGTCCATGGACAAAGATCATTGCTGTTTGGACGCAGCACATCGCTGTCGGCGCACGACGCGAGAACCGGGGAGCGAAAGCCGATGTACCACACCTGGATGCGCTTCTTCACCCCGAGCCCGCTCCACCACCGCCTCGGCCTGGTCTGCCTCGGGGTGGGGCTCCAGCACGGCGCGCTGCCCACCGTCGGCCCCCGCACCCTGGACCACCACGTGGCCGTGGTCATCAACTCGGGCAGCGGATGGTTCGCCGGGCCCGACGGGCGGCGGGTGCCGGTCACCGGGCCCAGCCTGATCTGGCTGACCCCGGGCACCCCGCACCACTACGGCGCCGATCCGGCCACCGGCTGGGACGAGAGCTTCGTCGACTTCACCGGCCCCGCCACCACCACGTACACCGAACTCGGCTACATCGAGCCGGACCGCCCCCTCGTCCCGCTCTCCGACACGGCGGCACCTCGGGCCGCCATCGGCCGGATGGTACGGGCGGCGCGGCGCGGGAACCCGCTGCTGGAGGTGGAGACCGGTGCGGCCGTCCACGAACTGCTCGTCGCACTGCGCCGGGCCCGCGCCGATGTCAGCCCCGACGGCGATCCGGTGCTCCAGGCCATGACGCGGGACGCGTTCCAGCCGCTCTCCGTCGCCGAGCACGCCGCCCGGCACGGCATGACCCCCGCCGAACTGCGCACGGCCGTCCGGCGCGGTGCGGGCTGCAGCCCGAAGGACTACCTCCTCGGTATCCGGCTCGGCCGCGCCAAGGAGCTCCTCGCCACCAGCGATCTGCCGGTCGCGGCAGTCGCCCGCCGCGTCGGGTACGACGATCCGGCGTACTTCTCCCGGCTGTTCGCCCGCCGGGTCGGCATCGCCCCGGTCCGCTTCCGCGAACAGCAGGGACGCAGCGTGCCGGGCGGCTGGAGCGACCGGGTGCCGGACCCGGACCACCCGCCGACGATCGCCCCGTAGTCCGCCGCGCCGGAGAGGACCTAAGCTCGATGACCATGACCACGAGCGACATCGACGAGTCCGTAGGCGCCGAGCTGAACCGGCTGCGCGAGAGCATCGACAACATCGACGCGGCAGTTGTCCACATGCTCGCCGAGCGCTTCAAGTGCACTCAGCAGGTGGGCCATCTCAAGGCCGCCCACCAGCTTCCCCCGGCCGATCCGGCGCGCGAGGGCCGCCAGATCGCCCGGCTGCGCCAGCTGGCGGAGAGCGCCCACCTGGACCCGGCGTTCGCCGAGAAGCTGCTGAACTTCATCGTGGCGGAGGTCATCCGCCACCACGAGCGCATCGCGGACGAATCGGCGAACGGGACGGCCGGCGCACAGGCCTGACCGAGGTCGTGTCCGAGAAGTCCCGTTGCCCGCCCGTAGCCGCCCGCCCGTAGCCGCCCGCCCGTAGCCGCCCGCCGGCTGCCGACCGCCCGTCAGGGCGAGATCTCCTCCAGCGGGCGGTTCGCCGTCTCCTCGGCCAGGGTTCCCGCCACCACCGCGCCCACCACGGCCACCGCACCCAGCATCACGAACACCGCCGCGACGCTGTCTCCCGCCGCGTAGACCACGCCGACCAGGATCGGGCCGAGGATCACGCCCAGGCGGTTGACCGCACCGCCGACACTGCACCCCAGGGCGCGCATCCGGGTCGGGTACAGCTCGGGCGTGTACAGGTACAGGCAGATGTTGGAGCCGAAGAAGCCGACCGCCGACAGCGAGGTCCAGATCAGGACCTGGGCGGGGGAGCGGGCGCCGAGTGCGGCGAGGGTCAGCAGGAGCGCGGCCGAGGCGCCGAGGCAGATGGCGAAGATCCGGCGGCGGCCCAGGACGTCCACGGTCAGCGCGACCAGCAGACAGCCGAGCAGACCGGCGACCGAGGTCACCGTGGAGTAGAGCAGGGCGTCGGAGAGGCTGAGGCCGTACTCGTCCTTGTAGATGCTGGGCAGCCAGGACGTCACGCCGTAGTTGACGAAGTAGCCGGTGAACCAGATCGCGCCGACGACCAGGGTGCGGCGCCGGTAGCGGCCGGTGAACAGGCCCCGGATGCCGATTGCGGCGCGTTCCGCCGGGGTGGCGGCCGTTGCCGCGGACGCCGGTTCCGCCTCCGGCGAGGCGCGGAGCGGCGGGGGCAGCGGTTCGCCCGTCGCCGCCGACACCTTCGCCTCGATTTCGGACATCACCGCGTCGGCCTCCGTGAGCCGGCCCCGGTCCGCCAGCCAGCGCGGTGACTCCGGGACCTTGCGCTGGACGAGGAAGGCCAGCAGGCCCGGCACGGCGGCGATCGCGAACATCACGCGCCAGCCCGCCGCCGGGACCACCCAGGCCGCGACCAGGGCGCCGATGGTGAGGCCGGCCGGGAAGACGAGCTCGTACAGCAGGACGAAGCGGCCCCGCTTGAAGCTCCGGGTGATCTCGCTGATGAACGCCGCGGCCACCGGCACCTCGCCGCCGATCGCGAGCCCCTGCACGAAGCGGAGCGCGAGGAAGGGGGTGAGTGAGGTGCAGGCGGTCAGCGCCAGACTCACCAGGCCCGAGACCGCCACGCAGTACGCGATCACCTTCACCCGGCCGTAGCGGTCGGCCAGCCGCCCCGACAGCAGGGCGCCGGCGAGCATGCCGACCGAGCCGACGGTGAGGACCGCCGTGGCGTCGCCCGTGGTCAGGTGCCATTCGTCGCGGAGTTCCGGCAGCGCGTAGGCGATCAGCAGCTGGTCGAAGGCCTCGAAGAAGGTGACGACACCCACGATGAGCCGGACGGTGACATGCCAGCGGGAGAGGGGCAGCCGTTCGAAGCGGGCTGCGATGGCGGCGCGAGTGGTGCCGGCGGGTGGTGGGCCCGGTGCGGCGTCCTTCGAGGTGTCGGTGCTCATCCAGGGTTCCTCCTGCTCCGCGTGGAGCCGGAGCGGTTGGGGAGCCAGGCGTACGGGGTGCAGAGGGGACGAGAGTGAGCCGAGCGTACGGGAGGGACACGGCCGTCGAGGGCTCGTGAGCGTGTGGCGACGCCCACTGTCTCCATGAGATCTCTGCAAGTGCCTAGCTTCTTAGTGCTTAAGTTTTATCCGCCCAGGGGTGGGCGCCGTCAAGACCTCCGAGGCGGGAGAGTTTTTTTCCGAGGAGGCTTGCGGACAATTACTTAAGGGCTTAGATTTTTAGTCCTGAGGTAACCGGATTCGACAGCAGGAGGCCAACTGATGCTTGCCGACGAGGTGTTGGTCGCGGGGCAGTGGCGCCAGGGCCGCGGAACCCTCATCGAGACGGTCGACCCGGCCACCGGCCAGGTCATCGCCACCGTGCACGCCGCCTCCCTGGACGACATCGAGGAGGCCGCCGCGGCCGCCTCCCGGGCGGCCCGTGACCCCGCCTGGCGCGAGCTGCCCGCCCACCTCCGCGCCCGGCTGCTGCACCGCGTCGCCGACCTCGTCGAGGAGAGCGCCGACCGGCTCTCGGCCCTGCAGACCGCCGACACCGGCAAATGCCGCACCGAGACCCGCGCCCTCGTCCTCAGCGCCGCCGGCACCTTCCGCTACACCGCCGCCGCCCTGGAGACCGCCGAGGACGCCCTCACCCCCTCCCGCGGCCCGTACGTCACGATGAGCGTCCACGAACCCATCGGCGTCGTCGGCGCGATCACCCCCTGGAACTCGCCGATCGCCAGCGACGCCCAGAAACTCGCCCCCGCACTCGCCGCGGGCAACGCCGTCCTCCTCAAGCCCGCCGAGTGGACCCCGCTCGTCGCCCTCGCCCTCGGCCGCCTCGTCCACCGGGCACTCACCGAGGCCGCACTGCCCACCGCACTGCTCTCCGTGCTGCCCGGCCGCGGCAGCGTCATCGGCGACGCGATCGTCCGCCACCCCGCCGTCGGGAAGGTCACCTTCACCGGCGGTACGAGCACCGGCCGCACCCTCGCCCACGCCGCCGCCGACAAGCTGATGCCCCTGTCGCTGGAGCTCGGCGGCAAGTCACCGACCATCGTGCTGGCCGACGCCGACCTGGAACAGGCCCTGGCCGGCGTCATGTACGGCGTCTTCTCCTCCAGCGGCCAGAGCTGCATCGCCGGCTCCCGGCTCTTCGTCGCCCGCTCCCGCTACGAGGAGTTCACCGCCGAACTCGTCGCCCGTACGCGGAAGCTGCGCGTCGGACCCGGCACCGACCCCGCCACCCAGGTCGCACCCCTCGTCCACCACCGCCACCGCGACAGCGTGGCCGCCCACGTCGACCTGGCCCGCGCGGAGGGCGCCACCGTCCGGTGCGGGGGAGCGGCCCCCGAGGGCGACCAGTACCGCGACGGCGCCTACTACCTGCCCACCGTCCTGGACGGGCTGCCCAACACCGCCCGCGTCTGCCAGGAGGAGATCTTCGGCCCCGTCCTGATCGCCCTGCCCTTCGACGACGAGGACGACCTCGTCGCCCAGGCCAACGACAGCGTGTACGGACTGGCCTGCGGAATCTGGACCCGCGACCACGCCAGGGCCTGGCGCCTGGCCCGCCGTATCGACGCGGGCACCGTCTGGATCAACACGTACAAGCAGTTCAGCATCTCCACCCCGTTCGGCGGACTCAAGGACAGCGGCATCGGCACCGAGAAGGGCCGCGACCTCATCCGCGGCTACCAGCGGCAGAAGTCCCTCTACTGGGCCACCGACACCACCCCACTGCCCTGGGCCGCCCACTGACGCCGCACGCGCCCCACGAACCCGAGCGGGAGAACACCATGCCCCACGAGAACCCCCAGCCCCACCACCGGCCCGTCGCCCGGCTGCGCGCCCTGCGCTCCGTCGAGCTGCGCACCCCCGCCTTCACCGAGTCCGCCGACTTCTACTCCGAGGTCTGGGGCCTGGAACCCGTCGAACGCGAGACGGACGCCACCTGGCTGCGCGGCACCGGGGAGGAACACCACGTCCTGGCCCTCACCCGCGGCGAACGCAACGGCCTCGGCCGCATCGCCTTCGCCGTCGCCACCCCCGCCGAGATCGACGAGGCCGCCCGCCGGCTCCTCGCCCGCGGGATCGTCCCCGTCGCCGGACCCGGCCCCCTCGACCAGGTCGGCGGCGGCTACGGGCTCCGCTTCACCGACCCCGAGGGCCGGCTGATCGAACTCAGCGCCCAGACCCACGCCGTCACCCCGCGCGGCCGGGACGCCGCCGTCCCCGTCGGCGTCACCCACACCGTCCTCAACACCACCGACATCGACGCCGCCGTCGCCTTCTACACCTCGGTCCTCGGCCTGCGCGTCTCCGACTGGTCCGAGCACCAGATGGCGTTCCTGCGCTGCAACGCCGACCACCACTGCATCGCCTTCAACCAGGCCGAGTGGACCTCCCTCAACCACGTGGCCTACGAGATGACCTCCATCGACCACTTCATGCGCGGCCTCGGCCGCCTCCGCCACCACGGCATCACCCCTCAGTGGGGGCCCGGCCGGCACGGCCCCGGCGACAACACCTTCTCGTACTTCACCGATCCCGCCGGACTCGTCTGCGAATACACCTCCGAGGTCGCCCAGATCGTCGAGGACGCCTGGATCGCCAAGGTCTGGCGCCGCACTCCCGACCTCTCCGACCTGTGGGGAACCGCCGGCCCGCCGTCCGCCGCGATCCGCTGCCACATGGCGGGAACCCCGGACCCCGGCCCCCTCGCCGCCCCCGCCGGCAGGGACGCCCCCGCCGCCGCACCAGAAGAGGTGACCGCATGACCGCCACCCTCACCCCTCGGCCGGACGCCCCCAACCGCCCCGCCCGCCCCGTGCGCCGCATCGGCCTCGTCGGCTGGGGAGCCATCGGACGCGTCGTCGGCACCGCACTCGCCGAAGGACACATCCCCGGCGCCGAACTCACCTGCATCATCGACAACCGGCCCCTCGTCGACGCCCCCGCACCCCAGCTGTCCTTCGAGGACGCCCTCGCCGTCTGCGACCTGATCGTCGAAGCCGCGGGCCAGGCAGTCGTACGGGAATGGGCCGAGCGGGTCCTGAACAGCGGCGCCGACCTGCTGATCGCCTCCACCGGCGCACTCGTCGACCCCGAACTCGTCGGCCGGCTGCGCGGCGCCGGACCCGGACGCGTCTACTTCACCGGCGGAGCCGTCGGCGGACTCGACCTCCTCCAGGCCGTCCGCGGCCTCGGCCCCCTCACCTCCGTCACCCTCACCACCACCAAACTGCCCGGCACCCTCCACCAGCCGTGGATGGACGCCGAGCTGACCGAGCGGCTGCGCACCACCACCGAACCCGTCGAGGTGATGCGCGGCACCGCCCGCGACGTCCCGGTCAAGTTCCCCAGGTCGACGAACGTCGCCGCCTCTGTCGCGCTCGCCACCGGTGACCCCGGCCTCGTCGAGGTCGTCGTCGTCGCGGACCCGGCCGCCACCCTCACCCGGCACGTCATCGAAGCGGCCGGCCCGCACGGCACGTACCGCTTCGAGGTGGCCCACCGGCCCGACGCCGCCAACCCCGCCACCAGCCAGGTCGTCCCGCACGCCGTGCTCCGCAGCCTCGGCGCCGTCGTCGGCCGGGCGGGACAGATCCTGTGACCGCCGCCGCCGCCGCTGCTCTCGCCGCCGTCGCCGTCGGAGGCGTCGGAGGCGTTCACACCCGGGAGGCCGGCGACCCCGACGCCCCGCTGCTGCTCTGCCTGCACGGCATCGGCTCCTCCTCCGCCGCCTTCGCCCCCCAGCTCGACGAACTCGCCGACCAGGTACGCGTGGTGGCCTGGGACGCACCCGGCTACGCGGACTCCGCCGACCCGGACCACGCCCCCGGCCTCGACGGCTACGCGGACACCGCCGCCGCCCTCATCCGCGAACGCGGCGGCCCCGCCCACGTCCTCGGCGTCTCCTGGGGCGGCGTCATCGCACTGCGCCTCGCCACCCGCCACCCCGACCTCGTCGCCTCACTGATCATCGCCGACTCCAGCCGCGGCTCCGGAACCCACCCCGACAAGGCGAAGGCCATGCGCGGACGGGCCGGACAACTCGCCGCCGAGGGCCCCGACGCCTTCGCCGCCGCCCGCGGACCCCGACTGGTCTCCGCCGGCGCACCCCCCGCGCTCGTCGCACGCGTCGTCGCCACCATGGCCGCCGCCGTCCGCGGCCCCGGCTACGGATACGCCGCCGCGTCCATGGCGGAGGCCGACCTCAGCGACGAACTGCCCGCCATCACCGCACCCGCCCTCGTCCTGTGCGGCGATCAGGACACCGTCACCGGCACCGACGAGTCGCAGGCCATCGCCGGAGCACTCACCACATCCGTGTACGTCACCCTCTCCGGCGCCGGACACCTCGCCAACCAGGAACGGCCCGAGGCCTTCAACGCCTGGGTCCGCGCCCACCTCCACGTCGTCGCCCGCGTTCCCGCGTAACGACGCGCCCCACCCCGACCCGCACCCCACCGAGGAGCATCCCGTGCCCATCGACAACACCCCGTACGAGACCGACGGCGACCTCGCGAAGTTCACCGACTCGCTCATCGCCACCAAGGACTCCCGCGAACCCGACTGGAACGCCCTGTCCTTCCAGGAGAAGGCCGGCGCCCAGTACCGCCGCGCCCAGATCCGCTACGTCGGCTCCGGCGCCACCGGCAACCACGAGAACGACAACCGCATCCTGCCCTCCGGCGGATTCACCCTCTCCAACATGCTGCTGCCGCCGGGCGCCGAGGGCCCCGAGCACACCCACCACGACGTCGAGGAGGCCTTCTTCGTCCTGGAGGGCCGGGTCAGGGTCGGCGTCCACCGCGGCGCCGACGAGGCCGAGTACCGCACCCTCGGCTACCGCGACATGATCGTCGTGCCCGCCGGAGTGGCCCGCTCACTCAAGAACGAGGGCGACACCGACGCCCTCTTCTGCGTGATCATCGGCACCCGGAAGCCGCAGGTCCCGACCTACCCCGAGCACTCCCCGATGCACGGCGTCACCCGCGACTGATGGCCACCGACGACACCCCCCGTACCGGCCGTACGGTCGTCGTCACCGGCGCCGGCCGCGGCCTGGGACTGGCCGCGGCCCGCCGGATCGGCAGCGACGGACACCGCGTCGTCATCGCCGAACTCGACGCGACCACCGGCAGACGGGCCGCCGAGGAACTGCGCGCCGACGGCATCACCGCGGACTTCCACCCGCTCGACGTCGCCGACCCGCACTCCGCCGACGCCCTGGCCGCCACCCTCGCCGGCGACGGCAGCCGGCTGTACGGGCTGGTCAACAACGCGGGACTCGCCAACGCGGTCGGCGGAAAACCCTTCCACGAGATCGACGTCGAGGCGTGGGACCGCATCATGGCGGTCAACGCCCGCGGCCCCTGGCTGGTCGCCCGCGCCCTCCTCCCGCTCATGCGGGAACACGGCGGCGGACGCATCGTCAACCTCGCCTCGGACGCCGCCCTGTACGGCTCTCCCCGCCTCGCCCACTACATCGCCTCCAAGGGCGCCGTGATCTCCCTGACCCGGGCCATGGCGCGCGAGACCGGCGACTTCGGCATCACCGTCAACGCCGTCGCCCCCGGCCTCACCGAGGGGGAGTCCGCGGTGGACATCCCCGCCGAACGCCACGAGCTCTACCGGCTCAACCGGGCGATCTCCCGCCCGCAGCAGCCGGCCGACCTGGTCGGCCTGATCGCCTTCCTCATAGGCGAGGAATCCGGCTACATCACCGGCCAGACCTTCGCGGTCAACGGCGGCTTCACGATGAACTGACCAGACCAGACCAGACCAGACCAGACCAGACCAGACCAAACCAGACCACGCCCGCCCGACGACCAACCCACGCCCGCCCGACGAGCAATTCAAGCCCGTCCGACGACCAACTCAAGCCCGCCCGGCGAGCAACCCAAGCCCGTCCGGCGATTGAGGACAAAGCGACCACCGGCCCGCAGCAATCAATCCCACCGGCCCGCAGCAACCATCCCGCCGGGCCGCCGAAATCAAGCCCGTCCGGCGATTGAGGACAAAACGGTGCGCCGGACCGCCCCGGCTCACCCCACCCGCACCCCCCACCCGCAAGGAGCCCACCCCATGGACCTCCGCCTGAAAGGCCACCGCATCCTCGTCACCGGCGGCAGCTCCGGCGTCGGCCTAGCCACAGTCCGCATGCTGCTCGCCGAGGGCGCCCGCGTCGCCACCTGCGGCCGCCGCGCCGACGCCCTCACCACCGCCCTCGACGGCCTCGCCGGACCGGACACCCTCTACCACGCACCCTGCGACGTGACCGACGAAGCCGCGGTACGCGCCTTCACCGAGGCCGCCGCGACCCGCCTCGGCGGCCTCGACGGACTCGTCAACAACGCCGGCGCCTCCCGGATGAAACCCTTCGCCGAGACCACCGCCGACGACTGGCGCGACGAACTGGAACTGAAGTTCTTCGGCGTCCTCAACCCCCTGAACGCCGCCCTGCCCCACCTGCGCGCATCCGGAAAGACCTCCGGCGACGCCTCCGTCGTCAACATCAACGCCGTCCTCGCCAAACAGCCCGAGACCGCGCTGATGACGACCAGCGCCGCCCGCGCCGGCATCCTCAACCTCTCCACCTCGCTGTCCAGGGAACTCGCCCCCGACGGCATCCGCGTCAACTCCGTCTGCCTCGGCCTCGTCGACACCGGCCAGTGGGAACGCCGCCACGCGGCCTCCGGCAGCCCCCTCGACTACCCCGCCTGGCAGGCCGCCCTCGCCGCCGACCGAGGCATCGCGCTCGGCCGCCTCGGCAACGCCGACGAAGTCGCGTACGCCGTCACCGCCCTGCTCTCGCCCAGGGCCTCCTACATCACCGGCACCACCGTCGACGTCTGCGGCGGCGTCAACCGCGCCATCGCCTGACGCCCACCCCGGCCCACCCACTCCAGGAGCACAACGACATGACCCAGCCCAACGGCGGCGACCTGCTCGTCGAGACGCTGCGCGGACTCGGCGTCGACACGGTGTTCGGCATCGTCAGCGTGCACAACCTGCCGCTCGTCGAAGCCGTCGACCGCGATCTGCGCTTCGTCCCCGTCCGCCACGAGGCCGCCGCGGTCAACGCCGCCGACGGCTACGCCCGCGCCACCGGCAAGCCCGGCTGCGCCCTCACCAGCACCGGAACCGGCGCGGGCAACGCCGCGGGCTCCCTCATCGAGTCCCTCAGCTCCGGCACCCCCGTCCTGCACATCACCGGCCAGATCGACAGCGAGTACCTCGGCTCCGGGCGCGGCTTCATCCACGAGACCAAGGACCAGCTCGGCATGCTCCGCGCGGTCTCCGCCCACGCCGTCACCGTCACCGACGCCGAGTCCGCGGGCGACGTCCTCCGCGACGCGGCGGCCCGCGCACTGACCCCGCCGCACGGACCGGTCAGCGTCGAATGGCCCATCGACCTGCAATTCGCCCCGCAACACCTCACCGGCACCCCGGTCCGCGAGGCCCCCGCCCCCGCCCTGCCCGGCCCCGCGCTCCTCGACGAGGCCGCCGCCCTGCTGTCCGCCGCCCGCCGGCCCCTCGTCTGGGCCGGCGGCGGAGCCAACAGCGCCCGCCCCGAACTCGCCGCCCTCCTGGACGCGTTGAACGCCGGACTCATCACCTCCAACTCCGGCCGCGGCGCCGTCCCCGAGTCCGACGACCGGGTCCTCGGCAACTACGCCACCGCGCCCGCGGGCCGTGCCCTGCTCGCCGAAGCCGACGTACTGCTCTCCATCGGCACCCACTTCCGCTCCAACGAGACGGCCGACTACAGCCTCGAACTCCCGCCCGTCCACCTCCAGCTGGACCTGGACCCGGCCGCCCCCGGCCGCGTGTACCCCGCCACTGTCGCCCTGCACGGCGACGCCGCCGCCGTACTCGCCGCCCTCCTGGGACGTGTCACCAGCGGCGGTACGGAGCCGAGCTGGCCCGACCGCGTACGCAGGGCCCGCACCGACGCCCGCACCGCACAGCGCCACGCCATCGGACCCCAGGCCGCGATCAACGACGCCGTCCGCGACGCCTGCCCGCCCGGCTCCGTCATCGCCCGCGACGTCACGATCCCCTCCTCCACCTGGGGAAACCGGCTCCTGGAGATCACCGACCCGGCCACCAACGTCTTCCCGCGCGGCGGCGGCATCGGCCAGGGCCTCGCCATGGGCATCGGCGCCGCGCTCGGCCGCCCCCACACCCCGACTGTCGTCATCGCCGGCGACGGCGGCCTCGCCGTCCACCTCGGCGAACTCCTCACCCTCGCCCAGGAGAAGCCCGACCTCACCCTCCTCGTCTTCAACGACGGCGGCTACGGCGTCCTGCGCAACATGCAGGACAACCACTTCCCGCGCCGCTCCGGAGTCGACCTCACCACCCCCGACTTCGAGCAGCTCGCCGCAGCCGTCGGCCTCCCGTACGCGCGCATCGCCGCCGAGGCCGACGCCGGACCCGTCATCAAGGAGGCCACCGCCTCCCCGGGACCCACCCTCGTCGAGATCGACCTCAACGCGCTCGGCCCGATGAACACCCCGTTCACCCCGCCGGTCAAGCTCCCCGCAGCCGCCACCGATACCTCTGGAGAAGGAGGCAACCCGTCATGACGTCCGCCGAGGAACCCCGGCTCGACCTGCTCGTCCACCGCATGACCTGGGAGGCCGACGGCATCCTGAGCATCGAACTCACCCACCCGGACGGCTCCCCGCTCCCCGCCTGGCGGCCCGGCGCCCACATCGACGTACACACCGGCGGACACGTCCGCCAGTACTCACTGTGCTCCGACCCCGCCGACCCCGGCCACTGGCGCATCGGCGTCCTCAGGGAACCCGCCTCCCGCGGCGGCTCCGCCCACCTCCACACCCATCTCCGCCCCGGCCAGACCCTCCACGTCCAGGGCCCCCGCAACCACTTCGAGCTCGACACCACCGCCGACGCCACCGGCTACCTCTTCATCGCGGGCGGCATCGGCATCACCCCGATCCTCGCCATGGTCCGCGAGGCCGCCCGCACCGGCACCCCGTGGCGGCTCGTCCACGGCGGCCGCACCCGCACCTCCATGGCCTTCGGCGCCGAACTCTCCGCGCTCGCCGAACTCCCCGGCGGATCAGTCGAATTCGTCCCCCAGGACGAACACGGCCACCCCGACCTCGACACCCTCACCGCAGACCTCGCCCCCGGCACCCAGGTCTACTGCTGCGGGCCCGAACCCCTCCTCGCCGCAGTCGAGGAACGCTGCCCCGACGCCCGTACGGAACGCTTCGCCGCCCCCACCGCCCCGCCGCGCGACGGCGAGGACACCGGCTTCGACATCGTCTGCTCCCGCACCGGACGCACCGTCGAGGTGGGCCCCGACACCTCCGTACTCGACGCACTGGAGAGCGCCGGCATCACCGTCGCCTCCTCCTGCCGCGACGGCATCTGCGGCACCTGCGAGACCAAAGTCCTCGAAGGCACCCCCGACCACCGCGACTTCCTGCTCACCGACAGCGAACGCGAATCCGGCGCGTCGATGATGCTCTGCGTCTCCCGCGCCCGCACCCCCCGCCTCGTACTCGACCTCTGAAACGCCCCCGAAAGGAGCCGACATGACCACCCCGACCACCCCGCAGTACCTCAACCCCAACCAGTCACGCACCGCCGAGCCCACCCCGTACGAGAAGAAGCTCGCCGCCGAGATCGAGGAGGTCTTCGGCAGCGGCGCCCACGACCTGCCCGGCCTCGTCGCCGGACTCAACGCCCGCGACCTGCCCGCACCCGACGGCAGCCCGTGGACCGAGGAAACCTTCCGCACCGAGATGCGACGCCTGGGAGCGTGAGACAACCATGACCACCGACACCGCCACCCCCGTACAGCCCGGCACCCCCACCCGCCCCTCCGAGGTCGCCCGCCCCGGCAACCGCACCGCCGACCAGCTCTTCGCCACCGGCATCCGCAACCAGTGGTACGCCGTCTGCCCCTCCGGCTTCGTCCCCGCAGGCGGCATGAAACGCCTCACCCTCCTCGGTGAGGAATGGCTCCTCTTCCGCCGCGCCGACGGCACCCTCCACATGCTGGAGGACCGCTGCCCGCACCGCGGCGCCCGCCTCTCCCTCGGCAAACACCTCGGCGACCGCATCGCCTGCTGGTACCACGGCGTCCAGGTCGACGGCACCGGCACCGTCGCCGCCGTACCCGGCCTGCCCGGCTGCAACCTCGAAGGCAAACAGCTCGTCGCCGCACCCCACGTCATCGAGACCGGCGGCGGGATCCTCGCCTACTTCGGCGACGACGAACACCCCGAACCGGTCCCGCTCACCCTCCCCGAACAGCTCACCGACCCCGGCACGACCGCGTTCCTCTGCTACGCCGAGTGGAACGTCAACTGGCGCTACGCCGTGGAGAACCTGCTCGACCCCATGCACGGGTCGTTCCTGCACCGCGACTCGCACAGCATGGCCGAGGGACAGACCACCGCACGCTTCCGCATCCGCGAGACCGAACGCGGCTTCTTCTTCGAGAAGACCGACCAGAGCGGCGTCAACTTCGACTGGGTCGAGCTCTGCCGCACCGGCGTCGACTGGGTCGACCTCACCATCCCGTACCCGCCGACCGCCGGCCCCGGCGGCCCGTTCGGCATCGTCGGCATGGCCACCCCCATCGACGAGAACCGCTGCGCCGTCTTCTTCTGGCGCTACCGCAAGGTCACCGACTGGCAGCGCGACACCTGGCGCTTCCTGTACCGCACACTCCTGGAGGACCGCCACTGGGAGGTCCTCGAACAGGACCGCGTCATGCTGGAGGACCTCCGTACGGACGCCGACCAGGCGGAGAACCTCTACCAGCACGACCTGGGCGTGGTCCGCGTCCGCCGCATGTACCGCACCGAGGCGGAGACCCAGGCCACGAAGCCCTGAACAACATCCTCAATCGCCGGCACCCCAAGCCGCACACCGGCACCCCAAGCCGGACACCGGCACCCCCAAGCCGGACACCGGCACCTCAAGCCCGTCCGGCGATTGAGGACAGACTTCGCTCCGGGGCAACGGCACCCAAAATCAAGCCCGTCCGGCGATTGAGGACACACCCCGCGCCGAGGTACCGGCGCCCCGCGGAGCGCCCCCCACCCCACCCCAAGGAACCGCTACTCGCCCGACTCCGCCGCCAACACAGACCGCTCCAGCTTCTCCAGCAACCGCGCCAACTGCCGGCACTCCGCAGGAGACAACCCCGCCAGCATCCGCCGCTCGTTGTCCAGATGCTCCGAGAACAGCTCGTCGATCACCGACAACCCCTCGTCCGTCAGCCGCGAGTGCACCACCCGGCGGTCCTGCGGATCCCGCTCCCGCCGGATCAGCCCGTCCTTCTCCAGCCGGTCGATCCGCAACGTCACCCCCGCCGAACTGATCAGCCCCGAATCGGCCAGCTCACCCGCCGTACGGCGGAACGGCGCCCCCGCCCTGCGCAGCGCCGTCAGCACATCGAACCCGGCCATCGACAGCCCCTTGCGCTCCACCGGCCGCGAGATCGCCGCGCTGTACCGCAAGAACGCCCGGTGCAGCCTGCCGAACACCTCCAGCGGAGCCGTGTCCAGCTCCGGCCGCTCCCGCCGCCAGTCCTCCACGATCGAGGCCACCGCGTCCTGCCCCTTCGCGGACGTCGCGGACGTCGCGGACGTCGCGGACGTCTCGGAAGCCTCGTTCTTCGCCATCCCGGGCACTCCTCCGTACAGGTACACAACGGGTAAGAATCTTAGCCCTCAAAGGACCTGGTACGAACCCGCTCAGCCCGCCGCGAACCCGCCAGCACCTCGCACACCGCATACGGCAGCATGGGGCCATGTCCGTACTGATGCGCGACGAAGCGCAGACCCGAGCCCAGTTCCTCGACGTACAGCGGTACACGATCGACCTCGATCTGACCGCGGGGGAGGAGACCTTCGACTCCCGCACCCTCATCCGGTTCACCGCCCTCGCGGACGGCGACACCTTCGTCGAGATCAAGCCCGCCACCCTGCGCTCGATCAGCCTCGACGGTCACCCACTCGACCCCGCGGACCTCGACGGCAACCGGTTCCCGCTGACCGCCCTGACCAGCGGCGAACACGAACTCCGCATCGACGCCGCCATGCGCTACTCCCGCACCGGCGAAGGCATGCACCGCTTCACCGACCCCACCGACAACGAGACCTACGTCTACACCCAGCTCTTCCTGGAGGACGTCCAGCGCGTCTTCGCCGCGTTCGACCAGCCCGACCTCAAATCCGTCTTCGCGCTCACCGTCACCGCCCCCCAGGGCTGGACCGTCCTCGGCAACGGCATCGCCCGGCACACCGGAGACGGCCGCTGGACCCTCGCCCCCACACCGCCGGTCTCCACCTACCTCGTCGCCGTCGCCGCGGGCCCCTGGCACTCCGTGACCACCGAACACGCCGGACTGCCCTTCGGCATCCACTGCCGCCGCTCGCTGGCCCCCCACCTCGACACCGACGCCGAGGAAATCCTCGACATCACCCGCGCCTGCTTCGACCGGTTCCAGGAGAAATTCGAGGAGCCCTACCCCTTCGACTCCTACGACCAGGCCTTCGTCCCCGAATTCAACGCGGGCGCCATGGAGAACCCCGGCCTCGTCACCTTCCGCGACGAATTCATCTACCGCTCCGCCGTCACCGACACCGAGCGCCAGACCCGTGGCATGGTCATCGCGCACGAGATGGCCCACATGTGGTTCGGTGACCTCGTCACCCTCGCCTGGTGGGACGACATCTGGCTGAACGAGTCCTTCGCCGAGTACATGGGCTACCAGACCCTCGCCGAGGCCACCGACTTCACCGACACCTGGGTCGACTTCGGCGTCGCCCGCAAGGGCTGGGGCTACGACGCCGACCAACGCCCCTCCACCCACCCCGTCGCACCCGACCCGGCCGCCGTCCCCGACACCGCCTCCGCGATGCTCAACTTCGACGGCATCTCCTACGCCAAGGGCGCGTCCGCCCTCCGACAGCTCGTCGCCTGGCTCGGCGAGAAGGACTTCCTGGCCGGCATCAACGCCCACTTCGCCCGCCACAAGTTCGGCAACGCCACCCTCGCCGACTTCATCGACAACCTCGCGTCCGCCACCGACCGCGACGTCCACGCCTGGGCCGGCCAGTGGCTGCGCACCTCCGGAGTCGACACCCTCACCGCGCACGTCACCGAGGCCGACACCACCTGGTCCCTCGCCGTCGACCACCGCGGCTCCCGCCCCCACCGCATCGCCGTCGGCACCTACGACCACGCCATCGACACCCAGTCCGGCCCCGACCGGCTCGTCCTGCGCGACCGCTTCGACCTCGGCATCCCCCAGGACGGCACACCCGTCACCCGCCCCGGCCGCCGCCCCGCCCTCGTCGTCCTCAACGACGGCGACCTCACCTACGCCAAGATCCGCCTCGACCCGGACTCCTGGAACACCGTCCTGCACAGCCTCTCCGGCATCCCCGACGCACTCACCCGAGCCGTCACCTGGAACACCGCCCGGGACATGGTCCGCGACGGCGAACTCGCCCCCACCACCTACATCGAGGCCGCCCGCACCCACCTCCCGCACGAGACCGACCTCGCACTCCACCAGGGCGTCCTCACCTTCGCCTGCGCCCAGATCGCCGGCCGCTACCTCACCCCCGAGAACCGGCCCGCCGCGCTCACCGCTATCACCGCCCTCTGCCGCGACCTCATGCGCCGCACCGAGGACGGCAGCAACCCCGGCCTCCGCCTCATCGCCGTACGCCGCCTCATCGACGCCGCCACCCAGCCCGACGCCATCCAGGGCTGGCTCACCGAGGGCACCGTCCCCGGCGGACCCGAACTCGACGCCGAACTGCGCTGGCGCATCCTCACCCGGCTCGCCGTCCTCGGCGCCGCCGACGAAGCCGCCATCGCCGCCGAACTCGACCAGGACCCCAGCGCCACCGGCCAGGAAGGCGCCGCCCGCTGCCGCGCCGCCCTGCCCACCCCCGAGGCCAAGGCCGCCGCCTGGCAGGCCATGTTCACCGATGACAGCCTCTCCAACTACCTCTTCACCGCCGTCGCGCAGGGCTTCTGGCAGCCCGAACAGGCCGACCTCGTCAGCGCGTACGTGCCCCGCTACTACCCCGAGGCGGCCCAACTCGCCGTCCGCCGCGGCCCGGTCATCGCCGAAGCCGTCGGCAGTCACGCGTTCCCCGCTTACGCCATCGACGCCGACAGCCTCCACCTCGGCGAACAGGCACTCACCGACCGGACACTCATCCCGGCCCTGCGCCGCAAACTCGCCGACCAGATCGACGACCTGCGCCGCGCCCTCGCCGTCCGCGACGCCCACTGACCCGGACCCGACCAGCCCGCACCACCCGTGCCCGGCCCGCCCTCACCACGCAGGGCGGGCCGGGCACGCCTGTACCCAACACCGGGACAGCCCTCAGGCTGCGCGGACCGCCGCCTCGACATGGGCGAGTTGGGCGGCGAGCAGCTCTACGAACGCGGCGCGGCGGTCCGCTCCGAGGGGGCGGACGTCGCGGGCGAAGTGGGACAGGGCCGGGAAGCGTTCCGGGTCGGCGCCGAGTACCGCGACGCGGAAGAGCTCCATGCCCTGGTCGTACTCCTGGGGGGTGATGGTGCTGACCCCGGCCTCGGAGGCGATCAGCGCGGAGATGAGGACCGCGATCCGGTGATAGTGCTCCGGGATCTTCTCGTCGGGCAGTCCTGACGCCCGCAGGGCCTGCAGTACCTCTTCCATCACCAGCCGGGAACCCGTGCCGCTCGACGCGTGGCGCCCCCAGACCGCGGCGAGCTGGGGCTGCTGGCCGAAGGCCTCCCGCACGCGCAGGCCCAGGGCGGTGATGCGCTGCTTCCAGTCGCCCTCGGGGCGGTAGCCGTCCATGGCGGCCAGCAGAATCCGGTCGGCGACCGCGCGCAGCAGTTCGGTCTTGCTGCGGAAGTGCCGGTAGAGGCTGGAGGAATCGGTCCCGAGGGCCGCGGCCAGTCTGCGCACGCTGAACGACTCGGCGTCGCCCGTACGCAGCAGGTCCGCCGCCGCGTCCAGGATCTCCTCGGTCGACCAGCGCCTTCGCCCTGCCATCCCGCTCCTCTCGTCGGGTCCCAGCCTAACGTATGCACTTGGTGTTGCACGCACCGCGTGCATAATGAGGACATGGGCGTGCCGGGCAGCCGTCAGCGGGCCGTCCGGCATGCCGCCCGTGCCCCGCCACCCGGGCGGGCCGGCCGACGTGGAGCCCACCCCGGGGACTACGAAAGGACCCAGCCGTGAGGAACTCACCGGATCCCGCGAAGCTGAACGCAGCCATCGAGAACGTCCACCGCGCAGGCATGCCGGGCCTGTTCGCCGAAGTACGTGACGGCGACCAGGTCTGGCGCGGCGCCGCCGGGGTCGCGGACACCGCCACCGGCCGCCCCGTCACCGCCGACATGCGCCACCGCGTCGGCAGCATCACCAAGACCTTCACCGCGGCCGCCGTGCTGCAACAGGTCGAGAGCGGCCGGATCGGCCTCGACACACCGATCAGCCGGTACCTTCCGAGACTGGTCCCCGGGGAGCGCGGTGACGCGATCACCGTCCGGATGCTGATCAACCACACCAGCGGCCTCGCCGAGTACCTCCCCTACGCCTACCCGTCCCTCAAGGCATTCCCCAACGTCGCCGGCACCCGGCCCGAGAGCCTGGACGACAACCGGCTCACCCGGTTCCACCCCACCGAACTCATCGAGATGGGAGTCACCGCACCCGCCACCGGCGCCCCGGGCAGCACTCCAGGGGTGTACTCCAACACCAACTACCTGCTCCTCGGCCGGCTTCTGGAACACGTCACAGGCACCACGGCCGAGCAGTGCATCACCCGGGACGTCATCGAGCGCGCCGGGCTCCGGGACACCGAACTCCCCACCGGAACACATGTCGAGGGACCGCACTCCCAGATCTACGAGGCGTGGTTCGGCATGATCGACCCACCGCGCGACTACAGCGTCTACGACATGTCATGGGTGGGACCGGCGGGCTCGCTGATATCGACCGCCGCCGACCTCAACCGCTTCTACGGCATGCTGCTGGCCGGCGAGATCGTCAGCCCGTCATCGCTGGCACAGATGCAACGCACCGTCCCGGTCATCTCCCAGGAGGGAAAGACGATCGAGTACGGCCTCGGCCTGCACCCGACGCAGGCCCCCGGCCGGCCCACCTTCTGGGGCCACGGCGGCACGGTCTGGGGCGCCGGAGCACTGTCCATGACCCGTGCCGACGGCAACCGGCAACTGTCCGTCGCACTGAACCTGCAGAGGTGGAACACGCTCGACCCCACCGGCAGGCCGCAGCCCCACCCCATCGACGACGCGCTCGCGGCCCTGTGCGGCGTGGCGATGTACGGCTGACCGAACCGGAGGAACGCCCCCACCCCGCAGACACGATCGGGCGCCTGGAGAACACTCACTCCCGGGCGCCCGATCGTCCGCGTCCCGGCGAGGCACACCCCACCGCGACCTCCGGAACCGCGTTCAGCGCCCAGGCCTCCGGGGCCGCCTCCAGCGCCCAGGCCTCCGGAACCGCCTCCAGCGCCCAGCCTCCGGAACCGCCCAGCCGCCCAAGCCCCCGGAACCGCCCCCAGCAACCCACGAACAGCCAGGCCCACAGCCGCACCACCCATACCACCCGAACCTCCACCACCCCGCCCCCATCCCGCACCCGTCCCCCTTTCGAGTTCAGATCACCGGGCTCACCGGCCGCGCCACCCAAAACCCGGACAAGCTGGGATGTCCACCCATGCGCTCCGAAGGGCCACCACCGCACATGCCCACCCCGCCCCTCGCCGGAGGCACCACCGGCCCCGCCGCCCTGCGCCCCCTCCTCGACACCGTGCTCACCGCACTCCACGACGGCGCCCACCGACGCGACGGCCCCCTCCCCGCAGGCGGCCCCGACACCGTCACCCCCCACCTGCGCACCGCCCTCCACCCCGTCATCCCCGACCACGGCACCGGCGCCCACCACGCCCTCAGCACCCTCATCACCGCCCTCACCCAAGGCGCCGCGGACCCCGCCGACCCCCTCTGCGCCGCCCACCTCCACACCCCGCCCCTCGCCCTCGCCGCAGCAGCCGACCTCGCCGCCTCGGCCCTGAACCCCTCCATGGACTCCTGGGACCAGGCACCCGCCGCCTCCGCCCTCGAAGCCGACCTCACCACCGCGCTCGCCGCCGAGATCTACCCCCACCACACCGCGCCCGACGCCCTCGTCACCACCGGCGGCACGGAAGCCAACCAACTCGCGCTCCTCCTCACCCGCGAACGCCACGGCCCCGTCCAGACCATCCGCGGCGCCAACGCCCACCACAGCATCACCCGCGCCGCCTGGCTCCTCGGCCTCCCCGAACCCATCACCGTCCCCGCCCCCACCGGCGTCATCGACCTCACCGCCCTCGACGACACCCTCGCCCGACTCCGCGGGCCCGTCCTCGTCACCGCCACCGCGGGCACCACCGACACCGGCCAGATCGACCCTCTCACCGAGATCGCGGACCTCTGCGCCACCCACGGCGCCGAACTCCACATCGACGCCGCCTACGGCGGACCCCTCCTCTTCAGCCCCAGCCACCGCAACAAGGTCCACGGCCTCGACCGCGCCCACAGCGTCACCCTCGACCTGCACAAACTCGGCTGGCAACCCGCGTCAGCAGGCATCCTCGCCGTCCCCGAACACCACCACCTCGACGCACTCCACCACCACGCCCCCTACCTCAACGCCGACGACGACACCGAAGCCGGCCTCCCCGACCTCCTCGGCCGCTCCCTGCGCACCACCCGCCGCCCCGACGCACTCAAAATCGCCGTCACCCTCCAAGCGCTCGGCCGCACCGGACTCGCCGACCTCATCGACCGCACCTGCACCGCCGCCCACCACCTCGCCGACCTCATCACCAAAACCCCCACCCTCGACCTCTACGACCACCCCACCATCACCACCGTCCTCTTCCGCCCCACCGACACCGACGACCACACCGTCGCCACCATCCGCCGCACCCTCCTCACCCGAGGCCACGCCGTACTCGGCCGCACCCACACCAACGGCCGCCTCTGGCTCAAAGCCACCCTCCTCAACCCCCACACCACCCCCCACGACCTTCAGAAACTCCTCGACCTCGTCACCGACCTCGCCACCGAACTCGCCACAGCACTCCCGGAAGGCAGCACACACCGATGACAGCCCGGCCAGCCCGGCCAGACCGGCCCACCCCCGACGCCGACCAGCCACACGACCTCGTCGGCATCGGCATCGGCCCCTTCAACCTCTCCCTCGCCGCCCTCGCCCACGGCATCCCAGGCACCCCCCACCCCCTCGCCGCCACCTTCTACGAACAACGCCCCGCCTTCCACTGGCACCCGGGCCTCCTCATCGACGGCGCCAGCCTCCAGGTCCCCTTCCTCGCCGACCTCGTCACCCTTGCCGACCCCACCAGCCCCTGGACCTTCCTCAACTACCTACGCACCCGCGACCGGCTCTTCCCCTTCTACTTCGCCGAGCGCTTCCACATCCAACGCGCCGAATACGACGCCTACTGCCGCTGGGTCACCGAACAACTACCCGGCCTCCACTTCGGCCATCAGGTCGACGCCATCCGCTGGAACGCCGAACGCGCCCTCTTCGAAGTCGACTTCACCCAACTCGACATTCACGGCGAAGCCGAGGCGCTGGGCCGCGCCCACACCCGCCACATCGCACTCGGCGTCGGCACCGAACCTCATATCCCCGAACCCCTCAAACCCCTGGCCGAAGCCGGATCAGTCCCCGTCATCCACTCCGCCGACTACCTCCACCACCGCGAACAACTCCTCGACGCCGAACACATCACCGTCATCGGATCAGGACAGTCCGGCGCCGAGATCTTCCTCGACCTCCTGCGCGCCCGCCCCGCCGGCCGCGAAAAACTCCACTGGCTCGCCCGCACCCCCGCCTTCGCACCCATGGAGTACTCCAAGCTCGGCCTCGAACACTTCACCCCCGACTACACCCGCTACTTCCACGCCCTCCCCGAGCCCGTCCGCGACGAACTCGTCCCCGACCAATGGCAGCTCCACAAGGGCATCGACCACGACACCATCACCGCCATCCACGAAGAGCTCTACCGCCGCACCCTCCACGGCGGCTGGCCCGACGCCACCCTCACCCCCGGCGTCTGCGTACGCACCGCGGGCCGCGTCGCCGGCACCCGCGTCGAACTCCACCTCGAACACACCCAGCAGGGCACCCGCTCCCGCCTCACCACCGACGCCGTCGTCCTCGCCACCGGCTACCGCGAACGCCCCCTCGACCAGATGCTCGACGGCCTCCACACCCACCTGCGCCGCGACAGCTCCGGCCGCCCCCGCATCGACGACCAGTTCCGCCTCGACCTCGACCCCGCCATCACCGGCAACATCTACGTACAGAACGCCGAACGCCACACCCACGGCGTCGGCGCCCCCGACCTCGGCCTCGCCGCCTGGCGCAGCGCCACCATCCTCAACAACCTCACCGGCACCACCGCCTACCACCTCCCACAACGCACCGCCTTCACCACCTTCGGCCTCACCCCCCACGCCCCGAAGGTCCCCCACCAGGGCACCGCCCTCACCCCTCTGGTCCAGAGCAACTGACACCCCCCCGCCCCACCCGGCACACAGAAAAGCGGCCGCCCCCATCCCAAAAGGAAAGGAGACGGCCGCCCCACCACAACCTAGAACACCGGCGTACCGTCCCGCGTCAGCCGCCAGTCCACCGAAGCGAACTGCGCACCGTCCACCGAACCCTTCGCCTGCACCCACGCGATGATGGTGTTCCGGATCTCCTCCGAATTCGCCCAGAGCTGCTTCGCACCCGGCACATGCGGGAAGTTACCCCCACCACTCGCACGGTAATTATTCACCGCCAGCACGAACTGCGCCGCCGGATCAATCGCCTTGCCCTCGAACGAAAGACCAACAATCCGCGAACCATTCGGCTTCGCGACGTCGATGTCATACGTCAGACCCGACACCGCGTCATAATTGTAATCCGGAGTGTTGTCCGCGTTCGTCAGCTTCGCCGGATCCACCGGAGCACCCGCCGCCGTCTGCACGTAATACCGTGCCGAGAACTCCAGATAATCCTTGATCTGCGCACCCGTCAGCAACCGCGCCTCAAGCGTGTTCTCGAACGGATACAGACCCGCCGCATCCTTGATCGTCACATCCCCGGCCGGGATCTGTGCCGTACGCGAGAAACACGAAGCCTGCGACAGCACCGGCAGCGCCGCGTACTCGCCACCCGCCAGCGCCGCCGTCACCGTCTCCGCCTGGACGACATTGATCAGATCGATGATCGGCTCGTCCTTCCACGCCGCCTCGGCCGTCGTCATCGCCGCCGTCGACGTACCGATCACCTGATTGACGTACGCCACAACCTTCTTGTGCTCATCCGCCAGCAACTTCGTGATCTTCCGGTCCTCCGCCGCCGTGTTGGAGTTCAACACCTGCGACCCCGCCTTCTCGACCACCCAGCGGCCCTTCTCCCACACCAGATCGAAGTCGAACAACGTCAGCCGCTGCCCCCACTTCAACGGCTCCGAAAGAACGACCTTCTTTCCGGTCTTCTTGTTCTCCACGAAGTACTCGGGAATCTCCAGATGCGCATGACCCACCAGAATCGCATCGATCCCCGGCACCTGCTCCGCCACCAGGCCCGCGGCATTCTCCACATACGGAATCTGATCACCGTACGACGACGTCCCGCTGTTCCCCGAGTGCGCCGACACGATCACCACATCCGCACCCATCGAACGCAGCCGCGGCACGAACTTCGCCGCCTGCTCCTCCAGGCCCGGGAACACCACCTTGCCGCTGACGTTCACCTTGTCCCAGATCGCGATACCCGGATTCGTCAGACCCAGGATCGCCACCTTCACATCCCGGCCGTGCGGCGTACGCAACTTCTTGATCACATACGGCGCGAACGCCGGCTTCAACGTCTTCGCATCCAGCGCGTTCGCACCCAGCAGCGGGAAATCACACTGCTCCTCGAACTTGCGCAGCACCGGAATGCCGTAGTTGAACTCATGGTTGCCCAGCGCCGCCGCGTCATAACCGATCGCGTTCATCGCCTGCGCCATCGGATGCACCGGACCGCGCTTCGCCGTGATCGGATCGATCTTCGCGTAGTAGTACGACAGCTGCGTGCCCTGGATCGTGTCACCCGCATCGATCATCAGGGTGTTGTGGCGGCCCTTCTCCCGGCGCACCTGATCCACCAGCGTCGAGATCTTCGCCAGCCCGACGTCGTTGTGGTCGTCGTCGTCGAACTCCTTGTCCGTGAAATAGTCCCAGTTGAAGACATTTCCGTGCAGATCGGTCGTACCCATCACGGTGAACGAGTACCGCTTCTGCGGACGCCCATGACCGTTCCCGTGCCCATGCCCGTGGCCGTGCGCCTCGGCGGGAACCGCGGCACCGCCCGCGATCGCGACACCCGCACCGGCCGCGGCCGATGTGCCCAGGAACGTCCTTCGATTCAGCGGCATCTCGTCTCCCACATCTCAGTTCTCTCCGTACACAACGCGCGTAGACCCCGCGCACGCGTGGACAACGCGCGTAGATAATCACCCACGCACGGCACCCGGCAACACCCCTCGCAGGTTTCGTTTCGATGACCACCCGCTGTCGCACCCGAGTGCCACAGTGGATCCATGACCGACACCCCGTACCCCTACGGCACCCCCGACCACCCCCGCCTCGCCGTCCGCGGCGAAGCCCGCCTCGAAATCGAACCCGAAACCGCAAGCGTCGGCATCACCGTCAGCGCCCGCGGAAAAGACCGCCGCGCCGCCCTCGACGACCTCACCCGGCGCAACACCACCGTCCTCGAACTCGCCCGCACCTACGGACAAGCCGTCGAAAAGCTCGAAACCGGCACTTTCACCATCACCCCCGAACTCACCCAGCGCGGCCGCGACGAGAAGATCCGCGCCTACCACGGACGCGTCCACATCACCGCCGTACTCAACGACTTCACCGCACTCGGCGAATTCACCACCCACGTCGCCGACCTCGACATGACCCGCATCGACGGCCCCTGGTGGGCCCTGCGCCCCGACTCACCCGCCCACGGCGAAGCCCGCCGCCAAGCCGTACGCGAAGCCGTCCAGCGCGCCCGCGAATACGCCGACGCCCTCGGCGCCCGGCTCGCCGCCCTCGTCGAACTCGCCGACCTCGGCGCCGAGAACACCACCCCCGCCATGCCCGCCGCCGGTGGCTACGGCCGCACCCGCGGGTTCGCCGGCGCGGCAGCCGAACCCGCCCCGGCGCTCGACCTCGAACCACAACGCCAGACCGTCCACGCCCAGGTGAACGCCCGCTTCCTCATGACCCCGCCCGCGCTCTAGGGAAATGCTCATCCGAGCACCCCGCCGCACAATTCAACACTTGTCAAAAACCCTTCACCCAAAGGTTGTTGAGGAGTCATGCGGAGCCAATTCGCTACCCGTAGGTAAGGTCTAGGCTCAAACCATGCGCCGAGCAAAAATCGTTTGCACCCTAGGACCCGCCACCGACACATATGACCAGATCAAGGCCCTGGTCGAAGCGGGTATGGACATGGCCCGCTTCAACCTCAGCCACGGCACCTACGCCGAACACGAAGAGCGCTACCACCGAGTACGCAAAGCATCCGACGAAGCCGGACGCAGCGTCGGAATCCTCGCCGACCTTCAAGGTCCGAAGATCCGCCTCGGACGCTTCCGCGAAGGACCCGTACTCCTTGAACGCGGCGACGACTTCACCATCACCGTCGAACCCATGGAGGGCGACCGCCACATCTGCGGCACCACCTACGAAGGCCTCAACGCCGACGTCGCCCCCGGCGAACGCATCCTCATCGACGACGGCCGCGTCACCCTCGAAGTCACCGAAGTCGAAGGTCCCCGCGTCCACACCACCGTCATCGAGGGCGGCATGGTCTCCGACCACAAGGGACTCAACCTCCCCGGCGTCGCCGTCTCCGTCCCCGCCCTCTCCGAAAAGGACATCGACGACCTCCGCTGGGCCCTGCGCACCGGCGCCGACATCATCGCCCTCTCCTTCGTGCGCAGCGGACGCGACATCGACCCAGTCCACCGCGTGATGGACGAGGAGGGCCGCCGCCTCCCCGTCATCGCCAAGGTCGAGAAGCCCCAGGCCGTCGAGAACATCGACGACATCGTCGCCGCCTTCGACGGCATCATGGTCGCCCGGGGCGACCTCGGCGTCGAAATGCCCCTGGAACAGGTGCCGATCGTCCAGAAGCGCGCCATCAAGCTCGCCAGGCGCAACGCCAAGCCGGTCATCGTCGCCACCCAGATGCTCGACTCGATGATCGACAACTCCCGCCCCACCCGCGCCGAGGCCTCCGATGTCGCCAACGCCGTCATCGACGGCACGGACGCGGTCATGCTCTCCGGCGAGACCAGCGTCGGCAAATACCCCGTCGAGACGGTCCGCACGATGTCCCGCATCGTCGAGGCCGCCGAGGAGGACATCCTCACCAAGGGCCTCCCGCCGCTCACCGACCGGAACAAGCCCCGTACCCAGGGCGGCGCGGTCGCCCGCGCGGCAGCCGAGATGGGCGACTTCCTCGGCGCGAAGTTCCTGGTGGCCTTCACCCAGAGCGGCGACACGGTCAAGCGCCTCTCCCGCTACCGCTCACCCATCCCGCTCCTGGCCTTCACCCCGGACCCGGCGACCCGCTCCCAGCTGAACCTCACCTGGGGCGTGGAAGCGTTCCTGGGCCCGCGTGTGGAGTCGACGGACGCGATGGTGGCGCAGGTCGACGAGGAGCTGCTGAAGATCGGCCGTTGCCGGAAGGGCGACGTGGTGGTCATCACGGCCGGCTCCCCGCCCGGCGTCGCGGGCTCGACGAACCTGGTGCGGGTGCACCACATCGGCGAGGAGGACAGCCCGAAGTAGGGCGGCTCAGTATTTCGGCCCGACGTGTGCATCCATTGCTGCCAGGTCTCCAGCGTGATCTCACGCTCGTGTTTCCTTCCCGGGCCGTGCTGAGGGAACAGGCAGAGAAGGTGCTTTGAGCGGACCTTGATGTTGTGGCAGCCCGTTTTACGGACTCGACACGTGGCGTTGTCCGGGAACACCTTGCGCATGGCTTGCCGGACCTGAGGAGAGCGAGTGCCTTTTGGCGGACTTCTGCGCTGTGGAAGATCACATCACCACTCTGGGCGATGGCGCGTGCCGGCAATAGCAAAAAGCGGATGTTCACGAGAACGTGAACATCCGCTTTTCCATTGGGTGCCCGGTGTGGGATTCGAACCCACATGCCCTAAGGCACGGCATTTTGAGTGCCGCGAGTCTCACCAGTTCCTCCAACCGGGCAAGGCGGGAGCCATGGAGTAGTGTACCGGGTCCCGTTGCTGTAGCGCTGCTGGGTAGGCTGCTGAGCAGCAGCAGCATGCCCGGCCCGCAACAAGGAGCCCCGTGACCACCCCCGAGTCACCCCAGCCCGTCGCCGACGACGACAAGTCGCACGTCCCGCCGCTGACGACCCGCGTCGTCATCGCCGAGGACGAGGCGCTCATCCGCCTCGACCTGAAAGAGATGCTGGAGGAAGAGGGGTACTCGGTCGTCGGTGAGGCCGGGGACGGGCAGCAGGCTGTCGAGCTGGCCCGGGAGCACAAGCCGGACCTGGTCATCCTCGATGTGAAGATGCCGGTCCTCGACGGGATCTCCGCCGCCGAGAAGATCGCCGAGGAGTCCATCGCACCCGTCCTGATGCTCACCGCGTTCTCGCAGCGCGACCTCGTGGAGCGGGCCCGGGACGCCGGGGCGATGGCGTACCTGGTGAAGCCGTTCAGCAAGAGCGACGTGGTGCCGGCCATCGAGATGGCGGTGTCGCGGTTCGCGGAGCTGAAGGCGCTGGAGGGCGAGGTCGCGGACCTGTCGCAGCGGCTGGAGACGCGGAAGCTGGTGGACCGCGCGAAGAGCATTCTGCAGACGGACTACGGGCTGTCCGAGCCCGCCGCGTTCCGCTGGATCCAGAAGACGTCGATGGACCGCCGGCTGTCGATGCAGCAGCTGGCGGAGGCGTTGATCGAGGACGCCGAGGAGAAGAAGAAGGCCGCGGAGTAGTTCCGTACGAAGAGGTGAAGGCCCGCGCCCCGGGAGCAGTCCGGGGCGCGGGCCTTCTGCCGTACAGGCGGGTTCAGTCCTCGCCGAGGTAGGCCTTGCGGACCGACTCGTCGTGGAGGAGGTCCGCGCCGGTGCCGGAGAGGACGATCTTGCCGACCTCCATGACGTGGCCCTGGTCGGCCAGGGAGAGCGCGGCCTGGGCGTTCTGCTCGACGAGCAGGATCGTGGTGCCCTGGGCCTTGAGTTCGACGATGGTCTCCATGATCTTCTGCATCATGATCGGGGAGAGGCCCATGGAGGGTTCGTCGAGCATCAGGAGCTTGGGCTGGCACATCAGGGCCCTGCCCATGGCGAGCATCTGCTGTTCGCCGCCCGAGAGGGTGCCCGCGGCCTGCTTCCGGCGTTCCCCGAGGATGGGGAAGAGGTCGTAGGCGCGCTGGATGTCCTTCTCGATGCCTGCCTTGTCGCTGCGGAGGTAGGCGCCGAGCTGGAGGTTCTCGGTGATCGTCAGCCGGGGGAAGATGTGGCGGCCCTCGGGGGAGTGGGCGAGGCCCAGAGCGACGATCTTGTGTGCGGGGATGCCCACCAGCGGCTTGCCCTCGAAGAGGATGCGGCCGCCGATGGGCTTGAGCAGCCCGGAGAGGGTGCGCAGGGTGGTGGTCTTGCCCGCACCGTTGGTGCCGATCAGGGTGACGACCTGGCCGGCTTCGACGCTGAAGGAGATGCCCTTGACGGCTTCGATCTTGCCGTAGGCGACGCGGAGGTCCTCGACCTCTAGCAGTGCGGTCATCGGGTGTCCTCCTCCTCGGTGCTGGTGGTGTCGGTGGTGGCTGCGGCTGTCTTGGTGGCGACTGCCTCGGCGGCTTCGACCTCGGCGACTTCCTCGGCGCCGGGGGCGCCTTCGAAGGGGGTGCCGAGGTAGGCGGCGACGACGCGTTCGTCGCTCTGGACGACGTCGGAGGTGCCTTCGACGAGCTTCTCGCCCTGGACGAGTACGGCGACGCGGTCGCAGAGGTTGAAGATGAAGCGCATGTCGTGCTCGATGACGAGTACGGCGATGCCCTGGTCGCGGATGGCGAAGATGAGTTCTTCGGTGACGCGGGTTTCCTGCGGGTTCATGCCGGCGGTGGGCTCGTCCAGGAGGAGGAGGCCGGGGTCGCTGGCGAGTGCGCGGGCGATTTCCAGCTTGCGCTGGTCTCCGTAGGGGAGGTTGCGCGCGAGGTGTTCGGCCTTGTCCTGGAGGCCGATGAACTCCAGGAGTTCCATGGCGCGTTCCCGGCTGGCGTTCTCGGCCCTGGTGAAGCCGGGGAGGCGCAGGAGGGCGGACCAGAGGCCTTCCTTGGTCCTGGTGTGGCGTCCGACGAGGACGTTCTCCAGGACGGTCATGTTGGCGAAGAGCCGGATGTTCTGGAAGGTGCGGGCGATGCCTGCCTGGGTGACGAGGTGGGGCTTGGGGGGCAGGACGGTGCCTTTGTAGCTGACCTTGCCCTCGGTGGGGACGTAGAGGCCGGTGAGGCAGTTGAAGAAGGTGGTCTTTCCGGCGCCGTTGGGGCCGATGAGGCCGACGATCTCGCCCGCGTTGACGGTGAGGTCGACGTCGTGGACGGCGGTGAGGCCGCCGAAGCGCATCGTGACGCCGCTGGCGTCGAGCACGGGGGTGCCGGTCTCTGTGGTGGTGGTCATGGTGGTCACGCCCCCGCCTTGGCGATGCCGGCGTCGATGTCGTCGGACTTCCGGGGTTCCGGTACGTCGAGCTGGTCGTTCTCGTGGAATTCGAGCTGCTTCCTGCGGTCGGCGACCAGTCCTTCGGGGCGCAGGCGCATCAGGAGGATGAGTGCGACGCCGAAGAGGAAGAGCTGGTAGTCCTGCATGAACTGGAGTTTGGCCGGGATGAGGTAGAGCAGTGCCGCGCCGACGAGGGGTCCGCTGAGGGTTCCCATGCCGCCGAGGATGACGGCGGCGAGGAGGAAGGCGGAGTTCGGGGGTACGGAGCCGGCGAACTGGTACTGCTCGGGCGTCACGGTGTAGTTGACGTGTGACTGCACGGTTCCGGCGAGTCCGGCGAGGGTGGCGCCGAGGGCGAAGGCGAGCAGCTTGAGCCGGAAGGCGTTGATGCCCATGGCGGTGGCCGCGGTCTCGTCCTCGCGGATGGCGACCCAGGCGCGGCCGATGCGGGATTCTCCGGAGCGGCGGAAGACGAGGACGACGACGGCGGTGAAGACGAGCATGAGCAGGTAGTAGTTGGCCGACCTGCCGAGGGTGAAGCCGCCGATGTCGTGCTTGAGCCCGAAGTCGAACCCGAAGAGGTTGAGGTCGGGGATGCTCGGGATGCCCTGGGAGCCGTTGGTGAGGTCGGGTCCGCTGTTGCCGTTGAGGTTGTTCACGGTGAGGCGGAAGATTTCACCGAAGCCGAGGGTGACGATTGCGAGGTAGTCGCCGCGTAGTCGCAGGGTTGGCGCGCCGATGAGTACGCCGAAGACGAGTGAGGCGCCGGCGCCGGTGAGGACGGCGGCCCAGAAGGGGAACTCGACGCCGATGGCCGACATGGTGGAGCCGGAGACCAGGGCGGCGGCGTAGGCGCCGACGCCGAGGAAGGCGACGTATCCGAGGTCGAGGAGGCCGGCGAGGCCGACGACGACGTTGAGGCCGAGTGCGACGGTCGCGAAGATGAGGATGTTGGCGCCGATGAGCGCGTATTCCTCTTTCTGCTGTGTGAAGGGGAAGCAGACGGCTGCGACGAGTGCGGCGGCCAGGGTGATGTTGCGGTGCTTCGTGGTCAGCGCGGTGATGCGGGAGACGAGTCCGGCACGGTTCAGCGCGATGAAGGCGAAGGCGGCGGTGATGAGGAAGCCGATGAAGAGTTCGGCGTAGTCGGTGTCGATGCCGTACGCGAAGATGTAGAGGCCGATGCCGAAGGCGATGGCGATGGTGAGGATCTCGGCCCAGGCGGGGACGGGTGCGGCGCGGCGGGCGGCTGGTGCGCTGAGGCCGTTGCGGAAGCGCTGCCAGCCTGCGTCCGGGTTCCCGGTGTCGGGAAGGGGCTGGTCGGCGGGGAGTCCGTGGGCGGCGATGACGGCGATGAGCGAGCCGATGCCGCTGACCCAGGCGCCGGGTTCGAGGTTGACGACGCCGCCGAGGTCGTAGGTGATGGCGCCGATGGCGTAGGCGGTGGTGGCGAAGGTGCCGAGCGCCAGGAAGCGGACGGGGCTGTTGGTGCCGCCGGGGGTGAGCCAGCCGAGGCCGCGGATGCCGTACCCGGAGAGGGTGAGGAGCAGGGTGAGCGCGGCGCTGATGAGGGTGAGGACCTGGAGGCCGCCGGGGTAGCCGGTGACGGTGAGGTCGCCGGGGAATTGGTCGGTCCAGGTCCAGGCGAGGAAGGTGCCCACGAGGGCGAGGGCCGCGCCTGCCGTGGTGGCGATGCGGGCCGCGGGGGCGGGCATCGGGATCAGGGCGGTTGCGGGGGGCGTGGTGGTGGTGTTGGTGGTCATCCGTATCACGCCCGATCCGCGACGCGTTCGCCGAGCAGGCCCTGGGGACGGAGCAGCAGGACGATGATGAGGAGGACGAAGGCCCATACGTCCTTCCAGGCGCCGCCGCCGAAGAGTTCCATGCCGGGGACGTCGCTCATGTAGCCGGTGGCGAGTGATTCGGCGATGCCGAGTACGACGCCGCCGAGCATGGCGCCGTAGATGTTGCCGATTCCGCCGAGTACGGCTGCGGTGAAGGCCTTGAGCCCCATGATGAAGCCCATTTTGAAGCCGATCTGGCCGTTCTTGAGCCCGTAGGCGACGGCGGCGACGGCTGCGAACGCGGCACCGATGGCGAAGGCCATGACGATGATGCGGTCGGTGTTGATGCCCATGAGCTTTGCGGTGTCGGGGTCCTGGCTGGTGGCCTGCATGCCGCGGCCGGCGCGGGTCTTGGAGACGAAGAGGCCGAGGGCGATCATGCAGACGGGTGCGGTGATGAGGACGAAGAGGTCACCGCGTTGGATGTGGGCGCCGAAGATGTCGATCGCTTCGCCCTTGAACTGGGGGAAGGAACGGTCCTTCTTGGCGTCGGGGTACCACTTCCAGATGGCCTGCTGGAGGGCCAGGGAGAGTCCGATGGCCGTGATGAGCGGGGCGAGGCGTGGTCCGCCGCGCAGGGGCCGGTAGGCGAAGCGTTCGGCGGCGGCGCTGATCGCGACGGAGCAGATGACGCCGCCGATGATCATGAGGGGGATGATTGCGAGGAGGTTGGTGCCGGCCGGCATCCAGAGGTAGACGGTGAGGGCCCCGAAGCCTCCGATCATGAAGATCTCGCCATGGGCGAAGTTGATGAGCTGGATGATTCCGTAGACCATCGTGTAACCGATCGCGATGAGTCCGTACATCGCGCCGAGGATGAGTCCATTGGCCAGCTGTTGCGGCAGTTCGTGCACCGCAGGGCCTCCGTGGAGTGGTTCGGATATGGCACCGCGCGGGAGCGCTCATGGCGCTCCCGCGCGGTCTGGTGTCAGTCAGTGCGTGGCCGGGAGCTTGTTACGGCTTGTAGACCTCGCTGAGCTTGGAGGCCCACTTTCCGCCGTCCACCTGGTAGGCGGTCATCATGGTGTTGGTGGTGTCGCCGAACTCGTCGAACGAGACGGGGCCGGTGACGCCGTCGAACTTGACCTTGCTCATCGCGGCGAGGACCTTGGCGCGGGCGTCGTCGGGGAGCTTGCCGTTGTTGTCGGCGACGGCGATCTTGACGGCCTCGATGATGGACCAGGTGGCGTCGTAGGTGCCGCCGCCGTAGGCCTCGTAGGCGTCCTTGTATCCGGCCGTCTTGTAGTTCTCGATGAAGGCCTTGGCGGAGTCGAGCTCCTCGACGGGCTTGCCGACGGAGGTGGCGATGTCGCCCTGGGCCTTCTTGTTGAGCTTGATGAAGTCGGCGCTGTACATGCCGTCGCCGCCCATGAGGGGGATCTTGACGCTGTCCTTGAGCTGCTGGCTCAGGGGTGCGCCGGCGGGGTACTCACCGCCGTAGTAGACGGCCTTGGCGCCGGACTTCTTGACCTTGGTGACGACGGCGTTGAAGTCGCGGTCGTCGGGGTTGACGTGGTCGGAGCCGGCGATCTTGCCGCCGAGGCCGGTGAAGGTCGCCTTGAAGGAGGCGGCGAGACCGGCGCCGTAGGGCTTCTGGTCGTCGATGAGGTAGACCTGCTTGATCTTCGCGTTGTTGTACAGGTACTTCGCCGCGAAGGCGCCCTGGATCTGGTCCGTGGTGGCGGTGCGGAAGTAGGTCTTGAAGGGGCGCTTCTTGTCGCCGGTCTTCCAGTTCTCGCCCTGGGTCAGTTCGGTGCCCGTGTTGGCGGGGGAGACCTGGGTGAGGCTGGCGTCGTTGAGCGGCTTCTGCATCGACTGGGAGACGCCGGAGTTCAGGGGGCCGACGACGCCGAGGACGGTGTCGTCGTCGATGAACTTCTGGGCGTTCTGCTGGCCGACGGAGGGCTGCGCCTGGTCGTCGAGGGGCTTGACGACGAAGTTGATGCCGGGGACCGTCTTGTCCTTGTTCGCCGTCTTGGCGGCGAGGTCGGCGGAGTTCTTGATGCCGAGGCCGAGGGCGGACAGGTCACCGGTGATGGGCGCGTCGACGCCGATGACGACGGTCTGGGTGCCGCCGCTGTCGCTGCTCTTCTTGTCGTCGTCGCGCGACCCGCAGGCGGTGAGTGTCAGTGCTCCTGTGGTGAGCACTGTGGTGAGGATGAGCAAAGAACGGTGTCGCACGAAAAGTCCTTTCCCTGGCGCGGCCTCCTCTGCTTGAGGTGCCGTGTCGTTCGCCGGGCCGTACTGGTGGGTACAGGGCCGTGCCGCAGACGCGCCCGGCGGCGCGGTGACTGGCGGTGACTCTATGGGCAGGGGCGGGGGTCGGGGATGGGTCAGCCGAATGATGTGACTGTCTTGTTATGCCCTTGAGGAAGGCTTGAGGTGGCTGTGTGGACATGTACGGCTTTTTACCGGACGGTGAAGTGACCGCATCCTGAGAACGCGCAGCTCTGCTAAGGGGCTTGAAGCGATCTTGCTGCTGTCGCGTCGTGGGGGTGCGGAGGGCGCGTGAGTGCGCGCGGAAGTGCCCGGCGTCTGCGGGGCCGGGTTCCCCGGGCCGCGTCGGGGTGGGTGAACATTGCGCGGATGTTACGCAGTGTTACATCGGGGGTGGTGTGATCGACGCGGTGTGGCGGGGGGTGCGGGCGGGGGGTGGCTGCTGAGTGGGCCACAGAACGGGGTTTTTGGTCAAGGGAGTTGGCTGGCGCGGATGTGCAAGTTCGGTGTGCGGAGCTGTAGTTGGGGGGGATATGGCGATGCCCGGCCGGTTTGCGGTCCGGCCGGGCAGGGGTGGTGCGGGGGTGTCGGGGGGTCAGGCGGATTCGGCCTTGGGTGCGTCACGCAGGAGGCAGGTGAGCCGGGCGGTGCAGACGCGCTTGTCGTGTTCGTCGGTGATGACGATCTCGTACGTGGCGGTGGTGCGGCCGCGGTGCACGGGGGTGGCGACGCCGGTGACGAGGCCGCTCCGTGCCCCTCGGTGATGGGTGCAGTTCAGGTCGACGCCCACGGCGAGCTTGGCGGGGCCGCCGTGGAGCATGGTGCCGACGGAGCCGAGGGTCTCGGCGAGGACGGCGGAGGCGCCGCCGTGCAGGAGTCCGTAGGGCTGGGTGTTGCCTTCGACGGGCATGGTCCCGACGACGCGGTCCGCGGAGGCCTCGGTGATCCGGACGCCCATGCGCTCGCCGAGGTGGCCGGCGGAGAAGAGGGCGGGCAGGTCGACGCCGAGGGCGGCGTACTCGTCGATGATCTCCTGGGGGAACTTGGGTGCGGTGTGCTCGCCCATGGGGTCCGGCTCCGTCTCTGTGCGGTGGTTCGTCGCTGTGTGCGTTTGTTCCTGGTGCGTTGTTCTTATCAGACGACTGAGCGGACGCTTAGTGCGCGCTCGCCGTGAGGGCCCGTCCGCGGTGTCAGCGCACGTTCTCGAAGCGGATCACCACGGACTTGCTGGCGGGGGTGTTGCTGGTGTCGGCGGTGGAGCCGAGGGGGACCAGGACGTTGGTCTCGGGGTAGTAGGCGGCCGCGCAGCCCCGGGCGGTGGGGTAGTGGACGACGCGGAAGCCGGGGGCGCGCCGTTCCGCTCCGTCCTTCCATTCGCTGACCAGGTCGGCGTAGGCGCCGTCGGCGAGGCCGAGGGCGGCGGCGTCGTCGGGGTTGACGAGGACGACGCGGCGGCCGCCCTTGATGCCGCGGTAGCGGTCGTCGAGGCCGTAGATGGTGGTGTTGTACTGGTCGTGGGAGCGCAGCGTCTGCAGCAGGAGCCGTCCTTCGGGGAGTTCGGGGAACTCGACGGGCGCTGCCGTGAAGTTGGCCCTGCCCGTGGCGGTGGGGAAGCGGCGGGAGTCGCGGGGGCCGTGCGGGAGGCTGAATCCGCCCGGGTGGGCGACGCGTGCGTTGAAGTTCTCGAAGCCGGGGACGACACGGGAGATGCGGTCGCGGATCGTCCCGTAGTCCTTCTCGAACTCCTCCCAGGGGGTGGTGGAGGCGGGTCCGAGTACGGCGCGGGCGAGGCGGGCGACGATGGCGGGTTCGGAGAGCAGGTGGGGGCTCGCGGGGGTGAGGTTGCCGCGGGAGGCGTGCACCATGCTCATGGAGTCCTCGACGGTGACGAACTGCTTGCCACCGGTCTGGACGTCCTTGTCGGTACGGCCCAGCGTGGGCAGGATCAGGGCCCGGGTGCCGGTGACGGCGTGGGAGCGGTTGACCTTGGTGGAGACGTGCACGGTGAGGCGGGCGTTGCGCATGGCTGCCTCGGTGACGTCGGTGTCGGGGGAGGCGGCGACGAAGTTGCCGCCCATGGCGAAGAAGACCTTGGCGCGGCCGTCGCGCAGTGCCTCGATGGAGCGGACCACGTCGTAGCCGTGGTGGCGTGGTGAGGTGATGCCGAATTCCTTGTCGAGGGCGTCGAGGAACGCGGGCGCGGGCCGTTCGAAGATGCCCATGGTGCGGTCGCCCTGGACGTTGGAGTGGCCACGTACGGGGCAGACGCCGGCGCCGGTGCGGCCGATGTTGCCGCGCAGCAGGAGGAAGTTGACGACTTCGCGGATGGTCGGCACGGAGTGCTTGTGCTGGGTGAGGCCCATGGCCCAGCACACGATGGTGCGCTCCGAGGCGAGGACCATCGCGAGGGCCTCTTCGATGGCGGAGCGGTCGAGGCCGGTGGCGGCGAGGGTCTCGTCCCAGTCGGCTTCGGTGGCCGCCGCGGCGAACGCCTCGTAGCCGTGGGTGTGTTCGGCGACGAAGGTCTCGTCGACGGCGCCCTCGGTCTGAAGGATCAGCTTGTTGAGGAGCCGGAAGAGGGCCTGGTCGCCGCCTATGCGGATCTGGAGGAAGAGGTCGTTGAGGGCCGCGCCCCTGATCATGCCGAGGGGGGTCTGCGGGTTCTTGAACCGTTCGAGTCCGGCCTCGGGCAGCGGGTTCACCGAAATGATCCTCGCGCCGGCGGACTTGGCCTTCTCCAGGGCGGAGAGCATCCGGGGGTGGTTGGTGCCGGGGTTCTGTCCGGCGACGATGATCAGGTCGGCGTGGTGCAGGTCCTCCAGGGAGACGGAGCCCTTGCCGATGCCGATGGTCTCCGTCAGTGCCGAGCCGGAGGACTCGTGGCACATGTTGGAGCAGTCGGGGAGGTTGTTGGTGCCGAATTCGCGGGCGAACAGCTGGAGCAGGAACGCGGCCTCGTTGCTGGTGCGCCCGGAGGTGTAGAAGAGGGCCTCGTCGGGGGAGGCGAGCGCGCCGAGCTCCTCGGCGATGATGTCGAAGGCGCGCTCCCAGGTCACGGCCTGGTACCGGTCGGCCCCCTCGGGCAGGTACACGGGCTGTGTGATGCGTCCCTGCTGGCCGAGCCAGTAGCCGCTGCGGGTGGCCAGATCGGCGACGGGGTGGGCGGCGAAGAAGTCGGGGGTGACGCGGCGCAGTGTCGCCTCCTCGGCGACGGCCTTGGCGCCGTTCTCGCAGAATTCGGCCGTGTGCCGCTTGTCGCCCTCGGGCCAGGCGCAGCCGGGGCAGTCGAAGCCGTTCTTCTGGTTGACCTTGAGGAGGGTCTGCGCGGTGCGGCGCACACCCATCTGCTGCTGGGCGATGCGCAGGCTGTGGGCGACGGCGGGCAGCCCGGCGGCGGCGTGCCGGGCCGGTTCGACCTGCGGTGCGTCCTGGACCGGGTCACCTGCGGGCGGCTTCGTGGCCATCGTGTTCCCCTTTGAGCCGGCTGCGGACCGGGCGGGGTCCGCTGTGCGTGATTCCTTGTCCTTTGATCCTGGCACGCGGCGCGGCGCGGCGGCCCGGCGAGCGGTCGCGGGCTGCCACCGGTCCGGATTGTCAGTGGTACGTGGCAGGATCGGGGGCGTGGCTGAGACGGCATCGAAGAAGACGGCAGACAACCGACCGCGCCTGCTCCTGATGGACGGGCACTCCCTGGCGTACCGGGCGTTCTTTGCGCTGCCTGCGGAGAATTTCACGACCGGGGCGGGGCAGCCGACGAACGCGGTGTACGGCTTCGCGTCGATGCTGGCGAACACGTTGCGTGACGAGGCGCCGACGCATTTCGCGGTGGCGTTCGACGTGTCCCGCAGGACCTGGCGCTCGGAGGAGTTCCCCGAGTACAAGGCGAACCGGTCGAAGACCCCGGACGAGTTCAAGGGGCAGGTCGAGCTGATCGGGGAGCTGCTCGACGCGATGCACGCCGACCGGTTCGCGGTCGACGGTTTCGAGGCGGACGATGTGATCGCGACGCTGGCCACCCAGGCCGAGGCGGCCGGTTTTGACGTGCTGATCGTCACCGGCGACCGGGACTCGTTCCAGCTGATCACGGACAATGTCACGGTGCTGTACCCGACCAAGGGCGTCTCGGAGCTGACGCGTTTCACCCCGGCGAAGGTCGAGGAGAAGTACGGGCTCACCCCCCGGCAGTACCCGGACTTCGCGGCGCTGCGCGGTGACCCGTCGGACAATCTTCCGGGCATTCCCGGGGTCGGCGAGAAGACGGCCGCGAAGTGGATCAACCAGTTCGGTTCGTTCGACGACCTGGTGGCGCGGGCCGATGAGGTCAAGGGCAAGGCCGGGCAGAATTTCCGCGACCACCTGGACGCGGTGCGGCTGAACCGGCGGCTGACCGAGATGGTCCGTGACGTGGCGCTGCCGAAGACCCCGGCCGACCTGGAGCGTGCTCCTTACGACCGCACGGCGGTCACCGGTGTCCTGGATGTGCTGGAGATCCGCAACCCGAGCCTGCGCGAGCGGCTGCTGGCCGTGGACCCGGGCGCCGTCGAGGACGAGGCCCCGGCACCCGCCGCGGGCATCGAGCTGGACGGTTCGGTGCTGGGCGCGGGCGAGGTCGCCCCGTGGCTGGCCGAGCACGGCGGGCAGCCGCTCGGCGTTTCCACGGTCGACACCTGGGCGCTCGGCAGCGGCACGGTCACCGAGATCGCGCTCGCCGCGGCCGGCGGGGCCGCCGCCTGGTTCGACCCCTCGCAGCTCGACGAGGCCGACGAGCAGGCGTTCGCGGCCTGGATCGCGGATGCCGGGCGCCCGAAGGTCATGCACAACGCGAAGAGCGCCATGCGGGTCTTCCCGGAGCACGGCTGGCGGATCGACGGCGTCTCGATGGACACCGCGCTCGCCGCCTACCTGGTCAAGCCCGGCCGGCGTTCCTTCGCACTGGACGCGCTGGCCGTGGAGTACCTGGGGCGGGAGCTGGCCCCGGCGGCCTCATCCGACGGGCAGCTGGCCTTCGGCGCGGACGACCAGGCGGAGGCCGACGCCCTGATGACGCAGGCCCGAGCGGTCCTGGATCTCGGGGAGGCGTTCACGACGCGGCTCAAGGAGGTCGGCGCCGCCGAACTGCTCCACGACATGGAGCTGCCGACGTCCATCCTGCTGGCCCGCCTCGAGCGGCACGGCATCGCGGCCGACCGGTCCCATCTGGAGGGCATGGAGCAGCAGTTCGCGGGCGCCGTGCAGCAGGCGGTGAAGGAGGCGCACGCCGCGGTGGGCCGGGAGTTCAACCTCGGCTCGCCCAAGCAGCTCCAAGAAGTGCTCTTCGGTGAGCTGGGCCTGCCGAAGACGAAGAAGACGAAGACCGGTTTCACCACGGATGCCGACGCCCTGGCGTGGCTGGCCGCACAGACCGAGCACGAGCTGCCGGTCATCATGCTGCGCCACCGTGAGCAGGCGAAGCTCCGGGTGACGGTCGAGGGCCTGGTCAAGACGATCGGGGCGGACGGCCGCATCCACACCACGTTCAACCAGACGGTGGCGGCGACGGGCCGGCTCTCCTCGACCGACCCCAACCTGCAGAACATCCCCGTCCGTACGGACGAGGGCCGGGCGATCCGTCGCGGGTTCGTCGTCGGCGAGGGCTTCGAGTCGCTGATGACGGCGGACTACAGCCAGATCGAACTGCGGGTGATGGCCCACCTCTCCGAGGACGCGGGCCTGATCGAGGCGTTCACCTCCGGCGAGGACCTGCACACCACGGTCGCCTCGCAGGTGTTCGGCGTCGAGAAGTCGGCGGTCGACCCGGAGATGCGGCGCAAGATCAAGGCCATGAGCTACGGGCTGGCATACGGTCTTTCCGCGTTCGGCCTCTCCCAGCAGCTGAACATCGAGGCGGGCGAGGCCCGCGGTCTGATGGACACCTACTTCGAGCGGTTCGGCGGGGTCCGTGACTATCTGCGCCGGGTGGTGGAGGAGGCCCGTGCCACCGGCTACACGGAGACGGTCTTCGGCCGCCGCCGCTACCTGCCGGACCTGAACAGCGACAACCGCCAGCGCCGGGAGACGGCCGAGCGGATGGCGCTCAACGCACCGATCCAGGGCACGGCGGCGGACATCGTCAAGGTCGCGATGCTCCAGGTCGACCGGGCGCTCACCGAGGCGAAGCTGGAGTCGCGGATGCTGCTCCAGGTGCACGACGAAATCGTGCTGGAGATCGCCGCGGGCGAGCGCGAGCAGGTGGAGCGCATCCTGCGCCACGAGATGTCGACGGCGGTGCGACTGCGCGCGCCGCTGGACGTGTCGGTCGGCGTGGGCAGGGACTGGGAGTCCGCCGCGCACTGACAGGCGGGGCTTCGGGGGCGGATCGCCCTCAGTCGCCGGACGGGCCCGCGTTCCGGGCGCGTCCGGCGACGGGGAGCGACGGTGTGCCGGTGCCGCCGCGGCCCGGGAGCCGCATCCACACCCCGTACAGCACCAGCCCCACCGCCAGTCCGGCGCCCGCGCCGAAGCACGCGGTGGGGATGATGTCGAGCGGTGTGTCGATGTGCCCGAAGTACGCGTACCAGCGTGCGCACCGGTGAACGACACCCAGCAGCACGCACAGGCCGATGACGCCGCCCGCGTACCACCGCGCCCGGCGCCCGAGCACCGGTACGGACGCCGGAGCCGGCTGTTCACCGGTGCGCCGCAGCGCGGACACGGTGAACCAGGTGAGCACGGCCAGCGCCAGTGCCGAGGTGCCGTACTGCACCAGCTGGAACACCGGGTATCCGCCCGCGTCCCGGCCGAGCACCGGCACCAGCCGCACCCCCCACCGGCCGTGGTGGGTGAACGCGTCCCAGACGACATGCGTACCGGCCCCGATGACCGCCGACGCCACGAACCAGGCACCGTCCCGGACATCCAGAGGCCCCCGCCCCGGTGCCCGGCGGGCTCCCCGCACCAGTGCGTACACCCGCCCCTGACGGTTCCGCGGCAGCAGCGCCACCAGCGGTTCGCGCAGCAGCAGCCACAGTGCGACGGTCGCCGCCGTGATGAGGACATCCACCGTGAACACGCCCCACACCGCGTGCGTGACCTGCCCGAACTCCATGGCGCCCGGAATGGCGGTGTCCGCGTAGTACGTGATGTCGGGGGCGAACGAAGCGGCGACGAGGGCCGAGGCGACGAGTGGTCCGCGCCCCGTTCCGTCGCGGTGGAGCCCCGGCAGGACGGCTGCGGCATGGCTGAGGGTGAACGGCATGGTGAAAGTATGTGTGAGCCGCCGTCACCGAAGCGTCGGCCCTTGTACACCTTGTGATCCGGAACGTGAGAAAGCGGTGAGAAGCGGTAAGGCCGCTGTGTCCGGGCGGCACAAGTTGCCGTAGGGTCGCCTGAGTCCAGGCGCAGGGGAGCGCGGACAGCCGACGACGGGGAGGGCCACACGTTATGGCAGTGCAATTCGGTCGCCGACTGCGCAGAGGGGCGACCACCACTGCTGTGGCCGCCGCCGCTGTCGCGGCGCTTTCCGCCTCGCAGGCCCCCGGTTCGCCCCTGGTCGCGGCCGAGGGCGACCAGCCGGCCGTGGGCGCGACGCCCTCGGACGACAACGCGGCCTCCGGCAACTCGCCCTACTACACGGACCTGCCGCCGCTGAACACGCCCAACAAGCCCGGCACTTCCGTCGATCTGCCGGTGACCGGCAGCGCGGAATCGGGCATACCCGCCTCGATCCTGGCGGCGTACAAGAAGACCCAGCAGACCGTCGCGGGCACGGACGCCGCCTGCCGGCTGCCGTGGCAGCTCCTCGCCGCGATCGGCAAGGTCGAGTCCGGCCAGGCCCGCGGCGGCCGCGTCGACGCGCAGGGCACCACGCTCTCCCCGATCCTCGGCCCGGCCCTCAACGGCCAGGGCTTCGCCCTGATCAAGGACACCGACAACGGTGCCTACGACGGGGACTCGACGCACGACCGCGCGGTCGGCCCGATGCAGTTCATCCCGTCCACCTGGGAGACCTGGGGCCAGGACGGCAACGGCGACGGCCGCAAGGACCCCAACAACATCTACGACGCGGCCCTCGCCGCCGGACGCTACCTCTGCGCCGGCTCCCGCGACCTGTCGATCGCCGCGGACCTGGACCGGGCGGTCCTGAGCTACAACCACTCGGACGAGTACCTGCGTACCGTCCGTTCCTGGTTCGAGTACTACAAGCGCGGCACCCACGAGGTCCCGGACGGCAGCGGCGTCCAGCCGGCCGGCCTCGGCAACGGTACGGACGCGGGCCGCACCGGCTCCACCGCGTCACCGTCTCCGTCGGCCTCGCCTTCCCCGCACGGTTCGCCGGCCCCGAAGCCCCCGTCGAAGCCGGCCCCGAAGCCGCCGTCGAAGCCCAGCCCCACCCCGACGGACCCGGGCGGCCCGGCCGGCAAGCCGACGTACCCGCCGCCGACTCCCGAACCCACGCCGTCCCAGACCGTCGCCGGGCTGAAGAACGCGGGCACCGGCACCCTGACCGCCACCGCGGGCGACGCCTTCGCCGAGCGGATCAAGGTACGGGCGCGCAACGGCTTCGGCGGCCCGCTCGCCAAGGTGTCCGTGACCTTCGCCGTCACCGGCGACACGGACGCCGCGTTCGCCGGTGGGAAGCGCACCGTCATCCTCACCACCGGCGCCGACGGCACGGTCACCGCGCCGGTGCTGAAGGCGGGCGAGAAGACGGGCGAGTTCGCCGTGCGCGCGACGGCCACCGGCACCTCGCTGCCCGCCGTCAGCTACTCCGCGACGGTCACCGCCCGGCAGGCCGACACGATCGCCAGGACCGGCGTCGAGAAGCTGACCGCCGAGGCCGGCGCCACCTTCGCCGACGTCGAGGTCAAGGCCACGTACAAGGACGCGGCCGCCCACGGCGTCGCCGTCACCGCCACCATGATCACCGACGACGAGAAGCCGGCCGAGAACGACAAGGGCCCGTACTTCGAGGTCAAGGACGGCGAGCCCGTCCGCACCCTCACGGACCTGAGCACCGACGCCGACGGCAAGCTCGTCCTCCCGGAGATCCACGCCGGCGACACGGCGGGCACGTACAGGCTGCGCCTCACCACCGAGGGCGGCGCCACCGTCGTCATCGAGCTCACGGTCGAGGCCGCTGCCTGACCGAACAGCGCCCCGGAACAGCCCCTTTGCCGACACCCGGCCAAGGGGCTGTTCTACGTGTTCTCATCTCGCGCCCCGGTTGCTACGGTGCCCCAGCCCTGACGACCCATCAGCTACACGCTCCCGGGAGGCCGAGCATGCGTGCCCTCGTCGCCGCCGCCATCGGACTGGCCGCCGCCCTCGCCCTCGTGCTCACCATCAGCGCGGTGGGCGCACCACCCGGTGAGACCTCGCCCAAACCTCTGCTGACCACCGTCCCGGGCCCCAAGAACTAGCCGCCCGCACCCCACAACGCAGTCCGCACCGCACAAAGCCCGCTCGCACAGCACAAAGCCTGCTCGCACCGCACAAAGCCCGCTCGCACCGCACAACGCCCGTCCGCACAGCACAACGCCCGTCCGCACCACGGAATGCAGAGGGAGGACACCCCATGCGCCGCCGAGCCAGCCTCGTACTCCTGGCCTTCGCCGTCTTCTTCGCCGCGCTGTCGCCGTTGCTGCGCTGGTACGCCTTCCCGCGGCTGGCGAAGATCCCGCCGAACCAGTACCAGGAGACCGTGCTGGAGGCGAAGCCCGCGACCCTGCTCGACTACAGCACCCTCACGGCCAAGAAGGTCGACAAGCTCACCATCGTGCAGACCCTCAAGGGCAATGTGGAGGAGTCCGAGAAGATCGAACGCAGCGCCGGCCGCGACGTCGTCGTCTGGGACGCCCTCTCCTATGTCCAGGGTCCGGACGGCAAGATGGTCTCCAAGATCCCCGAGCGCTACATCTTCGACGCGCACAGCCAGGCCCCGGTCCACGCCACCGGTGAAATGGTCGACGGCGACCAGGTCAGCCGCGAGGGCATCGAGTACAAGTGGCCCTTCCTCACCGAGAAGCGCGACTACCAGTACTTCGACGCCCAGACCCGCACCAGCTCGCCCATCCACTACAAGGGCACCCAGACGTTCCGCGGTCTGAAGGTCTACTACTTCGAGCAGACCATCCCGTGGACCAAGGTCCCCATGCCGAAGACGATGCCCATCAAGGGCATCACCCCGCAGCAGATCGCCAAGACCGGGATGACCCGCTGGTACACCACCAAGCGGATGTTCTGGGTCGACCCCGTCACCGGGGCGCCGGTCAACGGCGAGGAGATCCACCGGGAGGAGATGCGGAACGCGAAGGCGATGGGCATGCCCAAGGACACCGTCACCGTGTTCGCCGGGGACGTGAAGATGCGCGAGGACTACATCGCCTCGATCGTCGACCAGGTCAAGTCCCAGCGCGTGCTGGTGCTGCTGCTGACCTCGTACCTGCCCTGGGGCTTCCTCTTCCTCGGCGCCGCGCTCCTGGCCCTCTCGCTCTGGCTGGAGGCCCGCTCCCGGCGGCCGGGCACACCGAGGCCGCACACCGCACCGGAACCCGTCCCCGACCCGGAACCTACTCCCGCTTGAGCCGGGCCTTCGTGAACCGGGTCGCCTCCACCGTCGTCGGGTCCTCGGGCCACGGGTGCTTCGGATAGCGGCCGCGGAGCTCCGCGCGCACCGCCTTGTAGCCCTCCCGCCAGAACGACGCCAGATCGGCCGTCACCGCCGCCGGGCGGCCGGCCGGCGAGAGCAGATGGACCAGGACCGGAACCCCGGCCACCCGCGGGGTCTCCTGGAGACCGAACAGCTCCTGGAGCTTCACCGCGAGCACCGGCTGCGCCCCGCCGTACTCCACCCTGATCCGTGAACCGCTCGGCACCTCGATCCGCTCCGGGGCCAGCTCGTCCAGCCGGGCCCCCTCACCGGTCGCCCACGGCAGGAGCCGGCGCAGCGCCTGTCCGGCGTCGATCCCGGCGAGCGCGGAGCGGCGCCGGGCCCGCGACAGCTCGGGCTCCAGCCACTCCCCGGTACGGCTCAGCAGCGCCTCGTCCGACACATCCGGCCAGGGCTCGCCCAGCTCCCGGTGCAGGAAGGCCAGCCGCTCCCGGAGCTGTCCGGTGTCCCGGGTCCAGCGCAGCAGGCCGAGCCCCTCCCGCCGCAGGCCCTCCACCAGGGCCTCGCGGACCAGGGCGGGGTCCGGCTGCTTCAGCGGGCGCGCCGACAGCTCGATGGCGCCGAGGCGTTCCACCCGGCGGGCCACCACGTCGCCGCCGTCCCAGTGGACCTCCTCGCCCGCGAACCGCAGATGCCCGGCGGCCAGCCGCGCCGTGTCCTCGTCGATCACCGCGGCGAGCCGGACCCGCGCGGACGCCGACTGGGCCGGACGGTCCGCGACCGCGACCGCCAGCCACGCCGCACTGCGCAGCCGTGAGCCGTCCCGCAGCTCCGCCCCCGTGCCGGACGCCATCAGGAACGCACCCTCGCCCCGGGCCCGCGCCACCCGCTCCGGGAAGGCCAGGGCCGCCACCAGGCCGACGGCGGCATCGTCCGGGCCCGCTGATCCGCCGCCCCCGCCGCCCCCGGCGCCCTTGGACGAGGAGGACAGTCGCCGCACCTCCTGGCGCCAGCGGGCCGCGTAGGAGTCCTTGCCCTGGCGTGCGGTGCGCAACGCGGCCGCCAGGTCGTCCCCGTACTCCCGGGGCGGTTCCTCGCTCAGCAGCGCCACCACCTCCGCGGCCCGGCGCCCGCCGACCGAGGCCGCCCCGTCCAGCAGCGCCCTGGCCAGCCGGGGATGCAGCCCCAGCCGCGACATCCGTACGCCCCGCTCGGTCACCCGCCCGTCCGGGCCCACCGCGCCGACGGCCGTCAGCACCTCGTGGGCGGCGCCCATCGCACCGGCCGGAGGAGCGTCGAGCAGCGCGAGTCCGGTGGCCTCCGGATCGCCCCAGCAGGCCGCCTGGAGGGCGAACGCGGCAAGGTCGGCCACCTTGATCTCGGGGGAGGGGAACCGTGCGAGGCGCCCGTCCTCGGCCTGCTCCCAGCAGCGGTAGACCGCACCGGGCGCCTCGCGGCCGGCCCGGCCCGCCCGCTGGCGGCCCGACGCCTGCGAGGCCCGTACCGTCGCCAGCGCGCTCAGGCCGCGGGCGTGATCGGTGCGCGGCTCCCTGGCCAGCCCCGAGTCGACGACGGTCCGCACCCCCGGCACGGTCAGCGACGACTCCGCCACCGAGGTCGCCAGCACCACCCGCCGCCCCTCGGATGAACCGGCCAGCACCGCGTCCTGCACCGCCGCGGGCGCCCGCCCGTGCACCTGGAGCACCTCGGCCGCGACGCCGGACAGCTGCCCCGCCACCCGGCCGATCTCACCGACACCGGGCAGGAAGCACAGCACGTCGCCGTCCCGCTCGGCCAGCGCCCGCCGCACCACCGCGGCCACATGGGTCAGCAGCGCGGGATCGACCCGCATCCCGTGCGGCGGCCGCACCGGCCGGGCAGGCGGCGCCCACACCACCTCCACCGGGTAGGAGACGCCCTGCGCCTCGACCACCGGTGCGTCGCCGAGCAGCCGCGCCCAGCCCTGCGCGTCGGTCGTCGCCGACGCGGCGACCAGCCGCAGATCGGGCCGGATCGCCGCCCGTACGTCGAGGAGGAAGGCTGCGACCGTGTCCGCGTCCAGATGGCGTTCGTGGCACTCGTCGATGATCACCACATCGATTCCGGACAGCTCCTGGTCGCGCTGGAGCCGCTGGAGCAGCACCCCGGTGGTGACCACCTCCACCACGGTGTCCGGCCCCACCACCCGCTCCCCGCGCACGGTGAACCCGACCCGCTCGCCGGCCCGCTCACCGAGCAGCCAGGCCATCCGCCGCGCCGCCGCACGGGCCGCGATCCGCCGGGGTTCGGCGACCACCACCCGGCGGGGCGGTCCGTCACCGGTCAGCCCGGCCAGGACCAGGGGGACGAGGGTGGTCTTGCCGGTGCCGGGGGGCGCGCACAGCACGGCGACACCACGGTCGTCGAGGGCCCGCCGCAGAGCGGGCACGGCGGTGCGGACGGGCAGTCGGTCCAGGGCGTCGGTGCGGATCACGCCCCCAGTGTCGTACGGCCCGTTCCCGCGCCCCGCTCCGGCCGGTGCCTCAGTCCCGTACGCAGACGAAGATCGCGGTTCCCGGGATCAGGTTCCCGCGCAGCGGCGACCAGCCGCCCCATTCCTGGCTGTTCCAGGCGGGCCACTCCGGTTCCACCAGGTCGACCAGGCGGAATCCGCCCGCCACCACGTCCCGTACCCGGTCACCCAGCGTCCGGTGGTGCTCGACGTACACGGCGTCGCCGTTCTCGTTCTGCTCGACGTAGGGGGTGCGGTCGAAGTAGGAGGCGGTGACGGACAGGCCCTCGGGTCCCGGTTCGTCCGGGAACGCCCAGCGGACCGGATGCGTGACGGAGAAGACCCAGCGGCCTCCCGGGCGCAGCACCCGGTGCACCTCGCGGAACACCTGGGCCGGGTCCGCGACGAACGGCACCGCGCCGTAGGCGGAGCAGGCCAGGTCGAAGCTGCCGTCGTGGAAGGGGAGCACCCCGGCGTCGGCCTGGACCAGGGGGATGCCGCCGCCGATCCGCAGGGCGTGCTGGAGCTGGCGGTGCGAGAGGTCGAGGGCGACCGGGCGGGCGCCCTGGGCGGCCAGCCAGCGCGAGCACTGCGCCGCGCCCGCCCCGATCTCCAGGATGTCCAGGCCCTCCAGGTCGTCCAGGGGGCCCAGGAGTCCGGCCTCCATCTCGTCGATGCCCTCGGGGCCCCAGACGAACCGGTCGTCGCCGAGGAAGCCGCCGTGGTCGCTCTGGTACTCGTCGGCGTTGCGGTCCCACCAGCCGCGGCTGGCCCGGCTGCTCTCGGCCTCGTCCGCGCTGCGGCGTGTCGCCTCGGGTTCGGCCTGGTCGATCTCTTGGCTCATCGTGCCCGTCGCTGTAGTTTGCCTTCACCCCGTCGTACGCGGTACGTACCAAGGGGGATCCGTGAGTACGGAATCCGTGTGTCCGGACATCATCGGTGCCGATGTGGCCTCGGTGAACACGAGTTGTGCCGGGTATGGGGCGTTCCGCCCCTGGTGTGCGCCTTCGCGCATTGACCGTGCCCTGCTGCCCCCGTATGCTACAAGTTGCGCTGCGAGCCTGCGCGCCTCAGACCTAGCAGGCCGCGCTCGCATCTGTTGTATGTCCCCTCGGTTCACGAGGCGCCTCCCGTTCGCGGGATGGGCGCTTCCCAGGCTGTCCGGCTTCTGCAGAGGCGATACGGGCTCACGGCGTAGCAGTAACTTCGACTCACTGTCCGTACCGGAGCCCTTTCCCACATGACGAGCAGCACCGAGACCACCGCCACCACTCCGCAGGTTGCGGTCAACGACATCGGCGACGCGGACGCGTTCCTCGCGGCGATCGACGAGACGATCAAGTACTTCAACGACGGCGACATCGTTGATGGCGTCATCGTCAAGGTTGACCGCGACGAGGTTCTCCTCGACATCGGTTACAAGACCGAAGGTGTCATCCCGAGCCGCGAGCTCTCGATCAAGCACGACGTCGACCCCAATGAGGTCGTCAAGGTCGGCGACGAGATCGAGGCCCTGGTTCTCCAGAAGGAGGACAAGGAAGGCCGCCTGATCCTCTCGAAGAAGCGCGCTCAGTACGAGCGTGCCTGGGGCACCATCGAGAAGATCAAGGAAGAAGACGGCATCGTCACCGGTACCGTCATCGAGGTCGTCAAGGGTGGTCTCATCCTCGACATCGGCCTCCGGGGCTTCCTGCCGGCGTCGCTCGTCGAGATGCGCCGCGTCCGCGACCTCCAGCCGTACGTGGGCAAGGAGCTCGAGGCCAAGATCATCGAGCTGGACAAGAACCGCAACAACGTGGTCCTGTCCCGCCGTGCCTGGCTCGAGCAGACCCAGTCCGAGGTCCGTCAGACGTTCCTCACGACCCTCCAGAAGGGTCAGGTCCGCTCCGGCGTCGTCTCCTCGATCGTCAACTTCGGTGCCTTCGTGGACCTGGGTGGCGTCGACGGTCTCGTGCACGTCTCCGAGCTGTCCTGGAAGCACATCGACCACCCCTCCGAGGTCGTCGAGGTCGGCCAGGAGGTCACCGTCGAGGTTCTCGACGTGGACATGGACCGCGAGCGTGTCTCCCTGTCGCTCAAGGCGACGCAGGAAGACCCGTGGCAGCAGTTCGCCCGGACGCACCAGATCGGGCAGGTTGTTCCCGGTAAGGTCACCAAGCTCGTTCCGTTCGGTGCGTTCGTGCGCGTCGACGAGGGCATCGAGGGCCTGGTCCACATCTCCGAGCTGGCCGAGCGCCACGTGGAGATCCCGGAGCAGGTCGTCCAGGTCAACGACGAGATCTTCGTCAAGGTCATCGACATCGACCTCGAGCGTCGTCGCATCAGCCTCTCGCTGAAGCAGGCCAACGAGTCCTTCGGTGGCGACCCGGCCTCGGTCGAGTTCGACCCGACGCTGTACGGCATGGCCGCGTCGTACGACGACCAGGGCAACTACATCTACCCCGAGGGCTTCGACCCCGAGACCAACGACTGGCTCGAGGGCTTCGAGGCTCAGCGCGAGGTCTGGGAGACCCAGTACGCCGAGGCGCAGTCGCGCTTCGAGCAGCACCAGGCCCAGGTCATCAAGTCCCGCGAGGCCGACGAGGCCGCTGCTGCCGAGGGCGCTGCTGCCCCGGCCGGCAGCGCTCCGGCTGCCTCCAGCGGTGGCGGTGGCGGCGGTGGCGGTTCGTACTCCTCGGAGTCCGCGGACAACTCCGGCGCCCTGGCGTCGGACGAGGCCCTGGCTGCCCTGCGCGAGAAGCTGGCGGGCGGCCAGAGCTGACGCTCTGACCCTCCGGCCGGTCATCGGCTGCAGTAGATGAAAGTGAGGCCCGCTCCCCTCGGGGGGCGGGCCTCACTCATGTCCGCGACGGGCGTGCGGACGCGGCTTTATGGGGTGACGGAGATGTTGGTGAGGCCCTTGCCGCCGGTCACCGTGTTGCTGCCGCGGACCGTGGTGACACAGCTCGTGCTGTAGTTGGTGATGTTGAACGCGAGCTGCTTGTCGCCCGTCGAGCCGGACAGGTCCGAGGTGTTGTCGCGGAAGACGGTCCCGCAGCCCCAGCCGCTCTGCTGGGTGTGCGTCTCGTAGCCGTTGTTGGTCGTACGGGAGCCGTGGTTGCCCTCGACCAGCACGTCGTTGCCCTTCACGTCGACCCAGGAGTCGTCGTAGTTGGCCCCGGTCAGCCCGCTGCCGTCGAAGGTGTTGCCGACGATCCGCGTACCCGTGGTGCCCTCCTTGATGTCGACGTTCTCGCCGCCGACGTCCGGACCGATCGTGTTGTCCAGGATCTGGACCCGGTCGCTGTTGTCGGAGAGATCGCCCGCGGTGCCGACGTAGACGCCCTCGCCCATGCCGCGGCCGTTGTGCCCGGTGTCGTAGATCCGTGAGTTCTTGATGACGCCGTCGCTGCTGGACTTGCGGAAGTGGACGCCCTCCATGTCGAGGTCGTGCACGGTCACCGAGTCGATGACGACACCGTTGGCGCTGTCGGCCACGATGCCCTTCTGGCCGCCGGAGACGGTGATGCCCCGCACGGTCCAGTACGAGGCGCCGTTGAGGTGCAGTCCGTAGCCGCCGCCGGCCGTGAGGACCGCCCCGGCGGAGCCGGTCAGGGTGATGCGTGCGGAGGCGGTGGCGGGGACGGTCGCCTTGAAGTTGTTGGTGTACGTGCCGTCCGCGAGCTGGATCGTGTCGCCGGGGACGGCCGCGGTGAGGGCCGCCTTGAGCTGGGCCGCGGTGCTCACCTCGATGACCGTCGTGGCTCCGGCGGTGGCGGCCGAGGCGAGGACCAGGCCGCCGGTGGTCAGGGCGGTGGACAGCAGGGCGGCGAGCAGCGTGCGGGTGCGCATGGGGGTGCCTTCCCGTCGAAGGATTCAAGGTTCAGGGTTCTCGTACATGAACGTGGGGCGAGTTTCTGAACTTGCTGCCCGTGAACGTAGGGACGGAGTGACGCCGTGTCAAGGTCTGGACCATTGCGGGTGAGGGTGGTGCAAGGGGGAGCGGGGGAAACGCGAGGGACGCACGAGAAACTGACGGCTCGGTACTCGGCCTCGTCGCGAACTCGGCGCCTTCGCCGAGGTGTTCATCGGCCTGAACGTCAGTGCCTCGACGCACTGCACTCGCGGGTACCTGGGTAAACACCTCGTGAAGGGGTGCGGCCGGGAATGCCCGTGCCCCTCGGGGCGTTCTTCTTCAGGAACACAAGGAGGAGCGGTAACCGTGGCTGATCCGCAGAGTTTGTACGAATGGGAGCCGAAGGGCCTGGCCGTCGTCGACATGGCGCTTGCCCAGGAGTCGGCCGGACTGGTCATGCTCTACCACTTCGACGGGTACATCGACGCGGGTGAGACCGGTGAGCAGATCGTCGACGGTCTGCTCGAATCGCTGCCGCACCAGGTGGTGGCCCGCTTCGACCACGACCGCCTCGTCGACTACCGCGCACGGCGCCCCCTGCTGACCTTCCGGCGCGACCGCTGGACGGCGTACGAGACCCCGACGCTGGACGTCCGGGTGGTCCAGGACGCGACCGGGGCCCCGTTCCTGCTGCTGTCCGGGCCGGAACCGGACGTGGAGTGGGAGAGGTTCGCCGCCGCCGTCGAGCAGGTCGTCGAGCGCCTCGGCGTGCGTCTCGCGGTCAACTTCCACGGCATTCCGATGGGGGTCCCGCACACCCGCCCGGTCGGCGTCACCCCGCACGGCAACCGCACCGACCTCATGCCAGGACACCGCAGCCCGTTCGACGAGGCACAGGTGCCCGGCTCCGCCGAGGCCCTCGTCGAGTACCGGCTGATGGAGGCCGGACACGACGTACTCGGTGTCGCCGCCCATGTGCCGCACTACGTCGCCCGCTCCGCCTACCCCGACGCCGCGCTCACCGCGCTGGAGTCGATCACGGCGGCGACCGGACTGGTGCTGCCGGCCATCGCCCACGCCCTGCGCACCGAGGCGCACCGCACCCAGACGGAGATCGACCGCCAGATCGGGCAGGGCGACGAGGAACTCGTCTCGCTGGTCGAGGGCCTTGAGCACCAGTACGACGCGGTGGCGGGCTCCGAGACCCGGGGCAACCTGGTCGCCGAGCCGGTGGACCTGCCGTCCGCCGACGAGATCGGCCTCGAATTCGAGCGCTTCCTGGCCGAACGGGAAGGCGACAGCTGACCTCCAGCACGACGACCGCCGATTCCACCGGTCCGGCCCCGCAGGCCTGGCATAGGCTGCCGTTCCGCCTGTCGGGCCCCGCGGGCGTGGCACTAGGCTGCCGCCCATGCTGAAAGTGGGCCTGACCGGTGGAATCGGCGCCGGCAAGAGCGAAGTGTCACGGCTGCTCGTCGGCCACGGAGCCGTCCTCGTCGACGCCGACCGGATCGCCCGCGAGGTCGTCGAACCCGGAACCCCCGGGCTCGCCGCGCTCGTCGAGGCGTTCGGCACCGGAATCCTGAACCCGGACGGCACCCTGGACCGGCCGAAGCTCGGCTCGATCGTCTTCTCCGACGCCGAACGGCTCGCCGCCCTCAACGCGATCGTCCACCCGCTGGTCGGTGCCCGCTCCGCCGAGCTGGAACGGGCCGCGGGCCCCGACTCCGTGGTCGTCCACGACGTTCCCCTCCTCGCCGAGAACGGCCTCGCACCCCTGTACGACCTGGTCGTCGTCGTCGATGCCGCTCCCGGGACCCAGCTCGACCGCCTCGTGCGGCTGCGCGGGATGACGGAGCCGGACGCCCGTGCCCGGATGGCCGCGCAGGCCACCCGCGAGGAGCGGCTCGCCGTCGCCGACCTGGTCATCGACAACGACGGACCGGTCGAGGCCCTGGCGCCACAGGTCCGCGAGGTCTGGTCGGAGCTGGTGCGGCGGGCCGCGGCCGGCTGACCCCGGAGCCGATGCGGCGCGGCCCGGACCGGAATACCGGACCCCGGAGCGACGTTCACACCGAGGTGGCCGAGGGAAGGATGCGACTGTGCCCGAGAGGAACCCGGAAACCCACGTCATAGACTTCCGCGCGGCCGAGCAACTGCTGGCCGCGCGCGATCCCCGGGGCGCCGTGAAGCTGCTCGACTCGGTGATCGCCTCCCACCCGGAGAACACCGCCGCCCGGCTGCTGCGCGCCCGCGCCTTCTTCGCGGCCGCCCAACTGCGCCCCGCCGAGCTCGAATTCGAACTCGTCCTGGAACGGGAGCCGGACAACGCCTTCGCGCACTTCGCGCTGGCCCGGACCTTCGAGCGGGCCGGCCATCCGGAACGGGCGACCCGTCACTTCAGGCTGGCGGCCGCGCTCGACCCCAACCCGGAGTACCTGAGGGCCGCCCGCTTCGATACGGAGGGCTGAGCGGCTGCCGGGTGACCTCCGAGGCCGCCCGCCATGCTCTGGCCCGATTGTCGTCGGGCCCGCGGTCAGTCCCCGTACCACCGCCGTCCCCCGTGGCCCGGTCCGTGCGGCGGGACGGTGGGGCCCGGCTGGTAGCGCGGGCCCTGGTGGACGCGGTGGACGATCACGGCCAGATCCACCAGCATCAGGACGAGCAGCACACCGCAGGCGGTCGCCCACCACGGGCGGCCGGTCAGAGTGAAGGCCGTCAGGCCGAGGACGGTCCAGGCCAGGCCCCATAGACTCAGCCGGAGCCGCAGTCGCAGAGAGCTGCGTGCAGTCGTCGGTTCACTACCGGTACGCATGGCGATCGCCTCTCCTGCCAGCATGGACCCGCGACGGCGGACCGCGGCGGGCCGACGAGAGACGCGGCCGACGAGAGATGCGGACCGACGAGAGATGGTGGGGGCGGCGGCGATGAGTGGCACGGCATGGGGGAACGACTCCGTCCGGAGGTCCCGGGTCCGGGGGTGCCTGCTGGGCGGGGCGATCGGGGACGCGCTGGGCAATCCGGTGGAGTTCCTGTCGCTCGCGGGCATTCGGCGGGCCCACGGAGAGCAGGGCATACGAGGCCTCACGGCCGACGAGGACGGGGTGGCCGGGCGCGTCACGGACGACACCCAGATGACGCTCTTCACGGCCGAGGGACTGATCAGAGCCCACTCCCGGGCCATGGCCAAGGGGATCGGCGGCGCCGAGACCGCGGTCCTCAGGCACGCCTATCTGCGCTGGCTGGACACCCAGAACCACTCCGCGCCGCCCGACCCCGAAGGGGATGACATCGTCCGCACCGGCTGGCTCAGGCAGCAGCCCTGGCTGTACGCGCGGCGGGCCCCCGGCAACGCCTGTCTGACCGGGCTCGCGGCCGGGTACACCCCCGACCCGAGGGCCCCGCTCGGCGAGCCCGGCCCGGTCAACACCGGCTCCAAGGGGTGCGGCACGGTGATGCGCTCCGCCCCCTTCGGTCTGACCGGCCGGCCCGCGAGTGCGAGCTTCGGGCCGGCCGCCCGCTGCGCGCAGATCACCCACGGCCACCCCACCGGCGCCTACGCGGCCGGCACGCTCGCGGCGATCGTCGCCCACCTCCTGGACGGCGACTCCCTGCCCGGTTCCGTGCTGCGGGCCATGGAACTGCTGGCCCGCCACCCCGGGCACGAGGAGACGACCGCCGCGCTCCGGGCGGCGGTCGAGCTGGCCGCCCAGGGCGCCCCGAGCGCGGAGAAGGTGGAGTCGCTCGGCGCCGGCTGGGTGGCCGAGGAGGCGCTCGCCATCGCCGTGTACTGCGCACTGGTCCTGCCGGGCGCCGGTCAGGTGGACGAGGCCCTGCTGCTCTCCGTCAACCACTCGGGCGACAGCGACTCCACCGGTGCCGTCTGCGGCAACTTGCTGGGCGCCCACCACGGCGAAGTACACCTTCCGCCGACCTGGCTGGTGCGCACGGAAGGGCGGGCGGTGATCGCCGAGGTGGCCGACGACCTCTCCCTGGAGTTCGAGCACGCGGTCGAGTGGCCGCCCGGCCGCTACCCGGGGTGCTGATGTGAGCCGAGGCGCGGGTCAGCCGGTCAGCAGCCGAAGCCCCCGTACAGGTGGTCCACCTTGTCGAACGAGGCGCGCAGCCGGCTCAGTTCGACGCCCCCGGCCGCCGCCGACGACGCCAGGGTTTCGGGACGGGACGGGAACGGCCTCCGGTGACGGTTTCGGGACGGGAACGGCCTCCGGTGACGGCTCGTTAGGCGTACATGAGCGGACAACTGATACGTGAGGGCTATTCAGGGACCGGTCCCGGCGCGATCACCCCGGACGGCTGCGCGGTGGAGCTGTACACCCGGCTGTCCGTCGGCAGCGAACCGGATGTGATCGCCGGGGCCGTCCCCGCCGGGTCGAGGATTCTGGAACTGGGCTGTGGCGCGGGCCGGGTGACGCATCCGCTGATCCGCCGCGGGTTCGATGTCACCGCGGTGGACGAGTCGGCGCAGATGCTGGAGAAGGTGCGCGGCGCGCGTACGGTGCAGAGCCCCATCGAGGCCCTGGAGCTGGGTGACGAGACGTTCGACGTGGTGATGCTGGCGTCGTTCCTGGTGCACACGGGCGACCACCGGGTGCGGGACGGACTGCTGCGGACCTGCCGGAGATACGTGCGCGACGGCGGGGTGGTGCTCATCCAGCGTGAGGGGCCGGATTACCACACCGGACTGCCGAGAGAGCGTGTCGAACCGGCGGGGTACACCCTGCGCATCGTCTCCTCGCAGCCGGTCGGGGACGGGCTGCGCTCGGTGCGCGCCGAGTACGAGTTCGACGACGCCCGGTGGTCGCAGACGTTCCTGTCACGGCCGCTGTCGAAGGAGCAGTTCGAGGAGTATCTGGCGGCGGCCGGCCTCGGCGTGGACCGCTATCTCACGGATGACGCCGTCTGGGTGCGGGCCGTGCCCCGGTAGCGGCGCGGGGCGGCGGCCGGCCGGCGCGGTGGCCCGGATCAGTGCACCGTGCTGAAGCTGCGCCAGGGCAGCGAATCGGGCGCCCGCACGTCGGAGAGCGTGGTGGCGAGGTAGGTCGTACCCGGTCCGGTGCAGTCCCGTGTGCGGTACAGGATGATGTCGATCAGGGTCCCGTTGTCCACTTCCTTGGCACCCGCGGGGGCGAGTTGGTGGCAGCCCCGCACCGAGGGGCTGTTCACCATGATCACGGCCTCCCGCTCGGTCGTGTAGGTGACCGGACCGACCGCGGTCCGGCCGAGGCCCGAACAGCCCGCGACGGTGAGGGTCAGCAGGGCGGTCCCGGCTGCGATGCCGAGACGGCGGCGTCGGTTGTCGATCACGGGCATGGGCGGGTCCTCGTCTGTCTCGTCCGGCTCATCCGTACGCACTCCGTCACATAGCCCCCGTACGCCACGGGGGTACGTGCTGACGCTGGTCACCTTGCCCGCTCGCCGCCCGCCCGGCATCCGGGAGGCGGCCGGGCGGGCTACGGGTGCACGGAATGTACGGACAGGGGTTCGACTGCCGCCCAAACGGGGCATACCGTGGTAATAGCGCCTCATGTGGCGTGGAGTGAGTGTTCAGATGTTTCCGGCTGGCAGGGGGCCGTCATGGTCCAGGAGCTCTTGATCGCTTTGGTTGTGGTGGTCCTGGCGGGTGTCGCGTACACGGCGGCCGCCGCCCGGGTCGTCAAGCAGTACGAGCAGGGTGTGGTTCTCAGGTTCGGCCGGCTCCGGGACGACGTACGAGGGCCCGGATTCACCATGGTGCTCCCCGGTGCGGAGCGGCTGCGCAAGGTCAACATGCAGATCGTGACGATGCCTGTGCCGGCCCAGGACGGGATCACCCGGGACAACGTCACGGTGCGGGTGGACGCGGTCATCTACTTCAAGGTGGTTGACGCCGCGAGTGCCATCATCGCGGTGGAGGACTACCGGTTCGCCGTCTCGCAGATGGCGCAGACATCGTTGCGTTCGATCATCGGCAAGAGCGATCTGGATGATCTGCTGTCCAACCGGGAGAAGCTGAACCAGGGCCTGGAGCTGATGATCGACAGCCCCGCGGTCGGCTGGGGCGTACAGATCGACCGGGTGGAGATCAAGGACGTCTCGCTCCCGGAGACGATGAAACGCTCCATGGCGCGTCAGGCCGAGGCGGACCGTGAGAGGCGCGCCCGGGTCATCAACGCGGACGCGGAACTCCAGGCGTCGAAGAAGCTGTCCCAGGCAGCCGCGGAGATGTCCTCCCAGCCTGCGGCACTGCAGCTGAGGCTGCTCCAGACCGTGGTGGCGGTGGCCGCGGAGAAGAACTCCACACTGGTGCTGCCGTTCCCGGTGGAGCTGCTCCGCTTCCTGGAGCGGGCACAGCAGCCGACAGCGCCGCCGCAGGCCGCGCAGCCCGTGGAGCCCGTGGAGCCCGTGTCGGCGTCGTCACCTGAGTCCTCACCTGAGTCCTCGCCGGTGTCCTCATCGGCCGAGACGCAGCCCGAGCCCGCGGAGTCCGAGCCCTCGTCGGCCGGAGCACAGTCTGCGGAGCCCGAGCCCGAGCCCGAGCCCGAGCCCTCGTCCGTATCGCCGTCTCCGTCTCCGTCACAGGATTCGGCGCGGACGGAGGCTCCCGCACCCAAGCCCGCCCCGCCTGCCGGGAGGCCCCGGCCGCGCCGCACCGGGTCGAAGCCGCTCGCCAGGCACTGAGGCCGCCGGCGCCCCCACGGGCCCGCCCGCCGTACCCCGTCCGAACCGAGGGGCCGGGGGCGGGCCCGTGGGCCGCTGTCAGACCCCCCGCTTAGACTCGCGAGTCAGAGGTATCCGGTGCCGGTCAGGTGCCGGGGACCGCGGGCACAGAGCCCGTGACCAGGGATTCGGGCATGAGGGGAGGGGCCGGTGGCCATCGCATCACCGCCGCAGGACGCGACCGTCGGCCGCCTGCTGCGCTGCGCGGCCGTCTTCCTTCCCGCAGAGCTGCCGAGGGAGGGCCGCATCGCGTTCTGGGACCCGGAAGGGGCCCCGCTCCCCGGCCTCGGTGAAACGTCCGGCAGCGGCTCCGCCTCCGGTACGGATTTCGCGGTCGGCACCGACGACCGGGTCTCCGAGATCACGGTCGTCCGGCGGCACGGCGGTCAGGGTGACGTCCGCCTGCACACCGTGCCCGCCCTCGTGCTGCCCCTGGCCGATGCCGTACCCCTGCTGGCCCGTGCCAGGCACCAGCAGTCCGCCCACCCCGCCACCCGCTGCTGGGGCGCCGCCACCCTCCACGCGCTCCATCTGGTGGCCAGCGGCCGGATGCTTCCCGGGCTGACGCCCGACGATCACGATGCCTGGCGGGCCGGTCCGCGCGCCGCCGAGGACGTCGCCCATCTGCGTGCGGTCGCCGCGGCCATGCCCCCCGAGGGGTACGCGGTGCCGTTCCCCGACCGCACGCCCCTCCAGGTCCCCGACCCCGAGCCGCTCATCGCCTCCTTCCTCGACGCGGTGGCCGACACGCTGCCCCGTACCCCCGCGGCGGCGTTCGCCATGGGGGCGCCCTTCGCCGCCAGGGAGGCCCAGCACCTGCCCGGCGCCCGGGAGTGGGCCGTGGCGGTCGCGGCCGGGCTGGACGCGGGCGTACGGGTGTCGCTGCGCCTGGACCTCTCCGCGTACGAACTCTTCGACACGACGGACTCCGGCGGCACGATCGGCTCCGATGGCGCGACGGACTCCGACTCCGACTCCGACTCCGACTCCGGCTACGACGACGCGGCCGGCTTCTCCGGCGAGGTGGGATCCGGTTCCGACGGTCCCGCCGCCGCGCGGCATGCCGCCGCGGCCGTCACCCAGGTGCACAGCCTCGCCGACCCGACCTATGTCGTCGACGCCGCCGCGCTGTGGACCGGCGGGGCGGGCGAGCCCTTCGGCCCGCGGGCCCGGATCGATGCCGTGCTCGCGCTGCGCCGCGCCGCCCGTGTCTGGGCCCCGCTGGAACGGCTGCTCGACCAGCCCGTCCCCGACGTACTGGCCCTCACCGAGGACGAGTTGTACGAGCTGCTGAGCGATGCCGGGGCCCGGCTCTCGGCCGCCGGGGTGAGCGTGCACTGGCCCCGGGAGCTGGCCCGTTCCCTCACCGCCGCCGCCGTGGTGCGGCCCGCGCCGGGCACCGCCACCGACGGCACGGCGTTCTTCGACGCCGAACAGCTCTTCGCCTTCAACTGGCAGCTCTCGCTGGGGGACCAGCAGCTCACCGAGGCCGAGATGGACGTGCTGGCCGAGGCCCACCGGCCCGTCGTGCGGCTGCGGGACCAATGGGTCGTCGTCGACCCCGCTCTCGTCCGCAAGGCGCGCAAGCGGGAGCTGGGTCTGCTCGACCCGGTGGACGCCCTCGCCGTCGCCCTGACCGGCAGCGCCGAGGTGGACGGCGAACAGGTCGACGCCGTGCCGGTCGGTGCGCTCGCCGCGCTCCGCACCCGCATCATCGACGACGAGACCACCATCGCACCGCCGCCCGGCCTCGACGCGACGCTCCGCGACTACCAGTTGCGCGGGCTGGCCTGGCTGGACCGGATGACCTCGCTGGGCCTCGGCGGCTGCCTCGCCGACGACATGGGCCTCGGCAAGACGATCACCCTCATCGCCCTGCATCTGCACCGTGCCCACCCCGCGCCCACCCTGGTGATCTGCCCCGCATCGCTGCTGGGCAACTGGCACCGGGAGATCAACCGCTTCGCCCCCGGCGTACCCGTGCGCCGGTTCCACGGCACCGACCGCACCCTCACCGAACCCGACGGCGGCTTCGTCCTCACCACGTACGGCACGATGCGCTCCAGCGCGGCCGAACTGGCCGCGCACAGCTGGGGACTGGTCGTCGCCGACGAGGCGCAGCACGTGAAGAACCCGCACTCCTCGACGGCGAAGGCGCTGCGCACGATTCCGTCCCCGGCCCGGGTCGCCCTGACCGGTACCCCCGTCGAGAACAACCTCTCCGAGCTCTGGGCGCTGCTCGACTGGACCACGCCCGGACTGCTCGGCCCCCTCAAGGCGTTCCGGGCCCGGCACGCCCGGATCGTGGAGAACACCGGCACGGCGGCCGGGATCGGCAACGACGAAGCGGTCGAGCGGCTCTCCAGGCTGGTCCGCCCGTTCCTGCTGCGCCGCAAGAAGTCGGACCCGGGCATCGCACCCGAGCTGCCGCCCAAGACGGAGACCGACCACCCCGTCTTCCTCACCCGTGAACAGGCCACGCTCTACGAGGCCACGGTGCGCGAGACCATGGCGTACATCGAGGCCTCGGAGGGTATCGCCCGGCGCGGCCTCATCATGAAGCTGCTGGCCTCGCTCAAGCAGATCTGCAACCACCCCGCGCAGTATCTGAAGGAGGAGCCGACCCGGCTCGTCGGCCGCTCCGGGAAGCTCGCCCTGCTCGACGAACTCCTCGACACGATCCTCGCCGAGGACGGCTCCGTCCTCGTCTTCACCCAGTACGTGACGATGGCCCGGCTGCTCTCCGCGCATCTCACCTCGCGGGCGATCCCCTCCCAACTCCTGCACGGCGGTACGCCGGTGCCCGAGCGGGAACGGATGGTGGACCGCTTCCAGTCCGGCGAGGTCCCGGTGTTCCTGCTCTCTTTGAAGGCGGCGGGCACCGGGCTGAACCTCACCAGGGCCGCCCATGTCATCCACTACGACCGCTGGTGGAACCCGGCCGTCGAGGAGCAGGCCACCGACCGCGCCTACCGCATCGGGCAGACCCAGCCCGTCCAGGTGCACCGCCTGATCGCCGAGGGCACCGTCGAGGACCGGATCGGCGAGATGCTGCTGGCCAAGCGCGCTCTGGCCGACGCCGTGCTGGGCGCCGGCGAGACCGCGCTGACCGAGCTCAGCGACCGTGACCTGGCCGATCTCGTCTCTCTGCGGAGGCCGTCATGAGCCCCCGCCCGCAGCCCCGTCCGCAGTCCCTGCCGTCCGCCCGCGATTCCCGGCCCGTCGCCCGGTCCCGGCCGGGCCCCGACGACCTGCGGCGGACCTTCGAGGCGGTACCGGCGCGGACGTCCGGCGACGACGAACCGTTCGCGGACAGCTGGTGGGGCCGGGCCTGGGTGGCGGCGCTGGAAGCCCTCTCGATGGACGCGGCGAGACTCGCCCGCGGCCGTGCGTACGCGGACGGCGGGCACGTCGCCGCGGTCACCGTCACCCCCGGCCGCGTCGTCGCCTATGTGCACGGCAGCCGCCCCCGGCCCTACCGCGCCGAACTGCGGCTGCGTACCTTCACCGACGCCGACTGGGACACCTTCCTCGCCACGGTCGCCGCCACCCCCGGCCACCTCGCCGCACTGCTCACCAAGGAGATGCCGCACTCCCTGGCCGGCACGGCGGCCGCCTCCGGGGTCGCGCTGCTCCCCGCGGCCGACGACCTCGACCCCAGCTGTTCCTGCCCCGACCACGGCTGGCCCTGCAAGCACGTGTCGGCGCTCTGCTACCAGATGGCCCGGCTCCTGGACGCCGATCCGTTCGTCCTGCTGCTGCTGCGCGGCCGGGGCGAGCGCGAACTCCTGGAGGACCTGGGCCACCGCAACGCCGCGCACTCCGCACGGGAGCGGCCCGAGGCCCCCGCCGCCCCCTCCGTACCGGCGCAGGACGCGCTGGCCGACCGCTTCCTGCCTCCGCTGCCCGCCCCGTTCCCGGTGCAGCCGTACCCCGGGCAGCCGCCCGCGTACCCGAGCCTGCCCGGCAGCCGGGACCCCCTCGCCCTCGACCAGCTCGCCACGGACGCGGCGGCACGGGCCCATGCCCTGCTCACCACCGGCCTCGACCCGCTCGCCGGGCTCACCCCCTGGCAGGACGCGGTCCGGCTGGCAGCCGCCCGGCCCACCGCGGGGCTCACCGCCACCACCCGCGCCCTCTACCGCGAACTGGCGTCCGCCACCGGCCGCAACACCACCGACCTGGCCCGCGCCGTCGCCGCCTGGCGCCAGGGCGGGGCCGAGGGGCTGGACGTCCTGGAAACGCAGTGGGACCCCCCGGCCGGCCCGTTCGACCGGGCCCGCCCGGCCCTCGCGGCCGCCGGCTTCCCCCGCTTCCAGCCCTGGCGCAACCACCTCACCCACCCCGGCGGCACGCTCCAGCTCCGCTTCGGCCACGACGGCCGCTGGTACGGCTACGAGTCCGACCCGGGGCAGGACGAGTGGTGGCCGCGTGCCGTACCGGACTCCGACCCGGTGGGCGCGCTCCTGGAGCTGAGCGGCGGCTGACGGGAGCCCGTAAGCGGAAGAGCGGAAGCGCGCACCCGGCGCACCCCGGTGCATCCAGCGCCTCCGGTGCGGTAAAACCGCTGGTGCGGGCCGTGTTGTTGTTGCTAGCTTCCTGGACGTGGCGAAACTCAATCAGATCATCGCAGTGGAGAAGGGCGTCAAGTCCAAGGCTCACCAGGACCTGACGGCGGCGCATCACGGCCTCCAGAAGGCCGGTCTGCTGGCCGGGATCTCCCGGACCTACCAGCCGAAGGACGAGGAGGGCGAGCAGTTGCCGCCCGAGTCGACGCCGGTGCAGATCAAGGCCGAGGACGTGCTGCGCGAGACGGCGACGACCCTCACCCGGCTCTTCGACGTGACCGCCACCAAGGACTGGGCGAACTGCGCGGCCCGCGCCGACATCTCGGTCGACGGGCGGGTGCTCGTGGCCGGCGTACCGGTGTCGTACCTGCTCTTCCTGGAGAAGCAGCTCACGGACATCACCACCTTCATCCGCAAACTGCCGGTGCTCGAAGCCTCGGAGGCCTGGGCCCAGGACCCGTCCACCGACTCCTGGAAGACCGAGCCGGTGCGGACCCTGCGCACAAAGAAGGTGCCCCGCAACCACGTGAAGGCGGAGGCCACCGAGAAGCACCCGGCGCAGGTCGAGGTGTACTACGAGGACATCCCGATCGGCTACTGGACGACCGTGAAGTTCTCCGGGGCGCTGCCCGCACGGCGGATCAACGAACTGACCGACCGGGTCGAGAAGCTCCAGCAGGCCGTCAAGTTCGCCCGCGAGGAGGCCAACGGCGTGGACGTCACGGACCAGCGGGTGGGTGATGCGGTCTTCGGTTACCTCTTCGGGTGACCGACCATGGAATCCCCGGCGGCGGTCGAAGCCGCCGGGGTGCGCGAGGAGCGCAAAGCTGAAACTGAAGTTTGTCGTGACGACGCGGTTCCGGTGGAGGTTCGAGTCCTCCCCCCGGCACTTCCGTACTCTCGTACTTTCTACGGATGCGGGCCGGGGTGGCCCAACTGGCAGAGGCAGGCCGCGATCAATCTCAGACTCTTGCTCCAGACTCAGCATGCGCCACCTATCGCCGAATCGACCGGGCCCGTGCCCGTGTGCGTCGAGATGCCGGTTCGACTCCGGCCCGCGGAGCTTCGGTCCGCGGTGGTCCAAAGGCAGGACGCGACGACATAAAACTGACACGGGACCTTAAAAGTGTCGGCGTGCCATACAGGTGGCATCACAGGGCTCGGGGGCCGGCTACGCCCCCGGGCCCGCTCCCGTTCGGGGCCGGTGCGTCATGCCCGCGCGCGCAGTGAGACCCCTCGACCGGCGAAGAAGCGCTCGAACTCCGTCAGCGGAAGCTCCGCCGACCGGGTCGCGGCCGTCGTGCCCGACGGGTTGTGGAAGTGGACGCCCGTACCGTCGGCCGTACGGGACGTCAGGAGCACCAGGTGCCCGCCCCGTCCCGGTGCGGGCCGCCGCGGGTGGCGGATCGCGTAGTGCACGGAGGCCATGACGGACCGGCCCTCGTCCAGCAGGGCCGGGATATCCGCGGACGAGAGGTGCCGGTGGACGGTGGCGTCGAGGCCGTGCCGCTCCCGTACGTATGCGGCGAAGGGGGCGTAGACCAGACCGCGGATCGCACCGTCCGGGTCCTCGGTGTACGCGCCGTACCCGAGCGCTCCGTCTCGCAGCGCGAAGAGGGGCGGGGCGTCGGCGCCGAGCGCCATGCGCAGACAGGTCATCCCGCACAGATGGCCCGCCCAGCGCGCGTACTCCGCGGGCGACTTCGCGCCCGAGTCCGCCCACGCGGGGTCGGTGGCCGGGTCGAGCCCGTCCTCGACGATCGCCCCGACGAGCTCGAACGAGGCGAACTGGGTGTGCACCGGGACCGGGCAGCCGGGGCAGGTGGTGCAGGTGGGGTGCGTGGGGTGGCTCACGATCGGTATCCGTTCATCCCCGGCATTCGTTCCTTCCGGTGGCTGTTCCTTCCCGGCGGCCGTTCATTCCGGCGTCCGGTCACTGCCGGTACCCGGCCAGGAAGCGGCCGATCCGGCTGATCGCCGCGTCGAGGTCGTCAGCGTACGGGAGGGTCAGGATCCGGAAGTGGTCGGGCCGCGGCCAGTTGAAACCGGAGCCCTGCACGACCTGGATCTTCTCGCGCAGCAGCAGGTCGAGGACGAACCTCTCGTCGTCGACGATGGGATGGACCTTCGGGTCGATGCGAGGGAAGGCGTACAGCGCGCCCCTGGGCTTCACGCACGACACTCCGGGGATCTCGTTCAGCTTCTCCCAGGCGCGGTCGCGCTGCTCGTACAGCCTGCCTCCGGGCGCCACCAGCTCCCGGATCGACTGCCGGCCGCCCAGCGCGGCCTGGATCGCGTACTGCGCCGGGGCGTTGGGACACAGCCGCATGGAGGCGAGCATGGTCAGCCCCTCCAGATAGCTGCGCGCGTGCTGCTTCGGCCCTGACACCACCATCCAGCCCGACCGGAAACCGGCCACGCGGTACGTCTTGGAGAGACCGCTGAACGTGAGACAGACCAGGTCGGGGGCGAGGACCGCCACGCTGTGGTGCTCGGCGTCGTCGTAGAGGATCTGGTCGTAGATCTCGTCGGCGAACACCATCAGACCGTGCCTGCGGGCCAGGTCGAGGATGGATTCCAGGACCTCGCGGGGGTAGACGGCGCCGGTCGGATTGTTCGGGTTGATGATCACGACGGCCCTGGTCCGGTCGGTGATCTTCGATGCCATGTCGGCCAGGTCGGGGTTCCAGTCCGAGGCCTCGTCGCACATGTAGTGCACGGCCTTCCCGCCGGCCAGGGTCGTCACCGCGGTCCACAGCGGGTAGTCCGGGGACGGGATCAGCACCTCGTCACCGTCCTCCAACAGGCCCTGCACCGCCATGGAGATCAGCTCGGAGACCCCGTTGCCGAGGAAGATGTCGTCCACGCCGACCCCGGTGAGCCCCATCGCCTGGTAGCGCTGCGCCACGGCCCGGCGGGCGGAGAGGATGCCACGTGAATCGGTGTAGCCGTGGGCCTGCGGGAGCATCCGGATCATGTCCTGGACGATCTCCTCGGGCGCCTCGAAACCGAACAGCGCCGGGTTGCCCGTGTTGAGGCGGAGCACGCTGTGACCCGCCTCCTCCAGGGCGTTGGCGTGCTCGATGACCGGACCCCGGATCTCGTAACAGACCTCGTTGAGCTTGCTGGACTGGCGGAATTCCATGCGATGCCTCCCCGACCCGACTGTGATACTTGGTTTTACCAAGCTTGAGCTTGGAAAGTCCAACAACATGTCTAGACTGCGTCGTATGCCACGTCAGCAACAGCCCGCGACCCGACCGGCCCGCCGCCGGAGTTACGACCAGTTCTGCGCCGGCGCGCGTGCGCTGGACGCCGTCGGCGACCGGTGGACCCTGCTGATCGTCCGTGAACTGCTGGCCGGCCCACGCCGGTACACCGATCTGCACGCCGACCTCCCCGGCGTCAGCACGGACGTCCTCGCCTCCCGGCTCAAGGACATGGAGCAGGGCGGATTGGCCACCCGCCGCAAACTCCCGCCGCCCGCCGCCGCCTCGGTGTACGAACTCACCGAGCGCGGTCACGGACTGCTGCCCGTCCTCGCCGCACTCGCCGAATGGGGCGCACCCGCACTCGCGGAGCGGCGGCCCACGGACGCGGTCCGGGCGCACTGGTTCGCGCTCCCGCTGCTGCGCGCGCTGGACGGACCCGGCGGGCCGGCCGGTGACGGAGTGCTCGATGTACACCTCGACGAGGGCGAGTTCCATGTCCGTACGGGAGCGCGGGCGCCCGGCGGCGCTGTCTACGGGGACGGTCCGGCCGCCCGCGCCGATGCGCGCATCGTGCTCGACGCCGAGCTCTGCCTCGCGCTGGGGCGCGGTGAGGCGACGTTCGCCGAGGCGGTGAAGGACGGGCGGATCGAAGTGTCGGGCGAGGGGCCGCTCGCCGCGGAGCTGCGCGGCGAATGACGGCGGTGGCGGCGGGACGGTTCGCGCCGCCGACTCCTGGGTAGCGTCGGGGCATTTGGGATGTCAGGGACAGATGATGCCCGTGACACTGACGCAGAGGAGTTGCCCATGAGATCCGGCAGACAGCAGGCGCGGCTGGGACGGCAGGAGCCGGCGGGCGGACCGGTTTTCCGGGGGCGGCTGGGCAAGGCGCTTGTCATCGGGGGCTGTGTGGCGGCGCTCGGCTTCGTGCCGTCGGCGGCCGTCGCCACTCCGGGCAGTGGGGTGACCGGCACCGTCGTCGCGGAGGGCACATCGCCGGGCAAGTTGAAGGTGAAGAAGCCGAAGGGCCGTACCGACGTCACCTTCCGGAAGATCACCGTCGAGCCCGGCGGCTCGACCGGCTGGCACACCCATCGCGGTCAGCTGATCGCGGTCGTCAAGCAGGGGACGCTGACGCGCACCCTGGACGACTGCACGGTCGAGGTGACACCCGCCGGAACGTCCTTCATCGAGCCGTCCGGGGCCAAGCACCGCCACATCGGACGCAATCTGGGGACCGAGCCCGTCGTCCTCTGGGTGACCTACCTGCTGCCCAAGGGCAGTGAACTCTCCGACGACGCCGACGCCGTGGACTGCGGAAGGAAGGGCGGCGGGAGGAAGTGAAGCAGGGCTGAGGCCCGCCCCCTGTCGTCCCGTCCGGCCACCGCGCCGGCGGGTGCCGACCGTCAGCGGGCGAGCGTCTCCCCGTAAGCACCGAGGCCGCCGATCACCAGTCCGTCCCGGAACGTCAGCACCTCGTAGACCCGGCCGCCGATCTGGTTGCGGTAGTCGATCACCAGGGTGTCCACGCTCACCCGGACGTCCATCACCTCGAACTTCAGGTCGGGGATGAGCTCAAGCCCGCGCGCCCAGTACGCACGCAGCTCGTCCTTGCCGCGCACGGTGCCGGAGGCGTCGCCGGTGAACCGGGCGATCATGGGGGATCTGAAGATCACGCCGTCGTGATAGTGCGTCAGGACGCGGTCCAGATCGTGGGAGTTCCAGTCGTCCTGCCACTGCGCGGCGAACGTGCGGGCGAATGCGAGGTCCATGAGGAAGAGCGTACGAGGCGCGGACGAAGGGGTGGCAGGCCGTGAGTGAAGAGGACCCCGGGAACCACCTCGACCCGGCGCGCCGGGCCGCGTTGGCGCAGGAGCTCCTGCGCGCGCTCCGCTCCCACTGCGCCGGTTCGCGGGCGGAACCGCGAGGCTCGCTCGCGCGGGGGACCGCCGACGCGTACAGCGATATCGACCTCCTCTGGACCGTGCCCGACGAGCGGTTCGACGCCTGTGTCGCCGCCGTCCCGGATCTGCTCGGCACGGTCCGCGGAGTCGCCTCCCTACGGGTCGACCCCGACCTGGGGAACTCCCGCAAGAGGCGGCTGCTCTTCGTCGACTTCGACCGGCTGCCCCTCTTCTGGCGGCTGGACCTGGAGATCGTCGCGCTGTCCGTCGCCGGCCGGCCCGGCTACGACCAGGACAATCCGGCGGCGCGCAGCGACGACTGGTCGAGGCCCGCCAGCGCGCTCGCCAACGCGGTCGCCGCGGTGAAGGCGGTGCTGCGCGGCCGGCCGCAGACCGCCCGCGGCCTGCTGGAGCGCGGCTTCGCCCGCATCGGGGCGGTGGACACCGTCACCGGTGACTGGTTCGCCGACGTCACCCGCCTCGCCGAGGCCGCTGCCGCGATCGAGCCGGCCCGTGGCCCGCTCGCCGAGCGCGTCGTGCGGCTGGCGGCGGACCACCGGGCGGACCTCCGCTGACGGGCACTGTCCGCCGCCCCGGGTGATGCGACCGGCCTCGCCGCGACGGGGTGATGATGGATGCGTGCGATATGAAGCGATCACCTGGGAACGGCTGGCGGACGCCCTTGCCGCGCACGCCGACGCGCTGAAGCCGTCCGACGGCGGGCCCTGGCTCAAGGTCGCCGTCGACGGGGCCCCGGCCGCCCGGACCGGCGAGCTGGCCGAGTCGGTCGCACAGGCGCTGCGGCTCCGCGGCCGGGCCGTGCTCCCCGTGTCCACCGCGGGGTTCCTGCGGCCCGCCAGTCTGCGGTTCGAGTACGGCAAACAGGACCCCGACTCGTACTACGGCAGCTGGTTCGACACCGGAGCGCTGTGGCGTGAGGTGTTCGGGCCGCTGGAGGCGGGCGGCAGCGGGCGGGTGCTGCCCGACCTCTGGGACCCGGCGACGGACCGGGCCACCAGGAGCCCGTACCGGCTCCTGCCGGAGGGCGGGGTGCTGGTGATGCACGGGCCGTTGCTGCTGGGGCACTGGTTCCCGTTCGACCTGAGTGTCCACCTGCGGCTGTCGCCGGGTGCGCTGAGGCGGCGCACCGAGGAGGGCGAGCAGTGGACGCTGCCCGCCTTCGCGCGGTACGAGGACGAGGTGGCGCCCGCCGTGAGCGCCGACGCGGTCGTCCGGGCCGACGATCCACGCCATCCCGCCTGGACGGGGCTGCGGCGGGACGGATAGCCGGGAGGCGTGGGGGCGTACGGCTGCTCCGGCCGTATCGAGCCCGTGGGCGGCGCTTTTCAGGAAAGTGGGGCCCGCTGTTCACCGTGGCATTTCCGGGTAACCGCACCGACCGGCCGTGCGCACATATTCTCGGCGGGTCCGTCGGCGAGCGTGAAAATGCCGACAGCGGCGCGGAATTCGGCCTCGATCCCTTTCAGGTTCACGGCCTGCTCCTTTGCCCACTCGGCGGCCGGGCCGAATGAACAACCGAATGAACAGCCGAATGGACATGCGGAGCGATAGTCCGGGCCGGGGCCGTTACTTGCCCCGAACTATCGCTCCTCTCACTTACGTCCCACTAGCGTTTCGCTAACGTTTCGCTGACGTGACCCCCCCCTGGGCTGCGGGCTCGCGGAATCGGGTGCCGATCGGGCTTGCCCGGCCCCGGGCATTCGGTACAGCATGGCCGCCTCGCGTGACGTCGCGACCGGAATTCCCCCGAGGAAGGGAGCCTTGCCGGCCGTTCCCGGTGGCGTCAGGCCAGCGAAGCGGCGCGGGCGGGATCGATGGCATGCCGCAGCGGCAGGTCCTGTGCGAACCGGCGCAGTTCGTCGAGCACGAGCTGTCCCAGGCGGTGGCGTTCGGCGCCCAGGGCGCCGCCGAGATGCGGTGTCAGGACGACGTTGGGAAGGGTGAAGAGTGGCGAATCATGAGCCGGGGGCTCGGGATGAGTTACGTCGAGCACGGCGGTGAGGTCGGGCCTGGCACGCAGGACCTGAGCGGCGGCCGTCTCGTCGATCAGCGCGCCCCGCGCGGTGTTGATCAGCGTCGCGCCCGGCCCCAGGGAGCTCAGCAGCCGCGCCCCGATCGTGCCGCGGGTCTCGGGCAGGAGCGGTGCGTGGAGGCTGACGACGTGGCAGGTGGCGAAGAGTTCCTCGACGGGGACCAGCCGGACGCCCGCCTGCCGGGCGGCGTCCGGGGAGGCGACGGGATCGGTGGCGAGGACCTCGACGTCGAAGCGGGCGAGGTGGCCGGCGACGAGCCGGCCGATGTGCCCGAGCCCCAACAGGCCCACCCGTGACCGGTAGGCGCCCGGGACGTCGGGATCGCGGGGGAAGCGGCGGCTGCTCGCGACCTCCCGCGCGATGCGGTGTGCCTGCTTCAGCCCGAGGAGGACCTGGGCCAGGGTGAACTCCGCGACCGGGACCGCGTTGGCCGCGGCTGCGGAGACGATCGGGATGCCGCGCTCCCAGAAGGCGGGCGTGGTCAGGTGCCGGACGGACCCCGCCGCGACGAGAACGGCCCGCAGCCGAGGGGCGTGCGACAGGAAGGCGGTGTCGAGGACGGGCGCACCCCAGCCCGTGAGCAGGATGTCGACGCCCCTCAGCACCTCGGGGTCCTCGTCGAGTTCCTGCCGGGTGAGGGGCGGTCCCTGCCAGTGGACGAGCCGGCCGATCCCGGCCAGCACCTCGGGCGGGTAGACGTCCGCGCGGCGTTCTTCCTCCATGACCAACAGGGCTGTCGGTGCGGTGGCCGGTTCGTTCATGTCGGGTCTGTCTCCTCGGCCTGTCCGGTGCTGGACCGGCAGCCGGACGGCCGGTCGGTCCCTGCTCGGGTCTGTGGGCGGATGTCTGACTGGATGTCGTTAATTGGTGTGGCCTGTTTGCTCTTCAGGTCGGCTGGTTCGCAGGGACGATACATCGGATCACTGGAATGTCCTCGCGTACAGCTCGGATGTCCAGCCCTCGTCGCTGGGGTGGTGGTTGTCGTGATCCGCGCCCGAGCGGATCGGGGCGGCCATTCGTGCGGATAGCTGAACTGGTCAGCTATCAGGCGATTTATGGAGGTGGTACCGGCCTCGCGCGTTCCGGATTGCCGGGGCCGCACCCGGGAGGGGGCTCGGTGGAGGGGTGTGTCGACCGGCGGAAACTTTTTGTATTCATCGGACTATTGACCGCTGATTCCGACCCCGTTACGGTCCCAGAAAGCGCTTTCCAGGCCAACTGTGAGGCGGCGGAAACGGGAGTTGTGATGCAGAGATCGCGTTGGATCGGTGCGGGTGTCCTCGCCTCGACACTGGTCCTCACCAGCTGTTCATCCGGGCCTGCGGGAGTGGATGCCAAGCAGAACCCCAAGGCGACCCTGGAGCTCTGGACCAGGACGACACCGGGCGGACCGGGGGAGCAGGGCGCGCTCAAGGTCGCCACCGGCTTCGAGAAGGCCACGGGCTACAAGGTCAAGGTCACGGCCATCTTCGACGACTTCGAGACCAAGCTGCAGCAGCGGGCCGCCCAGAAGAACCTCCCCGACATCGTCATGAACGACGTGACGCAGCTCGGGGCCATGCACAGCCAGGGCCTGCTCCGGGAGATCGACCTGGACAAGATCAAGGACAGCGGGCAGATCGTCGGCCAGGGGCTGGACTCCGGGAAGAGCGTGGACGGCAAGCAGTACGGACTGCCGTACTCGGCACAGGCGTCCGCGCTGCTCATCCGCAAGGACTGGCGGCAGAAGCTGAAGCTCGACGTCCCGCGGAACTGGGGCGACTTCACCGCGATGGCCGAGGCCTTCACCACCCAGGACCCCGACGGCGACGGCAAGCAGAACACCGCCGGCCTCGCCGCCCCGCTGTCCACCAAGCGCGGCTACGCCTCCTGGTACTTCTCCAACTTCCTCTGGGCCGCGGGCGGCGACTTCATCACCCGGACCGGGGAGGGCACGTACAAGCCGGCGATGACCACGAAGGCATCGGTCGAGGCCATGCAGTGGTTCCGCGATCTGGGCTGCAAGGCCAAGGCCGTCCAGCCCGGCGCCGTGACCATGGACACCCCGCCGACGAACGAGTCGTTCGAGGCGGGCCGGGCCGGCATGTTCGTCGTCGGCCCGTATCTGCTGCCCCGCTTCGACGAGACCCTCGGCAAGGACAAGTACGAGGTCGTGCCGATGCCCAAGGGACCGAAGGACGCCACCGTCCTCGCCGAGGGCGGCTCCGTCTACCTGATGGCCGGCTCCGGCAACCAGGCCGGCCAGGACGCCTTCGCCGGCTACGCCGTCTCCGCCGAGGGCCAGAAGACGGGGATGGAGGGTGCCAGTGGCTACATCGTGCAGCTTCCCGTCAACAAGACGGTGGACATCTCCCAGGTGCGTTCCGACCCCCGCTGGAAGACGTACACCGAGGCGTACCAGGACTCCGGGCGGTACGCGCCGTCCATCCCGAACTGGACCCCGGTGCGGCAGGCGACGGCGGACACCGTGAACGCGCTCATGGCGGACTGCGGTCTCGACACCGAGGCCAAGCTGGGTGAGCTCGACAAGCAGCTCGCCGACATCCTCAAGGAGCAGGGGATCGCCGCGTCATGAGCCTCGACCAGGCCGAACCGGCCGCCCCCGCGGCGGCCGGACCCTCCCCCCGCAAGACGGGGCGCCAGGACGGCGGGGCCACCGGTTTCCTGGGGCGCAGCCGCAGATCGGGCCGGTGGTGGACGCCCTGGCTGTTCCTCGCCCCGGCTCTGCTCCTCTTCCTGTACTTCAAGTTCATCCCCATGGCCAACGCGCTGACCATGTCCTTCCAGGAGGTTCAGCCCTACCTGGGCAACAAGTGGGTCGGCACCGACAACTACGCCACGGTGCTCCAGTCCCACGGATTCCGCGAGGCCGCCTGGCACACGGTCGTCCTCGCCGCCGGGCAGACGGCCGGCTCGATGGCGCTCGGCCTCGCCCTCGCCCTGCTGATGGAGGGGCAGAGCCGCCGGCTGAAGGTCGTGCGCTCCGCGGCGTTCCTCCCGGTGGTGGTGCCGATCGCGGTCGTCGCCGAACTGTGGCGGATCATGTACCACCCGACCGGGGACGGCATGATCAACTCCCTGCTCGGGCTGGTGGGAATGGGCCCGTCGGGGTTCATCAACGACCCCGACACCTCGATGGCCTCCATCATGTTCACCGGCATCTGGCGGGGCGCCCCCTACGACATGATGATCATCCTCGCCGGTCTGACGAGCGTGGACCGCGGTCTGTACGAGGCCGCGAAGGTCGACGGCGCGTCCAGGCGGCAGCGGGTGTGGCACGTGACGGTGCCCGGGCTGCGGTCGGTGTTCTCGATCCTGTTCATCCTCGCCGCGATCCGCGGACTGCGGGTGTTCACCGAGGTGTTCCTGCTGACCAACGGCGGACCCGACGGTTCCACCGAGGTCGTCATGACCCTCATCTACAAGCTCGGGCTGGAGCAGAACCGGCTCGGCGTCGGAGCGGCGGGAGCGGTCCTGCTGTTCGTCGCGACGCTGATCCTGACCGTCGTCGTCCAACTGCTGCGGCGGAGGGAGAGCAAGTGAGTGCGCAGACCGAGACCGCGCTGGGCCTGACCGAGAGCCGGAGCGCCGGCGGACGGATCCTGAGGGCCGTCGTCTACCTGCTGGTCCTGATCGTCTTCGCGGGGCCCCTGCTGGCCCTGCTCGTCAGCTCCTTCGGACACGTCAAGGACCCGACACAGCTGAGCGTCATCCCCTCGGGCATCACCCTGGACAACTTCAGGATCGCCTTCGACCAGGGGGTGCTCAGGTACCTGCTGAACTCGTTCTTCGTGGTCGGCTTCGGGCTGCTGCTCCAGGTGGCCGTCTCCGTCCTGGCCGGGTACGCGCTGGCCAGGAAGGTCTTCCCCGGGATGACGCTGGTGCTCGTCGCCGTCCTGGCGACGCTGATGCTGCCCGAGGAGATCCTCGCCCTCCCGCTGTCCCTGATCCTCTCCGACCTGCCGGTCATCCACTTCAACCTCATCGGCACCCTGGCCGGAATGATCGTCCCGCTGGGCGCCTGGGGGTTCTCCATCCTGGTGATGACCGAGTTCATGAAGGACGTGCCGCGCGAACTCGAAGAGGCCGCCCGCATCGACGGCGCGGGAGATCTGCGGATCTTCGCCCAGATCATCCTGCCGATGTGCAAGCCCGCCCTCGGCGTCATCGGGGTCTTCGGCTTCACCATGATCTGGGATCAGTACCTGCTGCCGCTCCTCGTCTCCACCGACTCCTCCTCGTACACGCTCCCGCTGGCGCTGCGGACCCTGCGGATCGACCCCGCGGTGACCCCCGGAGTGGTGATGGCCGCCTCGCTGCTGGCCCTGCTGCCGTCCGTGATCGTCTTCCTGTTGTTCCAGCGCTCCTTCGTCAGCGGGCTGTCCTCCGGCGCGCTGAAGGGCTGACCCCGCAGCCCGCGCCCCGCCCTCGCGCACCACCGTGACGCAGCCGCCCGCCGGCCACCGTCCCCGTACGACCGTCCCCGACGCGCACCGCGCACCCACCGGACGCCGAAGAGAAGGAGCGATTCCCCATGACCACGAGCCCCGACACCCCGCAGGCCCGCCCGCCCGGGAACCGGGCTCCCGAAGGAGCCCCGGAGACGGCCTGGTTCACCGCCGCCCGGTTCGGCATGTTCGTCCACTGGGGGCTGTACTCCCTCGCCGCGCGGCACGAGTGGGTCAAGAACCGGGAGAAGCTGACCGACGAGCAGTACCAGGTCTACTTCGACCACTTCGACCCCGACCGCTACGACCCGGTCCAGTGGGCCAGGGCGGCCAAGGCGGCCGGCATGCGCTACGTCGTCCTCACCACCAAGCACCACGACGGCTTCTGCCTGTGGGACAGCGCCCTCACCGAGTACAAGGTCACCAACACCCCGCACGGCCGCGACCTCGTCGCCCCGTTCGTCGAGGCGTGCCGCGCCGAAGGGCTCAAGGTCGGCCTCTACTACTCGCTGATCGACTGGCACCACCCGTCCTTCCCGGTGGACGGCACCCACCCGCAGCGCGACGACGAGGAGTTCAAGGCCGCCAACGCGGACCGCGACATCCGCGACTACCAGCGCTATCTGCACGGCCAGGTCCGTGAACTGCTGACGTCGTTCGGGCCCATCGACTACCTGTTCTTCGACTTCTCCTATGCCGGGCGCACCTGGTGGGGAGGCAAGGGCCCCGACGACTGGGATTCCCCGAAGCTCCTGGAGACGATCCGGGAACTCCAGCCGCACGTCCTCGTCAACGACCGGACCGGCCTGCCCGGGGACTTCGTGACCCCCGAGCAGTACCAGCCCTCCGGCCCGATGACCGAGAACGGGCGTCCCGTGCTCTGGGAGGCCTGCCAGACGCTCAACGGAAGCTGGGGCTACGACCGCGACAACCTCGACCACAAGAGCGCCGACCTGCTGATCCGGATGCTCGTCGACGGGGTGTCCAAGGGCGGCAACCTGCTGCTCAACGTGGGCCCCACCGGCCGCGGTGATCTCGACCCGCGCGATCGCGCGATCCTCGGCGAGATCGGCCGCTGGACGGAGCTGCACGAGCGGTCGGTCCACGGCTGCGGCCCGTCCCCGTACACACCTCCCGCGGAATGCCGGTACACCCAGCGCGGCGACCGGCTCTACGTCCACCTGTTCGCCTGGCCGCCGCGCCACCTGCACCTGCCGGGCCTCGCCGGCCGGGTGCGGTACGCCCAGCTGCTGAACGACGCGTCCGAGATCATCCCGGTCCACATCGACCCGGACCGGCCCGCGGTCAACACCGAGATGGGCGGCCAGCCCGCCGGAACGCTCACGCTCCAGATCCCGGTCCGCCGCCCCGACACCCCCGTCCCCGTCATCGAACTGTTCCTGGACACACCGGCCGACCCGGCCGACGGCTGATCCGGCCGACAGCTGATCCCGGCTTCCGGCCGGCCGGAAGCCGGAAAAGGCTCCCTCCACCACACACTCACGGAGGCACCATGCAACGCCGCACGTTCCTCATGAGCACCGCGGCAGGGGTGGCACTGGCCGCCGCCCCCGTCGCCGGAGCGCCGCCCGCGAGCGCGGCCACGGTCCCGGCGGCCGTGCGCACGCCGGCCGAGCTCCAGGCCGCGATCGACCGGGCGCGGCCCGGCGACCGGATCGTCGTGGCCGACGGGACCTACGCCGTCCCGCCGGACAGCCCCCTCACCATCCGGAACAAGCGGGGCACCGAGCGGGCACCCGTGACCATCGCCGCCCGGACCCCGGGCGGTGCCGTCCTGGAGGGCGAACACAGCTTCCTCCTGGAGGCGTCCAGCCACATCACCCTCAGCGGCTTCTCCTTCCGCCAGAGCAGCACCCTGGACATCCCCCCGGACTGCTCGCACATCAGGCTCACCCGCAACGACTTCCAACTGGCCGACATCGAGGGCCTGCACTGGCTGATGGTGCGCGCGGACGACAGCACCGTCGACCACAACCACTTCCACGGCAAGAGCACGCTCGGCATCTACCTCGGCATCGAGGGCGCGGGCACGGACGAGATGGCCCAGCGCGTCCACGTGTACCGCAACTACTTCTCCGACCACACCTTCGCCGGTTCCAACGGCGGCGAGCCGATCCGGCTCGGCGTCAGCCCCCGCGCACTGTCCGGAGCCCACGCGGTCGTGGAGTACAACCTGTTCGAGCGCGCCGACGGAGACCCCGAGGCGATCTCGGTGAAGAGCTCGGACAACACCATCCGGTACAACACCATCCGCGACAGCCTGGGCGGCATCGTCCTGCGGCACGGCAACCGCAACCGGGTCGAGGGCAACCACCTCGTCGACGGCCAGGAAGGCGTACGGATCTACGGCAACGACCATGTGATCGTCAACAACTACCTCGCCGGCCTGTCGGGGCGCGCCCTGGTGATCGGCAGCGGTTCCGAGCGCGACCACCTGCCCGGCGAGACGCCCGAGTCGCGCCGCGGCAACGACGCCCCCGACCGGCTCCTCGTCGCGTACAACACCCTGGTCGACAACAACGGCACGCTCTCCGGCGAGAGCCAGCGCCCGCACGAGCCGCGGGACGTCACCGTCGCCGACAACCTGTTCGTCGCGGACACGGGCCGACTTGTCGACATGGCGAACACCGTGCGCTTCACCTGGTCGGGCAACCTGCTGTGGGGCGCCGCCGCCGACGGCAACATCCCCGCCGGTGGCGGCACCCGCATCGACCCGAGGCTGGAGAAGGACCCGCACGGCATCGCACGGCCGGCCGCCGACAGCCCGGCGATCGACGCGGGCACCCTTCGGTGGCCGCCCGTCACCCACGACATCGACGGGCAGCCGCGCGGCCGGGTCCGGGACGTGGGCGCGGACGAACACTCCCGCCGGGCACCGAGGCGCGGACCCCTGACCCCGGCCGATGTCGGCCCCCTGGCCCGCTGAGCGCACCCGTCCACTTCGACGCAGGAGACACCATGCAACGACGCACGTTCCTCCGGAGCACAGCGGTGGCCGCACTCGCCGCCGTACCGCTCGCCACCTCGCTGTCGGGGAGCGCGTCGGCGGCCGACATCCCGGTCGCCACCCTGGCCCAGCTCCAGAGCGCCATCAACAGCGCCGCGCCCGGTGACCGGATCGTCGTCGCCGATGGCACCTACACGGTCCCGTCGGGCAGCGCGATCAACATCACCGGCAAGAACGGCACCGCCGCCGCGCAGATCACCATCGTCTCGAAGACCCGCGGCGGCGCCGTGCTGCGTGGCGAACGCGGCTTCGTGCTCAGCGGTTCGAGCAACATCACCATCAGCGGATTCTCCTTCCGGCAGAGCACCACGATGGAGATCCCCGCGAACTGCTCGGCGATCCGGCTGACCCGCAACGACTTCCAGCTCGCGGACACCGGCGACCCGTACTGGCTCGTCGTGCGGGCGGACGATTCGAAGATCGACCGGAACCACTTCCACGACAAGACCACCGCGGGCATCTTCATCGTCGTCGACGGCTCCGGCCCGACCGCCATGGCCCAGAACCTGCACATCTTCCGCAACCACTTCTCCGACCACAGCTTCACCGGGGCCAACGGCGGCGAACCCATCCGCCTCGGCGTCAGCAGCCGCGCACTGTCCGGCGCCCACGCGGTCGTCGAGTACAACCTGTTCGAGCGCTGTGACGGCGATCCCGAGGCGATCTCGGTGAAGTCCTCGGACAACACCATCCGGTACAACACCATCCGCGACAGCCGCGGCGGCATCGTGCTGCGCCACGGCAACCGTTCCGTGGTGGAGAGCAACCACCTGATCGGAGGCACGGACGGGGTACGCGTCTACGGCAACGACCACAGAATCGTCAACAACTACCTCAGCGGGCTGTCCGGCAGGGCCCTGGTGATCGGCAGCGGCACCACCCGTGACCACAACACCGGTGAGACGGAGGACGAGCGGCGGGGCAACGACGCCTGCGACCGCGCGGTGATCGTGCACAACTCCCTCATCAACAACACCGGCATGCTCTCGGGCGAGACCCGCGCGTACGAGCCGCAGGACGTGACCGTCGCCGACAACCTGCTGGTCGGCGACTCGGGCAGCCTCGTCGCGATGGGAGCCACCTCCGGCTTCACCTGGCAGAGCAACCTGCTGTGGGGCGCGGCCGGAGACGGCAACATCCCCTCCGGGGGCTTCATCCGGGCCGACCCGCTGCTCAGCCGGGGCACGGACGGTGTGCTGCGGCTGTCGTCGGGCAGCCCGGCGATCGGCGCCGCGACGCTGAGCGGCGCCGCCGTCGCCGATGACATCGACGGGGACCGGCGCGGCAGCGTACGGGACATCGGCGCCGACGAGTACACGACGGCTCCCGTGCTCCGGCACCCCCTCACGGCGGCGGACGTGGGTCCGAACGCCGCCTGAGCGACCACGGTGACGGGGCACCGCCCAGCCGGCCCGGTCCGCCCGCCCCGTCCGGGCGGACCGTACGAGAGCGCCCGAAGGCCCGACCGCAGGAAGGCAGTGTCATGACCGAGGAGAGCAGCCGGAACGCGGCGGGCCGTGCCCCGCTCCGACCGCCGGCCGGACCGGAAGCGGGAAGCCTCGGGCTGGGCCTGTGCTCGGTCACCTTCCGCCGGCTGCCCGCCGCCGAGGTCGCGCGCCGCGCCGCGGACGCGGGCCTGGAGGTGATCGAGTGGGGGGCGGACGTGCACGCGCCCCCGGAGGAGCCGGGCACCGTCAGCGCGGTCCGTGAGGCCACCGAACGGTACGGGCTGGCCTGTTGTTCGTACGGCTCGTACTTCCGCGCCACGCCGGGCGAACTGGCCGGGTTCCCCGCCGTCGCCCGCGCCGCGGTGCTTCTCGGGGCGCCGCGGATACGGGTGTGGGCGGGCGCGACCGGATCGCGGTCCGCCCCGCCCGATGAGCGGCAGGAGACCGTGAGCTGTCTGCGGGAGGCGGCACGGATCGCCGCGGACCACGGGCTGCTGCTCGCGCCAGAGTTCCACGGGGGAACGCTCACCGACACCGTCGCCTCGACCGCCCGGCTGCTGGACGAGGTGGACGCGGACAACGTCCGCACGTACTGGCAGCCGCCGCTCGGCACACCCCGCGAAGAGGCGCTGGCGGGGCTGGCATCGCTCGCCGACCGGGTCTGCGCCGTGCACGCCTTCTCGTGGTGGCCGGGCAACAACCGGCTGCCGCTGGCGGACCGTTCGGACCTGTGGGCGGCCGCCCTCGGCCTGCTGGCCGGCCGGGGTGTCGAGGCGCTCCTGGAGTTCGTGCCCGGCGACGACCCCGCGGTGCTGGCGCGGGAGGCCGCGACACTGAGGGGATGCGCGGGCCGAACCCCCGCCGGCCGGCCGTAGCCGGCCGGACTCCCGCAGGTCACCAGGGACGATCCAGCGCCCCCGACGTCAGGACGGCAGACATGCACATCAAGGACGACGACACGCTCCTGTTCATCGGTGACTCCATCACCGACGCGGGCCGCGACCGTACGGATTCCGCGTCGCTCGGCACGGGTTACGTCCACGAGATCGCGCAGACCCTGCGCGACCGCGCGGACGGCGGACCCGGACCCCGTGTCATCAACAAGGGGATCAACGGCGACCGCGTGTACGACCTCGAAACCCGCTGGACCACCGATGTCATCGACCACCGGCCCACCGTGGTCACGGTCAAGATCGGCATCAACGACACCTGGCGGCGCTACGACCGGGGACTGCCCAGCCCGGTCGACGTGTTCGAGGCGTGCCTCGACCGGCTGCTCGCGGACACGGCGCGCGAGCTGTCCGCACGGCTCGTCGTCATCACCCCGTTCCTGCTCCCGGCCGGGCCGGACCAGGAGAGCTGGTTCGAGGACCTCTCTCCCCGCACCGACGCCGTTCTGCGGGCAGCCGGGAACAACGGAGCCCAGGTGGTCCGCGCCGACCTCGTCGTGACCCGCGCGGCACAGGACCGGGAGGCGGCGGAGCTGGCCCCTGACGGCGTCCACCCGAGCCGTCTCGGGCACCGGCTGATCGCCGATGCCTGGCTCGCCGCGGTCGGCTCAGCTGACCAGGACCCGCGGAGGTAGCGCGTCCTGGGGGAGACCGGGCCGGACGCTTCGCGGGCTCGGCCCGGGGCCCTGCCGGACGCTCCGGAGCGATCGCTAGAGTGACCGCCCATGACCACAATTGATCAAGCTCCCGCCTCTTTCGCCGTGCACATCCCGGACGCCGTGCTCGAACCGGAACCGCTCGATCCCGCACAGATCGTGTCGGGTGAGCCGCAGGTCACCGGCAAGGTGCTGTGGGAGTCGGCCGACGGCAAGCAGTTGCGCGGGATCTGGCAGATCACGCCCGGCGTGGTCACGGACACCGAGGCCAACGAGCTGTTCGTGGTCGTCAGCGGGCGCGCGACCGTGGCGGTCGAGGGCGGCGAGACGCTGGAGATCGGACCGGGCGACGCCTGCGTGCTGCGCGAGGGCGACCGTACGACGTGGACCGTGCACGAGACGCTGCGCAAGGCCTACCACATCAGCCTCTGAAGCCTCTGAGGGGCGCCCCGCCGGCTCAGGCCGAGGAGGCGGGGCGGGTGAGGGACCGGCGCAGCGCCAGCGCGGCCATCGGCAGCAGCAGACATGCGCCGGTGAGGTTCAGCCAGCCGTAACTCGCCCGGGAGACGATGACCCCGGCGACCGCGCCGCCGATGCCCGCCGACGCGTTCATGGTCAGGTCCGACAGGCCCTGCACGGCGGCGCGGGCGGGCTGCGGCACGGAGTCGGTGAGCAGCGCCGAACCGGCGACCAGCCCCGCGGACCAGCCGAGCCCGAGCACGAACAGGCCGGCCGCGGTCCTGCCGTGAGCGGCGCCCGCGGTCCCCGCCAGCAGCGCGGCCAGGGAGAGCAGCCCGACCGCCAGGCCGATGACGGTGAGCCGGCCGAAGCGGTCCGACAGCCAGCCCATCACCGGCGAGAACGCGTACATCCCCGCGATGTGGCCGCTGATCACCAGGCCGACCAGCTGGAGGTCCGCGCCGTGATGGCCGAGGGCGACCGGGGTCATCACCATGATCGAGACCATCGCGGTGTGCGAGACGGTCACGGTCACCAGCGCCAGCCGGGCCATCGGCGATGCCCGCACGGCCGCGATGCCCGCACGCAGCGAACGGCTCCCGGCCGACGTGCTCTCCTGCGGGGCCAGCGCGCGCGCCGTGAGCAGCGGGTCGGGCCGCAGCAGCGCCGCGACCACGAGCGCGGCGAGGAGGAAGATGCCGGCCGCCCAGACGAACGGCCCGGCCGTCTCGGACACGGCGGTGCCGCGGAAGACCCGGCCCGCCGGAGCCGCGATGTTGGGCCCCAGCACCGAGCCGATGGTGGTGGCCCAGATGACGGTCGAGATCGCCCGGCCGCGCCGCTCGGGCTCGGCCAGATCCGCCGCGGCGAACCGTGCCTGCAGATTGGCGGAGGAGCCCGCGCCGAACGCGGCCATGCCGAGGAGCAGCAGGGGGAAGCTCTCCACGACGGTGGCCAGCACCACGAGGCCGGCGCCGAGCGCACCGATCAGATACGCCAGTACGAGGCCGGGGCGGCGGCCGCGCGAGGTCATCAGCGCGGCCAGCGGCAGCGACAGCAGCGCGGTGCCGGCCACCGACGCGGTGGGCGCGAGGCCCGACAGCGCCTCGGAGCCGCTGACCTGTGTCGCCAGTACGGGGGCCAGGGTGATGCCGACGGGCACACCGAGGCCGCCGAGTATCTGGCCGGCGATGAGGACACCTGTCGTCCGGCGCCGGAGCCCGGGGAGGTCGGCCGCGGTGACCCGCCCGGTGGAAGCGGGCTCGCCGGGAGTGTCGGATGCGTCGAGGGTGTTGGTCACCGAGGCAGTGTGCCAGCGGTGGGAGGGTCAGAACAGCGGTGGGGGCAGCACGCCCTCCAGCGCCAGCAGCCGCCGTTTCGTCTCCAGCCCGCCGCCGAAGCCGCCGATCCCGCCGTCGCGCTCCACCACCCGGTGACAGGGCACCACGACCGGCAGCGGATTGGACCCCATGGCCGCCCCGACCGCCTGGGCCGCCCCGGGCTGCCCGACCCGCCCGGCGAGCTCCCCGTAACCGGCGACCGCGCCGTACGGCACGCCCGCCGACAGCTCACGGAGCACCTGGCGGTTGAAGCCGCTCGTCAGCGACCAGTCCAGATCGAGGGAGAAATCCCGCAGCGTGCCCGCGAAGTACGCCGCGAACTGGCGTATCGGCTCGGCCAGCCGGACGGAGCCGGGTGATTCGACCGGCTCCGCGCCGAGCCGGTCGCGCAACCGGGCCAGCGCCCTGTCCCGTACCGCCGGACGCGCGTGGAAGACCACGCTCACCAGCCCGGCGTCCGTCGCGGCCAGCAGCAGCGGGCCGATGTCGCTCTCCACGACGGCCCACTCGACAACCCCGTTGCTGTTCATGGCAACCACCGTACGGCCGGCCACTGACAACGGCCGCCGGCCGGCCGCGACGGCGGCCCCGTGACGGTCAGCCGGCGGCCTCACGCACCCCGGCAGCCTCACGTACCTCCGGCGGCCTCACGCACCCCGGCAGCCTTGCCTGCCCCGGCGGCCTCACGCACCCCGGCGGCCCCACGCACCCCGATGGCCGCCCGCACCACGTCCGGCGTGTTGGTGATGATGCCGTCCACGCCGTAGCCGGACACCTGGCGCGCGTGCGCCGCGTCGTTGACCGTCCACGTGTTGACCCGGAGCGTCTTGTGGTGCGGCCCCTTCAGCGCGTGCACCGCCGCCACGTACTCGCCCGAGACCGAGGTGTACGTCGGGTTGATCTGGTCGGCGAACTCGGCGTACTCGGGCAGCTCGGCGACGGCCGGGGTGCCCAGGAAGCCCGTGACGACGTCCGGGCGCTGCTCGTGCACCTTGCGCACACTGTCCGCGCCGAAGCTCTGGATCACGAGGCGGTCGCGGACATGCCCGCTGTCGAGCCACCCCTCCTCGTTCAGCACCCGCAGGGTCGCCCGCTCGATCCCCGGGTAGATCTCGGGGCTCTTGATCTCCAGGAGCAGGTTCTGGCGGTTGTGCCCGATCCGGTCCAGGTACTGCCGGAGCGTGGGCACCCGGGTGCCGGCGTACTGCGGCCCGAACCAGCTGCCCGCGTCCAGCCGGGCGATCTCGGCCGCCGTGAAGTCCTTGACCGCCCACGGCGCGCGGTCCGGGAAGACCTGCTCGGCGTCGGTGGTCCGCTTCAGATCGGTGTCGTGGATGACGACGAGTACGCCGTCCTTGGTGAACTGGACGTCGTTCTCCACCCAGTCGAAGCCGAGCTCGTCGGCCTTGTCCACGGCCGCGAGGGTGTTCTCGGGGGCGTGGACCGACGCGCCCCGGTGGGCGATGACGAGCGGGCCGCCGGTCCGGGCCGGGGCGGGGTCGCTCGCCGTCCGGACCCCGGAACCGGTGGCCGCCCCCGTGCGCCGGGCGGTGACGGCGTGGGTCCCCGCCACGGTGTGCCCGGCCGCGGTGGTGTCCGTGACCGGTGTGCCGGTGTTCGACAACAGGAACGTGCCGGCGCCCAGCAGCGCGGCGGCAGCGACGGAGGCGGTTGCGGTGCCTGCGTACACGTGGACTCCTTGCGTCAGAGGTGCGGACGGCCCGAGGCTCGCAGCCGCCGCCGAACAAGGGACGGGCGAAGGATGGCCACCATGTGAACGCACCTCGGGGACCGCGTCATGGGTTGGTGCCCCTGTCGATAAAATGCAGTTCTTCTGTTTGTTTGCCGGGCCTTGCGCCTTAGGGTCGTCCGCACCCGGGCTTCTGCGAAGGGCATGTGTATGCAGGGCACAATCGACGGTTTCAGCTATGGGGCGGTGACCCCCGTCGCGGCGTTCCTCATGGCCTGCCTCGGTGCGGCACTGGGGCTGCGCTGCACCACCCGGTCACTGCGCACGGAACGTTCCTTCAAGGCCGGCTGGCTGGCCCTCGGTGCGGCCTCCATAGGCTCGGGTATCTGGACGATGCACTTCATCGCGATGATGGGTTTCTCCGTCGAGGAGGTACCGATCAGCTACGACAAGCCGGTCACGTTCGCCAGCCTCGCCGTCGCGATCGTCATGGTCGGTGTCGGGATCTTTCTCGTCGGGTACCGGGGCGCCACCCCGATGGCTCTGGTGACGGGTGGCACGATCACCGGGCTCGGCGTGGCCTCCATGCATTACCTCGGCATGGCCGGGATGCGACTTGATGGGCAGTTCGAGTACGACACGGTCACCGTGACGCTCTCCGTGGTCGTCGCCGTGGTGGCCTCGACCGCCGCGCTCTGGGCCGCCGTCTCGATCCACGGCTTCCTGCCGAGCCTCGGTGCCGCCGTCGTGATGGGCCTCGCGGTCAGCGGAATGCACTACACGGGCATGGCCGCACTCCGGGTCCACCTGCACCCCGCCACGCTCACCGGCACCACCGCCGGCGACACCCCGACCGGCTTCCTCGTGCCCATGCTGATCGGCCCGGCCTGCTTCCTGCTGCTCGCCGGGATCGTCGTGATGTTCGACCCCCTGGTAGTCATGGGCACCCCGGACTGGGGCGACGCCGCGGCCGGACGGGCCCTCGGCATCCCCGCCCAGCGCCAGGTACCCCGCTTCGGCACGCACGCCGACCCGGCGTCCTTCCACTCGCAGTGGCGCGACCCCGTGCGGCACCACGATCGCTGACCGGCCCCGTTGTCAGTGGGGGGTCGTACGGTGGATGCATGCGGCCCGTTTCGAAGATCGAACGTTCGGTGGCGCCTTTCGAGGTCGTCAGTCCCTACCAGCCAAGCGGCGACCAGCCGACGGCCATCGCCGAGCTGGAGCGGCGCGTCAGGGCAGGTGAGAAGGATGTCGTGCTCCTCGGCGCGACCGGCACCGGAAAGTCGGCGACCACCGCCTGGATGATCGAGAGGCTGCAGCGCCCCACCCTGGTGATGGCGCCGAACAAGACCCTCGCCGCCCAGCTGGCCAACGAGTTCCGCGAGCTCCTGCCCAACAACGCCGTCGAGTACTTCGTCTCGTACTACGACTACTACCAGCCCGAGGCGTACGTCCCGCAGTCGGACACCTACATCGAGAAGGACTCCTCGATCAACGAGGAGGTCGAGCGGCTGCGCCACTCCGCGACGAACTCCCTGCTCACCCGGCGTGACGTCATCGTGGTCGCCTCCGTCTCCTGCATCTACGGCCTCGGTACCCCGCAGGAGTACGTCGACCGGATGGTCCAGCTCAAGGTGGGCGACGAGATCGACCGCGACCAGCTGCTGCGCCGCTTCGTCGAGATCCAGTACAGCCGAAACGACCTGGCGTTCGCCCGCGGCACCTTCCGGGTGCGTGGCGACACCATCGAGATCTTCCCGGTCTACGAGGAGCTCGCCGTCCGCATCGAGATGTTCGGCGACGAGATCGAGGCGCTCTCCACCCTCCACCCGCTCACCGGCGAGGTCATCAGCGAGGACGAGTCCCTCCACGTCTTCCCCGCCAGCCACTACGTGGCGGGCCCGGAGCGACTGGAGAAGGCGGTCGGCGGCATCGAGAAGGAGCTGGAGCAGCGGCTGGCCGAGCTGGACAAGCAGGGCAAGATGCTGGAGGCCCAGCGGCTGCGGATGCGCACCACGTACGACATCGAGATGCTGCGCCAGATCGGCACCTGCTCAGGTGTCGAGAACTACTCGATGCACTTCGACGACCGCACCCCCGGCACCGCGCCCAACACCCTCCTCGACTACTTCCCCGAGGACTTCCTCCTCGTGCTCGACGAATCGCATGTCACCGTGCCGCAGATCGGCGCGATGTACGAGGGTGACGCCTCCCGCAAGCGGACCCTCGTCGACCACGGCTTCCGGCTGCCGTCCGCCCTGGACAACCGCCCGCTGAAGTGGGAGGAGTTCCTCGGACGGATCAACCAGACGGTCTACCTCTCCGCCACCCCCGGCAAGTACGAGCTCTCCAGGGGCGACGGCTTCGTGGAGCAGATCATCCGCCCCACCGGCCTCGTCGACCCGGAGATCGTCGTCAAGCCCACCGAGGGCCAGATCGACGACCTGGTGCACGAGATCCGCAAGCGCACCGAGAAGGACGAGCGGGTCCTGGTCACCACCCTCACCAAGAAGATGTCGGAGGACCTCACCGACTACTTCCTGGAGCTCGGCATCCAGGTCCGCTACCTGCACAGCGACGTCGACACCCTGCGCCGCATCGAGCTGCTGCGCGAACTGCGCTCCGGCGAGTACGACGTCCTGGTCGGCATCAACCTCCTGCGCGAGGGCCTCGACCTGCCCGAGGTGTCGCTCGTGGCGATCCTCGACGCCGACAAGCAGGGCTTCCTGCGCTCGGGCACCTCACTGATCCAGACCATCGGCCGCGCCGCTCGTAACGTGTCCGGGCAGGTCCATATGTACGCGGACAAGATCACCCCGGCGATGGCGCAGGCCATCGACGAGACCAACCGGCGCCGCGAGAAGCAGATCGCCTACAACACCGAGCGCGGACTCGACCCGCAGCCGCTGCGCAAGAAGATCAACGACATCGTCGCGACGATCGCCCGCGAGGAGGTCGACACCGAGCAGCTCCTCGGCACCGGCTACCGCCAGACGAAGGGCGCCAAGGCGCCCGTGCCCACGCTGGGCGTCAAGGCCGGTTCCGGGAAGGCCAAGGGGGACGGGGCGGTGGTCACCGACCGCCCGGCCACCGAGCTCGCCGGGATCATCGAGGAGATGACCGACCGGATGCGCGCGGCCGCCGCGGATCTGCAGTTCGAGGTCGCCGCCCGACTGCGTGACGAGGTGGGGGAGTTGAAGAAGGAGTTGCGCCAGATGCGGGAGGCGGGCCTGGCCTGACCCCGCGGGGCGGGGTGTGTTGCAGGAACGACACAAAACGGCCCGCACCCGATGCGCCGGTGGCGCGACTGCGTAGGGTGCTGGAAACCGCGCAAGGATGGTTTGCGGGGAAGCGGAGAGGGGACAGCGCGTGACGGTCAACATGACCAAGGGCCAGGCCATCAGCCTGCAGAAGAGCGACGGGGGGACCCTGACCGCGGTACGGATGGGGCTCGGCTGGCAGGCGGCGCCGCGTCGCGGTCTGTTCGGTTCGCGCACCCGGGAGATCGACCTGGACGCCTCGGCGGTCCTGTTCGCCGACAAGCAGCCGGTCGACGTCGTCTTCTTCCGGCACCTCGTCAGCGACGACGGCTCCGTCAAGCACACCGGGGACAACCTGGTCGGCGGCGCGGGCTCCGGCGGCGACGACGAGGCGATCCTGGTCGACCTCCAGCGGGTGCCGGTCCACATCGACCAGATCGTCTTCACGGTGAACTCCTTCACCGGCCAGACGTTCCAGGAGGTCCGACACGCCTTCTGCCGCATCGTCGACGAGACCAACGGCCAGGAGCTGGCCCGCTACACGCTGGACGGCGGCGGGCAGTACACCGCTCAGATCATGGCGAAGGTGCACCGCGCGGGGAACGGCTGGCAGATGACCGCCATCGGCACCCCGGCCAACGGCCGCACCTTCCAGGACCTCATGCCGGCGATCCTGCCGCACCTGTAGGCAGGGCCGGACCAGCCGGTCCGTATCGGTAACCGCAGCTCCCGGAGGCATCGGCCGCCGGGAGCTGCACCGCATCGCGGCACCGTGCCGCGCGGTGGCAACTCGTCGAGGGGACAGGGCAATGACGGCCGAGCTGGTCCGGGGGCAGAACCACACCTTGCCCCAGACCCGTCTGGAGATCCGGATTTCGGCGGGGACGCCCGTCGTGGCGGGCGCCACGCTCGGGGACGAGCACGGCACCGTGCACGGCGTCGAGCGGATCGCCCACCCCGGCTCGCCGCACCTGCCGGGGCTCGAAGTGTCCAGGCAGGCGGCCGCCGACCACCGGCTCGCCGTCGACCTCGACGCCCTGCCCGACGGGGTGCACCGGGTCACGGTGCTGCTGGCCCTGCCGCTGGAGGCGGGCGGCCCGGCCCGGTTCGGAGCCGTGGCGGCGCCCTTCGTCGCCGTCACCGGTCTCGAAGGCACCGAGATCGCCACCTTCACCCTGACCGGGCTGGACACCGAGTCCGCGGTCGCCGCCCTGGAGCTCTACCGCCGTCAGGGCGGCTGGAAGGTCCGCGCGGTCGGCCAGGGCTATGCGGGAGGTCTCGCCGCGATGCTCGCGGATCAGGGCGTGGACCGGGCGGCCGAACTGGCCGGTTCGATCCAGGAGGCGGTCGCCCGCGGCACGGCCCGCTCCGTGTCACCGCCCCCGCCCCGCAGCCCGGAGGGCGACCGGGTCAGGCGCGCGGCGGGCCCCGCACCCATACCGGGCGGCGGGCAGCCCCCCGCCCGGCCCCCGGCCTCCCCACGGCCCGAGCCCGAGCCCCCGGCCCCGGCCGCCGTCCCGTCCGGACCCATCGACTACGCGCACCCGCGCCGCCAGCCCGCCGCGCCCCCGCCGCCCCCTCCCGCCGCGCCGCCCGCCGGGCCCGGAGAGCCGGCGCGGCCCGTTGCCGGGGACGCGACCGGATGGTCCATGGACGAGCGCCTCTACAACCAGATCTGGGGGATGTTCGAGGACCTGGCCAGGACCACCGCCGCGTACCGCAGCGCCGTCGACTTCGCCGAGTCCCGGATGGACCAGGAGCTGGAGCGCACCCTGTCCGACCCGCGCAGCCGGACAGGCGGTGCGGGCGACCCGGCCCGTGAGCAGGCCCGCGCCAAGCGTGACGAGCTGACCGGCCGGGCCCGCGAGGCGCTGGAGCGCGACCTCGCCCAGCTGGCCGCCGAGTCCGCCGTGGTGGAACCCGCGCTCCCCGCCCCCTACGCGGGCTGGGACAACCCCGTCTGGCACGCCTACCGGGTTCCGATGGAGATCCCGATGGCGCTGCGGATCGGTGATCTGCACCTGCCGGAGAGCGCCTCCCTGCGCATCCCGCTGCTCGTACGGCTGCCGCTGGAGCGCGGGATCTGGATCGACAGCGGGCGCCCGGCCTCCGAGGCCGCCGCCCTGACGGACAGCGACCAGTTGCACCGGCTGGCCATGGAGAGCGCGGTCCTGCACGCGGCCCGGCTGCTCGCCGTCTACCCGGCGGGCGAGTTCTCGGTCCACGTCATCGACCCGGCGGGCTCCGCCGCGGCCGCGCTCGCCCCGCTGGTCCGCTCCGGGGTTCTCGCGGGCCCGCCCGCGTCCGGTCCCGGGGGAGTGTCCTCGGTCCTCGCCCAGCTCACCCGGCGGGTCGATCTGGTGCAGATGGCGGTCCGGGCCGGCGCCGCGGATTCGCTGCCGCCCGATCTGGACCCGGCCGAGCAGCTGCTGATCGTCAACGACTTCCCGCACGGCTTCGACGACCGGGCCGTCACCCAGCTGCGCTACCTCGCGGACGAGGGGCCGTCCGTCGGCGTCCATCTCCTGATGGTCGCGGACCGGGAGGACGCCTCCGGGTTCGGGCCGGTGCTCGATCCGCTGTGGCGGTCGCTGCTCCGGATCACCCCGGTCGCCGACGACCATCTGGCCGACCCCTGGGTGGGCCACGCCTGGACGTACGAGCCGTTGCGGACGCCTCCCGGCAGTGGCGTTCTCGAGCTGGTGCTCGCCCAGGTGGCGGCCGCCCGCCGCACCGGACCCCGCTGACCCGCTCCGTCCCCGTTCGCCTACCACCGCCCTGACCTGGGCTTTTGGGGTTTATTTAGCCTCCTCTTTACCATCCCTTGGTAATTCCTGTACTGTTTCTTGAGCGGAGGGGAGTACTCCCGATCGCGGCGTTCCCGTCAGTACGGACTGTGACCGGTCCCGGGGCGCCGGCCAGGCGCGCAGCCCGCGCGCCCAGGTGGAAGAGACCTCCGGCAGCGACGACGCTGATCAGTAGCCGTAGCGAACTGCCGGAGGCGCAGTGGACGTTTCATGGACCCTCTGGGCGCTGACCATTCTTGGTCTGAGCGCCCTCATCGCCGTCGACTTCTTCATCGGGCGCAAGCCTCATGACGTGTCGACGAAGGAAGCCGGAATCTGGACGGTCGTCTGGATCGCGCTGGCCGCCCTCTTCGGGCTCGGCCTGCTCGTCTTCGGCGAGACCCAGGCCTCGGGCGAGTTCTTCGCCGGATTCATCACCGAGAAATCGCTGAGTGTCGACAACCTCTTCGTCTTCGTGCTGATCATGGCGAAGTTCTCGGTGCCCTCCCACCTCCAGCAGCGGGTGCTGCTCTTCGGTGTACTGATCGCACTGGTGCTGCGGGCGGTCTTCATCGCCGCGGGCGCCGCGGTCATCGCCAACTTCTCGTGGGTCTTCTACATCTTCGGCGCGTTCCTGATCTTCACCGCCTGGAAGCTCATCCAGGAGGCGCGGGCCGACGAGGAGGAAGAGGAGTTCGAGGAGAACAGGCTCCTGAAGACGATCGAGCGCCGCTTCGGTGTCGCCGACAGGTACCACGGCACCAAGCTCTTCATCCGCAACAACGGCAAGCGCGTCCTGACGCCCCTGATGGTCGTCATGCTCGCCATCGGCACCACCGATGTGCTGTTCGCGCTGGACTCGATCCCGGCGATCTTCGGGCTGACCCAGGACCCGTACATCGTCTTCACCGCCAACGCCTTCGCCCTGATGGGTCTGCGGCAGCTGTACTTCCTGATCGGCGGTCTGCTGAAGAAGCTGGTCCACCTCAGCTACGGGCTCTCGGTGATCCTCGGGTTCATCGGCGTCAAGCTGGTGCTGCACGCCCTGCACGAGTCCGGGGTGCACGTCCCCGAGATCTCCATCCCGGTCTCGCTCGGCGTCATCTGCGGCGTGCTGGTGATCACCACGATCACCAGCCTCCTCGCCAACAAGAAGACGGCCGAGGCGGAGGCGCGGAAGGCCGGGGAAGACGCCGAGAAGGGCGCCGGAATCGACGCCTGAACCGGCCGTCAGGCCCGGTGACGCCTACGGTGCGGCCCCGGTGACATCCGCTGTGCGGACGTCACCGGGGCCGTTTCACCAGCCGCGGGCGCGCCACTCGGGCAGTCGCGGACGCTCGTCGCCCAGCGTGGTGTCGTCGCCGTGGCCCGGGTAGACCCAGGTCTCGTCCGGCAGCGGGGCGAAGAGCTTGGTCTCCACATCGTGCAGCAGGCTCACGAACGCCTCGGGGTCCTCGAAGGTGTTGCCGATCCCGCCCGGGAAGAGGCAGTCCCCGGTGAACAGGTGCGGAGCGCCCTGCGGGTCGTCGTAGATGAGCGCGATCGACCCCGGTGTGTGCCCGGTCAGATGGCGGGCGGTCAGGGCGACCCGCCCGACCCGGATGGTGTCGTTGTCCTCGACGAGCACATCGGTCGGGACCTCGATCCCCTCGGCGTCGTACCGCCCGGCGTACGTACGCGCGCCCGTGGCCGCCACGACCTCGCCCAGGGCCTGCCAGTGGTCGCCGTGCCGGTGGGTGGTGACGACCGAGGCGATCGAGTCGTCACCGATCAGCCCCAGCAGGGTGCCGGCGTCGTTGGCCGCGTCGATCAGGAGCTGCTCGCCGGTGGCCCGGCAGCGCAGCAGATAGGCGTTGTTGTTCATCGGGCCGACGGCGACCTTGGAGATCATCAGATCCGTCAGCTCGTGCACGTCCGCCCGCCCGCCGACCTTGACCGCTCCGCTGTACGTCATACGTCTCAGCCTATAGCGAGGGCAGCGCGGGCAGGGGCAGCCCGCCCTCGACGGTCAGCGCCGACCCGTCGCGGCGCCCGCTGAGCCAGCCGAGCAGCTCGGGAGCCGTACCGCGGACGGTGACGGGGCCGCCCGCCGCCCCGCCGCCGGTCGTCCAGGACCGGCCCCTGCCGTCGGCCACGCCTGTGGACACGATGTCCGGGTGTCCGGCGAACCGCTCGGCCAGGAAGTCGATCTCCCGGGCGGTGAAGTCGTCGGCCAGATCCTCCAGCTCGTACCCCACCCCCAGGTCGACATGGTGCAGCTCGACCTCGATGCGGCGGCGGAAGGGGATGCGGGAGGCGGAGTCCGTCACGCCGTTGCGCATCGCGACGGTGCGTGACCAGTCGGCCGGGGCCGAAGCGGCGGCCACGAAGCGGGCCGCGCTCTCCGACAGATCGGCCAGCTGTTCGGCCCGCGGCCGGGGGGCGTCGCGCTCGATGTCGCGGTCGCGGGTTTCGCTGTCTGCGTACATCGGCCGGCCCTGGAGAACATTTACGAGCGCGTCGGCGTTACGTGAGAGGTGCGCGACGACATGACCCCGGCTCCAGCCCGGCAGTCGCGACGGCGAGGCAAGCGCGGAGTCGTCCAGTTTCTCCGTGGCGCTGAGCAGCCGGCCGGTCGCTTCACGTAGGGCGTCCAGGTCGTGCACGTGATCAATCATGGGGCCGAGCGTAGCCCCGCCACTCATTTGGGTGAAGGAGTTATCAGCCGTCCGTAAATCGAATGCGCGTGCTATACGCTCGGAGTTGAAAGCTCCGTACAACGCTGTGGCACCCCCCATATCCTGGGGCAGGGGCTCAGTTCCCCCGCTTCTCTCTAGAAAGGTGCGGACCGGCGTGGCCGACCGTCTCATCGTCCGTGGCGCTCGCGAGCACAACCTCAAGAACGTCTCGCTCGACCTTCCCCGCGACTCCCTCATCGTCTTCACCGGGCTCTCCGGGTCGGGCAAGTCGTCGCTCGCGTTCGACACGATCTTCGCCGAGGGGCAGCGCCGTTACGTGGAGTCGCTCTCCTCGTACGCCCGGCAGTTCCTCGGCCAGATGGACAAGCCGGACGTCGACTTCATCGAGGGCCTGTCGCCCGCCGTCTCCATCGACCAGAAGTCGACCTCGCGCAACCCGCGCTCGACGGTCGGCACCATCACCGAGGTCTACGACTACCTCCGGCTGCTCTTCGCCAGGATCGGCAAGCCGCACTGTCCCGAGTGCCGCCGGCCGATCTCGCGCCAGTCTCCGCAGGCCATCGTGGACAAGGTGCTCGGCCTGCCCGAGGGCAGCCGTTTCCAGGTCCTGTCGCCGCTGGTGCGCGAGCGCAAGGGCGAGTTCGTCGACCTCTTCGCGGATCTGCAGACCAAGGGCTACAGCCGGGCCAGGGTCGACGGCGAGACCATCCAGCTCTCCGAGCCGCCCGCGCTCAAGAAGCAGGAGAAGCACACCATCGAGGTGGTCATCGACCGCCTCACCGTCAAGGACAGCGCCAAGCGCCGGCTGACCGACTCGGTCGAGACCGCGCTGGGCCTCTCCGGCGGCATGGTCGTGCTCGACTTCGTCGACCTCCCCGAGGACGACCCCGAGCGTGAGCGGATGTACTCCGAACACCTCTACTGCCCGTACGACGACCTCTCCTTCGAGGAGCTGGAGCCGCGCTCCTTCTCCTTCAACTCGCCCTTCGGCGCCTGCCCCGACTGCACGGGCATCGGTACGAGGATGGAGGTCGACCCGGAGCTGATCGTCCCGGACGAGGAGAAGTCCCTCGACGAGGGCGCGATCCACCCCTGGTCGCACGGCCACACCAAGGAGTACTTCGGGCGGCAGATCAAGGCGCTCGCCGAAGCCCTCGGATTCCGTACGGACATCCCCTGGGCCGGGCTGCCGCAGCGCGCCAGGAAGGCCCTGCTGCACGGCCACAAGATCCAGACCGAGGTCCGCTACCGCAACCGGTACGGGCGCGAGCGCGCCTACACCACCCCCTCCTTCGAGGGCGCGGTGCAGTTCGTCAAGAGGCGGCACTCCGAGGCGGAGAGCGACTCCAGCCGGGAGCGCTTCGAGGGCTACATGCGCGAGGTGCCCTGCCCCACCTGTGAGGGCACCAGGCTCAAGCCGATCGTCCTCGCGGTGACGGTGATGGAGAAGTCCATCGCCCAGGTCGCGGCGATGTCGATCAGCGAGTGCGCCGAGTTCCTCGGCCGGATGAAGCTGAACGCCCGCGACAAGAAGATCGCCGAGCGGGTGCTCAAGGAGGTCAACGAGCGGCTGAGGTTCCTGGTCGACGTCGGCCTGGACTACCTCTCGCTGAACCGCGCGGCCGGCACCCTGTCCGGTGGCGAGGCCCAGCGCATCCGGCTCGCCACCCAGATCGGCTCCGGCCTGGTCGGCGTGCTCTACGTGCTGGACGAGCCGTCCATCGGCCTGCACCAGCGCGACAACCACCGGCTGATCGAGACCCTGGTCCGGCTCCGCGACATGGGCAACACCCTCATCGTCGTCGAGCACGACGAGGACACCATCAAGGTCGCCGACTGGATCGTCGACATCGGCCCCGGCGCCGGTGAGCACGGCGGCAAGGTGGTCCACTCCGGATCGCTCAAGGAGCTGCTGGCCAACGACAAGTCGATCACCGGTCAGTACCTGACCGGCAAGAGGTCGATCGCGATGCCCGACGTCCGGCGTCCCGTCGACCCCTCGCGCCTGCTCACGGTGCACGGCGCCCGGGAGAACAACCTCCAGGACATCGACGTCTCCTTCCCGCTCGGGGTGCTGACGGCCGTGACCGGTGTCTCAGGCTCCGGGAAGTCGACGCTGGTCAACGACATCCTCTACACCCACCTGGCGCGCGAGCTGAACGGCGCCAAGTCGGTCCCCGGCCGGCACACCCGGGTCGACGGGGACGATCTCGTCGACAAGGTGGTGCACGTCGACCAGTCGCCCATCGGCCGTACGCCCCGGTCCAACCCGGCCACGTACACCGGTGTCTTCGACCACGTCCGCAGGCTGTTCGCGGAGACGATGGAGGCCAAGGTCCGCGGCTACCTGCCGGGCCGGTTCTCCTTCAACGTCAAGGGCGGCCGCTGCGAGAACTGCTCCGGCGACGGCACCATCAAGATCGAGATGAACTTCCTGCCGGACGTGTACGTCCCGTGCGAGGTCTGCCACGGAGCGCGCTACAACCGGGAGACCCTGGAGGTCCACTACAAGGGCAAGTCCATCGCCGAGGTGCTGGACATGCCGATCGAGGAGGGCCTCGCGTTCTTCGAGGCCGTGCCGACGATCGCGCGGCATCTGCGGACGCTCAACGAGGTCGGCCTCGGATACGTCAGGCTCGGCCAGTCCGCGCCGACGCTCTCCGGCGGTGAGGCACAGCGGGTCAAGCTGGCGAGCGAGCTCCAGAAGCGCTCGACCGGCCGCACGGTGTACGTGCTCGACGAGCCGACCACCGGTCTGCACTTCGAGGACATCTCCAAGCTCATCAAGGTGCTCTCCGGGCTGGTCGACAAGGGCAACACGGTGATCGTCATCGAGCACAACCTCGATGTCGTCAAGACCGCCGACTGGGTCATCGACATGGGTCCCGAGGGGGGCAACGGCGGCGGTCTGGTCATCGCCGAGGGCACCCCGGAGTACGTGGCCGGTGTCCCCGCCAGCCACACCGGAAAGTTCCTCCAGGGCATCCTGGACGCGGACCGGGTCAGCGAGGCGGCGGTTCCCCCGGCCCGTAAGCCGGCCCGCAGGACGGCCGCGAAGAAGGCGGTCGCCGCGACCTCCGCCCCCGCCAGGAAGACGGCGACGGCGAAGGCCACCGGGACGGCCGCGGCGAAGAAGCCCGCGGTGACGAAGGCCGTGGCGAAGAAGCCCGCGGCGAAGAAGACGGCGGCGAAGAAGACGGCCGGCGCGCGCAAGGCCTGACGGCCGGCCGAGGCGGTGGTTCCCGGCACCGGGAACCACCGCCTCGCCGTGTGTCCGGAGCCGGCCGGCCCGCCTCGCCGCCCCGGCCCGACGGACACGGCTCTGACCAGGCACGACCGGGTGCGACCGGGCCGGGCGCAGGGGCGTCCGTCTCCGCCGGTATCGTCGGTTACGTCACCGATGCCTCCGCCGCCTCTGCCGTCCTGGGCACCTCTGGCGCACCGAATCCCCTCCGACCAGTGGAGACCGCATGTCCGGCCAGCCCGCCGCCCGCCGTACCGTGCTGAAGGGCGCCGCTCTCGCGGGCGCCGCCGGGCTGGGAGTGGCCGCCTGCTCGACCGACTCGAAGCTCGGGCACGCCCAGACGCCGACCCCCACCGCACCCGTCGAGCTCGGCGCCCCGGACGAGGTCCCGGTCGGCGAGTCCAAGCTCTACCGCGAGCAGCGCGTCATCGTCAGCTGCCCGGCCAAGGGCCAGTACAAGGCGTTCAGCGCCCAGTGCACCCACGCGGGCTGCCTGCTGGACAAGGTCGAGGACAACGAGGGGCACTGCCCCTGCCACGGCAGCCTCTTCGACACCACCACAGGCAAGGCCGTGCACGGTCCGGCGACCGTGCCGCTGCCCTCCGTCCCGGTCCGGGTCGAGGGCGGACGACTGGTCGCGGGCCCCGAGGCCTGAACCGGCCCGCCCGGCAGCGGCGGCGGCCCGTCTCACTCCCAGTCCCAGTCGATGCCGACCAGACCGGGCCGCACCCCCTGCTCCACCAGATGGACCGTCCGGTGCCGGCCGGTGAGGGTGAGGTCCGTCCGGGCGCCGCGCGGCGCCCCCGTGGACACCTGGGCGAAGCGCCGGCACCGTACCGGCAGCGCCTCCTCGTCGAACCGGACCTGGAGCACGTACTGCCCGCCGCCGAAGCTGAAACCGCGCACGTACTCGCCGCACGGCCCTCCCGTACCGTCCTCGAAGCCGTAGCCGAGGAGGTACGTCTCGCCCGCCCGCAGCCGGGTGTCGAAGAGCAGCTCGGCGACCAGGACCCCCGTCTCCGCGTCCCAGCGGACCCGCCCCGTCCGGCAGTTCTCCCGGGCGCTCACCCCGACCCGGGCCGGATCGCAGCCCGGATCGCCGCGGTACACGGCGAGATAGCGGTCGATCCCGTCGCGGTGGGCGCGCACCACATGCTGGGAGCTCCGGCGCTGCATCCGGCGGCCGGGCCCGATCCGTACCCGCTCCTGGTGCCCCACCGTGTGCAGCCCCCCGTCCGCGGGTGACTCCATCGCGGTGAGCAGCCGCTCGACCGCGCCGGACCCGTCCACCAGGGAACGGTACGAGCGGGCCGGCGGGCGGTCGGCCTCGGTGCGGGGCTCCCCGGCCCCCAGCAGCCCGAGCAGCGAGTTCCCCGGCAGCCCCAGCACCTCCTCCAGCGCCTTCACGGCCCGCAGGGACTCGGGGCGCTGCGGGCGCCTGGCCCCCTGCTGCCAGTAACTCAGGCTGGTCACACCGACCTTGACCCCGCGGTGCGCCAGATGGTGCTGCACCCGCTGGAGCGGCAGCCCGCGCACCGAGAGCGCGGTGCGCAGCGCCAGATGGAACGGGCCGGTGTGCAGCACCTGCGCCAGTTCGGCCTCGGTGTGCTGCATGGGTCCTCCAGGTGAACGTTCACGTCGTGCGGGAGCGGGGCCGCGCCGGCGGATGCCGGTCCGCAGGTGGCCAGGGGGAGGCGTTCACGCGTCCGCCCCTGGCGTTCACACCGCGGTGTTCCCCCGCATTGAAGCGTGTTGACCCGTTCCCGACAACGGTTGATGCTCCTCGACAGCGTCCGGACGCGCTCCTTGGAACCCCCACCCCCCGCCCCGGGAGGACCGCCATGCGCAACCGAAGAGTCAGGCCCCGACGGCTGTCGGTCACGGCCGTACTCGCCGCCCTGCTGCTCGCCGTACCTGCGGCGACCGCCACCGCGTCGGAGCAGAACCGCTCCGCACCGACCGCCACCCTCGCCGCGGCCCAGCGGCTGAACATCACCATGCAGGCCCAGCAGAAGACCAACTGGTGCTGGGCCGCGGCGGGCAACACCGTCACTGCCTGGTACGGCCGCGACTACACCCAGAACGAGTTCTGCAACGCCGCGTTCGGCCGGGCCCAGGGCTACGAGTGCCCCAACTCGCAGGCCTCGCTCGGCAACGTCCAGGACGGTCTGTCCTGGGCGGGCATCCGCCCCGGTTCGTACGTCACCGGCTGGCTGCGCTATCCCACCGTGCAGGCCGAGATCGCCGCCGGGAGGCCGGTGGAGACCCGCATCCAGTGGTCGTCGGGCGGCGGCCACATGCACGTCCTGTACGGCTACGACGACGCGAACAGCTGGGTCTACTGGGGCGATCCCTGGCCCTCCGACAACCGCTACAACTGGGCCTCGCACGCCTGGTACGTGAACAACAGCGAGTTCTCCTGGACCCACTCGCTCTACCGGATCGGGGCGTGACGGCATGACCTCCACCGGATTCCCGGCCCACCCCGCCGCACGTACCGCACGTACCGCGCGCTCCGCCGCGGCGGCCCTCGCCGCGGCCGGCGTGCTGGCCGGGTCCGCACTGCTCACCGTCGCCGCCCCGCAGGCGGCCGCCGCCACCGGTCCCGCGGCCACTCCGGCAGCCCTGGCCGCGGCCCACGAGGCGGCCACCGACGCCGCCACCCTGGACACCCTGTCCCGGTTCTTCGCCCGGGAGGGCGCGGTCACCCGGGCGGCGGCCGCCCCACGGATCGAGGGCGCGGCCGTGCCCGTACGCACCCTGGCCGCGGACTTCGTCGCCGGTGAACCGGGGGCCCCGGTCGCCGGCCTGGACTACCTCGCCAGCACCGCCGTCTCCTCGGACGGGCAGAAGGCGTCCCTGTGGACGCTGCCCGAGCCGGGGAAGGACGGGCGGTGGCAGGTGGTGAACATCGCCAGCGGAGACGACGAGGCCCGGTACGCGGCCGCGGGCGCCCGCGCACTGCCCGGCGGCACCGTCTTCCGGGAGCCGCAGATCAACGCCTGGTACGTCCAGAAGGGCAGCCGGGTGCTCCCGCTGGACCAGGACGCGGTGAACGCGGTCGGAGCGCACGGCACCACCCTGGCCGCCTACCGCAGCCGGGTGCACGCCGCGTACGCGGACAAGCTCCCCGGCTCCGGATACGCCCGCTCGGGCCGGGCGGGCGGCTACGGGCCCGCCGGAGCGGAACCGGCCGCCGGACACCCCGAGGCGGCCGCCGCCCGGCCGGGGCCGGCCATCGCGGCGGACACCGGCGCGGACCAGGGCGCGGACACCGCGCTGACGGCCGCCTCCGGCGCCGCGGCGGCGGGCGCCGCCGCCGTGCTCGGCCTCTGCGGCGCGAAGGCCCTGCGCCGCCGCCGGGCCGGGTGAGCGGCCCGGCGGGGCAGGGGCGCGGCTGACCGCCGGAGCCGCCCGCGACCGATGACCCCGTGCTCCGGGGCGCGTACCCCACGCGCGCTCCGGAGCACGGCGCCGTCCACGGGCACGCCGCGCTGTCACTGCCCGCAAGTAGGGTGGGAGACATGGCAGACCCCTCCAGCTACCGCCCCAGGCCGGGACAGATCCCCGACTCCCCGGGGGTCTACAGATTCCGCGACGAACACCGCCGGGTGATCTACGTCGGGAAGGCGAAGAACCTGCGCCAGCGCCTGGCCAACTACTTCCAGGACCTGGCGGGCCTCCATCCGCGTACGCGCACGATGGTGACCACCGCCGCGTCCGTGGAGTGGACCGTCGTCTCCACGGAGGTCGAGGCGCTCCAGCTGGAGTACTCCTGGATCAAGGAGTACGACCCCAGGTTCAACGTCAAGTACCGCGACGACAAGAGCTATCCGTACCTCGCGGTCACGCTCAACGAGGAGTTCCCGCGCGTCCAGGTCATGCGCGGGGCCAAGAAGAAGGGCGTGCGCTACTTCGGTCCGTACGGCCACGCCTGGGCGATCCGCGAGACGGTCGACCTGATGCTGCGGGTCTTCCCCGTCCGCACGTGCTCCGCCGGGGTGTTCAAGAACGCCGCCAGGACCGGCCGCCCCTGCCTCCTCGGCTACATCGGCAAGTGCTCGGCCCCCTGCGTCGGCCGGGTCACCCCACAGGAGCACCGCGAACTCGCCGACGACTTCTGCGACTTCATGGCCGGCCGTACCGGCGCGTACATCCGCCGCCTGGAGAAGGACATGATGGCGGCGGCCGAGGAGATGGAGTACGAGCGGGCGGCCCGGCTCCGCGACGACGTCGAGGCGCTCAAGCGCGCCATGGAGAAGAGCGCCGTCGTGCTCGCCGACGCCACCGACGCCGACCTCATCGCGGTCGCCGAGGACGAGCTGGAGGCCGCGGTCCAGATCTTCCACGTCCGGGGCGGCCGGGTGCGCGGGCAGCGCGGCTGGGTCACCGACAAGGTGGAGAACGTCGACACCTCCGGACTGGTCGAGCACGCGATCCAGCAGCTGTACGGCGAGGAGGCCGGGGACGCCGTCCCCAAGGAGGTCCTCGTCCCGGCCCTCCCCGAGGACCCCGACGCGGTCTCCCAGTGGCTGGCCGGCCGCCGGGGCTCCCAGGTCAGCCTGCGCATCCCGCAGCGCGGCGACAAGAAGGACCTGATGGCCACGGTCCAGCGCAACGCCCAGCAGGCCCTGGGGCTGCACAAGACCAAGCGGGCGTCCGACCTGACGACCCGCTCCCGCGCCCTGGAGGAGATCTCCGAGGCGCTCGGCCTGGACACGGCACCATTGCGCATCGAGTGCTTCGACATCTCCCACCTCCAGGGCGACGACGTGGTGGCGTCGATGGTCGTCTTCGAGGACGGGCTGGCCCGCAAGGGGGAGTACCGCCGCTTCCAGATCAAGAGCTTCGAGGGACAGGACGACGTCCGCTCGATGCACGAGGTGATCGGGCGCCGCTTCCGGCGCTACCTCCAGGAGAAGGAGCGCACGGGGGAGTGGGAGGAGACCCCGGCGGACACGGGCCCCGCGCAGACGGACCCCGCGCAGACGGGCCCCGCGCCCGCGGACTCCGCGCCCGCGCACCCCGCACCCCAGAACCCCGCCCCGGACCCCGCCCCCCAGAACCCCGCGCCGGACTCCGCCGCCGAGCCCCGCGAGGACGACGGCCGGCCCAAGCGGTTCGCCTACCCGCCGCAGCTCCTCGTGGTCGACGGCGGGCAGCCCCAGGTCGCCGCGGCCAAGCGGGCGCTGGACGAGCTGGGGATCGACGACATCGCCGTCTGCGGCCTCGCCAAGCGCCTCGAAGAGGTCTGGCTGCCCGATGACGACGACCCGGTGGTCCTGCCCCGCTCCAGCGAGGGCCTCTACCTCCTCCAGCGCATCCGCGACGAGGCGCACCGTTTCGCCATCACCTACCAGCGCGCCAAACGGGCCAAGCGCATCCGTTCCAGCCCCCTGGACGCCGTCGCCGGTCTGGGCGAGACCCGGAAGCAGGCCCTGATCAAGCATTTCGGCTCCGTGAAGAAGCTGAGGCAGGCGACAATCGACGAGATCTGCGAGGTTCCGGGGATAGGCCGCAGGACGGCGGAATCAGTGGCCGTCGCGCTGGCCTCGACCACCCCGGCCACGCCCGCCGTGAACACGGCCACAGGAGAGATCATTGAAGAGGACGACGGGGGCAGTACGACATGACTGAGCGCGAACAGGAACAAGGGCACGACCGCACCGACCGAGCAGACGGAGCAGGACACATGAGTACGGGTACCCCGGCCGAGACGGGCGACAGCACGGCGGCCATCCCCGAGCTGGTGATCATCTCCGGTATGTCGGGCGCCGGACGCAGCACCGCGGCCAAGTGTCTGGAGGACCTCGGCTGGTTCGTCGTCGACAACCTGCCGCCCGCGCTGATCCCCACCATGGTGGAGCTCGGCGCCAGGTCCCAGGGCAACGTGGCCCGGATCGCCGTCGTCGTCGACGTACGCGGCCGCCGCTTCTTCGACAACCTCCGGGAGTCCCTCGCGGACCTGGAGGCCAAGGGCGTCACCCGGCGGATCGTCTTCCTGGAGACCTCCGACGACGTGCTGGTGCGCCGCTTCGAATCGGTCCGCCGGCCGCACCCCCTCCAGGGCGACGGCCGCATCGTCGACGGCATCGCCGCCGAGCGCGACCTGCTGCGCGAGCTGCGCGGCGACGCCGACCTGGTGATCGACACCTCCAGCCTCAACGTCCACGAGCTGCGCGCCAAGATGGACGCCCAGTTCGCGGGCGACGAGGAGCCGGAGCTCCGCGCCACGGTGATGTCCTTCGGCTTCAAGTACGGGCTGCCGGTCGACGCCGACCTGGTGGTGGACTGCCGGTTCCTGCCCAACCCGCACTGGGTCCCCGAACTGCGCCCCTTCACCGGGCTCAACGAGGAGGTCTCCGCGTACATCTTCGACCAGCCGGGCGCCAAGGAGTTCCTCAACCAGTACACGGAGCTGCTCCAGCTCATCGCCGCCGGATACCGCCGCGAGGGCAAGCGCTACGTGACCATCGCCGTGGGCTGCACGGGCGGCAAGCACCGCTCCGTCGCCATGTCGGAGAAGCTTTCGGCCCGGCTGGCCTCCGAAGGGATCGAGACCGTGCTCGTACATCGGGACATGGGGCGCGAGTGACCAGTCGCACCATACGTCTGCGCCGGCTGCGCAGAGCCACCTCCGCGCTGTCCGGCCGCAAGCGCGGCGCACAGCCCAAGGTCGTGGCCCTCGGCGGCGGCATGGGGCTGTCCGCCTCGCTGACCGCGCTGCGGCGGATCACGGGTGATCTGACCGCCGTGGTCACCGTCGCCGACGACGGCGGCTCCAGCGGCCGGCTCCGCGAGGAGCTGGGCGTACTGCCGCCCGGCGATCTGCGCAAGGCGCTGGCCGCCCTGTGCGGCGACGACGACTGGGGCCAGACCTGGGCCCAGGTCATCCAGCACCGCTTCCAGTCCAAGGGCGATCTGCACGAGCACGCCGTCGGCAACCTCCTGATCGTCGCCCTGTGGGAGCAGCTCGGCGACCACGTCCAGGCCCTGGACCTGGTCGGCAAGCTCCTCGGGGCGCAGGGCCGGGTGCTCCCGATGTCCGCCGTGCCCCTGGAGCTCCAGGCGCTCGTACGGGGACACGACCCGCAGCGTCCGGACGAGGTGGACACGGTGCGCGGCCAGGCCACCGTGGCGCTCACCCCGGGCGAGGTGCAGTCCGTGCACCTCGTCCCGGCCGACCCGCCGGCCGTCCCGGAGGCGGTCGCCGCGGTCCTGGACGCGGACTGGGTGGTGCTCGGTCCGGGGTCCTGGTTCTCCTCGGTCATTCCGCATCTGCTCGTCCCCGATCTGCTGGACGCGCTGATCGAAACGAAGGCCCGAAAGGTCCTCTCGCTCAACCTCGCGCCGCAACCCGGTGAAACAGATGGCTTCTCTCCGCAGCGTCATTTGGAGGTTTTGGGACGACACGCCCCTAAACTCGCCTTGGACGTGGTGCTGGCCGACGAGGCTGCCGTGCCCGACCGCGAGTCCCTCTCCGATGCCGCAAAACGGCTCGGTGCCGCGGTCGAGCTGGCGCCGGTGGCCTCACCCGACGGCGTTCCGATTCACGATCCGGAGCTGTTGGCCGCCGCGTACGACCGTATTTTTCGGATGCATGGAAGGATCGGCCCATGGCGATGACGCCAGCGGTGAAGGACGAAATCTCTCGGCTTCCCGTAACCCGGACCTGCTGCAGGAAGGCAGAAGTCTCGGCGATTCTTCGGTTCGCGGGTGGGCTGCACCTGGTGAGCGGCCGGATTGTGATCGAGGCGGAGCTGGACACCGCGATGGCGGCGCGCCGGCTGAAGCGGGACATTCTCGAAATCTTCGGGCACAGCTCGGAGCTGATCGTGATGGCACCCGGCGGGCTGCGGCGCGGCTCCCGCTACGTCGTACGGGTGGTGGCGGGCGGCGACCAGCTGGCCCGCCAGACGGGTCTGGTGGACGGCCGCGGCCGTCCCATCCGCGGGCTTCCCCCGCAGGTGGTCTCGGGGGCCACCTGTGATGCCGAGGCCGCCTGGCGCGGGGCCTTCCTGGCGCACGGCTCGCTCACCGAGCCGGGGCGCTCCTCCTCACTGGAGGTGACCTGCCCGGGGCCGGAGGCGGCGCTCGCGCTGGTCGGTGCCGCCCGCCGGCTCTCCATCGCGGCGAAGGCCCGCGAGGTGCGCGGCGTGGACCGGGTCGTCGTCCGCGACGGCGACGCGATCGGCGCCCTGCTCACCCGGCTGGGCGCCCATGAGTCGGTGCTCGCCTGGGAGGAGCGGCGGATGCGGCGCGAGGTCCGCGCCACCGCCAACCGCCTCGCCAACTTCGACGACGCGAACCTGCGCCGTTCGGCCAGGGCCGCGGTGGCCGCGGGTGCCCGTGTGGGGCGCGCGCTGGAGATCCTGGGCGAGGAGGTGCCCGAGCACCTCGCGGCGGCCGGACGGCTGCGCATGGAGCACAAGCAGGCCTCCCTGGAGGAGCTGGGCGCCCTCGCCGATCCGCCGCTGACCAAGGACGCCGTCGCGGGCCGTATCCGCCGGCTCCTCGCGATGGCCGACAAGCGGGCCCAGGACCTGGGGATCCCGAGCACGGAATCCACCCTCAGCGAAGAGCTGGCCGACGGCCTGGTCGGCTGATCAGGACCCCCGCCGGCGGACCGGAGCCGGAACGCGCCACGTTCCCAGGGGCGTTGACACTGCGTAATCGCCGCAGCGGGCGGGGGAGGGCAACCGGAGGCCCGTGCTCCTACTGGGGAGTACGGGCCTTTGCCCGTTCCTCCCGCCCCGCTCGATGTCACTCCCGGGGCCTCGGAGGGGTAGTGTCGTAGGCGGTCGGGGACATCCCATACAACTCGCCGGCGTCGAAAACCGGCGTACCTAACGAGGAGATCGGTTCGTGACGATCCGCGTAGGCATCAACGGCTTTGGCCGCATCGGTCGTAACTACTTCCGCGCGCTGCTGGAGCAGGGTGCGGACATCGAGATCGTGGCTGTCAACGACCTGGGTGACACTGCGACCACGGCTCACCTGCTGAAGTACGACACCATTCTGGGTCGTCTCAAGGCCGAGGTCAGCCACACCGCCGACACCATCACCGTCGACGGTCACACCATCAAGGTGCTCTCCGAGCGCAACCCCTCGGACATTCCGTGGGGCGAGCTGGGCGTCGACATCGTGATCGAGTCGACCGGCATCTTCACCAAGAAGGCCGACGCCGCCAAGCACATCGCCGGCGGCGCCAAGAAGGTCCTCATCTCGGCTCCGGCCAAGGACGAGGACATCACCATCGTGATGGGCGTCAACCAGAACAAGTACGACGCGGCCAACCACCACGTCATCTCCAACGCCTCCTGCACCACCAACTGTGTGGCGCCGATGGCCAAGGTTCTCGACGAGAACTTCGGCATCGTCAAGGGCCTGATGACGACGGTCCACGCGTACACGAACGACCAGCGGATCCTGGACTTCCCGCACTCGGACCTGCGCCGCGCCCGCGCCGCCGCCGAGAACATCATTCCGACCACGACCGGCGCCGCCAAGGCGACCGCTCTGGTCCTCCCGCAGCTCAAGGGCAAGCTCGACGGCATCGCGATGCGTGTCCCGGTCCCGACCGGTTCCGCCACCGACCTCGTCGTGACCCTGGAGCGCGAGGTCACCAAGGACGAGGTCAACGCCGCGTTCAAGAAGGCCTCCGACGACGGCGACCTCAAGGGCTTCCTGACGTACACCGAGGACCCGATCGTGTCCTCGGACATCGTCGGTGACCCGTCGTCCTGCACCTTCGACTCCTCCCTGACCATGGTCCAGGAGGGCAACACGGTGAAGATCCTCGGCTGGTACGACAACGAGTGGGGCTACTCCAACCGCCTCGTCGACCTGACCGTCTTCGTCGGCAGCCAGCTCTGACCTTCGAACCGGCAGGCACCTCGATGTGAGTACGGGGCTCGAACAGCGCAATGACGCGCCGTTCGAGCCTCGTTGCATGCTCTCTCGTCCTTCCAAGGAGTCCAGAAGATGAAGACCATCGACGAACTTCTCGCCGAAGGGGTCACCGGCAAGCGCGTATTCGTCCGCGCCGACCTCAACGTGCCGCTCAGCGGCACCACCATCACCGACGACGGCCGCATCCGCGCGGTCCAGCCGACCGTGGAGAAGCTGGCCGCGGCCGGTGCCCGGGTCGTCGTCGCCTCGCACCTGGGCCGCCCCAAGGGCGCCCCGGACCCGGCGTTCTCGCTGGCGCCCGCGGCTACCCGGCTCGGTGAACTGCTCGGGACCGACGTGGCCTTCGCGACCGACACGGTCGGCGAGTCCGCCCGCGCCACGGTCGCCGCCCTCACCGACGGCAAGGTCGCCGTCATCGAGAACCTCCGCTTCAACGCCGGCGAGACGTCGAAGGACGACGCCGAGCGCGGCGCGTTCGCCGACCAGCTGGCCGAGCTCGCCGACGTGTACGTGGGTGACGGCTTCGGCGCCGTGCACCGCAAGCACGCCTCGGTCTTCGACCTCCCGGCCCGGCTGCCGCACGCGGCGGGCGACCTGATCGCCACCGAGGTCGGCGTCCTGAAGAAGCTCACCGACGAGGTGCGGCGGCCCTACGCGGTCGTGCTCGGCGGCGCCAAGGTCTCCGACAAGCTCGGCGTCATCGACCACCTCCTGGAGCGGGCCGACCGCATCCTCATCGGCGGCGGCATGGCGTACACCTTCCTCAAGGCCCAGGGCCACGAGGTCGGCAGCTCGCTGCTCCAGGAGGACCAGATCCCGGTGGTCCTGGAGTACCTCAAGCGCGCCGAGGAGAAGGGCGTGGAGTTCGTGCTCCCCGTCGACGTCGTGGTCGCCCCGGCGTTCCCCGACCTCAAGACCAAGGCTCCGGCCCACCCCACCACCGTCGCCGCCGACGCCATGCCGGCCGGTCAGATGGGGCTGGACAACGGTCCGGAGACCAACAAGCTCTACGCATCGAAGCTCGCCGACGCGGCCACCGTCTTCTGGAACGGCCCCATGGGCGTCTTCGAACACCCCGATTTCGCCGAGGGCACCAGGGCGGTCGCCCAGGCCCTCGTCGACTCGTCCGGCTTCAGCGTGGTCGGCGGTGGCGACTCCGCCGCGGCCGTCCGCATCCTGGGCTTCGACGAGAACGCGTTCGGACACATCTCGACCGGTGGCGGCGCCAGCCTCGAATACCTTGAGGGCAAGACGCTTCCCGGCCTGGCCGCACTGGAGGACTGACCTTTCATGACCACCCGCACCCCGCTGATGGCGGGCAACTGGAAGATGAACCTCAACCACCTGGAGGCCATCGCACACGTCCAGAAGCTCTCCTTCGCCCTGGCCGACAAGGACTACGACGCCGTCGAGGTCGCAGTCCTGCCGCCCTTCACCGACCTGCGCTCCGTGCAGACGCTGGTCGACGGCGACAAGCTGAAGATCAAGTACGGCGCCCAGGACATCTCGGCGCACGACTCCGGCGCGTACACCGGTGAGATCTCCGGTCCCATGCTCGCCAAGCTGAAGTGCACCTATGTCGCCGTCGGCCACAGCGAGCGCCGCCAGTACCACGCCGAGACCGACGAGGTCTGCAACGCCAAGGTGAAGGCCGCGTACCGGCACGGCCTGACCCCGATCCTCTGCGTCGGCGAGGGCCTGGACATCCGCAAGGCCGGTGAGCAGGTCTCCTACACGCTCGCCCAGCTGGACGGCGCGCTGAAGGACGTCCCGGCCGAGCAGGCCGAGTCCATCGTGATCGCCTACGAGCCGGTCTGGGCCATCGGCACCGGCGAGGTCGCCACCCCCGACGACGCGCAGGAGGTCTGCGGTGCGATCCGCGGCCGTCTCGCGGAGCTGTACTCGCAGGAGCTGGCCGACGCGGTCCGCATCCAGTACGGCGGCTCGGTCAAGTCCGGCAACGTCGCCGCGATCATGGCGCAGCCCGATGTGGACGGCGCGCTGATCGGCGGCGCCGCGCTGGACGTCGACGAGTTCGTCAAGATCGTCCGCTTCCGCGACCAGTGAGTATGCGGTAGCGCGGATCCGTCGTACCCTTGCGGGGGCCGAGGAGGGCACAGCCTCCCGGCCCCCGTTGTTCGCATACGCAGTCCAGGAATTCCGGAAAGTAGGGACCAGCCGTGATTTTGGCGTTCGAGATCACCCTGATTGTCTTCAGCCTGCTGATGATGCTGCTGGTGCTGATGCACAAGGGAAAGGGCGGCGGTCTCTCCGACATGTTCGGTGGCGGCATGCAGTCGTCCGTCGGTGGCTCCTCGGTCGCCGAGCGCAACCTCGACCGGATCACCGTCGTGGTCGGTCTGTGCTGGTTCGCATGCATTGTGGTGCTTGGTCTGCTCATCAAGCTGGACAACTGACCCGTCGTACGCGATTCCTGTGAGGGTGTAACTCCAATCACTGGACGCGCGTTGGGCCTTACGTAGACTGGGGCATCTTCGAGCACCATCACGCAGGGAGTTACGACCGTGGCAAGTGGCAACGCGATCCGGGGAAGCCGGGTCGGAGCGGGGCCGATGGGGGAGGCCGAGCGCGGCGAGTCCGCGCCACGCGCCCGCATCTCCTTCTGGTGCTCGAACGGGCACGAGACGCAGCCGAGCTTCGCCCATGACGCGCAGGTACCGGACACCTGGGACTGCCCCCGCTGTGGCTTCCCGGCCGGCCAGGACCGCGACAGCCCGCCCGACCCGCCGCGCACCGAGCCGTACAAGACGCACCTCGCGTACGTGCGCGAGCGGCGCAGCGACGAGGACGGCGAGGCGATTCTCGCCGAGGCCCTCGCGAAACTCCGCGGCGAGATCTAGGGCCTTTCGTTTGGATCAGGCTGGACCCCGCGAGCCCAGCATGATCCAAACGAGAGGCCCTAGAAGTCGTTCACCGGCCGGGCACCCTCAGGGTGCCCGGCCGGAATGCTTCCGCCGTGCCGCAGCCCGCCGCCGTCCCGTCCGTCCCCCTGATCAATTAAGTTGGTGGGGCAGCGGGGAACTGCGGTGACGAGGAGAAGTGGGCTGATGTCCGGGATGAACGCACAAAGTCAAACCAGGCTCAACCAGACGCCGGAATGGACCGCGCTGGGAAAGCACCGTGAGCAGCTCGGGACGACCCATCTGCGCGAGCTGTTCGCGGACGATCCGGAGCGGGGCACCGGATACACGCTGCGGGTCGGTGACCTGTACATCGACTACTCCAAGCAGCTGGTCACCGATGAGACGCTCCGGCTGCTGCGCGAACTCGCCGGGGCGACCGGGGTCGCCGCGCTGCGGGACGCGATGTTCCGCGGCGACAAGATCAACACCACCGAGGACCGCGCCGTCCTGCACACCGCGCTGCGCGCCCCGCGCGACGCCGTGATCGAGGTCGACGGCGAGAACGTGGTGCCCGCCGTGCACGCGGTGCTCGACAAGATGGCCGCCTTCTCGGAGCGCGTCAGGTCGGGCGAGTGGACCGGTCACACCGGCAAGCCGATCAAGAACATCGTCAACATCGGCATCGGCGGCTCGGACCTGGGCCCCGCGATGGCGTACGAGGCGCTGCGCTCCTTCACGGACCGCTCGCTGACCGTCCGCTTCGTCTCCAACGTCGACGGCGCCGACCTCCACGAGGCCCTGCACGGTCTCGACCCCGCCGAGACGCTCTTCGTCATCGCGTCGAAGACCTTCACCACGATCGAGACGATCACCAACGCCACCTCTGCCCGCGACTGGCTGCTGACCGGTCTGAGGGCCGGTCAGGACGCGGTGGCCAAGCACTTCGTGGCGCTGTCGACGAACGGCGAGAAGGTCGCGGACTTCGGTATCGACACCGCGAACATGTTCGAGTTCTGGGACTGGGTCGGCGGCCGCTACTCGTACGACTCCGCCATCGGCCTCTCGCTGATGATCGCCATCGGCCCGGACCGGTTCCGCGAGATGCTGGACGGCTTCCACCTCGTCGACGAGCACTTCCGCACCGCCCCGGCCGAGGAGAACGCCCCGCTGCTGCTGGGGCTGCTCGGCGTCTGGTACGGCGCGTTCTTCGACGCCCAGTCGCACGCCGTACTGCCCTACAGCCACTACCTGTCCAAGTTCACCGCGTACCTCCAGCAGCTCGACATGGAGTCCAACGGCAAGTCGGTGGACCGCGACGGCAACCCGGTGGACTGGCAGACCGGACCGGTCGTCTGGGGCACCCCCGGCACGAACGGGCAGCACGCGTACTACCAGCTGATCCACCAGGGCACCAAGGTCATCCCGGCCGACTTCATCGGCTTCGCGGAGCCGGTCGACGGCCTGCTGCCCGGACTGGTCGCCCAGCACGACCTGCTGATGGCCAACTTCTTCGCCCAGACCCAGGCGCTGGCCTTCGGCAGGACACCGGACGAGGTGCGCGCCGAGGGCGTCGCCGATGAGCTGGTGCCGCACAAGACGTTCCGGGGCAACCACCCGACCACGACGATCCTCGCGGACCGGCTGACGCCTTCGGTGCTCGGCCAGCTGATCGCGTTGTACGAGCACAAGGTCTTCGTCCAGGGCGCCGTCTGGAACATCGACTCCTTCGACCAGTGGGGCGTCGAACTCGGCAAGGTCCTCGCCAAGAAGATCGAGCCGGTGCTGACCGAGGACAAGGCGGCCGAGCGCGAGGCCGCCGAGCGGCTGGACAGCTCGACCGCCGCGCTCGTCGCCGCCTACCGCGAGCTCAGGGGACGCTGAGCCCATGGCCACGGGGGAGGGGGCGGTACGGCTGCGGGCTCCGGCGCACACACTGGACTCGCGGGCCGTCCGCTGGTGGCGGACCCGGTGGCTGCTGCTGACCGCCGGTCCGGTGGTGGTCCTGGCCGTGCTGGGCGGGCTCATCGCGCCCGCCCGGTTCTGGCTGCTGCTGCCCGCCGCGGTGCTCGCGGTGCTCGGCACCGGCTGCGCCGTCCTCGTCCCCCTCTGGTGGTTCCGCACCCATCGCTGGGAGGTCACCGACGAGGCGGTGTACGTCCGCACCGGGCTGCTGTGGCAGGAGTGGCGGATCGCGCCGATGTCCCGGATCCAGACCGTGGACACCGTGCGCGGCCCCCTCGAACAGCTCTACCGGCTCGCCACGGTCACCGTCACCACCGCCTCCGCCAAGGGCGCGGTCCGGATCGAGGGCCTCGACCACGAGCTGGCGGCCGAGCTCGCCGAGCGGCTGACCCGGATCACCCAGGACACCCCCGGGGACGCCACATGAGCACGGCGGCCCCGGCCGGGGACTGGCGGTCCCTCGACCGCCGCACGGTCTGGCTCACCACCCTCGTCACCGCCGGGGTCGCGGCCGGTGCCGCCGTGCCGACCACACTCGGGCTCTCCGGACGCCTCGGCTTCGGCCCCGCCGTCGCCTGGGTGCTGACGGGCGCCGCCCTCCTGATCGCCTTCGGCACGGGCGCCGACTACGTACGCTGGCGCCGCACCCGCTACCGCGTCGGCGCCGACCGCGTCGAGCTCCACACCGGTCTGCTGCTGGTCAAGAAGCGCTCGCTGGCACGCGAACGCATCCGGAGCGTCGACGTCACCGCCCATCTGCTCCAGCGCGTCCTCGGGCTCGTCACCGTCCGGATCGGCACCGGTGAGCACACCGGCGGCGAATCCACCCTGGAGCTCGACCCGGTCCTGCGGGCCGAGGGCGAACGGCTGCGCCGCGCACTCCTGGAGCGAGGCCCCACCGCCACCTCGGGCAGCCACCGCGAGGGCGAGCTCGTCGCCCTCGACCCGCGCTGGATCCGCTACGCACCGGTCTCGTTCGTCGCACCCGCGCTCGGCGGCGCGGCGGCCGGGGCCGTACTGCAGGTCAGCGACTGGTTCGGGGCGCAGGGCGAGGTCATCGAATGGGTCGGTGACCGCTACCGGGACACCTCCCTGCTCTCGGTGATCGTGCTCCTCGCCGTCGCCGGAGTACTCGCCGGGGTCGTCGGCGCGCTGGGGCTCTGGGTCGAGATGTGGTGGAACTACCGCCTCGAACGCGAACCCGGCGGCACCCTGCGCATCCGGCGCGGACTGCTCACCTCCCGGTCCGTCTCCATCGAGGAGCGCCGGCTGCGCGGCGTCGACCTCGTCGAGCCGCTCGGCGTCCGGCTGCTGGGCGCCGCCCGGGTCGACGCCATCACCACCGGTCTGGCCAAGGACGACGACGAGCAGCACGGCGACCACAACACCCTGCTGCCCGCCGCGCCCCGGCCGGTCGCCGGTGCCGTCGCCGCCGCCGTGCTCCGCGAGACCGTGTCCCCGACCGGCGCCCCGCTGACCGCGCACCCCGCCACCGCCCGCGGCCGGCGGCTGCGCCGGGTGCTGTGGGCGGTCCTGCTCCCGGTCCTCGTCCTCGCGCTGCTCGGCGCCCTGCTGACGCCCGTCCTGCTCTGGATCGCGCTCGGCTGCGCGGCTGTGGGCCTCCCTGTGGGGGTGCTGCTGGCCCGGGACGCCTACCGCGCTCTGGGACACGCGCTCAGCGGCGCGTACCTGGTGACCCGCTCGGGCGCCCTGCGCCGCTCCACCGCGGCGCTGGAACGGTCCGGGGTGATCGGCTGGACGGTGCGCCAGTCGTACTTCCAGCGGCGGGCCGGGCTGCTGAACATCACCGCCACGACAGCCGCCGGAGCGGGCGCGTACACGGTGTACGACGCGGACGCGGCCGAGGGCCTGGACTTCGCCTCCGAGGCCGTCCACGGCCTGCTGGAGCCCTTTCTGGAGCGGGTTCCGGCGGGGGAGTGAGCCCGATGCGCGCGGGGCTCACTCCCCCGTGAGCCCGATGAGCGCGGGGTGAGCCCCTCACGCCGCGGGCCCGGTCCGCTCCGAGGAGCAGGCCGGGCCCGCGGGTACCGCCACTGCCGGCCGGTCAGGCGGAGGCCGGCGGATAGAGGGCGCGCGGCAGCCGGGACGCCGCCGCCGCGTCCAGCAGCCACAGCGTGCGGCCGCGTCCGTAGGCGCCCGCCGCCGGGGCCTGGATCTCCCCGGCACCCGACAGGGCGATGGCCGCGGCCTCCGCCTTGTCCTCGCCCGCCGCGAGCAGCCACACCTCGCGGGCCGCCCGGATCGCGGGCAGCGTGAGCGTGACCCGGACGGGCGGCGGCTTGGGCGCCCCGCGCACACCGACGACGGTGCGCTCGGTCTCCCGTACCGCGGGCAGCTCGGGGAAGAGCGAGGCGACATGCGTGTCCGGGCCGACGCCCAGCATCAGCACGTCGAACACCGGCACCGGACCGTGGTCCTGCGGACCGGCCGCGGCGGCCAGCTCGGCGGCGTACGCGGCTGCGGCGGCCTCGACGTCCCGCCCGTACGGGCCGTCCGAAGCGGGCATCGCGTGCACCCGGGACGGGTCCAGCGGCACCGAGTCCAGCAGGGCCTCGCGGGCCTGGGTGACATTGCGCTCCGGATCGCCCTCCGGCAGGAACCGCTCGTCGCCCCACCACAGGTCGAGCCGCGACCAGTCGACCGCGTCCCTGGCGGGCGCCCCGGCGAGCGCGGCCAGCAGACCGTTGCCGTTGCGTCCGCCGGTGAGCACCACCGAGGCGTGACCGCGTGCGGCCTGGGCGTCCACGACCTTCGTGATCAGCCGGGCCGCCGCGGCCTGTGCCATCAGCTCCTTGTCGCGGTGCACGACGAGCTGGGGGACGGCGCTCACTTCGACGCCGCCTTCTTCGCCGCCGTCTTCTTGGCCGGAGCGGCGGGTGCGGCGGCCGCGGTGGCCTCGGTGGACGAGTCGCCCGTCTTCGCGGCCGCGGCGGCCTTGGGCGCCCCCGCTTCCCCGAGCCGTTCCACGCCGAACTTCACCGAGGACTCATAGGTGTTGTCCGGGTCGAGCCGGCGCAGCTCCTCGGCCAGCAGCTCCGCGGTCTCCCGGCGCTTGAGCGCCACCGCGCGGTCCGGCTGATCCACCATGGAGAGCGTGGCCAGCGAACCGTCGGCCCGGTCCAGCACGATCGTGCCGTTCCTGGTCTCCATCCGGACGGCCGTCAGACCCGGGCCGCCCGACATGGTGCGTTCCACCGGAACCTGGAGCCGGTCCGCGAGCCACATGGCCAGCAGCTCGCAGCTCGGGTTCTCGGACTCGCCCTCGACCGAGGCCGAGACGACCTCCACGGTCTGCTGGTCGAGCGCGGCCGCCAGCATCGAGCGCCACGGCGTGATCCGGGTCCAGGCCAGATCCGTGTCGCCGGGGGTGTACGACTTCGCGCGCACCGCCAGTTCGGCGCTCGGGTGCTCCGCCGAGTACGCGTCCGTGATCCGGCGCTGGGCGAGCGCGCCCAGCGGGTCCTTCGCCGGATCGGCGGGCGCCGCCTCGGGCCACCAGACCACGACCGGCGCGTCGGGCAGCAGCAGCGGAAGGACCACCGACTGCGCGTGGTTGGCCAGTTCGCCGTAGAGCCGCAGCACCACGGTCTCGCCGGTGCCCGCGTCGGAGCCGACCCGGACCTCGGCGTCCAGCCGCGCGTCGCGCCGGCTGCGCGGCGAACGGCTGACCCGCTTGATCACCGCGATGATCCGCGAGGGGTGCTCGCGCGAGGCGTCGCCCGCCGACTTGAGAGCGTCGTAGGCGTTCTCCTCGTCGGTGACGATGACCAGCGTGAGGACCATGCCGATCGCCGGGGTGCCGATGGCACGGCGGGCCGACACGAGCGCCTGGTTGATCTTGCTGGAAGTGGTTTCCGTGAGATCGATCTTCATGGCCGGCGCCAGCTCCGTCCGTCTCGTGCGAGCATCTCGTCCGCCTCGGCCGGGCCCCAGGTGCCCGACGGGTACTGCGCGGGCTTGCCGTGCTTGTCCCAGTACTCCTCGATCGGGTCGAGGATGTCCCAGGAGAGTTCGACCTCCTGGTGGCGGGGGAAGAGGTTGGCGTCGCCGAGCAGCACATCGAGGATGAGCCGCTCGTACGCCTCCGGGCTGGACTCCGTGAAGGACTCGCCGTAGGCGAAGTCCATCGTGACGTCCCGGACCTCCATCGAGGTGCCGGGCACCTTGGAGCCGAACCGCACGGTCACGCCCTCGTCCGGCTGGACCCGGATGACCAGGGCGTTGCTGCCCAGCTCCTCGGTCGCGCCGGACTCGAAGGGCAGATACGGGGCGCGCTTGAAGACGATCGCGATCTCGGTGACCCGGCGGCCGAGCCGCTTCCCGGTCCGGAGATAGAACGGCACACCCGCCCAGCGGCGGTTGTTGATCGTCAGCTTGATCGCGGCGAAGGTGTCGGTCGTCGACTTGGGGTCGATACCGTCCTCCTCCAGGTAGCCGAGGACTTCCTCGCCGCCCTGCCACGCGTGCGCGTACTGGCCGCGCACGGTGTGCTTGCCGAGGTCGTCCGGCAGCTCGACGGCCGTGAGCACCTTGAGCTTCTCGGCCACCAGCGCCTTCGGGTGGAAGGAGCCGGGCTCCTCCATCGCGGTCAGCGCCAGCAGCTGGAGCAGGTGGTTCTGGATGACGTCCCGCGCGGCGCCGATGCCGTCGTAGTAGCCGGCCCGGCCGCCGATGCCGATGTCCTCGGCCATCGTGATCTGGACGTGGTCCACGTACGAACGGTTCCAGATCGGCTCGAACATCGTGTTGGCGAACCGCAGCGCCAGGATGTTCTGGACCGTCTCCTTGCCCAGGTAGTGGTCGATCCGGAAGACCTCGTTGGGCGGGAACACATCGTGCACGAGCTGGTTGAGCTCCTGCGCGCTCTTGAGGTCGTGGCCGAAGGGCTTCTCGATGACGGCGCGCCGCCAGGAACCCTCCTTCTGGTCGGCGAGCCCGTGCTTCTTGAGCTGCTGGACGACCTTGGGGAAGAACTTCGGCGGCACGGAGAGGTAGAAGGCGAAGTTGCCGCCCGTCCCCTGTGCCTTGTCGAGCTCCTGGATGGTCGCCTTCAGGGTCTCGAAGGCGTCGTCGTCGTCGAAGGTGCCCTGGACGAAGCGCATCCCCTGGATGAGCTGCTGCCAGACCTCTTCACGGAACGGGGTACGGGCGTGCTGCTTGACGGCGTCGTGGACCTCCTGGGCGAAGTCCTCGTCCTGCCATTCGCGGCGCGCGAAACCGATGAGCGAGAAGCCCGGCGGCAGCAGGCCGCGATTGGCCAGGTCGTAGACGGCGGGCATCAGCTTTTTACGGGACAAATCGCCCGTGACGCCAAAGATGACCAGGCCCGACGGCCCCGCGATGCGCGGGAGCCGTCGATCCTGGGCGTCACGGAGCGGGTTGGCTCCGGGAACACCAGACAAAGTGGTCAGCCCTCCGAAGGGGCGAGGCGCTTGAGTTCCGCCTCTGTCGAGTTGAGCAGGTCGATCCAGGCCGCCTCGAACTTCTCGACGCCCTCGTCCTCAAGGAGCTGGACGACGTCGTCGTAGCTGACCCCGAGCTCCTTGATCGCGTCGAGGTCGGCACGGGCCTGGCCGTAGCCACCGGTGACGGTGTCGCCGGTGATCTCGCCGTGGTCGGCCACCGCGTCCAGAGTCGCCTCCGGCATGGTGTTGACCGTGTTCGGCGCGACGAGGTCGTCGACGTACAGGGTGTCCTTGAGGGACGGGTCCTTGACGCCGGTGGAGGCCCACAGCGGACGCTGCTTATTGGCCCGCGCCTTGTCGAGGGCCGCCCAGCGCTCGCCGCCGAAGACCTCCTCGTACGCCTCGTAGGCCAGGCGCGCGTTGGCGAGGGCGGACTTGCCCTTGGCGGCCTTGGCCGCGTCGCTGCCGATCGCGTCGAGCCGCTTGTCGATCTCGGTGTCGACACGGGAGACGAAGAACGAGGCCACCGAGTAGATCTTGGAGAGGTCCAGGCCCGTGGCCTTCGCCTTCTCCAGGCCCGCCAGGTAGGCGTCCATGACCTCGCGGTAGCGCTCCAGCGAGAAGATCAGCGTGACGTTGACGCTGATGCCCCTGCCGATGACCTCGGTGATCGCCGGCAGGCCGGCCTTCGTCGCCGGGATCTTGATGAGCGTGTTCGGCCGGTCCACCAGCCAGGCCAGCTGCTTGGCCTCGGCGACGGTGGCATCCGTGTGGTGCGCCAGGCGCGGGTCGACCTCGATGGAGACCCGGCCGTCCTGGCCGTCCGTGCTGTCGAAGACCGGACGCAGGATGTCGGCGGCGTCACGGACGTCCGCCGTCGTGATCATGCGGATGGCCTCGTCGACCGTGACCTTGCGGGTGGCGAGGTCGGTGAGCTGCTGCTCGTAACCGTCGCCGTGCGAGATCGCCTTCTGGAAGATCGAGGGGTTGGTGGTGACGCCCACCACGTGCTGCTGGTCGATCAGCTCGGCCAGGTTGCCCGAGGTGATCCGCTTGCGCGACAGGTCATCGAGCCAGATCGCCACGCCCTCGTCGGAGAGGCGCTTGAGTGCGTCTGTCATGAGAATTGCATCTCCTACTAGTCGTATAACGGCGTCAGCGTGCGGCGGCCGCGAGAGATTCCCGGGCGGCGGCGGCAACGTGCTCGGCGGTGAAGCCGAACTCGCGGAAGAGGACCTTGGCGTCCGCCGAGGCACCGAAGTGCTCCAGCGAGACGATCCGGCCGGCGTCTCCGACGTACCGGTACCAGGTCAGCGCGATGCCCGCCTCGACGGCCACGCGTGCCTTCACGGACGGCGGCAGGACGCTGTCCTTGTACGCCTGGTCCTGCTCCTCGAACCACTCGACACACGGCATCGAGACCACCCGGGTCGGGATGCCGGCCGCCTGCAGCTCCTCGCGCGCCCCGACGGCGAGCTGTACCTCGGAACCGGTGCCGATCAGGATCAGCTGCGGCGTCGCGACGTGCCCGTCGGGCGTCTGCGCGTCGAAGAGGACGTAGCCGCCCTTGGCCGCGTTCTCGTTCGCCCCGTACGTCGGCACGCCCTGGCGGGTCAGCGCCAGGCCGTGCGGGGCGCCCTTGCCGAACACCTTGGTGTAGCGGCGCAGGATCTCGCGCCAGGCGATCGTGGTCTCGTTGGCGTCGGCCGGGCGGACGATGTTCAGGCCCGGGATCGCGCGCAGCGAGGCCAGGTGCTCCACCGGCTGGTGGGTCGGGCCGTCCTCGCCGAGGCCGATGGAGTCGTGCGTCCACACGTACGTCACGGGTGCGTGCATCAGCGCGGACAGGCGCACGGCGTTGCGCATGTAGTCGGAGAACACCAGGAAGGTGCCGCCGTAGACGCGGGTGTTGCCGTGCAGCGCGATGCCGTTCATGGCGGCGGCCATGGCGTGCTCGCGGATGCCGAAGTGGATCGTGCGCCCGTACGGGTCGGCGCCCGGCAGCGGATTGCCGACCGGGAGGAACGACGACGTCTTGTCGATCGTGGTGTTGTTCGAGCCCGCGAGGTCGGCGGAGCCGCCCCACAGCTCGGGCACGATCTCGCCGAGCGCCTGGAGCACCTTGCCGGAGGCGGCGCGGGTGGCGACACCCTTGCCGGTCTCGAAGACCGGAAGGCTGTCCTCCCAGCCCTTGGGCAGCTCGCCCGCGCGGATGCGGTCGAACTCGGCGGCGCGCTCCGGGTTCGCGGTGCGCCAGGCGGCGAAGGTCTTCTCCCACACGGCCTTGGCCTCACGGCCGCGGTCCAGCGCCTCACGGGTGTGCGCGATGACCTCGTCGGCGACCTGGAAGGACTTCTCCGGGTCGAAGCCGAGGACCTTCTTGGTCGCGGCGACCTCGTCGGCGCCGAGGGCCGAGCCGTGCGCGGCCTCGGTGTTCTGGGCGTGCGGAGCGGGCCACGCGATGATCGAGCGGGCCGCGATGAACGACGGGCGGGTGGTCTCGGCCTTCGCGGCCAGGAGCGCCTCGTACAGACCCGCCGGGTCCAGGTCACCGCTGGGCAGCTGCGCGACACGCTGGACGTGCCAGCCGTAGGCCTCGTAGCGCTTGAGGGTGTCCTCGGAGACCGCGGTCTCCGTGTCGCCCTCGATGGAGATGTGGTTGTCGTCCCACAGGAGGACCAGGTTGCCCAGCTTCTGGTGCCCGGCCAGCGAGGACGCCTCCGCGGAGATGCCCTCCTGGAGGCAGCCGTCACCGGCGACGGCCCAGATCATGTGGTCGAACGGGGAGGTGCCGGGGGCCGCCTCGGGGTCGAACAGGCCGCGCTCGTAGCGGGAGGCCATGGCCATGCCCACGGCGTTCGCGACACCCTGGCCCAGCGGACCGGTGGTCGTCTCCACGCCCGTGGTGTGGCCGTACTCCGGGTGGCCAGGAGTCTTCGAGCCCCAGGTGCGGAAGGCTTCGAGGTCCTCCAGCTCCAGGCCGTACCCGGCCAGGTAGAGCTGGATGTAGAGGGTCAGGCTGCTGTGGCCCACCGAGAGCACGAACCGGTCACGGCCGGTCCACTCCGCGTCGGCGGGGTCGTGCCGCATCACCTTCTGGAAGAGGGTGTACGCGGCGGGAGCCAGGCTCATGGCCGTACCCGGGTGGCCGTTTCCGACCTTCTGTACGGCGTCCGCGGCGAGAACGCGGACGGTGTCCACGGCCCGCTGGTCCAATTCGGTCCACTGGAGGTCTGTGGTGGTCGGCTTGGTGCTCACCCTGAGTCAGGGCTCCTCTCCACTGTTGTAAACCGGTGGCTGTGACCGCACCGGGCACTATCGAGCCTACCCTCGTCGCAACCCGCGATTTCCGGTAAATCCCAGGGTGCGGGCGGTCCGCCGGATTCGCCTCCCGTATGAGCGCACAGGCTCACCGATGCGCCACTCCGATGAGCGCCGGGACCCACTCCTGAGGTGCTCCGGAACACCCCCGGGCGGGTCCTCCGGGCGCCCGCGAATCCCGGCGTGTCACCTGGATGAGCCAGGCCCTGCGCGCAGGTGCCGCAACGGCCCTCCACGCCACATCAACACGACCCCACCCCCGCGAAGGACGGCATGTCCTCAACGTCTACAGTGGACTGGTTCGCGCAAGTCTTTACCGGGCCTTCACGCCCGGAGCTTGCTGGGATTTCTCTGTCAGGGGTGTGCGTGACGGCCGTCGAGTCCCGACCCGCAGGGGTCGCCTTGACTCCGAGCCCAGGGGGCCATCGCCCATTCGGGGCCCGTGTCAAGGCATTCGTGGCACTGACCAAGCCTCGGATCATCGAGCTGTTGCTGATCACCACTGTTCCAGTGATGTTCCTGGCCGCTCAGGGTGTACCCGACCTGTGGCTCGTGCTCACTACCACCATCGGCGGCTACCTGTCCGCCGGCGGTGCCAATGCACTGAACATGTACATCGACCGCGACATCGACGCGTTGATGGACCGTACGTCGCAGCGACCGCTGGTCACCGGCATGGTGAGCCCGCGCGAGTGCCTGGCCTTCGGTATCGCCCTCGCGGTGATCTCGACGGCCTGGTTCGGTCTGCTGGTGAACTGGCTGTCGGCGGCACTGTCGCTCGGCGCCCTGCTCTTCTACGTCGTCGTGTACACGATGCTGTTGAAGCGCCGCACCTCGCAGAACATCGTCTGGGGCGGTATCGCGGGCTGCATGCCGGTCCTCATCGGCTGGTCGGCCGTGACGAACTCGGTGTCCTGGGCCGCGGTGATCCTCTTCGCCGTCATCTTCTTCTGGACGCCGCCGCACTACTGGCCGCTCTCCATGAAGGTGAAGGACGACTACGCGCGGGTCGGTGTCCCGATGCTTCCGGTCGTCGCCACCAACCGGGTGGTCGCCCGCCAGATCGTGCTCTACAGCTGGGTCATGGTCATCGTCTCGCTGCTGCTGACCCCGCTGGGCTACACCGGCTGGTTCTACACGGTGGTGGCCGTGCTCACCGGCGGCTTCTGGCTCTGGGAGGCGCACGGCCTGCAGAGCCGCGCCAAGGCCGGCGCCGCCGGGGCCAAGCTCAAGGAGATGCGGCTGTTCCACTGGTCGATCACCTATGTGTCGCTGCTGTTCGTCGCCGTCGCGGTGGACCCCTTCCTGAGGTAGTCCGCCCCTTCGACCTCCGCCGACGGGCGGGGTGCGTGGCCCACGCCACGCGCCCCGCCCGTCGCCAGTTGTACTACCCGTCGGTAGCATCCTGTCCATGGCAGAGACGGCTGAGACCCAGCAGGTGGACGGCAGGCGGGCGGCGCGCGCGGAGCGCAGGGCGGCGCGCCTCGCCAAGCAGATCGGTGCCTTCGCGAAGGCCCACGGCGGCGCCGAGGGGCAGCTCGCCTACCTCGGACAGACGGGCACCCGCATCGTCCTCGTCGGCGAGGACGGCGGCTGGGGCGATCTGGTCGCCCCGTCGTACGCGGTCGCCGAGAGCGCCGCGCGGAAGTCCGGGATCACGATGCACGAGTCCTTCGACGGCGAGTTCGCCGCCAAGGTGCGCACGGGCCCGTACGAGTGGACGCGGATGGCCGGCATCCAGGTCGGCGGCCCGGCCAACAAGGGCTGAGGGCCGAAGGGCCGAGCAGGCCGAGCAGGCCGAGCAGGCCGAACGGGTTGCACAGGCCGAACGGGCCGCACAGGCCGAACAGACACCGCGGCGGAGGCCGGTCGGGCATCAGTCCGACCGGCCTCCGCCGTTTCCGTGCCCGCCCACCGGCGAACCCGAGTTTCACTTAATTAGTAATTAATCTTGACGGTCCCGGCCGGGCAACAGATCGTGACTGGAGTCACGACAGCATCGCTGAACCCGAGGAGCCGACCCGCACCATGAACGCAAACCCCCGCTTCGCCGACAAGGTGGCCGTGGTCACCGGAGCCGCCTCGGGCATCGGCGCGGCCACCGCCGAACGGCTCGCCGCGGAGGGCGCCGCGGTGATCCTCGCGGACATCGCGGAAGGCCCCGGCGAGAGCGTCGCCGAAGGCATCCGCGCCGGGGGCGGCCGGGCCCGCTTCGTCCGCACGGACGTCTCCGACGAGGGCGACTGGCAGCGGGCCGTGGCCGCCGCGCACACCTTCGGCCCCGTCGGCGTCCTGGTGAGCAACGCCTACACGGTCGATGTCACCCCCGCCCACGAGATGACCCTCGCCTCCTGGGAGCGGCAGCTCGCGGTCAACCTCACCGGCACCTTCCTCGGCTTCCGGGCGGTCCTGCCCGACCTGCGCGCACAGCGCGGCGCCGCGGTGCTGACCTCCTCGGTCCACGCCCACAAGGGCATCCCCGGACACCCCGCCTACGCCGCGTCCAAGGGCGCGCTGCTGTCGCTGTGCGGACAGCTCGCGGTGGAGTACGGGCCCGAGGTGCGGGTCAACGCCGTACTGCCGGGTCCCATCCTCACCGGGGCCTGGGACCGGGTGGGGGAGGAGGACCGCCGCAAGACCGTCGCCGAGACCGCCGCGGGCCGGTTCGGCACCCCCGAGGAGGCGGCCGCGGCCATCGCCTTCCTCGCCGCCGACGAAGCGTCCTACATCACCGGATCGAGCCTGCTCGTGGACGGCGGCTGGTCCGTCGTCAAGGCCTCGGCCTGACCCCCGCCGTATCCCGTCGCACAGCAGAAAGGCACACGGACATGACGCCATACGCGCGCCGCGGAGTGCACGGCCAGACCGTGGAGACTCTCGCGCGCCGGGTCCTGAGCGGCGAGATCCCCGAAGGGGCGACACTCGACCTCGTGGCGCTCCAGGGCGAGCTTGACGTCAGCCTGACCGCCCTGCGCGAGTCCCTGAAGGTCCTCGCGGCCAAGGGGATCGTGGACGCCCGCCAGAAGCGCGGCACCTTCGTCAGGGCCCGCGCGGACTGGAACCTGCTCGACGCGGACGTACTGCGCTGGCAGTTCGCCGGCGGCACCGGACCGGGCGTCGACCTGGCACTCCTGCGCAACCTGGGCGAGGTCCGCGGCATCGTCGAACCGGCCGCCGTCCGGCTGGCCGCCGACCGCCGCACCGACGCGGACCTGGCCGTCCTCGAAGCCGCGATCACCGCGATGGGCGAGCAGGAGGGCGGCCCCGCCCACGCGGTCGAGGCGGACCTCGCCTTCCACCGCGCCCTCCTCGCGGCCACCCACAACGAACTGCTGGAACGCATGGAGATGGTCATCGAGTCCGGCCTCGCCCACCGCGACGAGATCGTGCACAGCTCCCAGCACGGCGAGGACCCGGTCCCGAGCCACCGAGCCGTCCTGGACGCCGTCCGCGACCGGGACCCGGCCGCCGCCGAGCACGCCATGCGGGCCTTGCTCGACCAGGCCGTACGCGACCTCGACCGGGCCCACGGCACCGCGGACGTCCATGGCACCTCCGGCACCGACGAAGGGGCCGCGGACACACAGGTCACCGCCTCCGGCACCGACGAGGGGACCGCGGACGTACATGTCACCGCCGCCGGCACCGACGAGGGGACCGTGAAACGGTGAAGATCACCCGTATCGAGACCTTCCTCGTCCCGCCGCGCTGGCTGTTCTGCCGGATCGAGACCGACGAGGGCGTCGTCGGCTGGGGCGAACCCGTCGTCGAGGGCCGCGCCGAGGTCGTCAGGGCCGCCGTGGACGTCCTCGCCGAATACCTGATCGGCCGGGACCCGCTGCGTATCCAGGACCACTGGCAGGTGCTCAGCAAGGGCGGCTTCTACCGGGGCGGCCCGGTGCTCTCCAGCGCCGTCGCCGGAATCGACCAGGCGCTGTGGGACATCGCCGGGAAGACGTACGGCGCCCCCGTCCACGCCCTGCTCGGCGGTCCCGTGCGCGACCGGGTCCGGGTCTACGCCTGGGTCGGCGGCGACGAACCCGCCCGCCTCGCCGAGGAGGTCACCGCCCAGGTCGAGGCCGGCTTCACCGCCGTCAAGATGAACGCGGCCGGCCGCACCTCACCGCTGGCAACGCCCGCCGAGACCGCCGCCGTCGTCGAACGGGTCGCCGCCGTCCGCGACGTGCTCGGCCCCGGCCGCGACGTCGCCATCGACATGCACGGCAGATTCGGACCGGCCGGGGCCCGCCGGGTCCTGCACGCCGTCGAGGCGCTGCACCCGCTGTTCGTGGAGGAACCCCTCCTGCCCGAGCAGGGACATCTGCTGCCCGCCCTCACCGCCGCCACCTCCGTCCCCATCGCCACCGGCGAACGGCTCTACGGGCGCGCCGAGTTCCTGCCCGCGCTGACGGCCGGGATCGCGGTCGCCCAGCCGGACCTCTCGCACGCCGGGGGCATCTCCGAGGTCCACCGCATCGGCTCGCTCGCCGACACCTTCGGGGTGCAGCTCGCCCCGCACTGCCCGCTGGGCCCCATCGCGCTGGCGGCCAGTCTCCAGATCGCGTTCGCCACCCCGAACTTCCTCATCCAGGAGCAGAGCCGGGGCATCCACTACAACAAGGACGCCGACCTGCTGAGTTACGTCGTGGACACCGAGCCGTACCGCTTCGACGCCGGCCACGCCCGGCGCACCGACCGGCCGGGGCTCGGCATCACCGTGGACGAGAACGCCGTCCGCGCGGCGAGCCGTTCCGGACACGCCTGGCGCAACCCGGTGTGGCGGCACGACGACGGATCGTTCGCCGAATGGTGAGCGCCCCGGCGGGGACCGTTCACGTTTCGGCGCCGGGGTTCAGGCCGTCGCGGGCTCCGGCTGCTCGGCCGCCGGGCCGGGCACCTCGGCGACGGCCACCGGCCGCTCGCGCTGCGACAGCAGGACGCGCAGCACCCCGATCCACACCAGGCACGAGCCGAACATGTGCAGCCCGACGAGGATCTCCGGCGTGTCCGTGAAGTACTGGACGTACCCGATCACACCCTGCGCCATCAGGATCAGGAAGAGGTCCCGGGCACGGTGCAGCGGGCCGATGGGCGCGTCGACGGCCTTCAGGACGAACCAGAGCGCGACGGTCAGTGCCACCACGACCCAGGCGAGATCGGCGTGCAGCTGCGCGATCATCTTCCAGTCGATCGGGATGCGGTGGACGTCGCTGGAGTCCCCGGCGTGCCGGCCGGCCCCCGTGACCACCGTGCCGACCGCGATCAGCAGCCCGGCCGCCACCACCAGCAGCCAGGTCAGCTGCGAGACCGCCTTGCCGACCAGCGGACGGGGCGCGGTGTCGCCCTCCCCGACGCGGTGCCAGGTCAGCAGGGCGATCGTGAGGAGTGCGGTGGCCAGCAGGAAGTGCGCCGCGACGGTGTACGGGTTCAGGCCGACGAGTACGACGACGCCACCCAGCACCGCGTTGCCCATCACCACCCAGAACTGCGCCCAGCCGAGCCGGGTGAGACTGCGCCGCCGGGGCTTCGCGGACCGGGCGGCGATGATCGCCCAGCCGACAACGGCACACAGGACGTACGTGAGCATCCGGTTGCCGAACTCGATGGCGCCGTGCAGGCCCATCTCGCTCGTCGCCGTCAGCGAGTCGTCGGAGCACTTGGGCCAGGTCGGGCAGCCGAGACCGGAACCGGTCAGCCGGACCGCACCGCCGGCCACGATGATCACCATGGCCAGCACGACGGATGCCAGGGCGGCACGCCGGACGGTCCGGGGGGACGGCGTCCAGCGATCGGCGATGTACTGAAGCGGGTTTCGCACGGCTTGAGCGACTTCGGCTCGGGTCAGCTTGGGCACGGGGACCATCGTAGGCGGCCGCTTGTGCAAGCTTTCACGAGGGGGACGAACCATGACCTGTCGCGTGTCCCGGGTCACTCCCAGCGGAAGAAGCGCGCCGCCGCGCCCAGGCCCAGCACCGCCCACACGGCCAGGATGCCGAGGTCGCCCCACGGCATCGCCGCACCGTGCTGGAGGACGTCCCGCAGGCCGTCGGAGAGGGCCGCGATCGGCAGCAGCCCCAGCACCGACTGGACACCGTCCGGGAACTTGTCCAGCGGCACGATGACCCCGCCGCCGACCAGCAGCAGCAGGAAGACCAGGTTGGCCGCGGCGAGGGTCGCCTCCGCCTTCAGCGTCCCGGCCATCAGCAGGCCGAGCCCGGAGAACGCGGCGGTGCCCAGGACGAGCAGCAGCAGGACGGCGAACGGGTTGCCGTGCGGCGACCAGCCCAGCGCGAAGGCGATCACCGTGAGCAGCGCCACCTGGAGCACCTCGGTGACCAGCACGGCGAGGGTCTTGGCGGTCATCAGCGCCCAGCGGGGCAGCGGGGAGGCGCCGAGCCGCTTGAGCACCCCGTAGCGCCGCTCGAAGCCGGTGGCGATGGCCTGGCCGGTGAAGGCCGTGGACATCACGGCGAGCGCGAGGATGCCGGGGGTCAGGAAGTCGACCGACGCGCCCGAGCCGGTGTCCACGATGTCGACCGCGCTGAACAGGACCAGCAGCAGCGTCGGGATGACCACCGTCAGCAGCAGCTGCTCGCCGTTGCGCAGCAGCATCCGCGTCTCCAGCGCGGTCTGCGCGGCGATCATGCGGGGCAGCGGGGCCGCGCCCGGCCGGGGGGTGTACGTACCGGCGCTCATGCGCGCAGCTCCTTTCCGGTCAGTTCCAGGAAGACGTCCTCCAGGGTGTGGCGCTCGACGGAGATACCGGAGGGCATCACGCCGTTCTGCGCGCACCAGGAGGTGACGGTGGCCAGCAGCTGCGGGTCGACCTGGCCGGTGATGCGGTACGCGCCCGTGCCGAGCTCGACCGCCTCCGTTCCGTCGGGCAGTGCCTTCAGCAGGGAGCCGAGATCGAGACCGGGGCGGCCGGTGAAGCGCAGGGTGTTCTCGGCGCCGCCGCGGCAGAGCGTCTCCGGGCTGCCCTGGGCGACGAGCCGGCCCGCGTCGATGATCGCGACGTCGTCGGCGAGCTCCTCGGCCTCGTCCATGAAGTGGGTGGTGAGCACGACGGACACGCCGTCGCCGCGCAGTTCCCGTACGAGGTCCCAGGTGGAGCGGCGGGCCTGCGGGTCGAGGCCCGCGGTCGGCTCGTCGAGGAAGACCAGCTCGGGGCGGCCGACGACGGCCATCGCGAGGGCGAGCCGCTGCTGCTGGCCGCCGGAGAGCCGGCGGTAGGTGGTGCGGCCGCAGCCGCCCAGCCCCAGGCGCTCGATCAGGGCGTCCACGTCCAGCGGGTGGGCGTGGAGTTTCGCAGTGTGGCGGAGCATCTCGTCGGCGCGTGCGCCGGAGTAGACGCCGCCGGACTGGAGCATCACGCCGATCCGGGGGCGCAGCCGCGCCGCGTCGGTGACGGGGTCGAGACCGAGGACCCGGACCGTCCCCTCATCCGGACGGCGGTACCCCTCGCATGTCTCGATCGTGGTGGTCTTCCCGGCGCCGTTGGGGCCGAGGACCGCGGTGACCGCACCGGCGTCCACGCACAGGTCGAGGCCGTCCACCGCCGTACGGTCGCCGTACCGCTTCACCAGGCCACGGACCTGGACAGCCGGGCCGGACGGGGGTGGGGCGGGCTCGCTCTTCATGGGCGGTAAGTCTAGGCAGCCGCCTCCGGGGCCCCCGTCCCGGGGCTTGATTAGGTGACCCTAAGTGATTGATTCCACGGGAGATCGTTTCGGACCGTGGTTGTCAGGGCCGGATGAATTACGCAACAATGGCGTTGTGAAATACGTTGGCGAGGCTCCGCAGGAGGAACTCGCGACCGGTGAGCGCTCGACGCGCAACCGGATCGCGCGCTCCGTCCTGGACCACGGCCCGTCCACCGCCGCCGATCTCGCGAAGCGCCTGGGGCTCACCCAGGCCGCCGTCCGCCGTCAGCTCGACGCCCTCGTATCCGACGATGTCGTGGAGGCCCGCGAGCAGCGGGTGTACGGGGCGCGGACCCGTGGCCGTCCGGCCAAGGTGTTCGCCCTGACCGACTGCGGCCGGGACGCCTTCGACCAGTCCTACGACGAGCTCGCCGCGGACGCCCTGCGCTGGATCGCCGAGACCGCGGGCGACGGAGCGGTCATGGCGTTCGCCCGTGCCAGGGCCGCCGACCAGGTGGCTTCCTATCGCGCGGCGATCGACGCCGCGGACCCCGAGACCCGTACGGAGGCCTTGGCCAAGGCCTTGTCCGCCGACGGGTACGCTGCTACGGCGCGTAGCGCGCCGGCCCCGCAGCAGGGCGAGCAGCTGTGCCAGCACCACTGCCCGGTCGCACACGTCGCCGAGCAGTACCCGCAGCTGTGCGAGGCGGAGACGGAGATCTTCTCCAGTCTCCTGGGGACCCATGTGCAGCGTCTCGCCACCATCGCCCACGGCGACGGGGTGTGCACGACCTACATCCCGCGCAGCGGTCACCCCACTTCACAGACGACTGATTCAGCATCCACAAGCAAGTCCGGGAGGAACCCCGCATGACGCTCCCTACGGAGACTGCCCACCCTGAGCTCGATGGCCTGGGCACGTACGAATTCGGCTGGGCCGACTCCGACGCGGCAGGCGCGACGGCCAAGCGCGGCCTCTCCGAGGCTGTCGTCCGCGACATCTCGGACAAGAAGAACGAGCCCGAGTGGATGCTGAAGCTGCGGCTCAAGGGCCTCAAGCTCTTCGGCAAGAAGCCCATGCCGAACTGGGGCTCGGACCTGTCGGGCATCGACTTCGACAACATCAAGTACTTCGTGCGCTCGACGGAGAAGCAGGCGGAGTCCTGGGAGGACCTGCCCGAGGACATCAAGAACACGTACGACAAGCTCGGTATCCCGGAGGCGGAGAAGCAGCGCCTCGTCGCCGGTGTCGCCGCGCAGTACGAGTCCGAGGTCGTCTACCACCAGATCAACGAGGAGCTGGAGGCGCAGGGTGTCATCTTCATGGACACCGACACCGCGCTGAAGGAGCACCCGGAGCTCTTCAGGGAGTACTTCGGCACCGTCATCCCCGTCGGTGACAACAAGTTCGCCTCGCTGAACACGGCCGTGTGGTCCGGTGGCTCGTTCATCTACGTGCCGAAGGGCGTGCACGTCGAGATCCCGCTCCAGGCCTACTTCCGTATCAACACGGAGAACATGGGCCAGTTCGAGCGGACGCTGATCATCGTCGACGAGGACGCCTACGTCCACTACGTCGAGGGCTGCACCGCGCCGATCTACTCCTCGGACTCGCTGCACTCCGCGGTCGTCGAGATCATCGTGAAGAAGGGCGGCCGCTGCCGCTACACGACGATCCAGAACTGGTCGAACAACGTCTACAACCTGGTGACCAAGCGCGCCGTCGCCTACGAGGGCGCGACCATGGAGTGGGTCGACGGCAACATCGGCTCCAAGGTCACCATGAAGTACCCGGCCATCTACCTGATGGGCGAGCACGCCAAGGGCGAGACCCTGTCCATCGCCTTCGCGGGCGAGGGCCAGCACCAGGACGCCGGCGCCAAGATGGTCCACATGGCCCCGAACACCTCGTCCAACATCGTCTCCAAGTCGGTGGCACGAGGCGGCGGCCGCACCTCCTACCGCGGTCTGATCGAGATCGGCGAGGGCGCGCCGGGCGCGAAGTCCAACGTCCTGTGCGACGCGCTGCTGGTCGACACGATCTCGCGCTCCGACACCTACCCCTACGTCGACGTCCGCGAGGACGACGTGTCGATGGGGCACGAGGCGACCGTCTCCAAGGTCTCCGAGGACCAGCTCTTCTACCTGATGAGCCGCGGCATGACCGAGTTCGAGGCGATGGCGATGATCGTGCGCGGCTTCGTCGAGCCGATCGCGAAGGAACTCCCGATGGAGTACGCCCTTGAGCTCAACCGGCTGATCGAGCTGCAGATGGAGGGTTCGGTCGGCTAGTACGCCGGCGACCGAATCCCCCTGACATCTGTCTGACTGAGAAAGAGAGCACTACGACAGCCATGGCTGAGGCTCAGAATATTCCGGCGGGCTCCACCACCGCCGGCTCCATCGCGGTGGCCGCCGAGTCGACCGTCGCCACGCGCATGAGCGCGCCCCCGTCCTTCGACGTCGCGGACTTCCCGGTCCCGCACGGCCGCGAGGAGGAGTGGCGGTTCACGCCGCTGGAGCGGCTGCGCGGGCTGCACGACGGCACGGCCGTCGCCAACGGCGGCGGTGTGAAGGTCGCGATCGAGGCGCCCTCGGGCGTCACGGTCGAGACCGTCGGCCGCGACGACGCCCGCCTCGGCAAGGCCGGCACCCCGGTGGACCGGGTGGCCGCACAGGCCTACTCGTCCTTCGAGCAGGCCTCCGTCGTCACCGTCGACAAGGAAGCCGTGCTCACCGAGCCGATCCGGATCGCGGTGCACGGCGAGGGCGGCGTGGCCTACGGCCACCAGGTCATCACCCTGGGCGCCTTCGCCGAGGCCGTCGTCGTCATCGACCACACCGGCGACGCGGTGCTCGCCGCCAACATCGACTACGTCCTCGGCGACGGTGCGAAGCTGACCGTCGTCTCCGTCCAGGACTGGGACGAGAACGCCGTCCACGTCGGCCAGCACAACGCGCTGGTCGGCCGGGACGCCTCCTTCAAGTCCATCGTCGTCACCTTCGGCGGCGACGTCGTCCGGCTCCACCCGCGGATCGCCTACGCGGGCCCCGGCGGCGAGGCCGAGCTCTTCGGCCTGTACTTCACCGACAAGGGCCAGCACCAGGAGCACCGCCTCCTGGTCGACCACAACGCCCCGCACTGCAAGTCCAACGTGGCCTACAAGGGCGCGCTGCAGGGCGACGGCGCGCACGCCGTGTGGATCGGTGACGTCCTGATCCAGGCCAGCGCCGAGGGCACCGACACCTACGAGATGAACCGCAACCTGGTTCTCACCGACGGTGCGCGGGTCGACTCGGTGCCGAACCTGGAGATCGAGACCGGCGAGATCGTCGGCGCCGGCCACGCCTCCGCGACCGGCCGCTTCGACGACGAGCAGCTGTTCTACCTCCAGTCCCGCGGCATCCCCGCCGAGGAGGCCCGCCGCCTCGTCGTGCGCGGCTTCTTCGCCGAGCTGGTCCAGCAGATCGGCCTGCCGGACGTCGAAGCCCGTCTCCTCGACAAGATCGAGACCGAGCTGAAGGCGTCGGTCTGATGGCCTTCGTCAAAGCCTGTGCGCTGAGCGAGCTGGAGGACGACACCCCCAAGCGGGTGGAGCTCGACGGCACGCCGGTGTCCGTCATCCGCACCGAGGGCGAGGTGTTCGCGATCAACGACATCTGCTCGCACGCGAACGTCTCACTGTCCGAGGGCGAGGTCGAGGACTGCATGATCGAGTGCTGGCTGCACGGATCGAGCTTCGACCTGCGCACCGGCAAGCCGTCCGGCCTTCCCGCGACGCGCCCCGTCCCCGTATACCCCGTCAAGATCCAAGGGGACGATGTGCTCGTCTCCGTCACCCAGGAGACCTGAGTCACCCATGGCAACGCTTGAAATCCACGACCTGCACGTCACCGTCGAGGCCGACAACGCCACGAAGGAGATCCTCAAGGGCGTCGACCTGACCGTGAAGCAGGGCGAGACCCACGCCATCATGGGCCCCAACGGGTCCGGCAAGTCCACCCTCGCGTACTCCCTCGCGGGCCACCCCAAGTACACGGTCACCAGCGGCACGGTGACCCTGGACGGCGAGAACGTCCTGGAGATGACCGTCGACGAGCGCGCCCGCGCCGGTCTCTTCCTCGCCATGCAGTACCCGGTCGAGATCCCCGGTGTCTCGGTCTCCAACTTCCTGCGCACCTCCGCCACCGCCGTCCGCGGCGAGGCCCCCAAGCTGCGTACCTGGGTGAAGGAGGTCAAGGAGGCGATGTCCGAGCTCCACATGGACCCCGCCTTCGCCGAGCGCAACGTGAACGAGGGCTTCTCCGGCGGTGAGAAGAAGCGCCACGAGATCCTTCAGCTGGAGCTCCTCAAGCCGAAGATGGCGATCCTCGACGAGACGGACTCCGGTCTGGACGTCGACGCGCTGAAGACCGTCTCCGAGGGCGTCAACCGGGTCCGCGAGTCCGGCGAGGTCGGCACGCTGCTGATCACGCACTACACGCGCATCCTCAAGTACATCAAGCCCGACTTCGTGCACGTCTTCGCCAACGGCCGCATCGCCGCGTCCGGCGGCGCCGAGCTCGCCGACAAGCTGGAGAACGAGGGCTACGAGGCCTACACGAAGGGTGGCGCTTCCGCGTGACTGACGCCCGACAGGGGCTCTCCGGCCTCCTCGACACCGAGGCGATCCGCAAGGACTTCCCGATCCTGGACCGCACGGTCCACGACGGCAAGAAGATCGTGTACCTGGACAACGCGGCGACCTCGCAGAAGCCGCGCCAGGTGCTCGATGCCCTCAACGAGTACTACGAGCGGCACAACGCCAACGTCCACCGCGGCGTGCACGTGCTCGCGGAAGAGGCCACGGCGCTGTACGAAGGCGCCCGTGACAAGGTCGCGGCGTTCATCAACGCGCCCAGCCGCAACGAGGTGATCTTCACCAAGAACGCCTCGGAGTCGCTCAACCTCGTGGCCAACATGCTCGGCTGGGCCGACGAGCCCTACCGGGTCGACCACGAGACCGAGATCGTCATCACGGAGATGGAGCACCACTCCAACATCGTGCCGTGGCAGCTGCTCTCGCAGCGCACCGGCGCGAAGCTGAAGTGGTTCGGCATCACCGACGACGGCCGGCTCGACCTGTCCAACATCAACGAGATCATCACCGAGAAGACGAAGATCGTCTCCTTCACGCTGGTCTCGAACATCATGGGCACGATCAACCCGGTCGAGCAGATCGTCCGTCGCGCCCAGGAAGTCGGCGCCCTGGTCTGCATCGACGCCTCGCAGGCGGCCCCGCACATGGTGCTCGACGTGCAGGCGCTGCAGGCCGACTTCGTGGCCTTCACCGGCCACAAGATGGTCGGACCGACCGGCATCGGTGTGCTCTGGGGACGGCAGGAGCTCCTGGAGGACCTGCCGCCGTTCCTCGGCGGCGGCGAGATGATCGAGACCGTGTCGATGCACTCGTCGACGTACGCCCCGGCGCCGCACAAGTTCGAGGCCGGTACGCCCCCGATCGCCCAGGCCGTCGGCCTCGGCGCGGCCGTGGACTACCTCTCGGCGATCGGCATGGAGAACATCCACCGCCACGAGCAGGCGATCACCGAGTACGCGGTGAAGCGGCTCCTGGAGGTCCCGGACCTCAGGATCATCGGTCCGGCCACCGCCGAGGACCGCGGGGCCACGATCTCCTTCACGCTCGGCGACATCCACCCGCACGACGTGGGCCAGGTACTCGACGAGCAGGGCCTCGCCGTCCGGGTCGGACACCACTGCGCACGGCCGGTCTGCCTGCGGTACGGAATTCCTGCGACGACGCGAGCGTCGTTCTATCTGTACTCCACGCCCGCCGAGGTCGACGCCCTGGTGGACGGTCTGGAACACGTCCGGAACTTTTTCGGTTAGACAGCGGCGAGGGTTGACTGGTGAAGCTTGATTCCATGTACCAGGAAGTGATCCTGGACCACTACAAGCACCCCCACGGGCGTGGCCTGCGGGACGGCGACGCCGAGGTGCATCACGTCAATCCGACGTGCGGTGACGAGATCACGCTGCGCGTGCGGTACGACGGTGAGACCATCGCCGATGTGAGCTACGAGGGCCAGGGCTGCTCCATCAGCCAGGCCAGCGCCTCCGTGCTGAACGAACTGCTGGTCGGCAAGGAACTGGGCGAGGCCCAGAAGATCCAGGCCGCGTTCCTGGAACTGATGCAGTCCAAGGGACAGCTGGAGCCGGACGAGGCGATGGAGGAGGTGCTGGAGGACGCGGTCGCGTTCGCCGGCGTCTCCAAGTACCCGGCCCGGGTCAAATGCGCGCTGCTGAGCTGGATGGCGTGGAAAGACGCGACGGCGAAGGCGCTGTCCGAAGGGAAGACGGCATGAGCGAAAACGAGACTCTCACCACCAAGCCGGCCTCCGAGGAGGAGGTCCGCGAGGCGCTGTACGACGTCGTCGACCCCGAGCTGGGCATCGATGTCGTCAACCTGGGCCTGATCTACGGCATCCATGTGGACGACGCGAACATCGCCACCCTCGACATGACCCTGACGTCGGCGGCCTGCCCGCTGACCGATGTCATCGAGGACCAGGCGAGGTCCGCCACCGACGGCATCGTCAACGAGCTGCGGATCAACTGGGTCTGGATGCCGCCGTGGGGTCCCGACAAGATCACGGACGACGGCCGCGAGCAGCTGCGCGCGCTGGGCTTCAACGTCTGAGCACCCCCGTACGAGCGTGAACGGCCCCCGGCACAAGCCTGCCGGGGGCCGTTCGGCGTTGTTCGTCCGCGATATCCCCGGCGTCCGCCCGGCCGAACCCCAGGGTTCGCGCTCCCCACGGCCGTGCCCGCCGGTCCGCCCGGCGAGCGCGGCCGTTTCGCTGTCCGTCGACGGCACGGCCCGGCCGAATGCGCCGCCCGGCGAGCGACACGGCGCGCTGCCCGGTCGTCGCGGTGACCTCCACCGCGTAGCCCGCACCGGTCACGCGGCACGCTCCCCACCCGGGTGCCGCTTCACGACCGCTCCCCGTGCTCGGCGGCCAGATGCCGTTTGCGCAGCACACGGCAGTCGGTCGCCCTGCTCTCGTCCCTCTCCCGCCGGGCCACGGCTTCGGCGAGATCGAGTTCCTGGCACTTACGGCACTTACGGCACTTACGGCGCTCACGGCACTCGGGGTCGCTGCTGGAGGTCATGCCACTTCCCCCCGGCTCCTGGCGTTCTCGTACGCGGTACGGGCGCGGAGGCGCTCGTCGCGGGTGGCGGGGCGGATGAATTCGGGGACGGCTTCCCACTCGGGACCCCCGCCGATCGGCCGCAGTGACCAGTAGGGGCCGGAGGCTCCTCGGAACTCCCCGACGCGGTCGTTACGGCTGCTGTCCACCATGAGCGTGCCGGCGGGCGGGAGTTGGGCGCGTTGCTGCTCAGACACTTCCGCTCCTCTCTGTAGTCGTTTCACTACCAAGGGCGTTCAGCGTGGCTTAGAGTCAGGGTGTCTTCAACTTACGGAGAACGACAGGCAAGTTGGGTATCGGATGGTGAACCGAAAGGAACTTGACCCCGAGCGGTCGCCCAGCGCGGCGTTCGGGGCACTTCTTCGCAGCTTGAGGGATGAGCGAGGCTGGACACAGGACGAGCTGGCAGAGCGCATCGGGTGTTCCGGGGCGCACATTTCCGCCGTCGAAACTGGGCGGCGGACTCCAACTCAACAGTTCGCGGCAAGTGCTGACAGAGCCCTCGGAAGCGGAGATCGACTGCAACGTCAGAGCCGGGCCGTCCGGTACAGAGCGCTGCTTGAAGGATTTCCGGAGTACGTGGCGCACGAGGGACGCGCTGTGGAGATCAGGCTCTATGAAGTCGGTGTGATACCTGGTCTGCTCCAGACACATGAATACGCGTCAGCGCTCGGAGACAGCACTGTGAAACGGGGCGTTGCCTCCCGGGACCAGGCCGACGAACGAATTGCCCTGATCGCGCAGCGTCAGGCGTCGCTGACACGAACGCCGTCCCCGCTGGTATTTGTGGTCCTCGACGAGAGCTGCCTTCTCCGTCCCATCGGTGGCAGCACACTCATGGACGCACAGTTCGTGCGACTGATGGAGTTTGCCGAGCTGCCGAACACCGTGCTTCAGGTTGCCCCGTTCGACATCGGGGTTCGTCGCCCGATGACGTTGCCGGTAACGTTGCTCACGATGCCGGACCGCTCGCTCGTGTCGTACGCGGAGTCCGCCAATCGGGGTCACCTGGAGCGGGACAGCGGATCGGTAGTGCCCTTGTTGACGGACTACCATCAACTACAGGCCGAAGCGCTGCCCCGAGCGGCGTCCGTGGCCATGATTAACCAGTTACGAAAGGGCAACCCGTGACGACCGAATCCCCCCGTTGGTTCAAGTCCTCATTCAGCGAGAACGGTGGCCAGTGTGTCGAGGTCGCTACCAACCTCGTTACCCAGCATGGCGTGGTCCCCGTACGTGACTCCAAGAGCCTCGCCGGCCCGGTCCTGAACGTCGCCGCCGCTTCGTTCGCCTCCTTCGTGGCCGGCGTCAGGGCAGGAGAGTTCGGCGCCGTCTGACCACTGTGTGGATGTTCCGTCTTGATCGACCAGTTGCGAAAGGGCACCCCGTGACGACCGAATCCCCCCGTTGGTTCAAGTCCTCGTACAGCGGCAACGGCGGCCAGTGCATTGAGGTTGCCACCAACCTCGTCACCCCGCATGGCGTGGTCCCCGTACGTGACTCCAAGAGCCTCGCCGGCCCGGTCCTGAACGTCGCCGCCGCTTCGTTCGAGTCCTTCGTGGCAGGCGCCAAGGCCGGAGAGTTCGGCACCGTCTGACCGCTGTGTGGATGTTCCGTCTTGCGTGGGTCCAATGGTGGGCCGGAGGGCCCTCGCAGGCGGCATCCGCCTAGCCGGCAGTGAACTGCTGGCCGAGGAAGTGAGCGAACACGCGCTGCGGGTCGCCGGCGACGTACGTGTTCTGCAGGAACTTCAGCTTGTGCTCGCCGTCCCTGGTCCGGATGGTCATCCGGCCGCGCCCAAGGAAGAGCTTCCGGTACTCCGCCGAGACGATCTCGTCCCAGGGCACGAGGGTCTTGCGTGGCGATGCGAGCAGACCCTCGACCCCGTTGCGCAGCACCTTCTCGATGAACGGGCTGCCGTACACCGAGTTCGGTCCGGACGCCGCGACCGCGGCACCTCCGCCCAGAGCCACGCTTGCTCCCGCCGTGACCCCCCGAGCGACACCGACCGCACCAGCCTTGCCCGAGACGATCGCCTTGTGGATCACCACGCCCCGGCCCAGGACGACGACTATGCGCCCCATCCCTGCCGGCGCCCACGCAGCGAGCACGTCGTCGGCCTGCGGTTGGTCCATCGGCTCCATCGGGCTCCCCAAGTCCTGGCTGGCGCGGTGCCAGTGCTGCGAGGCAGCCTAACAACCTCGTACATGGCCGACGGTGACGACGGCAGCGCCGGCAACTGATCGATATCGGCGTGCGGAGGGTGCTGGGGTTCACGAGGTTCCGGAGCCTGACGGAGAGGGGGCAGTTGCGGCGGCGGCTCTCCCCCCGCCTCGGTACTGTGGCTTCGCATGACCGACACCGAGATCACCGCAGACCTGGTCCGCGACCTGCTGCAGGAGCAACATCCAGACCTTGCCGGGCTGGCCATCCGCGAGGTGGCGGGCGGCTGGGGCAACCAGATGTGGCGCCTCGGGGACGAGTTGGCCGTGCGTATGCAGCGCATGGACCCTACTCCGGAGCTCCAGCTCAAGGAGCGGCGGTGGCTACCCGTGCTGGCCCCGCGCCTGCCGCTCCCGGTGCCGACCCCGGTGCGGTTCGGTGAACCGTCCGAGCGCTTCCCCAAGCACTGGACCGTGATGACGTGGGTTCCCGGCGAGCCGCTGGATCACGGCTCGATCAGCCGTGGCGCCCACGCGGCCGACACGTTGGCGGGTTTCCTCCGGGCGCTCCATGTGGAGGCGCCCGCCGAGGCGCCGGTCTCTACGGACCGCGGTGCCCATCCCAGAAACTGCACGGACAGCTTCGAGATCTTCTTCCAGGCCGTTGCCCCCGACGACATCGCTGTCGACGTCCGGGCCGTCTGGGACGACGCCGTCGCGGCCCACGCGTGGGAGGGCCCGCCGGTGTGGGTGCACGGCGACCTCCATCCCGCGAACGTCGTCGTCTCGGACGGAACGCTCTCGGGCATCGTCGACTTCGGTGACATGTTCGCCGGCGATCCGGCGTGGGACCTCGCCGCCGCATGGGTGCTGCTGCCCGCGGGCACGGCCTCACGGTTCTTCGACACGTACGCGCGTGCAGACGAGGCGGCGATCCGGCGTGCCCGCGGGCTGGCCGCTATGAAGAGCCTCTTCCTGATGCTCATGGGACAGAACGGAGATCAAGGCCTTCCCGGCGGCAAGCCGCACTGGGGACCTGTAGGCCGGGCGGCACTTGACCGTGTTCTGAAGGGCATCTGACGCGCGCTATTGCTTGTCGTTTATCCAGCTTCGTGGGTTCATAACGGTGGAGTCGGGTATTGGAATTTCATGAACGCCTGCTTTGGGAGAGGCTCCGAGTCGGTTCCCGGCGTGCTGCGGACCGTTATCAGATCAGTTCAGATCAGATCGATGCAAGGATCGATGGCCCAGTGGTTGGTTAGTAGGACTCGACTGGCGAAGGGCACGTCTTCCTCGTCCAGAAACCTGAAACCGAGTGCTCGGCAGATACCGTCTTTGGTATGCCGTTCGATTCCGGGCCGGGTGCACAGTCCGGGCGGCCGGGTGGCGGGTGCTGAGATCGGGGGCTCAGGATTTGGGAGTAGGGCAAAACCTGGATGGATCGGGAATCTTCTGTAGCGGCACCCCCGTTACGTCTTCCTTATATAGTTTCTCCACCATGCCATCCTTCTTAATTTTCCTAATAGCTTCGCAAACTTGGCCCTTCAGGGTGGGGTTGCCTTTCGGTAGTCCGATTCCGTACTCCTCCGTACCGAATCCGTCCCGGGCGATCATGAGCTCCGCCCCTCCGCCTCTTTTGTTGCTGTCTTTTTTCAAGCCTGCCAAGATGGGTTCATCCGTAACCACTCCATCATATTTATACTCGCCGTTCCCGTCTTTCTCCCGCAAGCCCTTCATGCAATTATTGTAGTCAGTTAGTGGGGATACGTGTGTGAAGCCGAGCTCTTTGAGGCGGGCCTCTGAGGTTGATGCTTTAACTGTACAGAGAGGGGCATCGAGATTTTCAGACCTCAAGTCGAAAATTGAAGTTGCCTTAGATGATCCCTGTATCCCGCTGGTATTCCTGAAGTATGCTTCATTGTTTCCATCTCCCTTCCGTAGCATGACATTTTGAATTGCTTGATAGTAGGGTCCAGCGAAGTCGACTCTTCTGAGTCTCTCTGGATTGATTCCGTAAGTTCCCACGACCATTTGAACGGAACCCCTTTCCAGGGCGGCCTCGCGACTTTCGGTCCCAATTGGTTGGAAGCGGATATTGTCTTTAGGGATTTTCATGTGCTCGGTGATGAGTTTTGCGTATTCGATTTCGGCGCCGGTCCAATTCGGGTGCAGCGGGTCGTTTCCAATGTTTGTGCTCATCCCGGGCTGGTCGTCTTTGACTCCAATCACGAACAAGCCCTTCTTCTTCTTCGCGTTATTCAACGCGGTCAGAGCGCTTTCTCCAACGGCAGGCGAGACTGAAGTGCTGGGATCGGAGAGACCGGATGCGTGAGAGGGCTGTTCCTGCGTCTTCTGCTTGTGCAGGTGGTTCCAGGTCAGCAGGCCTCCGCCGGCGAGGAGGGCGAGGCAGGCTGTGCCGATCAGTGCGATGCGCGGGCCGCGGCCGGACCGGCCCACGCCGGGGATGCCGACCTGCTCGCCGCTGGTGCCTGTACGGGCACTACGAGAATCGGGCTGGGCCTCGGCGGAAGCAGGGGAGTGGTCGTACTCCCACGGCTGGGCGTGGGGGCCGGTCGCTGAGTCCGGTCCGGTGCGGATCGAAGTCCGGTCATGCCGTGGACGCCAGGCAGCCTCCGCTCTGGGCGGAGCAGCCGGCGACGAAACGGGAAGAGCCGCGTGATTGCGTCCGAGCGCCACCTGGGCACCGCTGTTCCGGTCCCTGGCCTGCGGAATGGGATGCCCCCGGGCGCCCAGCGTCAGACGCAGATGCCGGTAGATGGTCCCCAGATCCAGCAGTTCGGGACCGCCGGGGATACCATGGCGCAGCGTTTCGAGCAGGGCGCCGGTGAAGGCGGTGTAGGTGTCCCCGACGGGCGCCAAGGCGGTGCGGGTCTCGGCTGTAGCCGCGAGTAGGTAACTTCCTTCCACAGCGGCCTGGTTGGCAAGGCCGGGCGATGCGCTCATCCGCCCCAGGGCCCGGCCGCTGTAGCAGCAGTCCAGGATCACGACGTGGCGTTCGGCGCAGGAGTCCAGAAGAAGGACCTGGCGGAGCCAGTCGTAGGGCAGACCGGTCTCGACGCAGCCGAACTCCGTGTGCGGCAGAGCCAGGCTGAGTGTGTCCTGCGAGTCGATCAGCCCATGCCCGGCGAAGTAGACGACCAGGGTGTCGGTGGCTTCGGCGGCAGCCTCTCTCACCTCTCTCACCACGGTGTGCGCGGCGGCCGGATTCTCAACGACGGTCACATGCTGCGCCGGCAGTTGCAGGGACAGAGGGCCTGACAGGAGCCCGGCGAGGGCTTGCAGGTTGTTCGAGACGGCCGGCAGCTGCTCAAGATGCTGGTAGCGGCTCGTCCCCACCAGGACCGCCCGCGATGCCCCCGGGTCGGGCAGAACGCTCACTGCCCCCCGTCCTCATCACGGTCGGTGTCCAGAGCCCGGATCACCCGTTCAACCTCCTCGTTGGAACCGCCGGTGAGGACGAAAACCGTATCCCCGCGGTGAATCTCCAACCGCGGGCGTTGTGGCCGGGTCTGCCGCCACGCGACCAGGGCCAGCACGAACGACGCCGCGCTCCATCCGTTCCCCGTCACCAGCTGAAGCACATCCATCACCGTCCCCATCTCCCCCGGTCGCGGCACGCTTCCCCGCACCCCGACCGTGGCAGATCTGCGTACTTCAGGGTCCGATCGCAACCAGCCCTGCAAAGACCGCAGTTCCCCTGCGGACTCGACCCGCACCTCTAATTGCACCCGGACCTCCCCATCCCTCCATGCACCCTCCTTGTGACGATGCGCGCTCATTCTCCGTCACAGCACCGCGTTCACGGCCGGAAACGCCATGTCCGGCACCTGGATCTCCACAGTAAATCCGGCATTTACCGCGACAGCATGCACTGCGACAGCAGCCTCAAAGGGTCGAGATCGGGCCGAGGAGAGCCGTCCCCACGGCGGAGGGCTGCGAAATGCCCTAGCGTCCCGTCAAGGGACATGTCACTGGCCCCATCACCGGAACGTGGTCCCCTGAGTCGGCGCCGTGTCCGCCGCAGGGGTCGGAGATCCGCGCCAGGGCGGAGCCTGGGGGCGTGGACATCGACGCCGGTGGAGATGGCACGGGAGGAAGATCATGCACGCGAACAGCAGCACAAGGGGCAACGAGGCGGAGAACAGCCAGTCATCGGCCCGCACGCCACCCGGCCGCGCCGCGACACCGCTCCCTGCGCTCTTGGCCCTCCAGGGCAGCGCCGGCAACGCGGCAGTTGTCCAGATGCTCCGCCGGGCCGGACAACCCTGGCCCCAGGAAGAGCACGGGCACAGCGCCGACTGCGGTCACCAGCAGGCCGAACAACCCGTACAGCGCTCCACCGTCCCCGACGTCCTGCGCTCCCCGGGCCGCCCCCTCGACGACAACACGCGCACCGAGATGGAGGCCCGCCTCGGCGCGGACTTCTCCCAGGTGCAGGTGCACAGCGACGCCGCCGCCCGCCGCTCCGCCGGCGAAATAGGCGCCCGCGCCTACACCTCCGGCAACGACGTCGTTCTCGGCGAAGGCGGCACCGACCCGCACACCCTCGCCCACGAATTGGTCCATGTCGTCCAGCAGCGTCGGGGCCCCGTCGACGGCACCGACAACGGCGCGGGCCTGAGCGTCAGCCACCCCTCCGACCGCTTCGAACGCGAAGCCGAGCAGATGGCCCGCACCGCACTGGCCCAACCGGCGCCCGACCAGGGCCATCCGGCGACCGACGCATCACGCACCGCGCCGGCCCAGCCGGGCGCCGCCCCCGTTCAGCGGGCCCTGGCGACACAGATCACGGCGAGCAGCAAGGAAGGAGAGGAGGGGGCGGTGGGCGACGTCATTTTCGCCGGCCGCCCCGACTCCGCGCACTCCGGGACGATGGGCGACCACGCCACCGCTTATGTCGTCCTGCGCGAGGCCGTGCGGAAGAGAATCCGCGGTAAGAGCGCGGCAGCGGCCGGAGAAGAGGTGTACCAGCTCTTCGTGCAGGCACAGCAATTGCCGGAGGCGAAGCTGGTGGGCGAGGACGAGCAGTGGAAAAAGAACAAGGACCTGATGAGCGAGGCGTCCACGGAGTTGAAGCGCCTCGATGCATTACGGACGAGTGACAGTGACGAGAATTGGGGCATGTCCGGGCTCCAGCAAATGATCAACGCTTACCTCCAGTACCGGGAGGCGCTACCGCTGTCCACGTTCTTCACGAAAGGAAATAAGGGGTCCGGGAAGGGGCACGGCGAGGCCAAGGCCCACAAGGCACTCCTGGGCTATCCCGATAACAATCTGAGCAAGGAGGTACTACAGGCGTCGATCTTCGGGCTGCTGGACACAAGGGCCGTCAGGCATCACATGGGGCAGCAGGAAGAAGACGGAAAGGGAAACATCCCGGGCAGCGTCGCGGAACGGCACGTCGAATCGATCGGTGAAGCCTACGGTGAAGGGGTCATTACCGGCGCCTGGGGCAGTGTCCGGGCCGCCGTAAAAGCGATTACCATCAAACTGGGAAAGGAGGAGGGTGCGGACAAGTCTGCACCCTCAATGGGGAAAGACTCCGCCATTTCCGGCAAAGACGCTGAGGTGGACAGACAGCCGAGGCTCGCGGTGCAAATCGTCACCAAGGACGACGGCAAGATCGATAGGTTGCTTTCGAGTGGACGGCCCGAGACTCAGTTCGCCTCGACCGAGGGCGAGGGTGGTCACACGATCGCCTGGACGGTGCATATCGACTACGTCGGGGCACGTCTGAAGGGCAAGACGGTGACCCAGGCCATCGGCGAGCTGGACAGCCTGACTTCCCATGTCGACGATCTGAAGGAAGGACTCAACCGCACTGCTCGGCAGGACACCGGCCTTGAGGATGACTTCGCCAACCTCAGGGTGGGTACGCGGAGATCCGGGCGATTGGCGTCGAAACCCGCGAAATCGGCAGCACCCGAGAAGGACGGCGAGGAACTGCAGGCCGAGGACGCTGCCGTAGAGGAAGAGCTCGACAGGAAGACCGAAGCGGCCCAAAAGCACATGACGGATAAAGTGAAGGCCGCAAAGGGGGAGGAGGCGGTACCGGAACTCGCGTTGCAGGAGGCAGTATCCGCCGTCCTGGCGCGTATCAACCTCATTCCCGGCGCGGCGTCCCTGTATCTCAGCACCAGCGGTGCTGCAGAAGGGATTCATCGCGGCTCCTTGAAAGCGGACAAGCATACGCAGGAGGAATCACGGAAAGCCATCTTCGGCATGCTGCAGATCTTGCCTGACCATGAGAACAAGCCAGCGGCGACTGCTTTGATGGAGCAGCACCTGAAAATAGTGGAGGTCGCCTACCCGGAGGCATTCGAAGCATCGAAGCTCAGGGGCCAGTCCCTCAAGGGGCAACGCGGGGTATTGAAGGAGTACTGGAATACGAAGAATACGGGCGATGACGCCGATTTCGAAGATTAGTATCAAACTTTCGTGACGGTCCGCCAGTTTTGTCTGACGAGTATTCCGGTTGCCAGCGCAGGTTCATCGCATCGACCGCACCTCACGCGGCCGTCGTCGTTGGGCGAAGTGCTCCACCTTCCCCGGCGGCACCCCCTGAAGCCACGTCGCCGTCGCCCCCAGCGCTTCCAGTCTGTCCAGGTGGGCCAGGTGTTCGCGCAGATGGGAGACAGTCGGCGCCTTCGCCGGGCGCTTCAGCTCGTCGAACCTGCTGCGACCGCCCTCGGGTACCCACAGCAGTCCCAGCAGCCGGGCCTGCTCGACCTCGTCCGGCACGTCTGTGGAGTGGCCGGGAATCGAGCCGATTGCCTGGCACTCCCTCGCCCCCTCCTCGGTCGCCTTGTGCGACTGAATCAGAAGGTCGCCGGTCTCTTCGTGAAGCCAGATCGTCGGAGACTCGCCGGTCGGTGTGTTCGGATGATGCCGAGGAACTTCAGGGTCACGACGGCTCCCGCCGTCGAGAGGGTTGAGCCGGCGTGCACGAGAGTCTTCGCTGCGGGCCGAGAGCATCAAGGGTGTCTTTACGGGCTGACGCGGATCGCTCGGTTCACCGCTCGCCCGGCTGTGCCCGCCCCTCGACCGCAGAGCGGGTTCGTCCCTGCCGGGTGCTGCCCCTTACTCTCTGTGCTTCGACGGGGCCTGACCAGCCAGGTCCGCCGAGTAGCTCATATGTTCGATTAGCGCGTACGCTGGACACATGGCAACGCACCAGCTCCAGGGATCGCTCTTCGACCAGAGCGACGACGTGCGCCTGGGCCCGCTGGGCGGGATCCAGCGGACGGCCCTCGGTGACGGGGCCTGGATCGACCTGCTGCCGGGCTGGCTCAGCGGCGCCGGAGTCCTGTTCGAACGGCTGGCCGCGGACGTCCCGTGGAAGGCGGAACGGCGGCAGATGTACGAGCGGGTCGTGGACGTGCCCCGGCTGCTCGCCTTCTACCGGGCCGGCGAACCGATGCCGCACCCCGTTCTCGACGAGGCGCGCCGGGCCCTGTCCGCGCACTACCGCGCCGAGCTCGGCGAGGAGTTCACGACGGCCGGCCTGTGCCACTACCGCGACGGGCGCGACAGTGTGGCCTGGCACGGCGACCGCATCGGCCGGGGTGCCCGCGAGGACACGATGGTGGCCATCCTCTCCGTCGGCACGCCCCGTGACCTGCTGCTCCGCCCGCGTCACGGTGGCGAGACCGTCCGCCGCCCGCTGGGGCACGGCGACCTGATCGTGATGGGCGGCTCGTGCCAGCGGACCTGGGAGCACGCCATCCCCAAGTCGGCCCGGTCCGGCGGAGGGCGCATCAGCGTCCAGTTCCGGCCGCGCGGGGTGCAGTAACCCGGCAGCCCAGTAACCGGACAGATTCGCCGGACCGATCCGCAGGACGGATTTTAGAACGGGCCCGTGTTCTGCCTCTGGGCGTTCCCCGTCCCCAGGCCCTGCGCGAGTCCCTGTTCCGCCGCCCCGCGCTCCAGCGCACCGCGTTCCCCCGAGCCGCCTCTGCGCCGGAGTACGACCAGGCACCCGCAGACGGCCGCCGCGAGCACGGCCGCCATGGCGATGACAACGATCATGTGTCCCCCCGTGTGTCCGACGGAACCGTGCTGCGGTTCCGTCGCTGACACGCATTGTCGCTCGCCGCCGGTCGGCTGGGAAGGCCGATGTCGCTTCGGGTGCCGCGGAGGTGTCCGCAGGGGAGGGCACCCCGCCCCGCCGTCGGCCCGTGACGCCTATCAGTCGGCTGCCGGCCGCCATCGCTCGGCCTCGCGTGCTGCCGCGCGTGCGCCGAGGAATCCGACGGTCAGGGAGACAGCGGCACAGGCGGCGATGCCGGCTGTCAGGACGGTCCAGGACACGGAGCCCTCCTTCACCAGGGCGATGAAGAAGACCGAGTGCCAGGCGGTCACCGCTCCTGTGACGACGGTTGAGATGAGCAGGGGCACCGTGAGATGCCACGAGGCGACGGACCGGAACACGCGGCGTCGGCCGGTCAGGACGGACAGCGGGGCGAGCGCGTGACGGATCCGGACGAACTCGGCCGCCGCACTCACCGCCCCGGCCATGAGGATGAAGAGGATGCCGGTGATGCCGAACAGCTGAATCCAGTTCGGCAGGCGCGAACGCGAGGATCCCAGCCAGTTCCCGCCGAGTGCCTCCACCTGTACCGAAGGATTGGAGAGCGTGAACGCGGCCTGTTTCACCGCGGCGAGCTGCCCGGCGGCGGGGGTCACGACGAGAAGGGACCGCGTGCCGTCCGCCTTCACACCGGCCGGGGCTGCCGGGACGAACCTGAAGCCACCCCACCAGCGGCGCATTTCCTCCACCTGAGCGTTTCCGCCGGTCGGCGCTGTCGCGCCGCCGTGGCACTCCACCCGCAGTACACGCAGGTCGCGGCAGGTTCCTGTGACCGTGACCCACGGTTCTCTCGGCGGCCCGGGATCATGGAACGTACGGCTCAGCAGGACCGCGCCCGCCGGCAGAGCCGAACGGAAGCGGCCGGTCTGTGCCGCGGTCATGCTGCTGGGGGTCACCTCGATCACGGTGTCCTTGATCCGCTGATGGGTGGCGGCGGCCGCTTGCGAGTGAACGCCCAGCCTGCTGGTCCACACCTGCATCTGGGCGACGATGCCGATGCCGATCACCATCGCCAGGGCGAGACGGACGATGACGCCCGGGTGCGCGTGTGTCCACCGCCCGCCGATCAGACGGCCCGCATGGCCCTTCCGCCTCCCGCTCTCGGCAAGCCGGGAACCCAGACGGCGGGTGAGGAGGGCCACCACGGAGGACAGGAAGGCCCACATCACGACGGTCCCGGAGGTGAAGACGGAGAGCTGCGCCTTGCGAGGCATGTACTGGCTCGTCAGAACCAGCGCGACCCCGACACCGCAGAGAGCCGGACGCCATGGGGGGACCCGGGAGCTGAAAGACGCGGGGCGGGTGGACGTGCCGTCCCGGTGGATGCGGTGCGTGCCCACCACGATGCCGAGCACGACCAGCAGCGACACCGCGGCCGAAGCGACGGCCATGGGCCAGGCGTCCCGCACATCATGGTGATCGAGGATGTAACCCGTGGGCGCGAGGCGGGTGCTGTGCACGGACGCGACGGCATACGGGACGAGCGCGGTGAGTGTTCCCAGTGCGGCCGGGACCCCCGCTTCACCGGTGTTGACGATCATGCGGTGCCGCCATGTGCCGCCCAGTGCCTGCAGCAGACCGCCGCGTCGGTCACGGGTGCGGGAGCCGACCCGTGCGGCGACGACGGTCAGAGCGAGGGCGGGCAGTCCGGCCAGGGCCCACAGCGCGAGGAGAGGAGAGCTCACCGCCGGCTGATCGACCATCTCTCCCGTCGCTGCGCCGTTGCTGCCGAAGGCGGACACGGGCAGCCACCGGCGATCGTTCCTGGGCGCACCGTCCCCCACCCGCACGTAGGCGATCCGTTCGGAGGGCGTGACCAGGCCGTCCGTGGCGATGGTGCCGGCGAACCTCCCGTAACGGGTCAGGATTCCTTCCCCGCTGCCGGTCCTGACGAGTTCGGGAGAGAGCAGGACTTCGCCCGGCTTCGGCCAACGGGTCACACCGGCGGGAACGGGAGCCCCGGCGGTGAGTGGCCGGACGAATACGAGGGAGACGGGTCGGCCGCCGACGGAGTCGCCCCCCTGCCGGTACAACAGGGCGGCGTCCCTGCCCAGGTCGACCACCGGCCCCCGGGCGTCCGCCCTGGTCTCCCGGCCGTCGTACGTCGCGAGCGTGGCCACGGTCGCCAGGACGACGAGGGCGACGGCGGCCGCCGAGCCGAACAGGCCCCACCATCGCAAGCGGTCGCCCGGCGTGGACCGGCCGGCGGCGAGACCGATCCTGAGCAGTTTGGACGCGGTGCGGATCCTGTTCCCCATCACAGGGCCCTCGCTTCGGCCAGGATCCCACCGCGCAGTTCGTGGCGCCGGTCGGCACGGTCGGCCACAGAGAGGTCGTGGGTGACGACCAGCAGTGCGCAGTCACGGTCCCGGGCGGCCGTGAACAGGAGGGTGGCGACGGCCTCCTTGGCGTCCGGGTCGAGGGCGCCGGTGGGTTCGTCGGCGAGCAGCACGGCGGGTTCCGTGATCAGGGCGCGGGCGACGGCGGTCCGCTGGCGCTCACCGCCGGAGAGCATGCCGGTCGCAGTGGAGCCGATGGGGACACCGAGCGCACCGAGGAGTTCCTCCGCGCGCCGGTACGCGTCCTGATGCCGTCCTCCGTCGAGCAGGACCGGCAGGGCGACATTCTCCACCGGGCTTAATTCAGGGAGGAGTTCGCCGAACTGGAACACCATGCTCAACGTCTCCCGACGCGCTCGGGCGAGCCGCGCGGATCCGAGACCGGTGATGTCCCTGCCCCCGGCGGTGACCGTGCCCGACTGTGGCTTGATCAGGCCGAGTACGCACATGAGCAGGGTCGACTTGCCTGATCCACTGGGGCCGGTCACGGCGACCGACTCGCCCCGGGACACGGACAGTTCCACGCTGTCGAGGAGAGTCCGCCCGCCGACCTCGTAGCACAGGTTGCTGATATGGAGCCCGGACGAGTCCTTCTGGTACACCGAACGTGCCTCTTGTCTCAGGAATGCTCTTGTCTCAGGAATGAGGGTGCCGCACCGGCCCTGGTCGGTCCGGTGCGGCAGGAACAGCCTTGGGAATTCCGCTTACGGGAATTTCCAGCCCGAGCAGTCGTCCGGCGCACCGTAGTTCTCGTCACAGACCTTGAACTCGTAGATGCTCGACCCGTCGGCCGAGTACGAGGTGGTTCCGGGGCCGCTGTGGTTCCACAGCGTGCGCTTCGCCCCCACGTTGTTGATCCGGTAGTACTCCGCCTTCACCGGGTCGCCGTCACTGCTGTTGTCCTTGACGGCCACCATCCCGCTGTCGGCCTTGGCCGGAGACCAGCCGTGCGCACCCCCGGCGTAGGCGTCCACTGCCGCCGCCGCCGTGGCCGTGGGCACGGCGAGGGCAAGCGTGAACAGCGCAGCCGCAACGATCTTCGTACGTGCCATTGGTGCGTACTCCTTCAGCCGGCGAAGTCCAGAACACGGAAGGGAGCCTCAGCCACAGGGCATGCGGCTGCCGCAGATACGCCGTGCTCCTCAGATGTCTCTGAGTCAAAGCCCCCAGGGACGGCTGATTAATCGCACAACCGAGCTACGGATAACAAGAGATGGCTTGCCCTCGTATCCGTCGCGCTGGTGCACTTCTCGTTGCATCATGCGCAACGTCGCTGTACGCGGGTTGGGATTTCCGGGGCAGGCCGGCAAAAGGCAACCGGGATCGGCAATTCGTTCCGGACGCGATCGACCAGAAATCGCCCTCGGAATTCAGGCTTCCGCGCCCATCGGCACGACGGGCCCAGCCGCGCCGGCGAAGGCGGACTCAGCCCGTGTGCGGCGGCGGTACCGCGGCGGCCTCGGCGAGGACCGGGCCCAGGTTCTCGGTGCGGATGCGCCGGTCCACGTACAGCAGTCCGGTCACCAGCGGCGGGAAGGTGGCCACGATCAGCTGGCTGACCATCTGTCCGATCATGATGGCGATCAGATAGCCGCTCATCGCGACGACGACCGAGGCCGGGTTCGGGTCGTTGCTCAGGTTCGCCGAGCCGAGCATCCCCGAGAACATGCCGATGAACGTGAACGGCAGCTGGATCAGATAGCTCGCGACCCCCGCGATGGCGGCTGCCAGCAGGCTGATGCCGAAGATCCGCCACCAGTCGCCGCGCACCAGCATGGACGAGCGGCGCAGTGCCGCGATGGGGCCCTGGTTCTCGAAGACCACGGCCGAGGGCGCCAGGCTGAACTTCACCCAGAGCCAGACCGCCAGCGGCGCCGTCGCCAGGGCGCCGAGCATGCCGATGACGACCAGCGCGGCCGAGGCGCCGTCGCTGCTGCCCGCGCTGGTCAGGCCGATGAAGAGGGCGATGACGCCGGCCCAGGCCAGTACGAGCGGGATCATCGCGATCACCCAGGTCAGGAACACCGTTCCGATCACCGCGGGCACCCGTGCCCAGGCCCGTCGCCATACGGCGGAGAAGGTGGTCGGCCGGCCCAGGACCGCTTCCTGGAGGACCGCGGGTACGGCCGCGTACATCAGGGCCGTGGACAGCACGGCCGTGATCAGGCACAGCAGCGCGATCGCGCAGAGGGCGATCACTATCGGTACCCAGTCCTCGGTCCTGGGGGTCTCGTCGGAGCTGAGCGAGAACACTCGGTCCAGATGGTCCGAGGTCGCGGAGTAGGCGATCGCGATCGCCGCCACGACCACGGCCAACGCCCCGCCGTACGCGGCCGCGCCGACGCCGAGCAGCTGCTTGCCGTGACGGCCCACGGTGGAGAACACGCCGTTGAATATGTCCCCGAGCCTCAGCGGCCCCAGGGGTATCACCCCGGGCTTGGGCGGCATCCAGCCGCCGCCCCAACCGGGCTGCCCTCCGGGAGGTCCCCCGTACGGCGCGCCCCCGTACGGCCCGCCGCCCCACCCTGCGTCCTGCGCCACTGCTGCTCCGCCTGTCAGTCGGTCATGTACATGGACGGACCACCGTATCGCCCCTGGTGCCCGGCCGACCCCGGGCTTTCTGCGCGGGTCGATGCGTACACTCGTACACATGGGATATGGACTGCTGGCCGCGGCCATCGCTGCGGAGGTGGCCGGGACCACCGCCATGAAGTACAGCGAGGGTTTCACCCGGCTCTGGCCCTCACTGATCACCGTCGTCGGCTATCTGCTCGCCTTCTCGCTGCTCGCCCAGACGCTCAAGACCATGTCGATGGGCACCGCCTACGCGATCTGGGCCGGCATCGGCACCGCCGCCGTCGCCGTCATCGGGATGCTGTTCATGGGGGAGTCCGGCAACCTGGTCAAGGTCGCGGGCATCCTGCTGGTCATCGCCGGTGTCGTGGTGCTCAACCTGGGCGGTGCGCACTGATGGCGCGGCGGTACGACCCCGAGCGGCGCACCCGGATCATCGACGCGGCGATCCGGGTGGTCGGCGCCAAGGGCATCGCCGGTCTCAGCCACCGCTCCGCCGCGGCCGAGGCCGATGTGCCGCTCGGCTCGACGACGTACCACTTCGCCTCGCTGGACGAGCTGTTGACCGCCGCGCTCCGCCGGTCGAACGAGAACTTCGCCGGGCTCATGCGGGAGAGCCGGGCCCTCGCCGACCCGGCCGCCGACCTCGCGGCCGAACTCGCCCGGCTGCTCGGGGAGTTCTTCGGCGGCGGCCGGGGCCGGGCGGAGCTGGAGTACGAGCTCTACCTCGCCGCCCTGCGCAGGTCCGCGCTGCGGCCGGTCGCCGCCGAGTGGACCGACGACACGGCCGCACTCCTCGCGGCGCGCACCGATCCGGCCACCGCGCGGGCCCTGGTCGCGCTGATGGACGGGATCTGCCTCCAGGTCCTGCTCACCGGCGGGGTCTACGACGAGGCGTACGCACGGGAGATGCTGGGCCGGATCGCCGGCTGAGCGCTCGCGCCCCCGGCCGCACGAGTGATCCGGCCGCCGGGCCCGTTGAATGTTTCCCGGCACGGTTTCAGTCGGCCGCCCCGTCCGCACCCGCTCCCGCAGCGGCCCGGACCGTCGCCAGCGCCGCCCGCACGCTCTGTTCGATGTCGGTGATCGGGTACAGCGCCTCGCGGACCGTGCGGTCCCGGTCCACCACCAGCGTCAGCCGCTTCAGCCGGCTGATCCCCGCCGCCCGGAACGTCGGCAGCCGCAGCGCCGCCGTCAGTTCCAGCCCGGCGTCCGACAGGAGCGGGAAGCGCAGCCGCTCCGCCTCCGCGAACGCCCGCTGCTCGTCCGGGCGCTGGGTGGAGACCCCGTGCACCGTCGCGCCCGCCGCCGTGAACTCGGCCAGCCGGTCGCGGTAGGTGCACGATTCGAGGGTGCAGCCCCGCGCGCCGGGAATCCCGGCCCAGTCCGGCGGATAGGACTCCGGGCGGGCATAGGCGCCGGGGAAGAAGTACAGGACGGTGTACGGGGTGGCCGCGGCGACGGGGTCGTGCTCGCCGCCGGTGTGCAGCGGCAGGCTCAGCTCCGGTACCCGGGTGCCCACCAGCGCGTGCACCCGCGCGGCCTCCTGCGAGGACTCCTGTGCGGTCGCCATGGTCGTTCCGTCTCCCGTCACCCAGGCGTCGCCCCAGTCCTGGAGCGCGATCAGTACCGGCAGCAGGGCGCGGCCGCGCGGGGTCAGCCGGTACTCGTACCGGGCGGGCCGCTCCTGGTACGGCTCCCGGGACAGCACATCCGCCTCGACCAGCAGCCGCAGCCGCTCGGTCAGGACCTTGCGGGACACGCCCAGTTCATGCTGGAGGGCGTCGAAACGGTGCACCCCGCGCGCCGTGTCCCGCACGATCAGCAGGGTCCACCAGTCGCCGACCACGTCGAGGGCCTGGGCGATCGCGCAGTCGGCGTCGGCCAGGCTGGTGCGCTGGGGCATGGGTTTCCTCCGTCACGTCGGACGGCCATTCAACTGGATCGACCTGCGAAAGCATGCTGCCACAGTCCGTTCCCAAAGGGAACTCTTGAGGTGGGGGAGGGGTGCGGGCCGTGCTGGGCCCAGATTTCCGGGAGACGCTTCGCGGGGTGCGCGGCGACCTGGAACGTCCTCACCTGTGGTGGCACGTCCATCGGGCCGGTCGCGGGCCGGCAGGACAGCGCGCGTGGCGGCCGTTCCGCGGCCACGACGCCCGGACGCTGAGACCGGTTCGCCGGGGCGGCCCCCGGCCGGTTAGGTTCGGGTCATGACCGACACGACTTCCACCCGTACCACCGGCGCCGTCGCCGCCGGCCTCGCCACCATCGCCGGTGACGGTTCCGTTCTCGACACCTGGTTCCCCGCGCCCGAGCTCACCGCCGAGCCCGGCCCGGCCGGAACCGAGCGGCTCAGCCCCGACCGTGCCGTCAACCTGCTCGGCGAGGGCGCCGCCAAGGCCATCGGCGTGGACGCCCGCCGCGGGGTCGAGGTGGTCGCCGTGCGCACGGTCATCGGCTCGCTCGACGACAAGCCGCTCGACGCGCACGACGCGTACCTGCGGCTGCACCTGCTCTCGCACCGCCTCGTCCAGCCGCACGGACAGAACCTGGACGGCCTCTTCGGCCTCCTCACCAACGTGGCCTGGACCTCGCTCGGGCCGGTCGCCGTCGACGATCTGGAGAAGGTGCGGCTGAACGCCCGCGCCGAGGGCCTGCACCTCCAGGTGACCTCGGTCGACAAGTTCCCGCGCATGACCGACTACGTCGCACCGAAGGGCGTCCGGATCGCCGACGCCGACCGGGTGCGGCTCGGCGCGCACCTCGCCTCCGGCACCACCGTCATGCACGAGGGCTTCGTCAACTTCAACGCCGGCACCCTCGGCACCTCCATGGTCGAGGGCCGCATCTCCGCGGGCGTCGTCGTCGGCAACGGCTCCGACATCGGCGGCGGCGCCTCCACGATGGGCACCCTCTCCGGCGGCGGCAAGGAGCGCATCGTGATCGGCGAGCGCTGCCTGGTCGGCGCGGAGGCCGGTGTCGGGATCGCGCTGGGCGACGAGTGCGTCGTCGAGGCCGGTCTGTACGTCACCGCCGGCACCCGGGTCACCCTGCCGGACGGCCAGGTCGTCAAGGCGCGCGAGCTCTCCGGCGCCTCGAACATCCTCTTCCGCCGCAACTCGGTGACCGGCACCGTCGAGGCCCGCCCGAACAACGCGGTCTGGGACGGCCTCAACGACGTCCTGCACAGCAACGGCTAAGAGGGTCCGGCAATCGGGGCGCCGAGCAGTTCCTCGTACGCCCCTCGCAGCCCGTCGGCCGCCTCGCGCCCGGCGGGCTGCAGCGGTTCGCGGACCGGGCCCGCGTCCAGCAGCGCCTTCGCCGTCACCGTGCCGGGCAGCCCGGACGCCATCATCAGCTCGACGAGCGGCGCCAGGAGCCCGTTCAGCCGCGCCGCCCCGGCGGTGTCCCCGGCGTCGAACGCGTCCAGCACGGCCCGCAGCCGGCGGGGCGCCACGTTGGCGACGGTACTGACGTAGCCCGCGCCGCCCACCGCGTACAGCGGCAGATTCAGCTCCTCGCAGCCCGAGTAGTACGCGAGCGAGGTGGCGGCGATCACCCTCGTCGCGCCCAGCAGGTCCTGCGAGCAGTCCTTCACCGCCACGACGCGCGGGTGCTCCGCCAGCCGCAGCAGCGTCTCCGGTTCGATGCGGGTGCCGGTGCGGCCGGGGATGTCGTACAGCATCAGCGGGAGGCCGGTGGACTCGGCGACCCGCAGGAAGTGCGCCTCGACGGCGGCCTGCGGCGGCCGGCTGTAGTACGGAGTCACCACCAGCAGGCCGTCGGCGCCCGCCCGTTCGGCCTGCCGGGCCAGCTCCACGGTGTGCCGGGTGTCCGCGCTGCCGACGCCCGCGACCACCGGCACCCGCGCGCCGACCGCTTCGCGCACCGCGCGCAGCAGCGTGGTCTTCTCGGCGTCCGACGTGGTCGGGGACTCGCCGGTGGTGCCGCTGAGCACCAGACCGTCGCAGCCGGCCGCGACCAGTGCCGCGGCGTGCCCGGCGGCCGCGTCCGGATCGAGGGCGCCCTCGGCGGTGAACGGAGTGATCATGGCGCAGAGGGCGCGGCCGAAGGGGCGCGGGCGGGATGCTGCGGGAGGCGTCATGTCCGAAGTGTCCGCCCACCGGACCGTGAAGGTCCACTTAGTTCTTCTTCTGGTGAAGCTGAAGGAAAGCTCAACAATCTGGTGCTCTGGCATGATCGGCCGCACATCGGGGCGGGCTGACGCGGGGGGCGGATGCATGGGTGCGCGGGCACTGCGGGGGACAGGGATACGCGGAGCCGTTCCGGCGGCTCTGTTCGTGGCCGGCACACTCACCCTGTCCGGGTGCGCGGGGTTCCTCGTGCCGGCGGGGGAGGGGGAGGCGGGCCCGAGCCCGTCGCACACCGCGTCCGCCGGGGTGCACGTGACCACACCGTCCCCCCTGGACATCGCCTCCCCGCCCGCCGCCCGTCCGCGGGCACCCGTCCGCCCGACCCCGGTGCCCTCCGCCACCGGCTGCCCGGACTCGGGCCTCGTCGTGGACATGGGCCCCGTGGAGGCGGCCCTCGGCCACCGCGCCGTCGGGCTCACCCTGACCAACTGCGGCGGCGAGCCCGTCCGGGTCGACGGCTACCCCTCGGTCCAGGCCATCGACGAGAACGGTGACGCGCTGCCGGTGAAGGTGAACCCGGGCTCGTCGTACTTCGGTAACGACAAGGGCCCCGAAGAGGTCATGCTGGCCCCCGGCAAGACCATGCGGTCGCTCCTGGTCTGGGTCTCCACCCCGACCGGCGGCGACCTGATCGAGGGCGACGCGCTGGAGATCGCCCCGGCGCCCGGCCTGGAGGCGCGCACCTTCCCGCTGGAGGGCAGCGACGTACGGCTGCTCGACGAGTTCAACATGACGGGCTGGCGGACCTCGCCGACCGAGTGACGCTGCGGAGCACGGGCGGGCGCGGCCGACGGTCCGCCCCGGACGTCATCGGCGGGACATGTACAGGCCGAAGGCCTTGTGCAGCAGCTTGTTGACCGGGTAGTCCCACTCGCCGACGTACTCGGCGGCCCGGCCGCCGGTGCCCGCCTTGAAGCGCAGCAGGCCCATCAGGTGGTTGCTCTCGTCGAGGGTGTCGGTGATGCCGCGCAGGTCGTAGACGCTCGCGCCCCGCTCGTGCGCGTCGCTCATCATCCGCCACTGGATCGCGTTGTTGGGCTGCACCTCGCGCCGGCGGCTGGTGGAGGCGCCGTAGGAGTACCAGACGTGGGTCCCGACCGTCAGCATCGTCGCCGCGGAGAGCACCTCCCCGTCGTGGTGGGCGAGGTACAGCCGCATCCGTCCGGGATCCTCGGCGCGCAGCGCGGTCCACATGCGCTGGAAGTAGCCGAGCGGGCGGGGGATGAAACGGTCGCGCTCGGCCGTCTCGCGGTACAGCTCGTAGAAGGCCGGAAGGTCGTCGTGGTCGCCCTCGACCACCTTGACGCCCGCCTTCTCCGCTTTCTTGATGTTGCGCCGCCACTGCTGGTTCAGCCCGCCGCGGATCTCCTCCAGCGACAGCCCGGCGAACGGTACCTGGAAGACGTACCGGGGCTGTCCCGCGCTGAAGCCGTCCGTGCCCCCGTCCTCGCCCTGCTGCCAGCCCAGCCGGCGCAGCTGGGCCACCAGCTCGTCGGCCCCCGGCTCGCTCACGTCCGGCTCGACGTCGCGCAGCCTGCGCGCGGCCGGATCGGGGATGGCGTCCTTGACGGTCCGCGCCTCCCAGCGGCGGGCGACCACCGGCGGGCCCATCCGTACCGTGAACGCGCCCCGCGCCTTGACATGGGCCACCAGCGGATCCAGCCAGGGGCGCAGATCGCCCGCGTGCCACGGGATGACCGGCCCCTCCGGCAGATAGGCCAGATACCGTTTCACCCGGGGGATCGGCCGGTACAGGACCAGCGCGGCGCCGACGATCCGCCCGGCCTCGGACCAGCCGATGCTCTCCGCTCGCCAGTCCGGCTTCACCTCGCCCCACGACGGGACCTGCATATGGCTCGCGGAGCCCCGCTCCGCGACAAACGCCAGGTGCTGTTCGCGCGTGATGGCCTCGACCCGCAGCGACATGCGGTACTCCGTTCGTTGTCCGATTCGTCAGCCTAACGACGACACCACGGACCGCAGTTGACCTCAAGCGCACTTGACGTCACAGGGTGGCTGTCACGGGCGCACCGCAGGGGAGCGCCGGTGAGGGGAGCAGCCATGAGCGTCGAATTCGTGTCCAGGCCCGATTTCACCCGAGCGGACGCGGGCATCGTCAAGGCCAGTACCTGGGACGTCGGCACCCCCGAGCGGCAGCGGCAGGCCGTCGAGGCCATCCGGGACGCCTGGGCCGGCCGGGAGTGGCCGCGGCCGGGGCCGCTCTCGTACACCGTCCACGCGGGGGAGGACGGCAGGACGCTCTTCCACTACTCGCAGTGGCCGGACGAGGAGAGCTACCGGGCCTTCGTCCGGGCCGGCCGGGACGCGCGCAACGCCGGCATCGACGCGGCCGTGCCCGGCATCGAGCGGATCGGACCGCACACGTACGAGCTCTACCGCTCCTCCTCGCTCGGCGGTCCGGAGGGGCGGGAGCCGGGGTGCGTCGTGATCGTCGACGTGGAGTTCGAGGGGGCGGACAAGGCCCGCCAACGCGACTGGGTGGACGGTGTGTTCGAGGCACTGGGGACGGACCCGGCGCCCGCACCGGGGGGTATCGGCGGGCACTTCCACGTGAGCACCGACGGAACCCGGGTGCTCAATTACGCGGAATGGGTGAGCGCACAGGCCCACATCGACGCGCTGGCCGCTCCCGGCAACGGGGTCGGGTCGCGGACACCGCAGTGGGAACGGGTGCGGAACTACCCCGGGGTTACCGGCGGCGGTGTGCACCGCTACACCCCCGCGCTCAGTCTGCGACCGGGGGTCCGCGGGCGGTGACCGCGCGGGTGCGGCCGCCCGTCGCCGGGGCCCGGCGGGCGGGCGGCGGCGGACCTGCCCGGGTACCGGGCGGCGTGGGACGAAATGCGTCTACGCTTGGGCCGCCTGTCCCCGTACGCGCCCGGAAGCCATGGCCCCGGCGACGCGTGCGCCCCGTACGTTCCTAGGAGAACCCCCTGATGTCCGCAGAGCGCCCCACCCTGCCGCCGGTGCGGCTGCACACCGAGGCCGAGCTGGCACGGGACGCGCTTGCCGCGCCGCTGCTCGCCCGCGCCGTCCGGCTCGCCCGCTGGGCCGGTCCCGGCACCAGGGTGGGCGCCGGCGGCGAGCTCGTCGAAGCGCAGCTGCCCGCGGCGGCCGAGCACCTCGGCCTCACCGCGGACGAGGACGGTGCGGCGGAGGCCAGCGAGGCCTGGCGGCTCGCGGTCGACACCGGGCTCGTCGAGGTCGAGGACCCGGCGGACGAAGAGACGGAGCCGGGAACGGAGCCGGACGCGGAGGACGGCCTCGGTGAAGAGGCGGAAGGCACCGTCACCGCGGGCGAGAACCTGGCGCTGCTGACCGCCGGATCGCCGCAGGACGTCCTGGCGATCTGGCTCGACGGCCTGGAGGCCGCCCACGCCGATGCCATCGCCCCCTTCTTCGACGACTTCGCCGACCTCGTCGGCGAGGACGGGTCGATCGACTTCGACGCCCTGGAGTGGGACCCGGAGACCGAGGCCGAATTCCTCGACGGCGTGCTCGGCAACCTCTATCTGCTCACCGTCTCCGACAGCGCCGCGGGCGACGCGCCCGTACCGCTGCCCGCGCTCGCCGCGTCGATGATCGTGCCCGACGACATGGGCGAGCCCACCGACGACATCCTGGAGCAGGTGTCGGACGCGATGATGCGCCTCGACGACCAGTTCCGGGTCCTGGAGCCCATCGGCATCGTCGAGTACCAGCCGGTGGACGAGGCGCTGCTGGCCGAGGAGGGCGAGGACGCCACCCCGCCCGCCGCCGACGACGACGTCACCCGGTACGGGATGGTGAAGCTGACCCCGCTCGGCCTGTACGGCATCCGGGCCAGGATGCTGGACGCGGGCGTGGAGGCCCCCGCCATCGGCGACCTCCTCGACAAGGGTGCCGACGCGCTCCTCGGCGGCATCGCGTACTACCCCGAGGACGCGGCCCGCAGCGAGGTCGAGCTGTGGCTCGCCCGGCGCGGCGCCGGCGGGGCGGCCGGCGAGCTCCTGGACGCGGCACGCGGCGAGGACCCGCAGGCACCGCTGCGCCGGCTGCACTGCCAGCAGGCGCTCGCCCTGGTCGGCGCGGAGGCGGAGCCCGCCGTGCGCGCCGTGCTGGACGACGCGGAGCTGGGCGGCCTCGCCCGGGTCTGGCTCGCGGAGCTGGGCGCCGCCGGTGTGCCCGCGCCGCCGGAGTCGATGATCTTCTGGCTCGCCGTCGACACGATCGCGGCGCAGCTGGAGGCGGACGGCGACCTGGACGAGCTCCAGGGCCTGGTCGAGGGGCTGTCCGGCCAGCACAGCGGCTTCTTCGACGAGGTGTGGCGGGTGGACCACCCGGCCACGGCGGACGTCCTTGAGGCGATGGGCCGGCTGCACAGCGACAAGAAGCTGGCGAAGGACGCCCGCAAGGCCGCCTTCAAGGCCCGGTCCCGGAGCGGCTCGGCAGGCTGAGCAGGGCGGAGGCGGGGCGGCGGCGGGGCGGCGGGGCAGGTCCGCCCCGCCGCCGGGGAAGTTCACGTAACGCATTCCCTGGAAGTCGTCCTCAGTTCAGCTGGTGTTGGCGCCGGCGCGGGACGGTGATCCCGCCAACAACCGCCCCAGCCGCACCAGGAGTACGTGATGGCCTTCACGCGCAGGGAATTCAGCAAACAGTCCGCCCTCACCGGTGCGGGCATCGCCCTCACCGGAACCGTAGCCGCGCTGGCCACCGCGCCCGGCGCCCTCGCCGCCGGGGACTCGAAGCACGGCCACGGCCACGGGCATGACCACGACGGACACGGCCACGGCCACGGGCACAGTCGCGAGCCCGGATACGGGGCGCTGCTCCCCGACCCGAAGGGCATGCTCGCGCTGCCCGCCGGATTCTCGTACAAGGTCATCACCCACAGCGGGGTCACCAAGCTGGAGAGCGGCGAGTACACCCCCTCCAACCACGACGGCACGGCCGCCTTCGAGGGCGCCCGCGGCGTCACCCTGCTGGTGAACAACCACGAGCTGGCCGGCGTCCGCACCGACTGGGAGCACCCGGTCCCGCTCACCGAGGGTCTCGTCTACGACGCGGTCGCGGGCGGCGGCTGCACCGTCGTGGAGACCCGCCGCGACGGCCGCACCGCCGAATGGGTCGGCATCGCCGGCACGTCCACCAACTGCGCCGGTGGCGCCACCCCATGGGGCACCTGGCTCACCTGCGAGGAGACCGAGGACAGGGCCGGCACGAACGGTCTGCTCAAGGACCACGGCTACGTCTTCGAGGTCGACCCGTACGACAAGCGCGCCAACCGCGACCCGCGCCCGGTCAAGGCGTTCGGCCGGTACGCCCACGAGGCCGTCGTCATCGACCCCAAGCAGGGCCACGCCTACCTCACCGAGGACGCGTCCGGCCCCAACGGACTGCTCTACCGCTGGGTCCCGCCGCACGGCTTCAGGCACGGCCACGGCAAGCTGCGCACGCTCGCCGCCGACGCCGGCGTCCTCCAGGCCACCAAGTGCTTCGATCACAGCGGCGGGTTCGTCGACGACCTCTCGCGCGCCACGAGGATCGGCACGGTCTACGGCGTGGACTGGGTCGACGTCCCGGACCGTGACGCCCGGACCGTCTCGGTGCGCAAGCAGTTCGGCGACAAGGACGTCACCCGGGCCCGCAAGCTCGAAGGCATGTGGTGGGGCGACGGCGGCGCCTACATCGTCTCCTCGTTCGCCCGTGACGAGAGCCCGCTCCAGCACGACGGCCAGGTCTGGTTCTACGACCCGAAGCGCCGCACACTGACGCTGAAGGTGCTCCTCGGCGTCAACGCCGACCCCTCCGTGGACGGTGCCTTCGACGGCCCGGACAACATCACCGTATCGCCGTACGGCGGCCTCGTGATCGCGGAGGACGGCGAGGGCGTCCAGCACCTGTTCGGGGCCACCGAGAGCGGCCGCACCTACCCCATCGCGCGCAACGAGCTGAACGCCGGAACCGAGGAGGACCCGGAGTACAGCGAGTTCACCGGAGTCACGTTCTCGCCCGACGGGAAGACGCTGTTCGCTAACATCCAGACGCCGGGGATCATGGTGGCCATCACCGGCCCGTGGAAGCGTCAGCCGCGACGGGGGTAGTAACCCGTACGAGTGGTCCGGGCGGGTCGCGCCCATGTCACCCGGAAGGGGGGCGTGGTGGCGTGGCCGGGCCGGGACTACCGGACTGGTGCGGCTCGTCGGAACGGGGCCGCTGCGCCGCGGCGGGCACGCCCTGTCGGAAAGCGATAACCGCCACACCTCCGGGTCCTTTCGGGCGCCGCGCTTCGGGGCGGTGCCCTTGCCGGGAGCGGGAAGCGAGGCCGGCCGGCCGCGGAATCGCTGATTACGAATCCGGCATCAGTGGGGCCCCAGGAGCGGTCGGGCATGGCGTCGGGCGTTTCCAGGGCGCATACTCAAGGTAATGAAACAGTCAGCCGGATCCCGGCGTCACCTGCCTTCCAGTCCCTTCAACCGCCCGGCCCAGGCGGCCCCACCGGTCGAATTGTTCGATGTGGGCGACAGGGTGTCGCACGACCAGTTCGGACTCGGCCGAGTCCTTGCTGTCGAGGGCGACAACGACGCAGTGCTCATCGACTTCTCGGGGCGACAGGGGAGGATCCTGAGCCCGTACTCCAAGCTGACCAAGCTCTGAGAGAAGCGACGAGCACGCGCCGCGTCCGACGTGTCCGCCGTATCCCTCTCATTGACGGCCTTCAGGGGCACCCGCCACCAGCCGGGTGCCCCTGAAGCCGTTCCACCGGCCGCCGGAGCGACCGGGACCGGGGACACGGCCTACAGCGACTGGGCGGCGGGCTTCACCATGCCCCGGACCGTGCGCGACTTCACGAAGTCGCCCACCGCGGTCATCTCCCACTCGCCGGAGAACTGCTTGATCAGCTTGGCCATGATCACGCCCGTCTGCGGCTCGGCGCCCGTCAGGTCGAAGCGGACCAGCTCGTCGCCGGTGGCCACGTCGATCAGCCGGCAGTAGGCCTTCGCCACCTCGGTGAACTTCTGGCCGGTGAACGAGTTGACCGTGAAGACCAGGCCGGTCGCCTCCGCCGGGATCCGGCCCAGATCGACGACGATCACCTCGTCGTCCCCGGCGCCCTCGCCCGTGAGGTTGTCGCCCGAGTGCTTGATGGCGCCGTTCAGGATGGAGAGCTTGCCGAAGTAGCAGCTGTCCAGGTGGTTGCGGTCCGGGCCGTAGGCGATCACCGACGCGTCCAGGTCGATGTCCTTGCCGCGGAAGGCGGGCTCCCAGCCGAGGCCCATCTTGACCTGGGAGAGCAGTGGCCGGCCGCCCTTGACCAGTGACACCGTCTGGTTCTTCTGCAGATTGACCCGGCCCTTGTCCAGGTTGATCCGGCCGGGGGCCTGGGCCGGGGCCGGCGGGGCGGCGGGCGGGGCCGGCGGAGCGGCAGGCGCCGGCGGGGCGGAGAGCCTCGGGTCCACCGGGGCGGCGGCGGTCACCGGGGGCGCCACCGGTGCGGGCGCGGCGGCGGGCTCGTCCTCGACCGAGACGCCGAAGTCGGTGGCGATGCCCGCCAGCCCGTCGGCATAGCCCTGACCGACCGCGCGGGCCTTCCAGGCGCCGCCCCGCCGGTAGACCTCGATGACCACGAGCGCGGTCTCGGCGCCCAGCTGGGGCGGGGTGAAGGTGGCGAGCGCACTGCCGTCGTCCGCGTTGCGCACGGTGGCGGTGGGCTCGATGCCCTGGAAGGTCTGACCCGCTCCGTCCGGGCTGGCGGTGACGACGATCTTCTCGATGCCGGGCGGCACGGCGGCGGTGTCGACCACGATGGCGTCGGGAGCGGTGCCGCCGCCGGAGCGGTAGGTCACACCGGCGCCCGTGGGCTGGTTGTAGAAGATGAAGTCGTCGTCGGAGCGCACCTTGCCGTCGGCGGTGAGCAGCAGGCCCGACACGTCGAGCCGCACCGGAGCGGCGACGTCCACCGCCACTCGGGGGGCGGAGAGAGGGATGTTCGAGCCGGGTGTCATATCGGTCATGCACGGGGTAACGAATGACCCGGCTTTGCCGTTCCCTTACCTTTGTGCGGCTTCGCCCGTACGGCGGCGGCGCCGGTTCCGTCCGGGTATGTCAGCTCATGTCAGCGGTTTCCGGGGGGTGGTCAGTACGGCCAGATCGGCGGGTTGGTGCAGAAGTGGCCGCCGAGGTGGGCGTGGTCCGGGTTGTCCGGGTCGAGTTCGCCCTGCTCGGCGATGAGCTTCGCCGCGTACGGTTCCGAGTCGTCCCTCGGCTCGTAGCCGAGCGCGCGCGCCGAGGTGAGGTCCCACCACAGCCGGGTGTTGTCGGACGAGCCGTGGACGACGGTGTGTCCCACGTTCTCGGCGCTGAGCGCGGCGTCGAAGAGCCGGGCGCCGTCGCCGGGGCTCATCCAGACCGAGAGCATCCGTACGGATGTCGGCTCCGGGAAGCAGGAGCCGATACGCACGGAGACGGTCTCCAGTCCGTGCCGGTCCCAGTAGAGCTGGGCGAGATCCTCACCGAAGCACTTGGAGAGGCCGTAGAAGGTGTCCGGGCGGCGCGGGGTCCCGACCGGGATCAGCGGATCGCCGGGGAGCGGGCGGGGGGTGAATCCGACGGCGTGGTTGGAGGAGGCGAAGACGATCCGCCGCACGCCTTCCGCGAGCGCGGCCTCGTAGAGGTTGTACGTGCCCTCGATGTTCGCCCGGAGAATCTTGTCGAAAGAGGCTTCCAGCGAGATCCCCGCGAGGTGGATGATCGCGTCGACGCCCCGCACGGCCTCGCGCAGCGCCTCCTTGTCGCCGAGGTCGGCGGTGATCGCGTCCGGCTCGCCCTCGACGGGGACCATGTCGAGGAGGCGGAGCTCGTAGCCGTGGGCGGGCAGCAGTCCGCGCATCAGGGTGCCGAGGCCGCCGGCGGCGCCGGTGAGCAGGACGGTGCGGGGGGCGGGCATACGTGGATCTCCTCGGAACGGGGGGCGGCTGCGCTCGCCGGGTCCTGGGTGGGGTTCACATGCGTGGACAAGTTATGGAGCGGTGTGGGGTTGCGTCAAGGGGGGTTGCCCTGGTCCGGGGTGCGGGGTTCCGTCCTCAATCGCCGGACGGGCTGGTTTGTGCGGGTGCCCCGCAGGGGCGCTTTCCCGGTGGGTGGGGGGTGGTGCCCCTCCGGGGCGTCTCCTCGAAAATGGCGTGTTCACCCCGGTCCGAGGGGGACCCGGGTCGTACGCCATTTCCTGCGGGGACTCCCCTGCACGTCCCCACCCCTGCATCACTCGCGTCTGCACACCGGCCCGATGGCTGCCGCAGACGCGGGGCGGCCGGGTCCGGGGCCGTGCAGGGGAGTCCCCGCAGGACGACGAACAGATACCCGGGTCCGTTTGCGTACCCGCCGCACGTTCGTCGTCTGAGGAGACGCCCCGGAGGGGCATCGGACCCCCACCCACCGGGAAAGCGCACCCTGCGGGGGCACCCGCACACACCAAGCCCGTCCGGCGATTGAGGACGGAACCCCGCGCCCGGACCGGGGCGCCAACCCACCTTGACCCGCGCCGAGCCACTGCCTTAGCGTAAGGACCGTTCATGAATATGGACGCCAGTCAGAATTGTGCACGCCTGAACCCGCTCAGGGAGCGCCCGTGACCTCAGCCCCACTCGCCGCCCGACTCACCGCTGTCGCCGGGCCGCTCTTCTTCCCCGTCACCGCCTACGGACCCGACGGCTCCGTCGACCTCGACGTCTTCCGCGCGCATGTGCGCAAGGGCGTCGACGCCGGTGCGGCGGCCGTCTTCGCCTGCTGCGGGACGGGTGAGTTCCACGCCCTGACGCCCGAGGAGTTCCGCCTCGTCGTCGCCGCGGCCGTCGAGGAGACCGCCGGCCAGGTGCCCGTCGTGGCGGGCGCCGGATACGGCACCGCCCTCGCCGTCCAGTTCGCGAAGCTCGCCGAGGAGGCGGGCGCGGACGGGCTCCTCGCCATGCCGCCGTACCTGGTCGTGGCCGACCAGGAGGGGCTGCTCGCCCACTACACGGCACTCGGCGCCGCCACCGGCCTGGAGACGATCGTCTACCAGCGCGACAACGCCGTCTTCACCCCGCAGACCGTGGTCGCCCTGGCGCAGACGCCGGGCATCATCGGCCTCAAGGACGGCTACGGCGACCTCGACCTGATGCAGCGCATCGTCAGCGCCGTGCGCACCGGACTGCCCGGCCGGGACTTCCTGTACTTCAACGGGCTGCCCACCGCCGAGCTCACCGGTCTCGCCTACCGGGGCATCGGCGTCAAGCTCTACTCCTCCGCGGTCTTCGCCTTCGCGCCCGATATCGCGCTGGCCTTCTACCGGGCCCTCGAAGCGGGTGACGACGCCCTCGTCAACGGGCTGCTCGACCACTTCTACCGGCCGCTCGTCGAACTGCGGGCCAAGGGCCGCGGCTACGCGGTCTCGCTGGTCAAGGCGGCCGTCCGGCTCCAGGGCCTGGAGGTCGGCGAGGTGCGCAGCCCGCTCACCGAGCCGCCGGCCGCGCACATCGAGGAGCTGACCGGGATCATCGAGAGCGGCCGCGCGCTGCTGGAGCGGAGCGCCGGCGGCGACGCCGGGGAGCGCGGGTGAGGACCTCCGCCTTCCTGTACCCCTGGGACGTCGTCGGGGACCCGGACGCGGCCGCCCGCGTCGCGGACCTCGGCGTCCAGCAGGTGACGCTCGCCTCCGCCTACCACTCCACCCGGGCGCTGACCCCGCGCCACCCCGGCCACCGCATCGTCACGGCCGAGCACGCGGCGGTGCTCTACCCGCCGGACCCCGCACGGTGGGCGGGGCGCGCGCTGCGTCCCCGCGCGCAGTCCTGGGTGGCCTCGGACGACCCCTACGCCGAGGCTGCCGAGGCCCTGGCAGGCGCGGGTCTCCAGGTGCACAGCTGGGTGGTCCTCGCGCACAACTCCCGGCTGGGCGCCGAGCACCCGGACATCTGCGTGGTCAACGCCTACGGCGACCGCTACCCGTGGGCCCCCTGCGTCGCGCAGCCCGGTGTCCGCGCCCATCTGGTGGACCTGGCGGTGGAGGCGGCGGTGCGCGGCGGTACGCACGGCACGGAGCTGGAGTCCTGCGGCTGGTACGGGTTCGCGCATCTGCACGCCCACGACAAGATCGCGGGCGTCGGCCTCGGTGACGCGGCGCAGTACCTGATGTCGCTCTGCTTCTGCCCCGACTGCCGGACCGGGTACGAGGGTCAGGGGCTGGACGCCGCCGATCTGGGCCGGGCGGTACGCCGGGCGCTGGAGCCGGCCTGGTCGGGTGCCGGCTCCCCGGAGACCGGCTGGTCCGGCGTCGAGAAGCTCCTCGGCGCGGGTCTGGCCGCCGCCACCCTCCAGTGGCGTGCCGAAGTGGCCCGCGGGCTCCAGGAGTCGGTGGTCGCCGCGGTGCGGGCGGCCGCCGCACCGGACTTCCAGGTGCTGCTGCACGCCGACCCCGCGCCGTACCGCTCCGGTGCGAACGTGGGCGTCGACCCGGAGCACATCCTGTCCGTGGCGGACGGTGTGGTGCTGCCCTGCACCGGCAGCGACGCGGCGCGCGAGGCCGTGCTCGGCCCGTTCGCCGGCCGTGAAGGTGTGCTCGCGGCCAACCTCACCGTGGTGCGGGGGATGGGCGGCAGCCCGGACACCCTGGAGCGCGACGCGGGGCACGCGGCCTCGCTCGGCGCGAACGAACTGCGGCTCTACCACGCGGGGCTGGCCTCCGGCCCGGACCTTCGAGCCGTCGCCGGAGCGCTCTCACGCCTCGGCCGATGACGGAAGCGGGCCGGTGGGGGCGTCCGTCAGCCGCCCCCGCCGGCCCGTGACCAGGATCAGCGCGGCCGCCAGCGCCAACGTGCCCACCAGCGGCAGCAGCACCTGGACGTCCACCACCGCCACCAGCCCCGCGCCGAGCGCCAGTGCCACCGCGTTCGGCGCGAACATCAGCGTGTTGGCGGTCGCCGCCGTCCGGCCCAGCAGCGCGTCCGGCGTCTCCCGCTGCCCCGCCGTCATCGCGGCGATCAGCACACACGGCAGCCCGGCCCCGATCAGCCCGCACGCCACCAGCGCCACCGCGTCGTACGGCACCGCGCGCAGCCCCACCGCCAGCCCGAACACGGCGATGCCCGCCGCCGTGAACACCCGCTCCGGCAGCCGCCGCAGCAACGGCCCGGCCAGCAGCCCGATGGCGACGGACCCGACGCCCTGCACCGCGGAGAGCACCCCCGCGTACGCCGGGGAATGACCCAGCGTCCTGTCCACGACGGCGTACAGCGTCGCCCCGTTGAGCCCGGCGCACAGCATCGTGACCGATCCGGCGAGCACCAGCGGACGCAGCACCGGCGAACCCCACACCTGCCGCATCCCCGCGGTCCAGCCGCCCGTCCCGTCCCCGGTCACCGCCGGGGCGGGCCGCCGTACCCGCAGCAGTCCGTAGAGCCCGGCGGCCAGCGCGAAGGAGGCCGCGTCCAGCAGGGCCACCGAGGCGCCGCCGAAGCGCGCGTACAGTGCCGCGCCGGTGAGCGGGGCCACCAGCTTCATGCCCTCGTTCGCCATCATCCGCAGCCCGTTGAAGTCGCCCAGCAGTCGGGCGTCCACCGCTCGCCCGACCAGCGCCGATTCCGCCGAGTCCATCAGCACGGAGCTCGTCCCGTACAGCACGAGCACCGCGAACAGGATCCAGATCCGCCCCGCCGAATCCACCGCGGTCAGGGCGGTCAGCAGCAGGGCCATCACGACGTTCGACCAGACCAGCAGCGGCTTCCTGGGCAACCGGTCGGCCACCGCCCCGAGGACCGGACCGAAGAGCACCGGCATCCAGACGGTGAACAGGGCGAGCGCCGCCAGACTGTCCGAACCCGTCAGCGACTTGACCCAGATCCCGGCCGCCAGTGACATCGCCGAGCTGCCGAACCCGGAGACGACGACCGCCGCCAGGAACAGCCCCGCCGTCCGGTCCCTCAGTACCCGCCCCGCCGCCGACCCCGCCATCGTGCCCACCGAACCTCCCTGACCTGCGCTTGCGTTGTGCGGTCAGGCTGTCCGCCAAGGCCCTCGCGGGGCATCGGGAGGATGCCGTAGGCCCCCCGGCGGGGCGGCCCGGCGCGGTGATCCGTGTACGGCACACGTCGTAGTCCGGCGAAGTTCTTCTGTCAGAAGCGTTGACGAAACATTCCTGGCGCCTCTAGCTTCATCGCGTCGTACTTCGTACGTCATATATGAGACGCGATACGCGAGATGCGAGAGCCCTTCACCCATGACCTTTGCGCCCACCCCGATTCCGTCCCGCACCCAGTACGTGCTGGAGGCGATCAAGCACGCGATCCTCACGGCGCAGCTGAGACCAGGGCAGGCGCTCGTCGAGACCGAGCTCGCCGCACAGTTCGGGGTCTCCAAGACCCCCGTCCGTGAGGCGCTCAAGACCCTCGCCGGTACCGGACTCGTCGTCATGAGCCAGTACAAGGGCGCGATCGTGCGCCTGGTCGACGCGACCATGGCCCGGGAGGTGTACGACGTGCGGCTGCTCCTCGAACCGGAGGCGCTGCGCCGCTCCATCACCCGCAAGGCCTCGCTCGACGAGGCCCAGGAGGCCCTGGAGCGGGCCGACTCGGCCGGCGACAAGGCGGACAGGTCGCTCGCCAACCGGGACTTCCACCGGGCGCTCTACCTGCCCTGCGGCAACCCGCTGCTGGCCCGGATGCTCGACGAGGTCCGCGACCAGGCGGCCCTCGTCTCGACCGTCGCCTGGGCGACCATCCCGTCCTGGGAGCGGGAGGCGGCCGAGCACCGGGAGATCCTGCGGCTCGCGCTCGCCGACGACGCGGACGCCGCGGCCGGGGCCCTGCACGACCACATCGCGTCGTTCGTCCGCCGCGCCTTCCCCGACGACGAAGACGGGGGCGGCGCGGCGTGAACCACCAGCACATCGAAGAAAGGCCTGTCCGCATGGACCTCACACCGCTGAAGGCGGCCCTCGCAGACGTCGTGGCGATCCCGGTGACCCCGTTCGCCGCGGACGGCACCATCGACACGGCGGTGCACCGCGCCCTGCTGCGCAGGCTCCTCGACGGCGGCGTACGCATCCTCACCCCGAACGGCAACACCGGCGAGTTCTACGCGCTGACCCCCGAGGAGCGGCGCACCGTCACCGAGCTGACCATCGACGAGACGGGCGGCCGTGCCGCGATCCTGGTCGGGGTCGGACACGACGTGCCGACCGCCGTCGCCGCGGCCGAGCACGCCCGGGACGCCGGGGCCGAGATGGTGATGGTGCACCAGCCCGTCCACCCGTACGTCTCGCAGGACGGCTGGATCGACTACCACCGGGCCATCGCGCAGGCCGTCCCCGGACTCGGCGTCGTGCCCTACATCCGCAACCCGCACCTGGACGGGGAGGCCCTGGCCGCGCTCGCGGACGCCTGCCCCAACGTCATCGGCGTCAAGTACGCCGTCCCGGACGCCGCCCGCTTCGCCGCCTTCGCCCGCGACGCGGGTCTCGACCGGTTCGTCTGGATCGCCGGCCTCGCGGAGCTGTACGCCCCCTCCTACTTCTCCGCGGGCGCCACCGGATTCACCTCCGGCCTCGTCAACGTCGCCCCCGGTGTCTCGATCGCCATGCTGGAGGCGCTGCGGGCCGGCGACCACCCGGCCGCGATGAAGGTCTGGGAGCAGATCCGCCGCTTCGAGGAACTGCGCGCCGCCCGGCAGTCCGCCAACAACGTGACGGTCGTCAAGGAGGCCCTGGCCTCGCTCGGCCTGTGCGGCCGCGACGTCCGCCCGCCCAGCCGGGTGCTGCCCGAGGCGCAGCGCGCCGAGGTCGCCGACCAGGTCGCGGGGTGGTCCATATGATCCCCGAGGCCGGCCGCATCAGCTCCGAGGAGCTGCGCAGCCACCAGTGGTACGGCACCGACGGGCTGCGCTCCTTCAGCCACCGCGCCCGCACCCGCCAGCTCGGCTACCTCCCCGAGGAGCACCTCGGCAAGCCGGTCATCGCGATCCTCAACACCTGGTCCGACATCAACCCCTGCCACGTCCACCTGCGCGACCGCGCCCAGGCGGTCAAGCGGGGCGTCTGGCAGGCGGGCGGCTTCCCGCTCGAATTCCCGGTCTCCACCCTCTCGGAGACGTTCCAGAAGCCGACCCCGATGCTCTACCGCAACATGCTGGCGATGGAGACGGAGGAACTGCTGCGCTCCTACCCCGTGGACGGCGCGGTGCTGCTCGGCGGCTGCGACAAGTCGACGCCCGCGCTGCTGATGGGCGCCGCCTCCGTCGACCTGCCGGCCGTCTTCGTACCGGCCGGGCCGATGCTGCCGGGGCACTGGCGCAACGAAGTCCTCGGCTCCGGCACCGACATGTGGAAGTACTGGGACGACAAGCGGGCCGGGCTCATCGGCGACTGCGAGATGGCCGAACTGGAGAACGGGCTCGCCCGCTCGCCCGGCCACTGCATGACGATGGGCACCGCCTCCACCCTGACGGCCGCGGCCGAGGCGCTCGGCGTCACCGTCCCCGGCGCCTCCTCCATCCCGGCCGTCGACTCGGGCCATGACCGGATGGCCGCGCGGTCCGGGCTCGCGATCGTCGAACTGGTCTGGCAGCAGCGGAAGCTGTCGGACATCCTCACGGCGGACGCCTACGAGGACGCCGTCGCCACGGTCCTCGCGCTCGGCGGCTCCACCAACGCCGTCATCCACCTCATCGCGATGGCGGGCCGCTCCGGGATCAGGCTCACCCTCGACGACTTCGACCGCGTCGCCCGTACCGTCCCGGTCCTGGCCAATCTGCGGCCCGGCGGGAAGTACCTGATGGAGGACTTCCACTTCGCCGGCGGGCTGCCCGGCTTCCTGGCCCGGCTCACCGACGTACTCCACCTGGACCGGCCCACCGTCGCGCACGACACCCTGCGCGCACAGCTCGACGGCGCTCTCGTGCACAACAGCGACGTCATCCGGGAACGCGACAACCCCCTCGCCGACGAGGGCGGCGTGGCGGTGCTGCGCGGCAACCTCTGCCCGGACGGCGCGGTCATCAAGCACATCGCCGCCGAACCGCACCTGCTGCGCCACACCGGTCCCGCGGTCGTCTTCGACGACTACAAGGAGATGCAGCGCACCATCAACGACCCGGCCCTGGCCCTCACCCCGGACCATGTGCTGGTGCTCCGCAACGCCGGACCCAAGGGCGGCCCCGGAATGCCCGAGTACGGCATGCTGCCGATCCCCGACTACCTGCTGAAGCAGGGCGTACGGGACATGGTGCGGCTCTCCGACGCCCGGATGAGCGGCACCAGTTACGGGGCCTGCGTGCTGCACATCGCACCCGAGTCCTATGTCGGCGGGCCCCTCGCACTCGTCCGCAGCGGTGACCTCATCACCCTGGACGTCGAGGCGCGCCTGCTCCATCTCGACGTGACCGAGGCGGAGTTGTCGCGGCGCGCGGCCGAGTGGACGCCGCCGGCCAACCGGTACGAGCGCGGTTACGGGGCGCTCTACCAGGACCAGATCACCCAGGCCGACACCGGCTGCGACTTCGCCTTCCTGGCCCGGCCGGGAGAAGTGCCCGACCCGTACGCCGGCTGAACGGCCCCACCGGAATTCCGCGCACCGCGTGTCCGGCATACCGAACGACATGCGGGAAGCGCTTGCGTACTACACGCACCGCACCACCGAGCACCACCCGGTACCACCGAGCACCACCCGGTACCACCGAGCACCACCCGGCACCACCGAGCACCACCCGGCGCCAGTGGGTGCCGGCCGGCCCCGTCGAGTGCTCCCAGCACCAACCCGCACCCCCAGTACCTCAGAGAACGGAGACGTGTCATGGCCCAAGCCGCCGCTGTGGCCACACCGCCCAAGGTGCCCAGGCGCCGCTCCGCGAGCCCCCGCCGACTGCCGTATCTGCTGATCGCCCCCGCGGGGCTGCTGATGCTGGGTTTCATCGCCTACCCGGTGATCAGCGTCTTCTACTACAGCCTGCAGAACTACAACGTCACCAAGCCGTGGCGGAACGGCTTCGCGGGCCTCGACAACTTCACCCGGATCTTCACCGAGGACGACCAGTTCTGGACCACCCTGGGCTTCAGCGCCCAGTGGGTGGTCACCCAGGTCGCGCTCCAGCTCACCCTCGGACTCGCCCTCGCCCTGATCGTCAACCAGACCTTCATCGGCCGCGGCATCTCCCGCGCCATGGTCTTCTCGCCCTGGGCCGTTTCCGGCGTACTGACCAGCACCATCTGGATCCTGCTCTACAACTCCTCGACCGGCTTCAGCCGTTACCTCGCGGACGCCGGCATCGGCGACTACGGCACCTCCGTGCTCTCCGACACCGGAACCGTCTTCTGGGCCGCGACCGTCGCCGAACTCTGGCGCGGGGTCCCCTTCTTCGCCATCCTCATCCTCGCCGACCTCCAGTCCGTCTCCAAGGAGCTGTACGAGGCGGCGTCCGTCGACGGGGCCGGGCGGCTGCGCCAGTTCTTCCACATCACCCTGCCGCACCTGCGGGACGCGATCATCCTCGCCACCCTGCTGCGCGGCGTCTGGGAGTTCAACAACGTCGACCTGCTCTACACCCTCACCGGGGGCGGACCGGCGGGCGAGACCACCACCCTGCCGCTCTATGTCGCCAACACCGGCATCGAGGGCCACGACTTCGGATACGCGTCGGCGCTCACCACCGTCGCCTTCGTCATCCTCCTCTTCTGCTCGATCGTCTATCTGCGCCTGAGCAAGTTCGGAGGCGACCACAAGTGACTGCCGCACTGGCCGAGAAGAACGGCACCGACACCGCACACCCGCCCGCCCCGAGCAGCCCGCCGCCCGCCGCGCACCGGCGCCGCAAGCCCGGACGCGAGCGCGCCTTCGACGAGGTGCCGCGCTGGCAGATCTACGTACCGCTCGGCATCTACCTGGTCTTCACCCTCATCCCGTTCTACTGGATGTTCCTGTTCGCCGTGCGCCCCGCCGGGTCCACCTCGCTCGTGCCGTGGCCGATGACCGGGGAGCACTTCGACAAGGTCTGGAACGAGCGCAGCTTCGCCGTCTTCTTCCAGAACAGCATGATCGTCGGGGTCTGCACCCTGATCACCACCACGCTCGTCGCACTGGCCGGCGGCTACGCCCTCGCCCGGTTCAACTTCAAGATCAAGAACGCCTTCATGCTGGCGCTGCTCTGCTCGCAGTTCATCCCGGGCGCGCTGATGCTCGTACCGCTCTTCGAGATCTTCAAGAACCTCCAGATGATCAACTCCCTGGGGAGCGTGGTCATCGCCGAGACGGTCTTCCAGCTGCCGCTGTCGATCATCCTGATCAGCGGATTCATCAAGAACGTGCCCGTCTCGCTGGAGGAGGCCGCCTGGGTGGACGGCTGCTCGCGCTTCCGCGCCTTCTGCGCGGTGGTGCTGCCGCTGCTGCGGCCGGGGCTGATCGCGGTCGGCTCGTTCGCCTTCGTGCACAGCTGGAACCACTTCCTGTTCGCCCTGATGTTCCTCAGCGAGCAGGACAAGCAGACGATCCCGGTCGGCCTGAACACCCTCATCGGCGCGGACAGCGTCGATCTGGGCGCGCTCGCCGCGGGCGGTGTGATCGCCGCGGTCCCCGTGGTGATCGTCTTCGCCTTCATCCAGAAGTGGCTGATCACCGGCTTCAGCGCCGGCGCCGTGAAGGGCTGACGCGTATGAGCCCCACCCCCACCACCCCGCTGCCGGTCGTCCTCGCGGGCGCCCGCGGCCACGGGCGCTGGCACCTCGCCAATATCCGCCGCCTCCAGGACCAGGGCCTCGTCCGGCTCGCCGGAGTCTGCGAACTCAACCCGCTCAGCGCGGACGAACTCACCGCCTTCGCCACCGAACTCCCCGAGCAGTCAGCCGACTTCGGGGCGCTCCTGGACTCCACCGGGGCCCGCGCCGCCGTCATCTGCACCCCCATCCAGACCCACACCGAACTGGCGCTCACCGCCGCCGGACGCGGCGTCCACCTCCTGCTGGAGAAACCGCCCGCCGCGACCCGGACCGACTTCGAGCGGATCCTGACCGGGGTACGGGACGCCGGCATCGCCTGCCAGGTGGGCTTCCAGTCCTTCGGCTCACACGCGGTACCCGCCATCCGCGAACTCGTCCGCACCGGCGCCGTCGGCACCGTGCGGGGCTACGGGGCCGCGGGCGCCTGGGTCCGCGACGACACCTACTACCGGCGGGCGCCCTGGGCCGGGCGGCGGCGGATCGGCGGCACGGATGTGGTCGACGGGGTGCTCACCAACCCGCTCGCGCACGCCGTCGCCACCGCCCTCGAACTCGCCGGCAGCGCGACGGCGCGGGACGTCGCCGGAGTCGAGACCGAACTCTTCCGCGCCCACGACATCGAGGCCGACGACACCTCCTGCGTACGCGTCACCACCACGTCCGGGCTGCCGGTCACCGTCGCCGTCACCCTCTGCGCCGAACAGGCCGGGGAACCCTATGTGATCGTCCACGGCGACCGCGGCCGGATCACCTTCTGGTACAAGCAGGACCGGGTCCTCGTCCAGCGCGCCGGACACGGCCCGCAGGAGACCGTCCACGGACGGACCGACCTCCTGGAGAACCTCGTCGACCACCTGACGCACGGCACGGCGCTGCTCGTGCCGCCGCACCGCACCGGCGCGTTCATGGAGGTCGTCGAAGCCGTACGGACCGCCCCCGAGCCGCTCGCCCTGCCGTCCGGCGCCTGGCACACCGCCCCCGCCCTCACCGGCGGCGGCACCCGCCGGGTGGTGCGCGGCATCGACGCGGCCGTCGCGGCGGGCGCCGGCACCCTCACGCTCTTCTCCGAACTCGGCGTCCCCTGGGCGCTCCCCACCGAGGTGAGTTCACCGTGACGACCACCGCACTCCTGAGCTGCGCCGGCCGCCCCGTCGGCCGCTACACCTACCTCCCCGCCCCCGAGGGCCGCCCCTACCTCCACCCCGTCACCACCCTCGCCGGCACCCCGGTCACCGAGGAGCACCCGGCCGACCACCTCCACCACCTGGGCACCTCCGTCGCCGTGCCCGACGTGGCGGGGCACAACTTCTGGGGCGGCCGCACCTTCGTCCGCGACCAGGGCCCCACCGCGCTCGACAACCACGGGGTCCAGCGCCACCTCGGCTGGAAGCTCCGCGACCCGGACGGCTTCGTCGAGGAGCTCAGCTGGGAGGCCGGCGACACCGAACTCCTGCGGGAGCACCGCACGGTCGCCACCGCCGAACTCTCCGACACCGCCTGGGCGCTGGACTTCTCCTTCTCGCTCACCAACCGCGGCGGCTCGGACCTCTCCATCGGCAGCCCCGCCACCAACGGCCGGCCTGGCGCCGGATACGGCGGCTTCTTCTGGCGCGCGCCCAAGGAACCCTCGCCGCCCGCCGTGTTCAGCGGCCTCGGGGACGGCGAGGAGGCGGTGCACGGACGCGCCGCCGACTGGGTCGCGATGAGCGGCGACGGCTGGACCCTGGTGTTCGCGGGGGCGACCGAGGAGACCCGGCGGGACCCGTGGTTCGTGCGGACCATCGAGTACCCGGGCGTCGGCTCATCCCTCGCCGCAGCCCACCGGCTCCCCGTCCCCGCCGGAGCCACCGTGGTACGCCGGGTCGTCACCGTCATCGCCGACGGCCGGCTCGACCGGGCGACGGCCGCCGCCTACGTCCGCCGGGCGGTGACCGCGTGAGCGGCCCGGGCGGACGGCCCTGGACCGCCGACCTCGGTGACGGCACCTACCGCAACCCGGTGCTGAACGCCGACTGGTCCGACCCCGACGTGGTGCGCGTCGGCGAGGACTTCTACCTCACCGCCTCCAGCTTCGGCCGGGTCCCCGGACTGCCGCTGCTGCACTCGCGCGACCTGGTGAACTGGTCACTCATCGGCCACGCCCTGGACCGCCTCGAACCCGCCGCGGACTTCGCCGTGCCGCGCCACGACCGCGGGGTCTGGGCGCCGTCGCTGCGGCACCACGCCGGACGGTTCTGGATCTTCTGGGGCGACCCCGACCACGGCATCCAGCAGATCAGCGCCGGGGACATCCGCGGCCCGTGGACCGCGCCCCATCTGGTGAAGGCGGGCAAGGGGCTGATCGACGCCTGCCCGCTGTGGGACGAGGAGACCGGCGAGGCCTATCTCGTGCACGCCTGGGCCAAGTCCCGTTCCGGGATCAAGAACCGGCTCACCGGCCACCGGATGAGCCCCGACGGCCGGGAGCTGCTCGACGAGGGCAAGACCCTGATCGACGCCGACACGATCCCCGGCTGGTTCACCCTGGAGGGCCCCAAGCTCTACCGGCACGAAGGCGAGTTCTGGATCCTCGCCCCGGCCGGCGGGGTGGCGACGGGCTGGCAGGGCGCCTTCCGCTCCCGCGACTTCTTCGGACCGTACGAGGAGCGCGTCGTCCTCGCCCAGGGCCGTACCGGCGTCAACGGGCCGCACCAGGGCGGCTGGGTCCGCACCGAGGCGGGCGAGGACTGGTTCCTGCACTTCCAGGAGCGCGGGGCCTACGGGCGGGTCGTCCACCTCCAGCCGATGCGCTGGGCCGAGGAGGACGGGGGCTGGCCGGTCATCGGTGACGCGGGCGAACCCGTGTCCGTGCACCCGAAGCCGGCCGCGCCCCGCCAGCCCGCCGAGGCACCGGCGAGCGACGACAGCTTCCCCGGCGGCCGGTACGGCAGACAGTGGCAGTGGACCGCCAACCCCCGCCCCGGCTGGACCGTCGAGCACGCCGGGGACGGGCTGCGGCTCAGCTGCGTACGGACCGCTTACGCGCACGATCTGCGGGCCCTGCCCAATGTGCTGGTCCAGCGGCTGCCCGCCGACACGTTCACGGCCGAGGTGGAGGTCTGCCTCGGCAGTGAGGTGCCGGGCGCCAAGGCGGGGCTCGCCGTGCTCGGCGACGCGTTCAGCTGGATCGGCCTGGAGCGGTCGGACGGCGGGGGCGTACGGCTCGTGCACCGGTACGCGGAGACGGTCGCCGAGCACGAACGGGACGCCGGGCACAGCAGACCGGCCCCCGAGGGGCGGGCCCGGCTGCGGATCGAGGTCGGGGCCGGGGCCCGCTGCCGCTTCCACGCCGACACCGGGGACGGGACCGGGTTCAGGCCCTCGGGCCAGGTCTTCGCGGCGGAGCCGTGGCGCTGGGTCGGCGCCCTGCTCGGACTCTTCGCCACCGCACCCGCCGGGACGGGGCCGGCCGGGACGGCCCGCTTCACCGGCTTCCGCACCACCGCCTGACCGTACGAAGCCCCCCACGCAGAGCAACCCTTCACACGGACAACCGACAGAGAAGAGCCGACCATGAAGATCTCGAAGACGCAGCGGGGGCGTGCCGCGGCAGCGGTGTCCGTCGCGGCGGTACTCGCCCTGACCGCCACCGCCTGCGGTGACGACGGCAGCGGGAGCGGCACCGAGGGCAGCGGCAAGGGCGAAATCACCTTCTGGGACAACAACGGCGGTCCACGCACCGCCATCTGGACCGAGATCATCAAGGATTTCGAGAAGGCGAACCCGGACATCAAGGTCAAGTACGTGCCGATCCCGATCGCCGACGTGCAGTCCAAGTACGACACGGCCATCGCGGGCGGCGGACTGCCGGACGTGGGCGGTGTGGGCACGGCCTACCTGGCCAACATGGTCTCGCAGGAGGCCCTCGACCCGCTCACCGACCGGATCAAGGACTCCTCCCTCAAGGGCAAGCTCGTCGAGGGCATGGTCGAGAGCGTCAAGGACGCCGGCGGCCGGGGCGACGACATGTTCGCCGTGCCGACCTCCGCGAACAACGGCGCGATCTGGTACCGCACCGACCTGTTCGAGTCCGCGGGCCTCCAAGCACCCACCACCTGGGCCGACTTCTACAAGGCGGCCGAAAAGCTCACCGACAGCAAGAAGAACAAGTTCGGCTACACCATCCGCGGCGGCGCCGGCTCCATCGCCCAGGCCATGGACGCGGCGTACGGCCAGTCCGGCATCACGGAGTTCTGGAAGGGCGACAAGACGACCCTCAACGACCCGAAGAACGTCGCCGCGCTGGAGAAGTACGCCGCGCTCTACAAGAAGTCGACGCCCGCCGCCGACGTCAACAACGACTTCACCAAGATGGTCGCCCAGTGGGACACCGGCACCATCGGAATGCTCAGCCACAACCTGGGCTCCTACCAGGACCACCTGAAGGCGCTGGGCAAGGAGAAGTTCGCCGGTATCCCCAACCCGATCAGCGACGGCGGCACCCGGGTCCAGGTCTCCAACCCGGTCGACGGCCTCGGCCTGTTCCGGTCGAGCAAGAACAAGACGGCCGCCTGGAAGTTCATCGAGTTCGCCGCCTCGCACGCGTCGAACAGCAAGTGGAACGAGTCCGCGGGCGCCATCCCGGCCAACACCGAGGCCGCCAAGGACCCGTGGATCAGCGCGGCCGAGCCGACCGAGCTCGCCGCGAAGGCCCTCACCGACGGCTCCACCAAGATCGTGCAGCTGCCGTACTACCTGCCCGACTGGAACAACATCAGCAAGGCGGACAACGAGCCGGAGTTCCAGAAGCTGCTGCTCGGCAAGGTCACGGCCAAGGCCTTCCTCGACAAGATCGCCGAAGAGCTGAACAAGGCCCAGGCGGAGTGGAAGGAGATCGGCAACGGCTGATCCGGCCGCTCGCAAGGCCGACACCCCGGTGACCGGGGCCGGCAGCGGGTCGCGTCCCGCCGCCGGCCCCTCTCCTCCTGCACATCCGTACGACCTCGTACGCATCCATGAGAGAGGCAGTCCCACCGTGTCACTCACTCGCAGGCAGACCGCGGCCGCCATCGCCGCACTGCCGCTGGCCCTCGCCACCACCCCCGCCGTCGCGCACGGCGGCGCCGCCCGCCGCCCGCGCACCGTGCACATCGCGGGCGATTCGACGGCAGCCCCGAAGTACGCCGACGCGGCCCCGGAGACCGGCTGGGGCATGGCCCTGCCGTTCTTCCTGAGCCGCACCCTCACCGTCGCCAACCACGCGATGAACGGCCGCAGTTCGAAGAGCTTCATCGACGAGGGCCTGCTCGCCGCCCTGCTGGAGGAGGTCCGCGCCGGAGACCTCCTGCTGATCCAGTTCGGGCACAACGACGAGAAGACCGAGGACCCGGCCCGCGGCACCGATCCGTACACCACCTACCAGGACTGCCTGGGCCGGTACATCGCCGCGGCGCGGGCCCGCCGCGCCCGGCCCGTGCTGGTCACCCCGGTCGAGCGCCGCCGGTTCGCCGAGGACGGCACCGCGAAGCCCACCCACGGCGACTATCCGGCCGCGATGCGCGCCCTGGCCGCCGGGGAGCGGGTGCCGCTGCTCGACATGCAGGCCCTGTCCCTCGCCCGCTGGCAGGAGCTCGGCCCCGACGGGACCGAGGCGTACTTCAACCGGCTGGAGCCGGGGGAGTCCCCCAACTACCCGGACGGGCAGCAGGACAACACCCACTTCCGGCCCACGGGCGCCATCGAGGTCGCCCGCATGACGGCCCGCGCCCTGCTGGACAGCCGGGTGCTCACCGCGCGCGACATCCGCCGCGTCGACGGACACGTCCCCGAGGCATGGATCAGCTGGCCGCAGGCCTGACGCCGCCCCACCGCCCCACCACCCCACCGCCCCGGCGGCCCGTACCGGGCCGGATCGGCGGCCCCCCATTCCCGCACACCCGAACGAGAGCTGAGGATTCGTCATGTCCGCACGCAGATCCCGCACCCGCGCCATCGCCGTCGCGATGGGCTGCGCCTCGCTGGCCCTGGCCCTGAGCGTCCCCGCCCAGGCCTCCGCGCACCACGGCGGGAAGGGCGTCGAGCGCTCGGTGCTTCCCGCAGGTGACGGCTGGGCCTCCGCCGAAGGCTCCACCACCGGAGGCGCCGCCGCCACCCCCGACCACGTCTACACCGTGAGCAACCGGGCCGAGCTCATCGCCGCCTTCGAGGACGCGGGCGACGCCCCGAAGATTATCAGGATCGACGGCACCATCCACGGCAACGCCGACGCCGAGGGCACCCCGATCGACTGCGAGGCGTACCAGAGCGACGGCTACACCCTGGACGGATACCTCGACGCCTACGACCCGGCCACCTGGGGCCGGACCGAGGTCCCCTCGGGCCCCATGGAGGACGCCCGGCTGGCCTCCGCGAAGCTCCAGAAGGCCGCGGTGAACGTCTACGTCCCGTCCAACACCACACTGATCGGCGTCGGCAAGGACGCCACGGTCATCGGCGCCAGCATCCAGATCCAGGGCGTCTCCAACGTCATCGTCCGCAACATCGGCTTCCAGGACACCTACGACTGCTTCCCCCAGTGGGACCCCACCGACGGGGACACCGGCCACTGGAACTCCGAGTACGACAACCTCGTCGTCTACGGCTCCGACCACGTCTGGGTCGACCACAACACCTTCAGCGACGGGGACCACCCCGACGCCGACCAGCCGCGCTACTTCGACGAGCTGTTCCAGCAGCACGACGGGCTCTTCGACATCGTCAAGGGCGCCGACCTGGTCACCGTCTCCTGGAACGTCCTCAAGGACCACGACAAGACGATGCTCCTGGGCAACAGCGACGGCGCCGCGGCCACCGACCGCGGCAAGCTCCGCGTCACCCTGCACCACAACCTCTTCAAGAACGTCAACGAGCGCGCGCCGCGGGTCCGGTTCGGGCAGGTCGACTCGTACAACAACCACTTCGTCGCCACCAAGGGCAGCGTCTACGGCTACTCCTACGGGGTCGGCGCCGAGTCGCACCTCGTCGCCGAGCACAACGCGTTCACCCTCAGCGGCGAGTTCGACAAGGCGAAGATCATCAAGAAGTGGTCCGAGTCCTCGCTCACGGCCGCCGACAACTATGTCAACGGCCGCCGGACCGACCTGATCGCCGTCCACAACGCCGGCGTTCCCGAGGAGCAGCTCACCTCGGGCGCCGGCTGGACCCCGGCCCTGCGCAACAGGGTCGACCACCCGCTGCTCGTGCCGCTGCTCGTCGGCCTCGGCGCGGGCACCGCCCGGATTCCCGGCGCCTGACCGCCCCGCACGGGGCCGGGCGGCCCCCTCCGCCGGTGCCTCTCCAGGAACCGGCCGGGGGCCGCCCGGACCCGGCGCCCCTCCGCGCCCCTCCGCAGAAGGAAGTCAGCCCATGCCCATGCCCATGCCCGTACCCATGCCCAGCAGACGCAGCGCCCTGACCCTGTTCGCGGGCGGCGGCGCCGCCCTCGCCCTCGGTGCGGCCCCCGCGGCCCACGCCCACGGCCGGCCCGCGGATCACCGGCCCTTCGGACGCCACGGCTCCCCGTCCCGCCGCCGCGACAGCGGGACGCTGTACGTCGACGCGCACGGCAGGGGCGACCACACCGGCGTCCAGGCCGCCGTGGACGCCGCGACCGGCACCGGCCGCACCCTGGTGATCGCCCGCGGCACCTACCGCGAGACCGTCGACATCCCGGCCGACCGGACCGGCCTCACCCTCATCGGGGCGAGCGGCGACCCGCACGACACCGTCATCGTCTACGACAACGCCAACGGCACACCCCTGCCCGACGGTTCGGGCACCCACGGCACCAGCGGATCCGCCACCGTCACCTCCCGGCCCGCCGGCCTCACCGCGCACGCGCTGACCTTCGCCAACGACTGGCTGCGCGCCGACCACCCCGAGTACACCGGCACCCAGGCCGTCGCCATCAAGGTGACGGGCGACCGTTCGGCGTTCCACGGCTGCCGCTTCCTGGGACACCAGGACACCCTGTACGCCGACTCCGCCGCCCTCACCGACTTCGCCCGCCAGTACTACCGCGACTGCTACGTCGAGGGAGACGTCGACTTCGTCTTCGGCCGCGCCACAGCGGTCCTGGACCGCTGCCACTTCCGCACCCTGACCCGCACCGACCTGGACGCAGCCCCGTACGGCTTCGTCTTCGCGCCCAGCACCGCCGGAGCCAACCCGCACGGCTATCTGGTGCTGCGCTCCCGCGTCACCGGCACCGCACCGGACGGGTACTTCAAACTGGCCCGCCCCTGGGTGCCCTCCTCCGACCTCACCGCGCACCCGATGCTGACCGTGCGCGACAGCCGGCTCGGCGCGGGCATCGACACGGACGAGCCCTACGGGACCATGTCCGCGGGCTTCCCCTGGCAGGAGCAGCGCTTCGCCGAGTACCGCAACACGGGGCCCGGCGCGCGGGTCACCGTACCCGCCAACCGCCCCCGGCTGACCGCCGCCGAGGCGCGGCCGCACACCCCGGCCGCCTACCTCGGGGACTGGCGCCCCTACGCGTGAGCACCGGCACCACGGCCAGGGTCCTTTGTTTCCCGGCGCAGTCCAGGCCGGTCAGTGATCCTGGCCGAAGGAGTCGCCCACCGAGGCCCGTTGACCGGAGGCACGGACCGCGTGCGCGGTCAGGGAGTCGCCCGACGCGTCCCGTTCGCCCTCCGCGTGGTCGTACTGCCCGGCGAACGTGTGCGTACCGGCCGGGACGGTGCGCCCCGGCCTCAGGGCCCACCGGTAGACGAGGAAGCCGCCGTCCTCGGTCGCCGACACGGTGAAGTCCCGCTCGGGCAGCGAGCGCCAGGAACCGGTGCTGGTCACCCCGCCGGTGAGCGCGATCCGCAGCTCCACGGTGAGCGAGGAGAGCGGCTCGGCCGTCCGCAGCGTCACATTGCTCTGGGCCCAGTACGAGTTGCTGTGCGGGTCGACGGCGCCGTCCGTCCACAGCGGGCCGTCCTCGGTGCGCGGCGCACCGCCGGGCGCGGCCGGCGCCCCGGTGGCGGACGGCGTGGTGACGGCGGACGGCGGGGCCGCCACCCGCTTCCCGCGCGGCTCGTCGCCGCCCGCGGAGGTGACGGCGAACGCGCCGGCCGCCAGCACCCCGCAGACCGCCGCCGTCGCCCCCGCGACCCGCAGCCACGGCATCGCGGCGCGCGGCGGGCGCACGGCACGCGCCGAGGGGCGGCCCCCGGCCGTCCCTCGCTCGATCCGGGCCCGCATCCGCTCCCGGTCCGGGCGGTGCGCCTCGGCGGCGCCCCGCAGCCGCCGGGCCAACTCCTCGTCCCTCACTGGCTTCCTCCGGTGCGCTGCGCCGCGACGGCCACGTGCACGTGCGCGGCGGGCGTATCGGGACCGAGCAGCCGTTGCAGTTCCGCGACGGCGCGCGAGGTCTGGCTCTTCACCGTACCCACCGAGATCCCGAGCACCAGCGAGGTGTCGCGCTCCGAGAGGTCGAAGGCGTGCCGCAGCACCACACAGGCGCGCTTGCGGAACGGCAGCCTGCGCAGCGCACCCTGGACGTCGACCACCGCCGACACGTCCGGATCGTGGACCGCGTACCCGTCCCCGCCGCCGCGCGGCGCCCAGAACAGTGCGATCCGGCGGCGCTCGCGCACCGCGCTGCGGATCCGGGTCCTGGCCAGGTTGGCCACCACACCGCGCGCGTACGCCACCGGATGGTCGGCGTTCCTGACCCGGTCCCAGCGGTGCCAGAGCGCCAGCAGCGCATCGGCGGCCAGATCGTCGGCGGCATCGGCCTCACCGGTCAACAGGTGTGCGAGCCGGGCGAGTTCGGCGTAATGGGCCTCGAAGAACTCATGGAACTCGGCGGCGGCAGCGGCATCGTCGGCGTCGATGGATGTGCCCACGGCTACCTCGTCCCTGCGCTCGGATGGCCGGTGCGCGTGCCGCTGCCCGGCCGGCCGCGCACGTTCCCGCTGTGTACGTTCCTGAGACCGCCCACGGTGTGCGGGCGGGGCGAGAGCGTACCAGCGCACCCCGGAAGCGCTTCGACACGGGTGCGTAACCAGTAAGGCGCAACACGGCGAAAACCTGAAGGGCCCGGGACACGGCGAACGCCCCGGTACCCCGAAACGGGGTGCCGGGGCGTCGCGTTCATCCGGTTACCGCTGGAGCGCGGCTTTCATCATCTTCTGGGCGATCGGGGCCGCGAGGCCGTTGCCGCTGACCTCCGACGCCGCCGAGCCCGAGTCCTCCACGATCACGGCGACCGCGACCTCCCGGCCGCTCGACCGGTCCTTCGCGTACGAGGTGAACCAGGCGTACGGGGTGTTGCTGTTGCCCACACCGTTCTCCGCGGTCCCCGTCTTGCCGCCCACCTCGGCCCCGCCGATCCGGGCGTTGGTGCCGGTGCCCTGCTCCACGACGGTCACCATCGCGCTGCGCAGCTGCTTGGCCGTGGACGAGGAGACGACGCGCTTCATGTCGCCGTCCGCGAAGTCCTCCAGCGTGCCGCCCTCGGAGTCCGTCACCTTGGAGACCATGTGCGGTGCGGCCAGCTCACCGCCGTTGGCGAGGGCCGCGGAGACCATCGCGATCTGGAGCGGGGTCGCGGTGACCTCGAACTGGCCGATGCCCGTCAGCGCCGTCTGCGCGTCGTCCATCCCGGTCGGGTAGACGCTCTTGTAGGCCCTGACCGGCACGTCGAGCTTCTCCGTGTTGAAGCCGAACTTCTCGGCCATCGCCCGCACCTTGTCCTGGCCGAGATCGGCGGCGACCTTGCCGAAGACGTTGTTGCACGAGTACTGGAGCGCCACCCGCAGAGTCGCGTTCTCGCAGGGCGCGGAGGCGCTCTCGTTCGGCAGGGGGGTAGTGGTGCCGGGCAGGGTGTACGGCATCGGACTCCTGGTGGCCTCGTCGACCGAGCTGTAGAGGCCGTTCTCCAGCGCGGCGGACGCCACCACCAGCTTGAACGTCGAACCGGGCGCCAGCGGCTGCCGCATCGCGCGGTTGACCAGCGGCTTGTCCGGGTCGGCGAGCAGCTTCTTCCAGGTGTCGCCGTCCGCCGTCCCGCTGATGTCCGAGGGGTCGTAGGACGGTGAGGACACCATCCCGAGGATCTGCCCGCTCTTCGGGTCGATCGCCACGGCCGCGCCCTTGTCGTCGCCGAGCGCGTCGGCCGCCGCCTTCTGCACGTCAGGGTCGATCGTGGTCAGCACGTTGCCCGGCGCGGTCTTCTTGCCGGTCACCACGTCGAGGGGGTTCTTCAGCCGGTCGTCGGTGCCGTCCAGCACATGGCTGTAGATCCCTTCGAGCTGGGTGGAGCCGTAGGCCTGTGAGCTGTACCCGGTGACGGCGGCGTAGAGATCACCCTTGTTATAGGTGCGCTTGTACGCGAGATCGCTGCCCTCCGTCCTCTTGGATCCGGTGACCGGCGAGCCGGCCACGATGATGTCCCCGAGCGGACGCGCGAACTGCGCGATGGTGTTCCGCCGGTTGTGGTCGTCGTCTGCGAGCGCCTTTGCCTGGTACGCCTGCACCCAGGTCGCCCGCCCCAGCAGGGCGAGGACCAGCAGCAGGCAGAAGACCGAGGCGCGCCTTATGGTCTTGTTCATCCCGTACAAGGGACGTGCGGGGCGCGGCGCTGCGTTCCCGGGTGTGCCGCTTCTCACCCATTACTCATCGTCGCCATGATCCGGCGCCCGGCCGGGCACCCACTCCGGCGCACTCACGCGGGCACTCACCCAGGCAGGGTGAACAGCAGCTCGTCCGTCTCCTCGCCGCGGGCGTGCGCGTAGCCGTGGTCCTTGCCCGTCACGGTGAACCCGCACTTCTCCAGTACCCGCCGGGACCCCGCGTTGTCGGCCGCCGCACGCGCGTACAGCGGACGCTCCGGTACGGAGCCGAGCAGTGCCCGCAGCGCCGCGGTGGCCACCCCGCGGCCCCAGTGCGCCCGGTCGATCCAGTAGGTGACCTCGCGGTCGTCCGGCGGTCCGTAGACACCGGCGTTGCCGACCGGCACTCCGTCGGCGAGCACGGTACGCATCACGACCGACCCGTCGGCCAGGACGCGCGTCCAGTGGGCGTCGAACGCGTGCCGGTCGGTGGGGTTCTCGGCGGTGAAGGCGGCCGCGTGGACCGACTCGGGGTCGGCCATCCACGCGAAGAACAGCGGCAGATCGCCGTCCAGCACCGGGCGAAGCGAGATATCCATGGTCAGAGCCTCCGGGTCGCGAGGGTCAGCCGGTCGCGCGCGTCGAACAGCGCGTCCTTGACCATCTGCTCGTGTGCGGGCGTGAGCCGGGCGACCGGCACCGAGCAGCTGATGGCGTCACGGGACGGGGTGCGGTACGGGATCGCGACACCGAAGCAGCGCAGCCCCAGGGTGTTCTCCTCGCGGTCCACCGCGTATCCCTGCTCGCGGATCAGGTGCAGCTCCTCGATGAGCTTCTCCCGGTCGGTCAGGGTGTGCTCGGTCAGCGCGGGCAGCGTCTCGGGCAGCATCTTGCGCACCTGCTCGTCGCTGTGGGTGGCCAGCAGCGCCTTGCCGAGCGAGGTGGAGTGCGCGGGCAGCCGGCGGCCGACGCGGGTGAAGGGGCGCAGATAGTGCTGGGACTGGCGGGTGGCGAGGTACACCACGTTCGTCCCGTCGAGACGGGCCAGGTGGATGGTCTCCGTGGTGTCGTCCGAGAGCCGGTCCAGGGTGGGGCGGGACGCGGCGACCACCTCGTCGCCGTCGATGTACGAGGTGCCCACCAGCAGCGCCCGTACGCCGATCCCGTACCGGGTCCCGGTCGCGTCCGTCTCCACCCAGCCCAGCTCGACCAGGGTGCGCAGCAGCATGTAGAGGCTGGACTTGGGGTATCCGACCGCCTCCTGCACCGCGGCGAGCGAGTGCATGCCCGGCCGCCCGGCGAAGTACTCCAGCAGTTCCACCGTCCGTACCGCGGACTTGACCTGTGCCCCACCAGACTCGGCAACCGACATCGCCCTACGCCCCTTCCAGCCCACTTACGAAACCTGCGACTTCTTGCCAACACCGAACGCCCGGAAATAGAGTCACTTCATATTCACGATCGGGAACACTGTTCAGAATACCGAACAACTTCTGATGTGTGGCAGTGGAGCGGAAGGAAACACGGTGGCAGCAGCACCAGTCTGGAGCGTCGACCCCCGCACCGGGAACCCGCGTGAGCAGGTTGCGGTGGAGGCTACAGCGGAGGAGGTGGACCGGGCGGTCCGGGCCGCACATGCCGTACGAGCCTCGCTCGCCGACCGCACCGTGCGCGCCGCGTTCCTGCGCACGGCGGCCGATCTGCTCGCCGAGGCCGGCGAGCACGTCATCGAGGCCGCCGACGCCGAGACGGCACTCGGCCCGGCCCGGCTCACCGGCGAACTCGCGCGCACGGCAGCTCAGTTGAGGGCCTTCGCGGAGGTCGTGGACGAGGGCGCGTTCCTCGACATCCACATCGACCACGAGGATGCCGCCCGCACCCCGCCGTGGCCCGACCTGCGGCGCTACAAGATCCCGCTCGGCGTCGTCGCCGTCTACGCGGCCAGCAACTTCCCGCTCGCGTTCTCCGTCCCCGGCGGCGACACGGCCAGCGCCCTCGCGGCGGGCTGTCCGGTCGTCGTCAAGGCGCACCCCGACCACCCGGCGACCTCAGAACTCTGCGCCTCCGTGCTGCGCAGGGCCGCGGCCCAGGTCGGACTCCCCGAGGACGTCCTGATCCTGGTGCACGGCTTCGAGGCGGGCGTCGAGCTCGTCCGCCACCCGCTCGTCAGCGCCGCCGGCTTCACCGGCTCGGTGCGCGGCGGACGCGCCCTCTTCGACGCGGCGGCGGCCAGGCCCGCCCCCATCCCGTTCCACGGCGAGCTCGGCTCCCTCAACCCCGTCGTCGTCACCGAGGCGGCCGCCGCCGAGCGCGGCGAGCAGATCGGTGCCGGGCTCGCGGGCTCGATGACCATGGGCGCGGGCCAGTTCTGCACCAAGCCCGGATTCGTCCTGGCCCCCGCCGGCGAGGCCGGCGACCGGCTGCTGAAGGCGCTCACCGAGGCGGTCAGCGACACCGAGGCGGGCGTCCTGCTCGACCACCGGATGCGCGACGCCTTCCTCGCCGGAGTGCGCGAGCGCGCCGAACTCCCGGACGTGGACGCCCCGGTCACCCCCGGCGCGGGCGGCGAACACACCGTAGCGGCCGGCTTCCTGACCGTACCGGCGCACCTCCTCACCACCGAGGGCCCGCACGACGCCCTCCTGGAGGAGTGCTTCGGCCCGGTCACCGTCGTGGCCCGCTACACCTCCGAGGACGAGATCACCGCGGTCCTCTCCCGGCTGCCCGGCAACCTCACCGCCACCCTCCAGATCGCCACCGAGCAGGAGGACGGCAGCGCCGCCGCCGTCCTCGCCGCGCTCACCCCGCTGGCCGGACGCGTCCTGGTCAACGGCTGGCCGACCGGCGTCGCCGTCGCCCCCGCCCAGCACCACGGCGGCCCCTACCCGGCCACCACCTCCACCTCCACCTCGGTCGGCGCCACCGCGATCGAACGCTGGCTGCGCCCGGTCAGCTACCAGACCACCCCCGAGGCGCTGCTCCCGCCGGAGCTCCGCGAGGACAACCCGCAGGGCCTGCCGCGCCGGGTGGACGGACGCCGCTCATGACCCTGCGACTCCCCGAACTCCCCTTCGGCCTCGAACCGTTCGGCCCCGCCACCGGGTGGAACTACGAGGGAGGCGCCCTGACCGCCCGCGCGGGCGCCCGGCAGGACCGCTTCGTCCCGCCGGGCGGCGCCGCCCTCGACTCCGAGAGCGACGCGCCCCGGCTGCTGGGCACCGCCCCGGAGGGCGACTTCCAGCTGATCGCCCAGGTGAAGGTCGGCTTCACCGCCGCCTTCGACGCGGGGGTCCTCTACCTCCACGTCGGCGACCGCGAGTGGGCCAAGATCTGCCTGGAGCTCTCCCCGGACCGTCCCACCATCTGCACGGTCGTCACCCGGGGCCACTCCGACGACGTCAACTCCTCCGTCGTGGAAGGCGACAGCCACTGGCTGCGGCTGAGCCGTACCGGTGACGCCTTCGCCTGTCACGCCTCCGCCGACGGCGAGAAGTGGACCTTCGTCCGCGTCTTCGCCCTGGGCACCCCGGAGCAGGCGGCGGCCGCGTCCATCGGCTTCCTGGTCCAGTCACCCACGGGGGAGGGCTGCGAGGTCTCCTTCGACCGGATCGCGTTCCGCCCGACGGGCCTCGCCGACCTCCGCGACGGCAGCTGACCGAAGCCCCGCCGCGCGTACTCGCCGTGATGCGGATCGTCACGGCGAGTACGCGCGGGGCTGAGGAGCCCGGTCGAACGACGCCTTGACCTGAAGTCTTGTCGAGGTTCTAGCGTGTGGTCCGGTTCATCACCTGACGACGGGAGACACGCTCATGATCCTCGTGACCGGAGCCACCGGAAACATCGGCAGCGCACTGCTGAAGGAACTGCACGCACACGGTGCCGGCCCGCTCAGGGGGCTCACCCGTGACGCCGCACGGGCGGCCTTCCCCGAAGGGGTCCAGGCCGTGGAGGGCGACTTCGCGGAGCCGGCGTCGCTGAAGCCCGCGCTGGAAGGGGTGCGCTCCCTGTTCCTCGTGTCGCGGCTGGGCCCGGACGCCGCCATCCTCGAAGCGGCCCGGCAGGCGGGTGTGGAGCACGTCGTGCTGGTGTCGTCGATCACCGTCCTGACCCACCCCCACCTCGGCCCCGCCGGCGAGAACCTGGCGGTGGAGCGACTGCTCGGAGCGAGCGGCATGGACTGGACGATCCTGCGGCCGACGCAGTTCGCCTCCAACGCCCTCATGTGGGCGGCCTCCGTCCGTGCCCACGAGACCGTCCGCGCGCCGTACGCGGAGACCGCACTGCCGACCATCCACCCCGCGGACATCGCGGCGGTGGCACGGGTGGCACTGACCGAGCCCGGTCACCGGGGCCGGACGTACGCCCTGACCGGTCCGGAGCCGGTGAGCGCCCGCGGGCAGGCCGAGGCCATCGCGGCGGCACTGGGCCGGGAGGTGCCCTTCGCCGAGGTCAGCCGCGAGGAGGCCCACGCGCAGATGGCCGCCGTCTTCGGGGCCGAGGCCGCGGACGCGGTGCTGGACGTCACCGGCGGGGACGTGAACGACGAGCTGCTGAGGGTGCGCGACACGGTCGCACAGGTCACGGGAACGCCGGCCCGTCCGTTCCGGCAGTGGGCCTCGGAGAACGCCGACGCCTTCCGCTGACCCCGTCCGCCGACCCGTCCGCGAAGTTACGTCCCCGACCCGGCAACCCCCGGCTCCCCGGCGACGACAACAGGGAGACAGCGCCTCGCGAGCGGACGCACCGCGCCGCTCGCGAGCCGCTCGGCACCGCACCCTCCCGCACGTCGTCGTACCGAAGGGACATCATGCGCACCCACCTCCGCACCCGTAGCCGCGGTCTCACGGCCCTCGCCGCCGCAACAGTCGCCGTCGTCGCCGTCGCCCTGCTTCCGGGCTCCGCCGGGGCCGCCGAATCCTCCCCCGTGGGCTACGGGGCCGGCACGACCGGCGGCGGCAGCTCCTCCGCCGTGACCGTCACCAGCCTCGCCGCGTTCAAGACGGCCGTGACCGGCACCGCCGCCAAGACGGTCAAGGTCAGCGGCATCATCTCGCTGAGCGGCCAGGTCGACGTCGGGTCCAACACCACGGTGCTCGGCGTCGGTTCGTCCTCCGGGTTCACCGGTGGCGGGCTGCGGCTGAAGAACTCGACGAACATCGTGATCCGCAATCTCAACATCAGCAAGCCGGTGGCCCCCGCCGACGGGATCACCGTGCAGAAGTCCACCAAGGTGTGGATCGACCACAACACCTTCTCCGCCGACCGTGATCACGACAAGGACTACTACGACGGCCTGCTCGACGTCACCCACGCGTCCGACCAGGTCACCGTCTCCTGGAACACCTTCAAGGACCACTACAAGGGCAGCCTGGTCGGCCACAGCGACAACAACGCGAGCGAGGACACCGGCCACCTCCGTGTGACCTACCACCACAACTACTTCAACAACGTCAACTCCCGTATCCCCAGCCTCCGTTTCGGCACCGGACACTTCTACGACAACTACGTCGTGGGCGCCTCGACGGCGGTGCACTCCCGGATGGGCGCGCAGATGCTGGTGGAGAACAACGTCTTCCGCAGCACCGGTGTCGCCATCACCACCATCCGTGACAGCGACAAGGACGGCTACGTCGTGGAGCGCGGCAACGACCTCGGCGGCGCGGCCACCGAGATCTCGCAGGTCGGCACGTTGACCCAGGTGCCGTACTCGTACACCGCGGAACCGGCCTCGTCCGTCGTCTCCTCGGTGACCGGCGGGGCGGGCGCCGGCAAGATCTAGGTGTTCTGTCCACGGAGAGTGCCCCCGCCCCACCGGGGGCGCCCTCCGCCACCTCGGGCCGTGCGGACGGTGGAGTACGTCTGCCGGGCGGCCGGCCCGTTCGGCAGGGTGGGCACGGGCCGCAACCTCAGGCTGACCGGCCGCGTCCCTCTCATCATGATCCGAATTGCGACCCCCGCCGATCTCGACGCGATAGTCCACCTGCACACCGAGGCACGCGCCACCTACTACCGGGGCCACCTCCCGGAAGAGGAGTACGCGGGCTCCGGGGAGGTCGGCCGCAGCCGGGACGGCTGGGCGCGCGCCATCGACCGGGCCGAGTCCACCGTGCTCTGCGCCGAGCGGGACGGCGTCCTCGCCGGCATCGCGGCCCATGCCGTGCGCGACGGCGCCATGCACCTCACCCAGCTCCATGTGGCACCTTCCCGCTGGCGCCAGGGCATCGGGACGGAACTGCACGACGCGTGTGTGGCCGCCTGGCAGCGGGACGGGGTGGCGGACGCCCGCCTGGAGGTGTTCGTCCACAACATCCGCGCCCAGTCGTTCTACGTGGCCCACGGCTGGGCCCCCGACCCGGCGCACCCCCGCGCGGGCACCCATCTGATGCTGCGCCTGACGGTGCCGGCCGGCGCCCGCAGCGACGCGTAGGGGCCCCGGCCGTTTTCCCGGTCCCCGGGGGAATGACAGGGGCTCGGACACGTGTTCCCAGAGAGCGGAGGGCCCCTCCGCGCTGTGTGAGCAGCCGCCCGAGAGCCTGGAGAGAAGAAGAGTCATGCGCGTCGAGATCTGGAGCGACATCGCCTGCCCGTGGTGCTACATCGGCAAGGCCCGTTTCGAGAAGGGCCTGGCAGGGTTCGCCCACCGCGACGAGGTCGAGGTGGTGCACCGTTCCTTCGAGCTCGACCCGGGGCGCGCCAAGGGCGACACCGGGCAGGTCATCGACATGCTGGCGCAGAAGTACGGGCGCACCCCCGATGAAGCGCGGTCCATGGAGGCGAATGTCGCGGCCAACGCGCACGCCGAAGGACTTGGCTACCGCACCGAGGGGCGCGACCACGGCAGCACCTTCGACATCCACCGGCTGCTGCACCTGGCCAAGGCCCGCGGCCGCCAGGACGAGCTGCTGGACCTCGCCTACCGGGCGAACTTCGCCGAGGAGCGGTCCGTCTTCGACGGCGACGTACTGATCGAGCTCGCCGTCGAGGCCGGTCTGGACGCCGACGAGGCGCGTGCGGTGCTCGCCGACCCGACGGCGTACGCGGCCGAGGTGCGGGCCGACGAGCGGGAGGCGTCCGAGCTCGGGGCCAACGGAGTGCCGTTCTTCGTGCTGGACCGGCGGTACGGGATCTCCGGCGGCCAGCCCGCCGAGGTGTTCGCCCAGGCGCTGGAGCAGGCGTGGCAGGACCGCCCGCTGACCGCGATCGGCGGGGACGCCGCGGCGTGCGACGCCGACGGCGCGTGCGAGGTTCCGTCGGCAGGCGGCAACGGCTGACCTCCGGCCACCCGCATGCATAAGCATTGCTTGGGGTTACCCCTTAACTCTTAGTGATTGACTATGAGTCAAGGGGGCTTCAGGCTGGGCGCATGATGATCTCTTCGCTCAGCCGCGCGGTCGACGCCGAGTTCGCGCCGGAGACCGCCTACCTCAACACCTCCAGCTGCGGGCTGCTGCCCCGCCGGACCGTCGACGCGGTGAAGGCCCTCGCCGAGGAGAACGCCACCGGACGCAGGGCCGGTGCGGGCGACTCCGAGGCGGTGGAGCGGGCCAGGGGCGGATTCGCCCGGATCGCCGGTGTCGACGCCGGCAGGGTCTCGGTCGGCAGCTCCGTCGCCGTCCATGTGGGCCTGATCGCCTGCTCCCTGCCGGCCGGGGCCGAAGTGCTCGCGCCCGAGGGGGAGTTCAGCTCGGTCACCAGCCCGTTCGCGGTCCGCGGTGACCTCAGGACGCGGTACGTCCCGCTGTCGGACCTCGCCGACGCGGTGCGCGCGGAGACCGCTCTCGTCGCCTTCTCCTCGGTGCAGTCCGCCGACGGCCGGCTCGCCGACCTGGACGCGGTGCGGGCCGCGGCGGCCGCCCACGGCGCCCGTACGCTGCTGGACGCCACCCAGTCCGCGGGCTGGCTGCCCCTGGATGCGGGGGCGTACGACTACACGGTCACCGGCGGTTTCAAATTCCTGATCTGCCCACGGGGTACGTCGTTCCTCACGGTCACCGAGGAGGCGCAGCGGTCGCTGGCGCCGGTCTTCCCCGGCTGGGCCGCGGCGGCGGACTCGTGGAACAGCCTCTACGCACCCGTCCGGACGCTCGCCCCCGACGCCCGCCGCTACGACGAAGCGCCCGCGTTCCTTCCGTACCACGGCGCCGAGCACTCCCTCGCGCTGCTGAACGAGATCGGCGTCGACGTCCTCCACGACCACGCCACCGGGCTCGCGGCCCGGTTCCGGGCGGGGCTGGCCGGGCTGGGGCACGAGCCGGTGGCGGGGACGACGGCCGTCGTCGCGGCGCCCGGACTGGGGGACCGGGCGGCGGACCTGGAGCGCGCCGGGGTGATGGTCTCCGACCGGGCCGGAAATCTGCGGGCGTCCTTCCATCTGTACAACACCGAGGCCGACGTGGACCGCGCGCTGAACGTGCTGTCCGGCTGATCCCCGCCGCGGGCGGGTGCGGTCAGCGGTTCTCCGGGCAGTCCGCCGTCTCCCGGCAGAGGTTCTCCTCGACCTTGGCCAGCAGCCGGGCCAGCTCCTCGCGCTCGCCCCTGTCCAGGCCCGCGAGGGTGTGCTCCTCCAGATTCGTCCAGGCCCGCTCCACGTCGGAGAGCAGGGCGCAGCTGTTGTCGGTGGCCTCGACCAGGACGGCCCGGCGGTCGGCCGGGTCGGGGCTGCGGCGGACGTGTCCGGACTGCTCCAGGCGCTGAAGCATCTTGGTGACCGTGGACGGATCGAGGTCGACGGCCTTGATCACCTCCGACTGGCGCACCGCGCCCGAGTCCCAGAGGTACATCATCAGGAACTCCTGGCCGGGGTAGAGGCCCGCGCTCTTGAGCAGCTTGCCCGCCGTGATCCGGTGGAGCCGCGCGACCCGCGAGACGGCATGGCTGACCGGGCCGCCCCGGGCGGCGCTCGGTAGCTCGGTACAGGCGGGATCGGACGTCATCGGGGCTCCTCGGGGTGGTGCGCGGCGGGCTCCCGGGCGGTCGCGCCGCGAGTGCCGGAGACTTCCCGGCAACTTTACCTTGGTCGGCCAAGTAATGCGCTACAGTGGCGCACACCGCAGATACTTGGCCGACCACATAAATCTTGGGGGCTCTCCATGACCACCGCCTTCGACCCGTTCGACCTGTCCGGCACACAGCTCGCCAACCGCATCGCCCTGGCCCCGATGACCCGCAGCCGGGCGGGCGAGGGCGGCATACCGACGGAGCTGACCGCCGAGTACTACGCCCAGCGCGCCTCGGCCGGGCTCGTCATCACCGAGGGCGTCCAGCCCTCCGCCGTCGGGCAGGGCTACCCCAGCACCCCCGGACTGCACAGTGCCGGGCAGGTCGCCGGCTGGCGCAGGGTCACCGACGCCGTGCACGCCAAGGGCGGCACGATCTTCGCGCAGCTCATGCACACCGGCCGCATCGGCCACCCGGTCCTGCTGCCCGACGGCCTCACCCCGGTCGGCGCCTCCCCGGTCGCCGCGTCGGGCCAGGTCTTCACCCAGGAGGGCCCGAAGGACTTCGTCACCCCGCACGAGCTGACCGGCACCGAGATCCGGGCCACGATCGCCGACTTCGTGACCGCCGCGCGCAACGCGGTGGACGCCGGGTTCGACGGCGTGGAGCTGCACGGCGCCAACGGCTACCTGATCCACCAGTTCCTGGCGCCCAACTCCAACCTGCGCACCGACGAGTGGGGCGGCTCCGTGGAGGGCCGCATCCGGTTCGCGGCCGAGACCGTGCGCGCCGTCGCCGCCGAGATCGGAGCCGCGCGCACCGCGATCCGGATCTCGCCCGGAAACCCGTTCAACGACATCGACGAGCCCGCGCCGGAGGCCACGTACCGGGCGCTGGTGCAGGCCGTCGAACCGGTCGGGCTCGCCTACCTGCACATCGTCGAGGGCAGGGCCGACGACCGGGCGCTGACCGCCACGCTGAGCAAGGAGTTCAACGGCACGCTCGTCCTCAACCCGGCGAGCGAGGGCCCGACCGGTCCCGAGGCGCTGGCCCTGGTCGAGGAGGGCGTGGCGTCGGTCATCTCGTACGGGGCGCTGTTCCTGGCCAACCCGGACCTGCCGGAGCGGCTGCGGGCCGGCGGCCCCTACAACGCCGCGGACCGGGCGACCTTCTACGGGGGCGACCACCGCGGCTACACGGACTACCCGGCGCTCAGCGCGTGAGCACCGAACGGCGGCCGGCCGCCGCCGGATGACCGGACCTCAGGCCGAGTGCTTGCTCTTCGACCGCCACCTCACGGTCGACTTCGCCCACCCCGACGCCGGTCTGTCCGGCGGGCGGGCTTGGTTCTCCCACCGGTAGCGGTCCGGGACTACGGCTGCGGGTTCTCCTCCAGCGGCGCCCCGTGCCACTTCCACGAGGTGACCCGCTCACGGCCCGGCAGATCCGCGCGGCCGGTGGACCACAGCAGTACGGTCCACCGGTCGCTGTCGTCCGGGGCGTCGGGGAAGAGCCGGGCCAGCACCCGGTGGCACAGGTCGTCGGGCGGCGTCCAGCCGATGCCAAGGCCCGCCGCGAGGTCATGGGTGTGCACCAGGGTCTCCACGATGCCCATCGCGGCGAATCCCTCCGCGTCGGAGATCCCGTGGCTGTGGTGGGCGCGGACATCCGGGGCCGTCGTGCGGACCATCGCCGCAAGCATGGACCCGGTGGCCTCCAGCGCCTGCAAGAGGCCCGCCGTACCGGCCGCCGGGTCCGCGAAGATCGCGTTGGCCGGTCCGCCCTCGCGGCGCGCGGCCCAGTGGAACGGCACATCTCGGTCCAACGCCGGTGACTGCGGCCCCAGTTGGGCCGCGTACGCGAAGAGGTCGTCGCTCAGGTGCTCCACGGTCTCCCAGCAGGTCCAGGTGAGCGTCCCCGCCGGGGTGTGCCAGCCGGCCGCCGGGGCCTCCTTGAGCGCGGCGACCGCCAGCCGCACCGCCGAGGTCACGTCGTCCGCGGTGACCGGCAGCCGCGTCCCGGTGAGCAGCGCCCGCTCACGCGCACTGCACTCCACGCAGAACTCGTTGCCCTCCGGATCGGACAGGGTCGCCCAACCCCGCCCGTTGGGCTTGCGGTGATCCGCGACGAGCGTGGCACCGAGGGCGAGCAGCCGCTCGACCTCCTCGTCGCGGGTGCGGTCCTGCGGCTGGATGTCCAGGTGGATGCGGTTCTTGGTGCGCTTCGGTTCGGGCACGGTGATGAACAGCAGCGCGGCACCGGGGGCCTCGACGAGGGCCTCGGGGTCACCGGGGAAATCGTCGTCGGCGAGGGAGGCGCCCAGCACCTCGGCCCAGAACGTGGCGAGCGTGTAGGCGTCGCCGCAGTCGACGGTGACGTGATGTACGTGAGAAGTCATGGGCCACACTGTCGCCGGTGAGCGCAGTCGGGTCCAACGAGATACGCCGGAGGCCCACCACGCGGTGCGTGACGGACCTCCGCGCGCTCGGTTGTTCAGACGGTGCCGAACTCTCCGGCCTTCACGCCTGCCACGAAGGAGGCGAACGCGTTGGCGGGGACGGTGAGAACGGGTCCGCTTGGCCGCTTGGAATCGCGGACGGGGACTGTGCCGGTTGAGTACGCGTTGGACGGGGCCCATTCGACGCATGTGCCACCGTTGTCGCTGTAGCTGGACTTGACCCAATGGGGGGATTCGGTCGTCACGGGGTGCCCTTTCGTAGCTGCTTGAACATGGCCAGGGATGCCGCCTGGGAGGGCGATCCGGCCCTGCAGCTGATGCTAGGACGCGAGCGCGGGCGCATGGACGCTGGTTTTCGGTCCAGTTGTCCTTGGGCCTGGGCTGCGACGTGAGGGACTTCCGGGCACAGCGGAGTCCCACCACGCGACGCATGATGGGGCTCCGCTGAACCGGTCGGTCAGACGGTGCCGAACTCTCCGGCCTTCACGCCCGCCACGAACGAGGCGAACGCGTTGGTGGGGACGGTCAGAACCGGGCCGCTCAGATCCTTGGAGTCACGGACGGGGACCATGCCGCGCGAGGCGGCGACGTTGGCGGCAACCTCGACGCAGGCGCCGCCATTGTCGCTGTAGGAGGACTTGAACCAGCGGGGGGATTCGGTTGTCACGGTGTGCCCTTTCGTAACTGCTCGATCATGGCCACGGAAGCCGCTTGCGAGAGCGCTTCAGCCTGCAACTGATGGTAGGCGGTCAACAGGGGCACCACGGAAGTGCTTTCACGGTCGAGGTGCCCCTGCTGGGCGGACTCCGCGTACGACATGAGCTGGCGGTCCGAGAGCGTCAGGATGTAAAGTGGCAGGTTGAACGGGCGGCGCTCCCCCATGCTGAACGGGGCGATCTGGAGCACGGTGTTCGGCAGCTCGGCGAATTCCACCAGTCGTGCCAACTGCGCGTCCATCACGGCTGATCCTCCTACGGGTCGGCGGATGCAGCTTTCGTCCAGTACCACCAGGACGAGCGGCGGAGCGGACTTCCGTACGAGCGCTGCTTGCCGCTCCGCGACGAGGCTGACCCGCTCGTGCGCCTGCTCGGAGGTGATCGCCCTCCGCTTGACGGCGCTCTCGGCAAGGACTGTCGCGTACTCCGGGGTCTGGAGCAGACCGGGCAGGACGCCTACCTCGTACAGCCGGATCTCCGCTGCTCTGCCCTCGTATCCCACGTACTCCGGGAAGCCTTCCAGCAGACTGCCGTGCCGGATGTCCCGCCACTCGCGCTCGAAGGAATCAGATGTTCCTTCGAGCCCCAGTGCGGAATCAACACCGATCGAAAACCTGCGGGTTGGCGGTTTACGACCATTCTCGACGCCCGAGACATGCCGTCCGGTGTACCCGATCCGTCCACCGAGGTCGTCCTGCTTCCAGCCGCGCGCCTCTCGTGCCCTGCGTAACCGGGCACCGTACGCCGCTTCCGGTGACGCGTCCGGGTTCAACTCCTTGATGTTTACCAATGTGTTCTCCGTACCTGCCACGTTGAGTACGGCCCGACGGTAGGCCACGCTGAGCCGTCTTGGTAGTGGAATGGCTACGGAGAGGCACCATCGTGTGCACAGAAAACGTTTCTCTGAACGGACGACCTCACCACCTTCCCGCCCTCGGCACACTCATGGTGGACACCAGCCGTCAAGGCCGCGTGGGTGAGTTCCGAGGAGCCGCCGGCCCGTACTGGTCGCTGCGGCCGGTCTGCGGCGGGACCGAGTGGGAAGCCGAGCCCGAGCACGTTCGCCCCGCGGATGCCATAGAGCGGCTGCGAGCGGAGAACGCGCGGTGCAACGCGCGGAGTCGGGGTGAGGTGCTGTGAGAAGCCCGACCCGTCCGGCCGTTCCGCTCGTCCTTGCCGTGGCCCGGCCCCGCCACCATCCGGGCCGGGATTGTTCACCTCAACCGGAGAGCCAATGGTGATCCACTGCAACTCACCCGTCCGCCCGCCGTGGTTGCGGACCTTGCGAGCACACGGGCAAGCGGTGACCGGGGAACTTCCCGACTGGCTCACCTGTGAGCTCGGCAAGGGCCATACCGGTGAGCACGCCGACTGCCTCGACACAATGGGACGCGGCACCTTTGACGTATGGCTGCGCTGGAACGAGGGCGAATTCACCTACGTCTGCGCCGCACCCTGCGAACAGGTGGACCCCGCCATCGCCCCCCGACTGCAACAGGCGTGCTGGTTGTTCACCGACCACGAGCCCGGACACTCCTGGGAGTTCGAGGATCTCCCGCAGGACTAGACCGTGTCCGCCAGGCCCGGTGTCCGGGACACGACGGAGGGGGTGGGACGGCATCACCGTCCCACCCCCTCCGCACCGCGGTCCGGGCCTACTTCACCGGCGTGAAGTCCCGCGCCCCGATGAACTCCGGGCGGCGGATCGGAGCCGCGAAGGGCTCCTCGGCCTTGTTCTCCACGCTGTTGAACACGATGAAGACATTGCTGCGCGGGTACGGGGTGATGTTGTCCCCCGAGCCGTGCATGCAGTTGCAGTCGAACCAGGTCGCCGAACCGGCCCGGCCCGTGAAGAGCTTGATGCCGTGCCGGTCGGCCATCTTCGTCAGCGCCTCGTCGGACGGGGTGCCCGCGTCCTGCATCTGGAGCGACTTCTTGTAGTTGTCCTTCGGCGTCTCGCCCGCACACCCGAGGAACGACTTGTGCGAGCCGGGCATGATCATCAGCCCGCCGTTGGTGTCGTAGTTCTCGGTCAGCGCGATCGAGACGGACACCGCTCGCATGTTCGGCAGACCGTCCTCGGCGTGCCAGGTCTCGAAGTCCGAGTGCCAGTAGAACCCGGAGGCACCGAAGCCCGGCTTGACGTTGATCCGCGACTGGTGGACGTACACGTCCGAACCGAGGATCTGACGGGCCCGGCCCACCACGCGCTCGTCGCTGACCAGCCGGGCGAACACCTCGCTCAGCCGGTGGACCTCGAAGACCGACCGTACGTTCTGCGACTTCGGCTCGATGATCGAGCGCTCGTCGGCGCGGACCGCCGGATCGGCGATCAGCCGCTCCAGCTCGGCGTGGTAGCCGGCCACCTCGTCCGGCGCGATCAGCTGGTCGACGGTGAGGAAACCGTCGCGCTCGAACCCCTGGAGGTCCTTCGCGGCGACCGGACCCGGTGCGCCGGGCGCGGACCAGATGACCGGGTCCTGGCGGGGAGTGGTCATCTCGGCGGCGCCGCGCGATGGGTACAGGTCGGCACGTACATCAGTGGTCATGATGGTTCAGCCCTCCTCGGTCAGCAGCGGGTAGACACCGTTCTCGTCGTGGTCCTCCCGTCCGGTGACGGGAGGGTTGAAGACGCACACGCAACGGAAGTCCGTCTTGGGGCGCAGCGTGTGGTGCTCGTGCCCGTTCAACAGGTACATCGTGCCGGGGGCGATCCAGTGCTTCTCACCGGTGTCGTCGTTGGTGAGTTCTGCCTCGCCCTCCGTGCAGAGCACGGCCTCGATGTGGTTGGCGTACCACATCGACGTCTCCGTGCCCGCGTAAAGCACGGTCTCGTGGAGTGAGAAGCCCACCTTCTCCTTGGCGAGCACGATGCGCTTGCTCTCCCAGGTGCCGGAGGCGGACTTCACATGCCGGTCGGTGTTCTCGACGTCACTGAACGATCGGACAATCACGGTGGGTCGGTGCCTTTCTCTCTGCAGCGGTGTATCTCATCGGGCCCGCCCCGGGGCGGCCCCGGGTCAGGCGGTCTCGCGGACGCAGCGGGCCAGCGTGCGCAGGCCCTCGTCCAGCTCCTCGGGGGTGATGGTCAGCGGCGGCAGCAGCTTGACGACCTCGCTCTGCGGACCGGAGGTCTCCAGCAGCAGCCCCAGCTCGAACGCGCGGGCGCAGATGGCCGACGCGCGCTTCGGGTCGTTGAACTCCATGCCCCACACCAGTCCGCGGCCGCGGAACTGCGCGCTGTCGTGCTCGCCGCAGATCGCCAGGAGTGCCTGCTCGACCTGCTCGCCGCGGGCCAGCGTCTGCTTCTCCATCTGGCCGTCCGCCCAGTAGGCGTCGAGCGCCGCGGCGGCGGTGACGAACGCGGGGTTGTTGCCGCGGAAGGTGCCGTTGTGCTCGCCCGGCTCCCAGATGTCCAGCTCGGGCTTGAACAGGCAGAGCGCCATGGGCATCCCGTAGCCGCTGATGGACTTCGACAGCGTGACGATGTCCGGCGTGATGCCGGCCTCCTCGAAGGAGAAGAAGCCGCCGGTCCGGCCGCAGCCCATCTGGATGTCGTCGACGATCAGCAGCATGTCCTGGCGGTGGCACAGCTCCTGGAGCGCGCGGAGCCACTCGGCGCGGGCGACGTTGATGCCGCCCTCGCCCTGGACCGTCTCCACGATCACGGCGGCGGGCTTGTTGAGCCCGGAGCCCTGGTCCTCCAGCAGCCGCTCGAACCAGAGGAAGTCCGGGACGGTGCCGTCGAAGTAGTTGTCGAACGGCATCGGCGTGCCGTGCACCAGCGGGATACCGGCGCCGGCCCGCTTGAAGGCGTTGCCGGTGACGGCCAGCGAGCCGAGCGACATGCCGTGGAAGGCGTTGGTGAACGAGACCACGGACTCGCGGCCCTTGACCTTGCGGGCCAGCTTCAGCGCCGACTCGACGGCGTTGGTGCCCGTCGGGCCGGGGAACATCACCTTGTACGGCAGGTCGCGCGGCCGCAGGATGACGTTCTGGAAGGTCTCCAGGAAGGCCCGCTTGGCGGTGGTCGCCATGTCGAGGCCGTGGGTGATGCCGTCGCGCTCGATGTAGTCGATCAGCGCGCGTTTCAGCACCGGGTTGTTGTGGCCGTAGTTGAGCGAGCCGGCTCCGGCGAAGAAGTCGAGGTACGAGTGGCCGTCCTCGTCCGTCAGCCGGGCGCCCTGCGCGCGGTCGAACACGGCGGGCCAGCCGCGGCAGTAGCTACGTACCTCGGACTCCAGGGTCTCGAAGACACTGAGGGCGGGCGGGGTGATGGTCACAGCGGGTCTCCTGCGTGAGGGGGGTGTGACGGGCGGCGGTGAAGGGATCGCGACGGTACGGTCCGTCGGCGGAAGTGCTCGCTCAGGCGTGGAACGGGCCTATGCGGTAGAGCACTTCCGGCAGATGATTGCCCTCCGGGAACAGGCCGCCGTCGAAGAGCACCTCCTGTTCCAGTGCCACGTCGTGGCGCTGGGCGTAGGAGGTGAACAGGCGGTCCGATGCGGTGTTGTCCGGCGTGATGGTCGTCTCGACCGAGGCGAGGCCCTGTTCCGCGGCGACCCGTTCGGTCAGGGTGTCCAGCAGCTTCGCCGCCAGGCCGGTGCCGCGGTGGCCGTGGTCGACGGCCACCTGCCAGACGACGAGCGTCTCGGGGCGGTCTGGCCTGATGTACCCCGTCACGAAGGCGACCGGGCTGCCGGTCTCGTCGCGGGCGACCACGGAGGTCGCCGCGAAGTCACGGCACCACAGCAGGTAACTGTACGAGGAGTTGAGGTCCAGGACCTTGGAGTCGCGGGCAATGCGCCAGATCGCGGCTCCGTCCTCCACTCGTGGTGTGTCGATGGTGATGAATTCGCTTCGGGCACGTGCAAAATCTGCTGGTGCGGCGGTCATGGGAATTGAATTTACCCAGCAAGTTTCGAAATTGCATCGAGGAAAGGGGTTGGGTGAAGCGCCCTGTTGTGCTATCAGGCGGGCGCGCGCCCTGGCGCGACTTGCATACACTTTCGTCCGGTATGACCCGGATTTATCCGGCAAAACGACCTTGGTGTGGAGTCGGTCACAAGGTGGTAACTCTCGTGAGACGTCACTGAATTGGGTGAGGAGGACTCGTGAAAACTGGGGTGTTTAGCCTTCGAGGAAGCGGGAAGAAGAATGCGGGGAGCTGCTCTCAATGAGGCAGCTCCCCGCATTGTTGGATTGCGTCGGGATCTATTCGCTGGGCCAGGTTTCCGAAACCGTCTTGCGGGCAGCTTCGAAATTGACCTGCCGGCCCGCATCGGCCAGCGCCGACCCCAGAGCCGCGAGCGAGGAGAGCACCGCGCCCCGCGTCGCATCCACCCCGTAGTGATTGACCCGGATCATCTCCCCGGACAGCGCCCCGCCGCCCGCGATCAGCGGCAGCGACGGGTCAGCGGCGAGCGCCCGTGCGACCAGACCCGCGGCGTCCACGCCCTCCGGGGTGCGCAGCGTGGTCGCCACCGGCGCCGCGTCCTTCGCCTCGCGCACATACGGGGCCAGGCCGCCGCCCAGCGCGAGCGCGCCCGCCCGGGTGGCCGCGGCCGCCGCGGCGTGCCGGGCCATGAGGGCGTCGGGGCCCTCCGCCTCGATCCGCTCCACACAGGCCTCCAGCGCCAGCATCTCCAGCTGGGCCGGTGCGTGCGGCAGCGCCTTGCGGCCGCCGTCGATCCAGCGCTCCTTCCAGTCCAGCAGGGAGAGGTAGGAGCGGCGCGGCGCCTGCGGATTGGCGGCGAGCCGCTCCCAGGCGCGGGCGCTCACCGACACCGCGGACACCCCGGCCGGACCGCCCATCGCCTTCTGCGCGCCGATCACGCACAGGTCGACGCCCCACGCGTCGGGCAGCAGCGGCTCCGCGCCCACCGAGGCGACGGCGTCCAGCATGAACAGCGCCCCGTGCGCGCGCACGGCCTCGCCGATCTCCGCGACCGGGTTGGTGTTGCCGGTCGCCGCCTCCGCGTGGACCAGCGAGACGAAGTCGATCTCCGGGTGCGCGGCCAGCGCCTCGGCGACCTGGCCGGCGGTGACGGCCGTGTGGAAGGGCACCACCAGGTCGACGACCTCGGCGCCGCAGTCACGCAGCCAGTTGCCGAAGGTCTGCCCGTAGGGACCCGTCACCACGTTCAGCGCGGTCGAACCGGGCCGGGCGCCGCCCCGGATGCAGCCTTCGAGGGGGAGCAGGGCCTCGCCCTGCATGATGACGACATCCTGCTCGGTGGCGAGGAGACCGGCCACCCGCCGCTCGACGGCCGCGAAATGCGCGGGGGTGAGCGGGGTGAGGTCGAGGAAGGGGTGCGTCACGGTGGTGCTCTCTTCGGGATCGGATCGGTGTGCGGCCGGCCTGCGGACCGGGCCCGCACCGAGGGTACCCAGCACTCGCGAACGGCCTTGCGGGTCCCTCGTACAGTGCTGTGCATGAGTGATCACGAGGCGCCGCGGGTGCTGCATGTGAAGGGGCGGGTGCTCGTCGGACCCGACGAGGTCAGGGACGAGCTCTGGGCGGTCGGCGGACGCGTCACGTACGAGCGGCCCGCCGGCGCGGACGGGGCGACGGTCCTCAGCGGATGGGCGCTGCCGGGGCTGGTCGACGCCCACTGCCACGTCGGGCTCGACCACCACGGGGCCGTCGACACGGCGACCACGGAGAAGCAGGCCGTCGACGACCGGGAGGCCGGTGCGCTGCTCCTGCGGGACGCGGGTTCGCCCGCCGACACCCGGTGGATCGACGACCGCGAGGACCTGCCGAAGGTCATCAGGGCCGGCCGCCACATCGCCAGGACCCGGCGGTACACCAGGAACTACGCGTACGAGATCGAGCCGGACGAGCTGGTGGCGTACGTGGCGCAGGAAGCGCGTCGCGGCGACGGCTGGGTGAAGCTGGTCGGCGACTGGATCGACCGGGAGGTGGGCGACCTGACGGCGTGCTGGCCGCGCGAGGCGGTCGAGGCGGCCATCGCGCAGGCGCACCGGCTGGGCGCCCGGGTCACCGCGCACTGCTTCGCGGAGGACTCGCTGCGCGATCTCGTCGAGGCCGGGATCGACTGCGTCGAGCACGCGACGGGGCTGACCGAGGAGACGATCCCGCTCTTCGCGGAGCGCGGGGTCGCGATCGTCCCGACGCTGGTCAACATCGCCACCTTCCCCTCGCTGGCGCGGGGCGGCGACGCCAAGTACCCGCGGTGGTCGGCCCATATGCGCCGGCTGCACGAGCGGCGCTACGACACCGTGGGCGCCGCCCATGACGCCGGTGTCCCCGTCTTCGTCGGCACCGACGCGGGCGGTGTGCTGGCCCACGGGCTGGTGGCCGACGAGGTCGCCGAACTGGTGAAGGCGGGCATCCCGCCCCTGACCGCGCTGTCCGCCGCGACCTGGGACGCCCGCGCGTGGCTCGGCAGGCCGGGACTGGAGGAGGGCGCTCCGGCCGACCTGGTGGTGTACGACGAGGACCCGCGGGCGGACGTGCGCGTGCTGGCCGCGCCCCGCAGGGTCGTGCTGAACGGGCGCGTGATCGGCTGACGGGCGGGCCCCGGGTCCTGACCGGCCCGGGGTGCACCGTGTTGACCGGCAGTTACCAGGGGTCGGCCCGCTCGTTGAACACGTCCGCGTGCGCGCCGGCGCGGTCGCCTTCGAGCCGCCCACGCTCAGTGAAACGGGTGAAACGGGTGAACCCGAGGAACGCACGTGCCGAGATATTCGAATACAGACACGAAAACCCCCCTTTGGGGTGAACTCACGTCAGGTGTCCGCCAGTTCACCCTCTGTGCGTAAAGATTCACGGAGTCGAGGCCACCGGTGCCCGCGATGTCCCCCATTGGACGGCGCCGGTGGCTCCAAAGTCTCTTGTGGGGGTTCCACCATCTTGAACAGCAACACCTTCCGCCTCGCCGCCCTGGCGGTCGCCGCCGCTCCCGTCGCACTGCTGGTCGCCGTCCCCGCGCAGGCCGCCACCGCGACCACCGCCACGACCACCGGTGACGGGAAGGCGAGCGCGGTAGTGCTCCGTACCGCACTCGACGTCTCGCTCCTGAACAAGTCGATCGATGTGCCGCTCAAGACCACGCTCAACGAGGTGCACGCCCCGGCCACCGCGAAGGAGACCGCGCTCAGCGTGCGGCTCGACGGTGTGGACGACGGACAGCCGGTCCACGTGCTGCGCGCCGATGTCGCCACGGCGAACGCGACCGTCGACAAGCACCGTGCCGAGGGCTACACCAACATCGCGAGGGCCCGGCTCCACCTGCCCGGTCTGCCGCTGCTCTCACTGATCGAGGTCGAGCAGATCACGTCCAAGGCGGTCTGCGAGGTGGGCCACAAGCCGGTCGCCGAGTCGAACGTGCTGGGGTACGTGAAGGTCCTCGGCCAGCGCGTCACCCTCACCGCCGGGGGCACCACCCAGGTCAAGGTGCCGGGCGTCGGTGAGGTGACGCTCGACCTGTCGAAGACGCACACCACCTCACGCACCGCGGCGGCCTCGGCACTTCAGCTGAAGGTCTCGGTGAACCCGCTCAAGCTGAACGTCGCCGATGTGCAGGGCGAGGTCACGCTCGCGGAGGCCACCTGCGAGACGCCGAAGGCGCCCGAGCCGGGCGGCTCCACCGGCGGTTCGTCGGACGGAGGTTCGTCGGACGGCGGCTCCGGCGACGGCGGTTCGACCGGCACCAGCGGCACCAGCGGCACCAGCGGTTCCGGCAACGGGGGTTCCACGGCCGGTGATTCCGGCGGCGACGTGAAGACGCAGACCGGCACCGGCAACGCACCCGCGGCCTCCGACGCCGATCTCGCCGAGACGGGCTCCAGCTCCACCACGCCGTACATCGCGGGCGGTGCGGCCTTGCTGCTGGCCGTCGGCGCCGGCGCGATGGTCGTGACCCGGCGGCGTGCGCGGGGCTGACGCGCGGGGGAGCGCGTCAGGGCCCGAGGGGGCGGCCGGGGGGTCGTAGGGAAAACAGGGGGCGGGGAGCGGTGTTCCACGAGTGGAGCACCGCTCCCCGCCCCCGACGCGGCACCGGACCGGGCGGTGCCGTCACCGGCTGACGGCGGTCAGCGCCTGGAGCGCCTGATCGAGCACCTGCAGAAAGCGGTTGGTCGTCGTACGGTCGCGCACGGCCAGCCGCAGCCAGTCGGTGCCGAGCCCCGGAAACGTATCGCCGCGCCGGGCCGCGTAGCCCATCATCCGCAGCCGCTCCCGTATCTCGGCAGCCCGCTCCAGCCGGACCAGGACAAACGATCCCTCGGCCGGCTCCACCACCTGGATCTCGGTGAACTCGCGCAGCCCCGCCACCAGATGGCACCGGTCCACCGCGATGCGTTCCGCCGCGGCTGCCGCCTCGGCCAGCGCCCTCGGTTCCATGCACGCCTCGGCGGCCGTCAGCGCCGGTGACGACACCGGCCACAGCGGCTGCGCCTGCGCCAGCATGCGCACGGTCTCCGGCGCGGCCGTCACATAGCCGATCCGCAGCCCGGCGAGCCCCCAGGTCTTGGTGAGGCTGCGCAGGACGACGAGCCCGGGGATGTCGGTGCGGCCGCACAGCGCCTCGCGCTCACCGGGCACCGCGTCCATGAACGCCTCGTCGACCACCAGAGTCCGTCCGGGGCGGGCCAGCCGCTCCAGTACGGCCGCGGGGTGCAGCACGGACGTCGGGTTGGTCGGATTGCCGACCACCACCAGATCCGCGTCCGCCGGAACAGCGGCCGGATCCAGCCGGAAGCCGTCCTCGGCCCGCAACAGCACCCGTCCCACCTCGTGCCCGGCCGCGCGCAGGGCGGCCTCGGGCTCGGTGAACTGGGGGTGGACCACGACCGGCCGCCGGGCCGGCAGCGCACGTGCGATCAGCACGAACGCCTCCGCCGCCCCCGCCGTCAGCAGGACCCGCTCGGGCGGCAGCCCGTGGCGTGCGGCGACCGCCGCGAGCGCCGGACGCCCGTCCGGATAGGCGCAGAGCGCGCCGAGCGACGCGGCTATCCGCTCCTTCAGCCAGGCCGGTGGGGTACCGGCCCGTACGTTGACGGCGAGATCGGTCAGATCCCGGCCCCGTCCCCGTACCTCCGCGTCACCGTGATGCCGCAGATCGTGGGCGCCCGCGCCGGTTGCGTCGGGGCTCTCAGTGGGAGTGTGCATGACCGCCATGGTGGGGGGTGGTGGTGATGGCCGTCGGCGTCAGGGTGGAAGCGCGGCTGCTGCGGCGGTCCCACCTTGTCTTCGAAGCCCGGCAGTGGAATCGGTACACGCAAGAGTCGCAGTTCATCCGCGAATCGCTCTTGGCGGCCTCTCGGTAGCGCCGCCGGTGCGGAGGAAGCACGTCAGAACGACTATGCGCCCCGCACCCGGCTTCACGCAACGGTCCAGGCCCTGCCGCACATCGGGCGCGGCCGGCGGACCACCGCGCAGGTGGCCATCGCCGCGCGCCCCTCGGGCCGCGACTTCCGCTTCGGCACCAGGAGTTCGCCGCCGGCGGCGAGCGCCGCGGCCTCCGCCACCGAGGGGGTGCCGGCGGCGGCGAGCGGCGCGCCGGACGGATGCGGCACCTCGATGCGGGCCAGCTCCCCGGCCGGGTACGTCCGCAGCGGCACTCCGAGCCGTGCGGCGGCGGCCACGATCCCCGGCTCCTCGGCCTTGGTGTCGACGGTCACCAACTCCGCGACGCTCGACGGCGAGAGCCCCGCCCCCGCCAGGGTGTCCCGGATCAGCCCGAACACCTCGTCCGCGGGTGCGCCCCTGGACGCGCCGACCCCGACCGCGAGCGAGGCGCCCCCCACAGCGCCTGCCACAGCGCCTGCCACCGCGTCCGTCGCCGCCGGCACGGCTGCGGCGACTGTTTCGGTCATGGAACGATCCTTTCGGGACGGGAAAACGACGGGACCTGACGGCGGGCGCCCTGAGATGCGCGCACCGGGGTCAATCGGCTAGCAAGAGCCCATGGCGGTGTTCGTCGCGCTCGGCGCGTTCCTGATGACCCTGGCCGGTGGCTGGGTCGCCCAGCGCGTCACCGACCGCCGCCACCTCGTACTCGGCTTCGCCGGCGGACTGATGCTCGGCGTGGTCGGCCTGGACCTGCTGCCGGAGGCGATCGAGGCCGCCGGCGGCCTCGTCTTCGGCGTACCGGCGGCCCTGCTGCTGTTCGTCGGCGGCTTCCTGGTCGCACACCTGGTGGAGCGGCTGCTCGCGGTACGCCAGGCCGCACACGGCGCGGGCGAGGAACGGGTGCCCCAGGTCGGGCTGACGGCGGCGGCGGCGATGGTCGGCCACAGCCTGATGGACGGCGTGGCGCTCGGCGCGGCCTTCCAGGTCGGCGGCGGCATGGGCGCGGCCGTCGCCCTCGCCGTCATCACCCACGACTTCGCGGACGGCTTCAACACGTACACGATCACCAGCCTGTACGGGAACGCCCGCCGCAAGGCCCTCACGATGCTCTACGCGGACGCGGCGGCGCCCGTCGTCGGCGCGGCGACGACGCTTCTGTTCACCCTTCCGGCGGAACTCCTCGGCTGCTATCTCGGTTTCTTCGGCGGAGCGCTGCTCTACCTCGCCGCCGCCGAGATCCTGCCCGAGGCGCACCACGACCACCCGGCCCGCTCCACCCTGCTCTGCACGGTCGCCGGAGTGGGCTTCATCTGGCTGGTCGTGGGCCTCGCGGGCTGACCGCCCCACCGCTTCCCGCCCCGTGCCGCGCCCGTGGTTCATCCCGCGCACCTCTCGACGAACCGGCGGGCCGTACCGGGCGCCGAGGCCCAGTGCGTATGCAGATAGCTCGCGTGCACGCCGCGCTGCACGAACCCCTCCACGCGCCGCTCCGGCCGGTGCATGCCCCAGGCCGGCTCGTCCCCGGCGCCCGGCTCCAGCACGGTGCGGTGGAACTCGTGCCCGCGCATCCGCGTCCCGGCCACCGCGAGCACGTTGTCGGAGAGCGCCACGGCGTCCCGGTAACCGAGCGTCAGCCGCTGGGACATCCGCCCCTCGGCGTTCAGCACCCCGCACATCGGCAGCCCGTCGAGCGACCGCGCCAGGTACAGCAGCCCCGCGCACTCGGCGGCCACCGGCGCCCCGGACGCCGCCAGCTCCGCGACGGCCCCGCGCAACGGCTCGTTGGCGGACAGATCGGGCCCGTACACCTCAGGAAATCCGCCCCCGACGACCAGCCCACGGGTCCCCTCGGGCAACGCCTCGTCCCGCAACGGATCGAACGGCACCACCTCGGCCCCGGCGGCGGTGAGCAGCTCACTGTGCTCGGCGTAGGAGAAGGTGAAGGCGGCCCCGGACGCGACGGCGACCCGTACCCCTCCCGCTCCCGGAACGGGCCCGCCGCAGGCGGCCACGGCCCCCGCCGCGTCCCACACCTCACCGGCCACGGACGGCGCGGACCGGGCCAGCGCCATCAGCGCGTCCAGATCACACCCCGCCAGCACCTGCTCCCGCATCGCCGCGACCGCGGCCACCGCGTCGCCCCGCCGCTCGGCCACCGGCACCAGCCCCAGGTGCCGCGACGGCACCGCCACCTGCTCGGCCCGCCGCAACACCCCCATGACCGGCACCCCGGACTCGTCCAGGGCCTCGCGCAGCAGCTCCTCGTGGCGATCGGAGCCGACCTTGTTCAGGATCACCCCGCCGATCCGCACCCGCGGGTCCCACGAGGCGAAACCGTGCACCAGCGCCGCCACCGACCGCGACTGCGACGACGCGTCCACGACCAGCACCACCGGCGCCCGCAGCAGCTTCGCGACATGCGCGGTGGACGCGAGCTCACCGAGCCCCGACGCCCCGTCGTACAGCCCCATCACGCCCTCGACGACCGCCAGATCACAGCCCCGCGCACCGTGCGCGAACAGCGGAGCGATCAGCTCCGGCCCGCACATGTACGCGTCGAGATTGCGCCCCGGCCGCCCCGTGGCGAGGGTGTGGTAGCCCGGATCGATGTAGTCGGGCCCGACCTTGTGCCCGGACACGGCGAGCCCCCGCCCGGCGAAGGCGGCCAGCAGACCCGTCGCGACGGTGGTCTTGCCGCTGCCGGACGAAGGCGCGGCGATGACCAGGCGGGGAACCGTCACCACTCGATGCCCCTCTGGCCCTTCTGTCCGGCGTCCATCGGGTGCTTGACCTTTGACATGTCGGTCACCAGATCCGCCGCGTCCAGCAGCGCGGCGGGCGCGTTGCGCCCGGTGATCACCACATGCTGCGAACCGGGCCGGTCGCGCAGCACCTCGACGACCTCGTCGGTGTCGACCCACCCCCAGTGCATCGGGTAGGCGAACTCGTCGAGCACGTACAGCCGGTGCGTCTCGGCGGCGAGATCCCGCTTGACCTGCTCCCAGCCCTCGCGGGCCGCGGCCTCGTTGTCCAGCTGCTGGTCGCGCTGGACCCAGGACCAGCCCTCGCCCATCTTGTGCCAGACGACGGGCCCGCCCTCGCCGCTCGCGCCGAGTACCTTCAGCGCGTTCTCCTCGCCGACCTTCCACTTCGCCGACTTCACGAACTGGAAGACCCCGACCGGCCACCCCTGGTTCCAGGCGCGCAGCGCCAGCCCGAAGGCCGCCGTCGACTTGCCCTTGCCGATACCGGTGTGCACCATCAGCAGCGGCCGGTTGCGGCGCTGCCGGGTGGTGAGTCCGTCGTCCGGCACACTGACCGGCTGTCCCTGCGGCATCAAGCAGCCCTCCTGCTGTTGTCCTGAACATCCTTGACCAGCCCGGCGATCGAGTCCGCCCGCAGCTCGTCGAGCGTGACGGCGGTGCCGCCCAGCTCGCCCGCGAGACTCACCGCGAGACCGAGCCGCACCGGACCCGGCTCGCAGTCCACGACCACGGACGCCGTGCCCTCGGCCTCGTGCAGCCGGGCGGCCCGCCCGGCCAGTGCCACCGGCTCCGGCCCCCCGGTCGCCCGCCCGTCGGTCACCACGACCAGCAGCGGCCGCCGCGACGGATCGCGCAGCCGCTCCACCCGCAGCACGTCATGGGCCTTCAGCAGCCCGGCGGCCAGCGGGGTACGCCCACCGGTCGGCAGCGTCTCCAGCCGTGCGGCCGCCGCGTCCACCGACGAGGTGGGCGGCAGCACCACGGCCGCCTCCTTGCCCCGGAAGGTGATCAGACCGACCTTGTCGCGCCGCTGATAGGCGTCCATCAGCAGGGAGAGGACCGCACCCTTCACGGCGGCCATCCGCTGCCGGGCCGCCATCGACCCCGACGCGTCCACGACGAACAGCACGAGATTCCCCTCGCGCCCCTCCCGCGTCGCCTGCCGCAGATCGTCCCGCCGCACCACCAGACCCGGCCCGGACCGGCCCCGCGCCCGCTGGTGCGGGGCGGCGGCCTGCACGGTGGCGGCCAGGTGCAGCTTGGTCAGCGCGCCCCGCGGACGCCGCGCGCCGGTGGTACGCCCGTGCTCGGTACGCGCCCGGGAGCGCCGCCCCGCCGCACCCTCGCCCAGGCCCGGCACGCTCAGCATCTTCGTCCGGAACGGCTCGGCGGCCCGCACGGGCTGCTGCTCGCCGCCCCCGCCCGGCCGGGGCTGCCCCGGTTCCTGCTCCCCGCCCTGCTCGGGCACGGACTGCGTGGGCGTGTCGTCGGCGCCGCCCTCGGGCCGCGGCGGCGTGTCGGGCCCGTCGCCCTGCGGCGGGGGGCCGCCGCCACCGGGGCCGTCCGGGTCCGGATCGTCGTCCTCGCCGCTGTTCTGCTCCAGCGTGTCGTCGAGCTTGTCCTCGTCGAGCCCCGGCGCGTCGAACGGATTGCGCCGGCGCCGGTGGGGGAGCGCGAGCAGGGCGGCCTGCCGCACGTCCTCGGCCAGCACATCGGTGCGCCCCGCCCACGCGGCCAGCGCCGTGGCGGTCCGGGCCATCACGATGTCGGCGCGCATCCCGTCGACCTCGAAGGCCGCGCAGGTGGCCGCGATCTGCCGCAACGCCCCGTCACCGAGCCGTACTTCGGGCAGCAGCGCCCGCGCGCCGGCGATCCGGGCCCGCAACGCGCCCTCCTCGTCCGCCCACCGGGCCGCGAAGGCGGCCGGATCGTCGTCGTACGCGAGGCGCCGGCGCACCACCTCGACCCGCAGATCGGTCTCACGGGACGCGGCCACCTCGACGGTCAGCCCGAACCGGTCGAGCAACTGCGGCCGCAGCTCGCCCTCTTCGGGGTTCATCGTCCCGACGAGCAGGAAGCGCGCGGCATGGCGTACGGAGACGCCCTCGCGCTCCACGTACGAGGCGCCCATGGCGGCCGCGTCCAGCAGCAGGTCCACCAGATGGTCGTGGAGGAGGTTGACCTCGTCCACGTACAGGATTCCGCGATGGGCGTCCGCGAGGAGCCCCGGCTCGAAGGCCTTCACGCCCTCCGCGAGCGCCCGTTCGATGTCGAGCGCCCCCACGAGCCGGTCCTCGGAGGCGCCGACGGGCAGTTCGACCGTCCGCGCCGCCCGCGACACGCCGGAGGCGGACTCGTGGGGGCCGTCGGGACACGCCGGATCGGGCGCCGCGGGGGCGCAGGAGAACCGGCACCCGGGGACGACGGACACCTCCGGCATGAGCGCGGCCAGCGCGCGCACCGCGGTCGACTTGGCGGTGCCCTTCTCGCCACGCACCAGCACCCCGCCGACGGCCGGCGAGATGGCGTTGAGCAGCAGGCCGAGGCGGAGATCGTCCTGCCCGACGATGGCGGTGAAGGGGTACGGCGTACTCACAAGGCCTCCTTGGTGGCGGCGGTTTCCAGCGGTTTCGGCGGCCGGCGGGCGGTCACGCGGGTGCTCCAAGTGCTCCAAGTGCTCCAGGTGCTGCGGGGTCTGCGGGCGCTGCGGGGTCTGCGGGTGCTCCGGGGTCTGCGGGTGCTCCGGGTGCTCCGGGGGCGATGAAGGGGAGTCCTGCCGGCGGGCCCGACTCGATGAGCCGCCACAGCGCGTCGGTGTCCGCGTGTTCCTCGATGAGGTCGCCGAGGCGGTCGAGCTGTTCCTCGCGCAGCTGGGCGAAGCAGGTGCCGGGGGCGGGCACGAAGCGGCGGCCGGCGGCGCGCGCGACCTCGGTCAGGAAGCGGCGGCGGAACTCGTCGCTCTCCAGGGAGCCGTGCCAGTGGGTGCCCCACACGGCGCCGGACCGGCAGCCGTCGAGGCGCTGCCCCTGCCCGTCGGTGAGGAACGGCTCGCCGCCCCGCACGTCCGCGACGCCGTGGTGGATCTCGTACCCCTCGACGGGGGCGCCGAGCGCCTCGCCGGCCGGCCGGGCGAGGGTCTTCTCGCGGGCGAACCGGACGCGTACGGGCAGCAGCCCGAGCGCGTCGACCTGCCCGGCGCGCGACTCCACCTCGTCCTCGATGTGTTCCCCGAGGATCTGGTAGCCGCCGCAGATGCCGAGGACCGGGCGGCCCTCGGCGGCGCGCCGCAGCAGCGCGTCGGCGAGCCCGCGCTCGCGCAGCCAGGCCAGCGCCCGCACGGTGCCGCGGGTGCCGGGCACGATGACGAGGTCGGCGTCGGACAGTTCCTCGGCGCGGTCCACGAACCGCACGACGACACCCGGTTCGGCGGCCAGCGCGTCGACATCGGTGAAGTTCGACATCAGGGGCACCGCGCACACCGCGACACGCAGGACGTCCTCGCCGTGCGGCGGGGCGACGGCCGACTCCCGTACGGTGCCGCGCAGCGAGACCCGCAGCCCGTCCTCCTCGTCGATGCCGAGGCCGTGGGCGAACGGCAGCACCCCGTACGTAGGCCGTCCGGTGAGATCGCGCAGCATGTCGAGGCCGGGCTCCAGCAGCGACACGTCACCGCGGAACTTGTTGACCAGGTAGCCGGCGATCAGCGCCTGGTCCTCGGCGGCGAGCAGTGCCGTCGTACCGAAGAACGACGCGAAGACCCCGCCCCGGTCGATGTCCCCGACGACCACCACCGGGAAGCGGGCCGCCCTGGCGATGCCCATGTTCACGATGTCCGTGCGCCGCAGGTTGATCTCGGCCGGACTGCCCGCCCCCTCGCAGATCACCGCGTCATACGTGCCCCGAAGCTGCTCCAGGCAGTCCACGACGGTGGACAGCAACGCTTCCTGCCTGCCGCCGTGGTAGCCGCGGGCGCTCATCTCGCCGACCGCGCGCCCCATCAGGACGACCTGGCTGGAGCGGTCGCTGCCGGGCTTGAGCAGCACCGGGTTCATCAGCGCGGTCGGCTCCACCCTGGCCGCCTGGGCCTGCATGGCCTGGGCGCGGCCGATCTCGGCGCCCTCGCGGGTGACGAAGGAGTTCAGGGACATGTTCTGCGCCTTGAACGGCGCGACCTTCACGCCCCGGCGCACCAGCCAGCGGCAGATGCCCGCCGTGACGACGCTCTTGCCCGCGTCCGAGGTGGTCCCGGCGACCAGCAGCCCGCCGCTCATGTCGGTCTCCGTCCTGAGGTGCGCGTATCCGGGGCGTGCGGCCCCGTGCCGTGCGTCGAGGTGATCCGTCGTGCGGCCGCGCCGACGCCCAGGCGGGCCGCCACGCTCACGCCCAGGGCCAGCGCACCGATCCGGCGCGACAGCCGTACGGCGCGTTCGATGTCCTCGGTCTCCACCGCCCGGCCCGTCTCCCCGTTGAGTACGGGGCGGTGCTCGACCCGGCCGCCGTAGGCGAGGGTGCCGCCGAGGCGTACGCCGAGGGCGCCCGCGAAGGAGGCCTCCACGGGGCCCGCGTTGGGGCTCGGGTGCTTGGCGGCATCCGCCCGCCAGGCCCGTATCGCCCCTCGGGGCCGTCCGCCGGCGGCCACGGCGAGCAGCGCCGTCAGCCGGGCGCCCGGCCAGCCCGCGAGGTCGTCGAGGCGGGCCGAGGCCCAGCCGTAGCGCAGGTGGCGGGGCGACTTGTGGCCGACCATGGCGTCGAGGGTGTTGGCGGCCCGGAAGCCGACGAGTCCGGGGACCCCGCCCAGCGCACCCCACACCAGGGCGCCGACCACGGCGTCCGAGGTGTTCTCGGCGACGGACTCCACCACGGCGCGGGCGATCTGCGGTCCGTCCAGGGACTGCGGGTCGCGGCCGCACAGGTGGGGCAGCCGTTCACGGGCCAGGCCGAGGTCCCCGGCGGCCAGGGCGCCGCCGATGGACCGGGCCTCGCGCCCCAGCGAGGTGCCGCCGACGACGGACCAGGTGGCGGCGGCGGTCAGGGCCACGGACGCGGCGGGACGGCGGCGCAGCGCGCGGGCGGCCAGCGCGGCACCCCCCGCGGCGCCTCCGGCGCAGACCAGGGTGTGCAGCGCGCCCCACCCGCGGTGGTCGCGCCACAGACGGCGTTCGACGCCTGCCGCGGCCCGCCCGAAGGCGGCGACCGGATGTCCCCTGCGGGGATCACCGAGCAGCAGATCGCCGATCAGACCGGCCGTGGCGCCGTACGCGAAGATGCGATCGGCACGCACGGTTCAGCCGGCCGTCGCGCCTCGAAGGACCTTCGTGCGGGCAGCTGGTGGAAGGGGCGGCACGGATACGGGCGCACGGCGGCCGGGCATGGCGATATGTCCTCACTCAGGGTCCGCGCCCTGGTTCGACGTGACCGGCGACGAGAGTCTCCTGGCTCCCGGATCCGCAGTTCCCCCGGTCTTCCAGTCCACGTGCGTGGACCGTGACTTCCGGTGGTGGGGGACTGCTCCCCGGTGACAGTGGCGGGACCGCGCCGGATTCGCACCGGCTTCCTCTGCTGTCGCCGTAATGGCTCCGGCAGTCCACCACGCTCCGCGAACGTCAGTCAACCTGCCGTTGACCTGCGACGGCGCAGTGTGCTGAGACCCACATCGGGCCGGACGCACCCGAGGTGCGTCCGGCCCGATGAGCGGGAGCGGGAAGGGCCCCGGGGGGCCCGGCGGCCGTCAGGCGACGATCATGTAGATCCCGTAGGCCACCGCCGCCGCGCACAGCCCGAAGCAGACGTACGCGCCCGCGCGGGCCAGCATCAGGGACCCGCCGGCCTGCCCGCCCCGCGCGGCCGGTTCCGGCTGCCTGGAGAGGCCGACGATGCCCAGGGTGAAGAGGCCCACCAGGGCGACGGTGGCGACGAGAGAGACACCGAAGACGGTGCCGAGGGCTGCCCAGTCGATGTTCATGGGGATGTGTCCTTACACCGTGGCGGGTCGCGCCGGGTCGGCTACGGGTCCGGCCGGGGCCGGGATGGTGGTCTTGAGGTCCTGCTGCGCCTGGACCGCGGTGGGCGGCGGGCTGACGGCCGCGATGGCGGTGGTGACGACGCCCGCGGGTTCGGCGTCCCCGACAGGAGCGCCGTCCCGGCCGCCGGGTGCGACGTCGTCCTTGCCGACCGGCTTGCGGCGCGACAGGACCCAGATCGCTCCGGAGCCCGCGACCAGCAGCACGGCGACGACCACGACGCCCCAGGTGCCCTGCTTGGTGAGGAATTCGGCCCCCGCGCCGACCAGACCGGCGGCCGGCAGGGTCAGACCCCAGGCGACGAACATCCGGGTGGCGGTGGACCAGCGGACCACACCGCCCCGGCGGCCCAGGCCCGCGCCCATCACGGCGCCGGAGCAGGACTGGGTGGTGGAGAGGGAGAAGCCGAGGTGCGAGGAGGCCAGGATGACCGTCGCCGCACTGGTCTGGGCGGCGAAGCCCTGCGGCGGCTTGAGCTCGGTGAGGCCGCTGCCCATGGTGCGGATGATGCGCCAGCCGCCCAGGTAGGTGCCGAGCGCGATGGCCAGACCGGCACTGACGATGACCCAGACCGGCGGGTTCGAACCGGGGGAGAGCACCCCGCCGGTGACCAGGGCGAGCGTGATGATGCCCATGGTCTTCTGCGCGTCGTTGGTGCCGTGGGCGAGGGAGACCAGCCCGGCGGAGGCGATCTGCCCGGCGCGGTAGCCCTTGGCGGTCGCCTTCTCCTGGGCGCCGTTACGGATCTTCCCGCCGATCCGGTACGTCAGCTTGGTGGCCAGCAGCGCGGCCAGACCGGCGACGATCGGGGCGGCGACCGCGGGGAGCAGCACCTTGGTGACGACCGTGCCGCCGTCGACCGACGACCAGCCCGCGGACATCACCGCGGCGCCGATCAGACCGCCGAAGAGGGCGTGGGAGGAGCTGGACGGGAGCCCGACCAGCCAGGTCAGCAGATTCCACAGGATGGCGCCGACGAGCGCCGCGAAGATGACCTCGGTTCTGAGGCCGTTCTCATTGATGATCCCGCCGGAGATCGTCTTGGCGACCTCCACCGACAGGAACGCGCCGACGAGGTTGAGAACGGCGGACATCGCCACCGCTGTCTTGGGTTTGAGTGCGCCGGTCGAGATGGTCGTGGCCATCGCGTTGGCGGTGTCGTGGAAACCGTTCGTGAAATCGAACACTAGAGCTGTCACGATCACAATCGCGAGCAGCAGCGTGATGTGTTCCATTTACCCAGGCAATCGTTCGACGGCAGTGGCACGTGGACCGTAGGCAACCTGGGTGAACGGAAGATGAACTGAACAGGGCGTTGCGGTGACTCCAATCGGAGGGTCGCCGCTCCACTTGGCCGTGCTCCGACAGCGCGGGACGGGTACGGGGCGGTGTGGGCCCCGGTTCCGGCTCCGGACGATCTTCCGGAGCAAGCGGAAACATGGACCGCTCATCAGTGGAAAGGATCTTCGTATGAGCGATCAGCGGCGGGGCCCGGTCGAACAGGCCGGAGACATCGAACAGGCCTGGGGCGCGGTCGTCGCCACCGCCCGCAGAACGGCGGCCGACGGCCTGGTCGTGGGGACCTCGGGCAATGTGTCGGCGCGGGTGGGCGACACCGTCCTGGTCACCCCGAGCGGCGTGCCCTACGAGCGGCTCCGCCCCCAGGACGCGGTCGGCGTCGATCTGGAGGGCAACCGGGTCCTCGGCGAGCTGGCCCCGACCAGCGAACTCCCGCTCCATCTCGCGGTCTACCGGAACACGGCGGCGGCCGCCGTGGTGCACACCCACGCGGTGCACGCCACAGCCGTCTCCACGCTGGTCGCCGAGGTCCCGCCGATCCATTACGCGGCCGCGATGCTGGGCGGCCCCGTCCGGGTCGCCGCCTACGCCAGGTACGGGACCGACGAGCTGGCCGCGAACATGCTGGCGGCCCTGCGAGGCCGCACCGGCTGTCTGCTCGGCAACCACGGAACCCTCACTTACGGATCCACCCTCGACGAGGCGTACGACCGCACCGCCCAGCTCGAATGGCTCTGCCGCCTCTGGCTCGCCGCGAGCGCAGTCCCCGGCCGTTCCCCGGCCCTGCTCACCCCGGACCAGCTGGGCGACGTCCGGGAGGCGCTGAAGGGGTACGGGCAGCCGGGGCCGGGCCGTCCGTGATCCTTCCGTACCCCTTCGGGCGGCGGGTCCGATGCCGCCGGGGCGGGCGCGCGGCACCGGACGGCCCACGCCCGGTGGCCGACTCCGGGAGCGCCCTGGAGACTGAAGCCGTGCGCCCGGCAACAGCGACGGCAGCAGTCGTCACCTCCATCCTCGGCGCCGGTGCGGCAGCGGTCGCGGCCGGCCGGTACGCCGGCGACGTCGCCCTCCGGGCGCCGTCCGGACGACCCTTCCCCGCCGACCGCAGACTCACCGTGCACGCGACGGCGGCGGGGCAGGTCACCCTGACCCGGTCCTTCGCCGCGCTGCGGCCCGGCACCTACGGGCTGGTCGGTGACGACGTCCACGCCGTCGTGGGCCCGGTGATCGACCAGGCCCACCAGGCCCCCGACACCGTCGTGCGCCGGCTGGAGCGCGTCAACCGCGGCACCCTGCGCCCCGGGGCCAAGGTCCGCATGACACCCGAGCTGCACAGCGGCGACCCCACCACGGCCCTCGGACTGGACCACCGCGAGGTCGAGATCACCGGGGAACTCGGCGTCCTTCCCGCCTGGTTCGTGCCCGCTCCCCGCGACACCTGGGTCATCACCGCGCACGGCATCGGCACCACCCGGGAACATCCCCTGAACCTGCTCGGCTTCCTGAACGGCCAGCAGCTTCCGGTGCTCGATCTCGCCTACCGCGGCGACGCCGGGGCCCCGCGCTCCCCGGACGGCCTCAGCCACCTCGGCGAGTCCGAATGGCGCGACCTGGACGCCGCCATCCGCTTCGCCGTGCGCTACGGCGCCGAGCGGGTCGTGCTGCACGGCTGGTCCACCGGCGCCTCCATGGCCCTGCACGCCTGCGTCAACTCCGCGCTCCGGGACCGCATCTGCGGCCTCGTCCTCGACTCCCCGGTCATGGACTGGGCCACCACCCTGCGCGCCCTGGCCGCCGCCCGCGGGGTCCCGTCCGCCCTGCTGCCCCTCGCCGTCCGCGCAGCCCAGGGGCAGACCGGACTGCGCGGCGCCCGGCTCCTGGACACCTCACTGCCCCGGACCCTGCACGTCCCCACGCTGATCTTCCACGGGCCCGACGACACCCTGGCGCCCTGGCGGCCCTCCCGGGCGCTCGCCGCCCGCCGCCCCGACCTTGTCGCCCTGCACCCGGTGCCGCAGGCTCCGCATGCGGCGATGTGGAACGCCGACCCGGTCCACTACGAAGAGACGCTGCGACGCTTCCTCACGCCCCTGATGTGAGCTGATGTGCCGCTTCGGCCGGTTGGTCCCGGACGGTGCGGACGCCCCGGGACACCGGCGATCCGGGTTCCGTTTGGGCTTTCGGGCTGTCAGAGGCAAGACTGCTCCCCGTGACGTCCCGTACCCCGCGCGACTCCAGGCTGCGACTTGTCCGCCCGCGACCCCTCGCCACCGCTCGCAAGGCCGTGATCACCAGGCGCACCAGGCCGGCGCCCCGCCCGCCCGAGGGCACCCCGCCCCGGGCGGAACTGGCCCGCCAGGCCAGGACGGCCCTCGCCGACGCCGTGCGGATCGCCCGCTGGGCGGCCGGCGGCTCCCGCCCCGGCACACCACCCCTGGCCGCCACGGCCCTCGAACGGGCCTCCTCCGAGCTGGAGTTGTCCCCGGCCCAGGTGCGCTCCGGCTGGGACCGGGCCCGGCTCGCCGGCCTCGTCGAGCTGCACGGCGACACCGCACGGCCCGGCTGGCGGCTGCGCGCCTGGGACCGCGACGACTCCGCCGTGCTCCGCGGCTGGGTGGCGCTCTTCGACGCCTGGTCACTCGTCCACCCCGCGCCGCAGGACATCGAGTCCACCGCCGTCGCCGAGGCCGTCGAGGCCGTGCCCCAGGTGCTCTCCCTCCTCCAGCTCTCCGCGGGCCCGGTCACCGTGCCCGCACTCCTGGACCTCCTCGGCCAGCGCGTCGCCGAACTCCACGAGGAGCGCTGCGAGGTGCCGTACGGGCCGCAGCCGCTGCCCGTACCCGCCGAGGAGACCCCCGCCGCCCACCCGGAGGCGCTGGTCGCCCTCCTGCTGGACTGGGCCCTGGAGGGGCTGGCCGCCGTCGGGGCGCTCACCCTCGGCTCCGGGCACGCCACCCTCACCCCGCTCGGCAACTGGGCGGTCTGGGTCAAGCTGGAACAGATCTGCGTCGCCGCCCAGAGCCCGGCGGGCAACATCGAGCAGTCCGCCGCCGACATGCTGCTCGGCTGCGCCCGGCTCACCCCCGGACCGGCCCGTGCCGAATACCGCGCCTGGCTGGCCGCCCGGCCCGTCGGCAGCGCCGTCGCCGAACTCCTCGGGGTGGCCCGGGGCGAGGACGCGCTGCTGCGCGGGCTCGCCTTCGAGGCGCTCCGCGTCGTCGGCGCACCCGCCGAGCCCGAGGTGCGCTCCGTCGTCGCCGACCCGTCGCTGCGCCCCTACGCGCTGCTCTGGCTCGCCGAGTACGACGGGGCCGACCCCGAGGACGCCCAGGAGGTCCTCAGCCGCGAGGAGGCCACCTGGCTCTGGGTCGACACCGCGGCGGCCGTGGCCGACCACGGCGAGACCGGACTCCTTGTCCGCCACCTCGACTCGGCCGTGCAGGGCAGCGTCCCCGCCCTGCTCGACGAGGTACGGGCCGTCGGCCATCCGCGCACCGTCCAGGTCCTGGTGGCGCTGGCCGCCGCACACCCCGACCCCGCGCTCGCCAAAGCCGTCCGCAAGGCGGCGTTCCAGGTGCACACCGGCGGAGCCTGACCGGGCGGTCCGTCCGGCCGGGGAAGACCCGCGGCCGGCCGGACCGCCCTCAGCCCGCCGCCCTCAGCCCGCCGCCCTCAGCCCGCCGCCCTCAGCCCGCCGCCCTCAGCCCGCCGCCCCCGGCGCGTACGTCCCGAAGCTCCACACATTGCCCTCGGCGTCCCGCGCCATGTAGTCCCGCGAGCCGTAGTCCTGGTCGGTGGGCGGCATCAGGATCTCCACCCCGTGCTCCACCGCCCGCGCGTGGTGTGCGTCGATGTCGTCGACCACCACATAGACGCCGGCCGGCCCCGACCCCCGCATCGCCTTGGCGAAGATCCCCTCGCGGCCGCTGGAGCCCAGCATCACCCTGCCGTTCCCGCAGGACAGCTCCGCATGGAGCACGGTGCCGTCCTCGCCCTCGTACACCGCTTCCTCGGTGAAGCCGAGCCCCTCCGTCAGCGTCCTGATCGCCGCCTTCGCGTCGTCGTAGACAATCGTCGGAAAGACCGACGGAACGCCTGCCGTCGAACCGGCCATCGCGCTCACCCCTTCTCGCCTCGCTCAGGCCCCCGCGCCTGATTCGTGTGTGACCTGTGTCTCAGTCTTCCACCGGGCACTGACAGTCGTGCGTCCACGACTGCGGCGAGCCCTCGGCGACCGCGGCGGGAGCAGGCGGCAAAGTGATTGGACACCGCCAGTAGACTGGTCCTCATGGCAACTCTCCTTGTGCGTATGCGTGAGTAGCGGCGTTCGAGTCGTGAACCGCTAGCCGTTCTTCCGCCGTCCATTCCGCCCTGGAGTTTTACCCGTGATCACCGCCTCCGGCATCGAGCTGCGCGCCGGCGCCCGTATGCTCATCGAATCCGCCTCCTTCCGCATCGCCAAGGGCGATCGCATCGGCCTCGTCGGCCGCAACGGAGCGGGCAAGACCACCCTCACCAAGTGCCTCGCGGGCGAGGGCACCCCCGCCGCCGGCACCATCACCCGCTCCGGCGAGGTCGGCTACCTCCCGCAGGACCCGCGCACCGGCGACCTCGACGTCCTCGCCCGCGACCGCATCCTCTCCGCCCGCGGCCTCGACGAGATCCTCCGCAAGATGCGCGAGAACGAGGAGCGGATGGCGAACGGCAAGGGCGCCACCCGCGAGAAGGCGATGAAGAAGTACGAGCGCCTGGAGACGGAGTTCCTCACCAAGGGCGGATACGCCGCCGAGGCCGAGGCCGCCACCATCGCCGCGGCCCTCAGCCTGCCCGACCGGGTGCTCGGCCAGCCGCTCCACACGCTCTCCGGCGGTCAGCGCCGCCGTGTCGAGCTGGCCCGGATCCTCTTCTCGGACGCCGACACCCTGCTCCTCGACGAGCCCACCAACCACCTCGACGCCGACTCCATCGTCTGGCTGCGCGACTACCTCAGGAGCTACCGCGGCGGCTTCGTCGTGATCTCCCACGATGAAGAGCTGGTCGAGACCGTCGTCAACAAGGTCTTCTACCTCGACGCCAACCGCTCGCAGATCGACGTCTACAACATGGGCTGGAAGCTCTACAAGCAGCAGCGCGAGGCCGACGAGAGGCGCCGCAAGCGCGAGCGTCAGAACGCCGAGAAGAAGGCCGCGACGCTCAACGCCCAGGCCGACAAGATGCGCGCCAAGGCCACCAAGACCGTCGCCGCCCAGAACATGGCCAAGCGCGCCGACCGGCTGCTCTCCGGCCTGGAGGCCGTACGGATCTCCGACAAGGTCGCCAAGCTGCGCTTCCCGGACCCCTCGCCGTGCGGCAAGACCCCGCTGATGGCGGAGGGCCTCTCCAAGTCCTACGGGTCGCTGGAGATCTTCACCGACGTCGACCTCGCCATCGACAAGGGCTCCCGGGTCGTCATCCTCGGCCTCAACGGCGCCGGCAAGACCACGCTGCTCCGGCTCCTGGGCGGCGCGGAGAAGCCCGACACCGGCGACATCATCGAGGGCCACGGACTCAAGCTCGGCTACTACGCCCAGGAGCACGAGACCCTCGACCCGAACCGCACCGTCCTGGAGAACATGCGCTCCGCGGCGCCCGACCTCGACCTCGTCGCGGTCCGCAAGACGCTCGGCTCGTTCCTCTTCTCCGGCGACGACGTGGACAAGCCCGCCGGAGTGCTCTCCGGCGGTGAGAAGACCCGGCTCGCCCTGGCGACGCTGGTGGTCTCCTCCGCCAACGTGCTCCTGCTCGACGAGCCCACCAACAACCTCGACCCGGCCAGCCGCGAGGAGATCCTCGGCGCGCTGCGCACGTACAAGGGCGCCGTCGTCCTCGTCACGCACGACGAGGGCGCGGTCGAGGCGCTCCAGCCCGAGCGCATCATCCTGCTGCCGGACGGCGTCGAGGACCTGTGGGGTGCGGACTACCGGGACCTGGTCTCGCTGGCCTGACCCGGCCCGGCCGCCCACTGATCCACTCCCACTGGATCATTCGGCCTACCCGTGATCCATCATCTGCGTGAGTACGTCTCGTACCTCGGCGCGGCGCCCGGCAGATACCTGCCGGGCGCACCCATTTCCGGGCGCGATCGCTGTGCGGCCCTGACCTGGACGTTCCCCCCGGGGTATGCCCCACGGACCCTCCGCGGCCCCACGGAATGCGAGATTCCGATCAGTCCGGCGCACTCCCGGGGCGTGAATCCGGTTGCACGGACCTTGCCGAATGGGTGGCCAGGAAGCTCCGGAGGGGTGATCATGAGAGTCCAGAGCGCACTTCCCACGAGGAGGCACGGGTGGCCGAGACTCTGAAGAAGGGCAGCCGGGTAACCGGCGCCGCGCGCGACAAGCTCGCGGCAGACCTGAAGAAGAAGTACGACTCCGGTGCGAGCATCCGGGCGTTGGCCGAGGAAACCGGCCGCTCCTACGGATTCGTCCACCGGATGCTCAGCGAGTCCGGAGTGACGCTGCGAGGACGCGGCGGCGCGACACGAGGCAAGAAGGCCGCGACGGCCTGACAGCCGTCGACGGATCGGAGCAGGTCTGCGACCTGCTCCGGGGCTCACCGGTTTCGGCGGTGGCCACCCGGTCGATCGTGCGGTCGATCGGGTGGTTACTGTTCAGTCACTTAGCTCCATGTGCTGACTGCACCCGAACCGGAGGCGCCCCATGACCTCGCTCGACTCCGTGCTCGACAAGGACGGCGTACGACTCACCGTCGATGACGCGATTGCCACGGTGACCCTCACCAACCCGGCCAAGCGCAACGCTCAGTCCCCCGCTCTGTGGCGGGCGTTGACAGAGGCCGGACGGGCCCTGCCCGGCAGTGTGCGGGTCGTCGTGCTGCGCGGCGAAGGTGTGTCCTTCTCCGCCGGTCTCGACCGGCAGGCGTTCACCCCGGAGGGTTTCGACGGTGAGCCGTCGTTCCTCGACATGGGGCGTGGCCCCGAAGCCGAGCTCGACGCGGTCATCGCGGAGTACCAGGAGGCGTTCACCTGGTGGCGGCGCAACGACATCGTGTCGATCGCGGCCGTCCAGGGACATGCGATCGGCGCGGGCTTCCAGCTCGCCCTCGCCTGCGATCTGCGGATCGTCGCCGAGGACGTGCAGTTCGCCATGCGCGAGACCAGCCTCGGCCTGGTGCCCGACCTCACCGGCACTCACCCCCTGGTGCACCTGGTGGGGTACGCACGCGCGCTCGAAATCTGCGCCACCGGCCGCTTCGTGCACGCCGCTGAGGCCGAGCGCACCGGCCTGGCCAACCTCGTGGTGCCCGCCGATGAGCTCGACGGAGCCGCCCGTGACCTGGCCGGCGCCCTGCTGGCCGCCCCGCGCGACGCCCTCGTCGAGACGAAGGCCCTGCTGAGCGGGGCCGTCACCCGGCCGTACGAGGAGCAGCGCACCGCCGAACGGGCCGCGCAGGGCCGCCGGCTGCGCGACCTCGCGGGCCTGTCCGACTGACACGTCACCCGGCCGGGGGTACACACCGCCCCCGGTTCCGAGCCGCGCCCGGCCCGCCGCCCCCTGCCGCCGTCCGAGGCGCCCGGTTCAGCCTTCCGGGGCTTCCGGCGCACCGGGCGGCGCCGGTTGCCCCGTCACCGCCGTGACCAGCACCGCGACCGGCGGATGCCCGTCCACCGCCTCCGTCACCGCGGCCCGCACCGCGCGTGCCACGTCGAGCGCGCGGTGGCCCTCGTCCGTCGCCAGCTCGACCCGTACGTGGTCCGCGCCCGTGTGCACCGCCGCGCCCAGCACCCGGGTCAGCGTGGCGACACCGGCCACCCCGGCGGCCGCCCGGCCCGCCGCGTCCTGCGGCTCCGCCGCACGCACCCCGTCCGGCTCCGGCTCGTCCGGCTCCGGCTCGGTGTCCAGCAGCTCCGTCACCTGGAGGTCCACCTCGGCGACCACCAGGCCGAGCCGCCGCGAGGCCGCCGCAAGCAGTGCCGAGCGCAGCGCCGCCGCGGCGACGGGCAGCGGCTGGTCGGCCGTCGCCGCCATGGTCGCCTCGATCCTCAGCGGGCCGGGCGGCAGCGCACTCGGGGGCGGCGGCACCTGCGGACCGGGGGCCGTCCCCGGATCGGCCACCGCGATCCTCAGCTCACCGAGCACGGGCCCCGCCCCCGGGCCGCGTACCGCCCGGCGCAGCACCGCGACCGCGGCCCGTTCCGAGATCCAGGCCCCGTCCGCAGGACCCCCCAAAGGGAGCAGCCTGCCCAGGCCGAGTCGCTGCCGGACCGCAGCCGTCCATCCGTCGGCCCTGTTCGGGCTGTCAGCCGTCGTCATTGCCCCAGCCTGCCGTATCCACGGCGCGAGACGGGGCAAGCGCACTTAATGTGGGGCAAGGAAGTCAAATCCTGCCCCGAAGGGAAGAACGGCGATGACCGACACCCCACAGCGCAACCGGCCCGAGAACCCCGACAAGGACGCGGCGGGTGGCGACAGCAGGACATCGCCACTGACCAAGCGCGGCGGCGGAGACCCCGCGACCCGCGGCCGTACGACGATCGCCGACGGCGTGGTCGAGAAGATCGCCGGAATGGCGGCACGCGACGTGGTCGGCGTGCACGCGATGGGCAGCGGCCTGTCCCGCACCTTCGGCGCGGTGCGCGACAAGGTGCCCGGCGGCGGCAAGTCCGTAACCCGGGGCGTGAAGGCCGAGGTCGGCGAGTCGCAGACCGCCCTCGACCTGGAGATCGTCGTGGACTACGGCGAGTCGATCGCCGATGTCGCCCGTGACGTACGGGAGAACGTGGTCGCCGCCGTCGAGCGGATGACGGGTCTCGAAGTCGTCGAGGTCAATATCGCGGTGAGCGATGTGAAGCTGCCCGACGAGGAGGACGACGACGATCAGCCCGAGCCACGTCTCCAGTAGTACTCCCGTCCGAGGTAGTTGAGGAGCGCACGATGAGCATGGCTGTGGTCGGCATGGTGGCAGGCATGGCGCTCGGATTCGCCGGATATTTCGGCGGGTTCGGTGCCTTTCTGCTGGTGGCCGCGTTGGGGGCGATCGGCTTCATCGCCGGTCGCTTCCTCGACGGTGATCTGGAGCCCGGCGACTTCTTCCGGAGTCGCGATCGCGGCGACCGACGGCGGTGACGGCCGTGTCGGGGGCGAGCGGCCGGGTCGCCGCCGGGGAGCGCGGGGAGACCCGGATCGCCGACCGGGTCGTCGCGAAGATCGCCGCGCAGGCGGCGAAGGAGGCCGTCGACGAGCCGGCGAAGGACGGCGCGTCGCCACGCGCCACGGTCACGGTGCACCGTGACACCGCCCGGGTACGGGTGAGTCTGGAGCTCGGGTATCCCAGCGACATCGGCCGCCAGTGCGGTGCGGTGCGTCACCGGGTCGCGATGCGGGTAAAGGCGTTGGCGGGGATGGAAGTGCCCGAAGTGGCCGTACAGGTCGAGCGCCTGCACCCCTCAGGAACGAGCCTCGCGGCGCAGGGGAGGATCCGATGACCGAGCCCCAGAACCCGGAACACGGCAGTACGCAGCGGCTGCCCACGGTCCAGCCGGTGGAGCACGGGGACGCGCTGGGACTCGACCAGTCGGCGTCGTCCGCCGCCTACGACCCGCTGCCCGACAAGGAGCGGGGCGACGGCGGCGCGGGCCGCTTCTGGTCCGCCCGCCGCATTCCGGCCGGCATCCTAGCCCTGGTGGTCCTCGGCGGCGCCGGTCTCCTCCTGTACGACGTGGCGGCGGTCCGGGCCGGCCATCCGGCGATGCAGTGGCGCCGCTCGCTGGCCGACGAGCTGGCCCGGCGGCCGCTGAACGACGTCTGGGTGCTCACCGGTGCGGCGGTCGCGACGGCGATCGGCCTGTGGCTGATCTTCCTCGCGCTCACGCCCGGACTCCGTGACCTGCTGCCGATGCGCCGCAACCACCCCGGCGTGCGGGCCGCGCTCGACCGGACCGCGGCCGCGATGGTCCTTCGCGACCGGGCCGTCGAGGTGTCCGGCGTGCAGTCGGTCCGGGTCCGGATGGGCCGGAAGAAGGTGGGGGTGCGGGCCGTCTCGCACTTCCGTGAACTCGACGACGTACGGGCCGATCTGGACACCGTGCTCTCCAGGGGCATCGGAGAACTCGGACTGTCCAGGCCGCCGAGCCTGTCCGTCCATGTCCGCCGTCCGGCGAGGAAGGGGTGAGCGGCGTGCTCAGGACCGTCAACCGGGTACTGCTGGGGCTCGCCGGGCTGGTGCTGGTCTGCGTGGGCGGCGGGGTGCTGGCCGCCGCGACCGGGCTCTCCGTACCGTCCTGGTGGCCCTGGTCCGGCAAGAACGACGTACTGCTCAGCGAGTCCGGCCGGGACCGCTGGCGCTCGGACGGCTGGTGGTGGCCGACGGTCATCGCGGTCCTCGCCGTCCTCGTCGTGCTCGCCCTGTGGTGGCTGCTGGCCCAGCTGCGCCGCGCCCGCCTCTCCGAAGTGCTGGTGGACAGCGGCGACGGCGAGGGTGCGCTGCTGCGCGGCCGGGCCCTGGAGGGCGTGCTCGCCGCGGAGGCGGGAGCGCTGGACGGGGTGTCCCGCGCCCAGGTCGTACTGACCGGGAAGCGCAGCACACCACAGGCCAGGATCCGGCTGCTGATGGAGCCGCACGCGGCGCCGGAGGAGGCGCTGGGCCGGCTGACCGATGAGGCGCTGGCCCACGCCAGGGACTCCGCCGGCCTGGCGCGGCTGCCCGCCGAGGTCCGGCTGAAGGCGGTCAAGCACCGCGCGGAGCGGGTGAGCTGACGGACGGTGCGGACACGCCGGGCGGCCCGCCCGGCGTCGTCCGGCCCCCGCCCGACGGTTCAGAACGACGGTTCAGAAGCCGTGCCGGGAGCCGCCGTCGACCGGGACCATGATGCCGGTCAGATACGAGGCGGCGGGCGAGAGCAGGAAGGCCGCCGTCCGGCCGAACTCCTGCGGGGTGCCGTAGCGGCGCAGCGGGATGCGCGCCTCGTTGGCCGTGCGCGAGGCCTCCGCGTCGCCCGAGAGCGCGTCCAGTTCACGTACCCGGTCGGTGTCGATCCGGGCCGGCAGCACGCCCACCACCCGGATGCCCCGCGGACCGAGCTCGTCGGCCAGTGACTTGGCGAACCCGGCCAGGCCGGGGCGCAGACCGTTGGAGATGGTCAGTCCGGCGATCGGCTCGTGGACGGAGCCGGAGAGCACGAAGCCGATGACCCCGCCCTCGCCGAGCGCCGCGGCGGCCGCACGGGCCAGCCGCACCGCGCCCAGGAAGACCGACTCGAAGGCCGACCGCCACTGCTCGTCGGTGTTGTCCGCGGCGGAACCGGGCGCCGGACCGCCGACGCTGATGAGGATGCCGTCGAGCCGGCCGAACCCCTCCTGCGCGGCGTCCACCAGCCGCTGCGCCACCGACGGGTCGGCGTTGTCGGCGGCGAGCCCGACCGCGTCCGGGCCCAGCTCCTCGGCGGCGGCCCGGACGGTCTTCTCGTCCCGGCCGGTGATGATCACCTTCGCGCCGTCGTCCACCAGCGCCTTCGCCGCGGCGTTGCCCAGCCCCCGGGTCGCGCCGGTGACGATGTACACGCGGTCCTTCAGTCCAAGATCCATGGCCCTATCCTGCCGCCTCGCCGGGCGCCGTGTCCTCGCGGGCCTGTGCCTCGGCCAGCGCGACGGCCGTCCCCACCAGCCCGATGTGGCTGAACGCCTGGGGGAAGTTGCCGAGCTGGCGCATGGCGGCGGTGTCGTACTCCTCGGCGAGCAGCCCCACGTCGTTGCGGAGCGCCAGCAGCCGCTCGAACAGTTCGGTGGCCTCCTCGGTGCGCCCGGTCATCCGCAGCGCGTCCGCGAGCCAGAACGAGCAGGCCAGGAACGCGCCCTCACCGCCGGGCAGCCCGTCGATCGAGGTGCCGTCGGTGCTGTAGCGGCGCACCAGCCCGTCGCTGCCCAGCTCGTCGCGGACCGCGTCCACCGTCCCGACGAGCCTCGGGTCGTCCGGCGGCAGGAACCCGGTCCTGGCGATCAGGAGCGTCGCGGCGTCCAGGTCCCGTGACCCGTAGGACTGGGTGAAGGTGTTGCGCACCGGGTCGTACCCCTTCTCGCACACCTCCCGGTGCACGGCGTCCCGCATCGCCCGCCAGCGGTCGGCGTCGCCGGTCAGCGACGGGTCCTCCTCCAGACTGCGCACGGCCCGGTCGGCCGCCACCCAGGCCATCACCTTGGAGTGCACGAAGTGGCGGCGCTGACCGCGGATCTCCCACAGCCCCTCGTCCGGCTCGCGCCAGGTGGACTCCAGGAAGCCGAGCAGGCTGAGCTGGAGGTTCCAGGCGTGCGGTTTGTCGCCCAGACCCGCGTCACGGGCCAGCCGCAGCGAGTCGATGACCTCCCCGTACACGTCGAGCTGACGCTGACGGACCGCGGCGTTGCCGATCCGGACCGGGGTGGAGTTCTCGTACCCGCGCAGCCACGTCAGTTCCGACTCGGGCAGTCTGCGCTCGCCCGCCAGTCCGTACATGATCTGCAGATCGGCCGGGTCCCCGGCGACGGCGCGCAGCAGCCAGTCCCGCCAGGCGCCGGCCTCCTCCAGATAGCCGGCCGAGATCAGCGCGCCGAGGGTGAGCGTGGAGTCCCGCAGCCAGCAGAAGCGGTAGTCCCAGTTCCGTACGCCGCCGATCTCCTCGGGCAGCGAGGTGGTGGGGGCCGCCACGATGCCGCCGGTCGGGCCGAAGGTGAGCGCCTTCAGGGTGATCAGTGAACGGATCACGGCCTCCCGGTAGGGCCCCTGGTACTTGCAGCGGGCGGACCACTCGGCCCAGTCGGACAGGGTGTTCTTCAGCGCCTCGTACGGGTCGACGAGATCGGGCCGGGGCGAGTGCGAGGGGTGCCAGGTCAGGACGAACGCCACCTGGTCGCCCGCGGAGACGCTGAACGAGGAGCAGGTGGAGAACTGCTGGCCCCAGGTCTTGACCGGCGGTTCGCTGCGCAGCCAGACGGAGTCCGGCCCGGCGACCGCCACCCGGTGGCCCTGCGAACGGCGCACCCAGGGCACGACCGAGCCGAAGTCGAAGCGCAGCCGGAGCACGGAGGTCATGTCGACGGTGCCGCTGACACCCTCGATGATCCGCATCACATCGGGTTCCTGGTCGCGCTGCGGCATGAAGTCGATGACCTTGACCGTGCCGGTGCGGGTCTCCCAGAACGTCTCCAGGACGAGGGAGTCATCCGCGTAGGCGCGCCGGGTACAGGTGTCCGCACCCTTCGGCGCGATACGCCAGTGGCCGTTGTCCTCGTCACCGAGCAGGGCGGCGAAACAGGCGCCCGAGTCGAAGCGGGGCAGGCAGAGCCAGTCGACGGAACCGTTCTTTCCGACCAGGGCGGCTGTCTGGAGATCGCCGATGAGGGCGTAGTCCTCGATGAGTGGGGTCACGCCTGGCGTGTTCCCGAACATGGCCCTCGCTAAGCAGCCGTTGTACGACGTGAGTCGCGAGTCACCCCGGCGGGCGAGGGCGCGGGCACCCCGTCAGGCTTTCGCGGGCTCGGGCTTCCCGGGCTCAGCCGCGGCGCCCGCCGCTTCGGCGGCCGCGGCCGCGGCCGCCACCAGGTCGCGCTTCTCCCGGCGGGCCAGCACCACGTAGCCGACCGGAACACCGGCGGCGAACAGCCACCACTGCACGGCGTACGCCATGTGCGGGCCGATGGAGCTGTCGTCGGGAGCCTCGATCAGCTCGGGGGTGTCGCCGGACGGCACGGGCCCGGTCTGCTCCAGGTAGCCGCCGAGCACCGGCCGGGAGAGCAGCTTGGCCTGCTCGGCGCTGTTGATCAGCATCACCTGGCGGTCCGGCAGGTCCGAGAGGTCCTTGATGCCGCTGCTGCCCGTCGTCTCGTCGGCCTTGAGCCGCCCGGTGACGGTCACTTCGCCCTTCGGCGCGGCCGGTACGTCGGGGAAGGCGCGCTGGTCGTCGGCGGTGGCGATCCAGCCACGGTTGATCATGACCGTGCCGCCGCCCTTGAGATCGAAGGGGACCAGCACATGGAAGCCGATGCTGCCGTCGGTGGAGGTCCTGCGCCGCACCACGACCTCGTGCTTCTCGTCGTACGTCCCGGTGGCCTTCACCGCGCGCCAGTAGTCGGAGCGCGGAACGGTGTGGCCGGGCGAGGTGAGCGCGGAGACCGGAACCGGTTTCGCCTTGAGGTTGTGCGAGATCAGGGAGTTCTGCGCGACCTTGTGCTCATGCCGGTGCAGCTGCCAGAAACCCAGCTCGACCATCGTGGGAATCATGACGAGGGCGAGGAGGGCGAGGATCAGCCACTGCCGGGTCAACAGGAAGCGGTACACCCCATGACGGTACAACCGTGGCATGGGGTGCATCGCGCAGGGGGTGGGGGAAAGGGTGCGGCGTCCGGTGCTCAGACTCTGTCGATGATGCCCGCCTTCCCCTCCGCGCGGGCGCAGTGACCGCCGCAGAACCAGTGCCCGTCGACCTCGACACCCTGGCCGATGACCTGGACCCGGCAGTGCTCACAGATCGGCGCCATCCGGTGAATGGCGCAGGAGAAGCAGTCGAAGACGTGCACCGCGCCCTGTGCGTGCACTTCGAAGGACATCCCGTAGTCGTTTCCGCATACCTCGCAACGTGCCATGCGCCACAGGGTGGGACGCGAGGGCGGCGGCGGGCGAGCGGTGGGCGGGCGAGTCGCCCCCGGTTCACTCCGATGACGGCGCCGCCGACGGCCCCTTCGACGCCTCGGCCACGTCCCGCAGGAGATGGGTGAACGCGCTCTCCTCCAGGATCGGGGTGCCGAACGACTTGGCCTTCACCGTCTTGGACGTCGCCGCGTCCGGGTCGTTGGTGACGAGCAGACTGGTCAGCCGGGACACGCTGGTCGCCACATGCAGCCCGGCCTCCACCGCCCGGTCCTCCAGCAGCTCACGGTCGATCGAGGTGTCCCCGGAGAACGCCACCCGCATGCCCTGCATGAGAGGTTTGTCCTTGTCGTACCGCCCCGGATTCGGGTGCGGGCAGGCCGGACGCTTGCGCGAGGGGCGCCAGCTCGCCTGGCCACCGCCGTACGAGGCCTGGTGGCCGATCCGCGGGGTGACTGGGGAGTCCGCCCACTCGGTCAGCGGCCGGCACTCCAGCAGCGGCAGCCGCAGCCCGCCGTCCGCCGCCGCGTGCAGACTCGGGCGGAACGCCTCGGCCAGCACCCGGGCATCGTCCAGCGCGTGGTGCGCGCGCTCCTGCACGACCCCGAAGTGCGCGGCCAGCGACTCCAGCTTGTGGTTGGGCAGCGGCAGCCGCAGCTCCTTGGAGAGCGCGATGGTGCACAGCCGCTGCTGGACCGGGGCGATCACCGAGGCCCGCGCGTACTCCCGGGCGAGCATCGACCAGTCGAAGGCCGCGTTGTGCGCGACCAGCACGCGGTCGGCGAGCCGCTCGGAGAGCTGGGCGGCGACCTCCGGGAAGAGCGGGGCGCCTTCGAGTACGTCAGTGGTCAGCCCGTGGATCCACACGGGGCCGGGATCCCGCTCCGGGTTGACCAGGGTGTACCAGTGGTCCTCGACGTTGCCCTGCGCGTCCAGGCGGTAGACGGCGGCGGAGATTATCCGGTCGTCCCGTGCGAGTCCGGTGGTCTCCACGTCGACGACCGCGTACCCCTGCGGGTAGGCGGTCGGCCACGGTGCTGCGGTCTGGCGGTCGTCGAGCATGGTCACAGAGAATACGGGCCACGACCGACAGTCCCCTACCCGGCCGTCAACCCCGGGTCCTGTCCGGCGGACCGGCGCTCCCGCGAGGGGCCTGCCAGCAGCCCGTCCACCAGCGCCCGTACGGAGGTGGCGAACAGCCGGTCCGGGGCGGCGGGCCGGGTCAGCGCGCGGGCCAGCGCCGGATCGCCGCCGGCCGTCGACTCGCTCCACAGATCGCCCTCGGCCGGTGACTGGACCGGGGACCGCTCCCGGTTGCGCTCCACCAGCAGGAAGCCCACGGTGTGGAACTGCACCGCCCGGACCGCGGCCGCCGCCCGCGCCCCCCGGAGCCCGGCGGCGTGCACCTCGTGGACCAGCGCCTGCTGCGCCGGCAGGAACATCCGTTCCGTCAGCCCCCGTTCGTGGACCATCGCGATCAGATGCGGCCGGGCGCGCAGTTCGCGGCGCAGTCCCCGGGCCACGGAGACGATCCGGGCGGCCGGGGCCCGGCCGGTGGGGCGCAGGGTGCCCATCTCCTGGACGGTGCGCTCGACGAGGGCGTCAAGCAGCGACTCGCGATTGCCGACGTGCCAGTAGATCGAGGTGACGGCGGTGCCCAGCTCGGCGGCCAGTCTGCGCATGGTGAGGGTCTGCGGACCGTGCTGCCGCACCAGTCCCGCGGCGGTCGCGAGGACCTCGTCGCGGGTCAGCGCCGATCGCGCCACAGCTCCTCCAGGTTCCCGAACTCCGTTACACGCATGGCTATTTACCCTTCATCGTCCCCGGTGTAACTGTGTTACAGGGCCCGGCGGATAGCCGGGACACGGACGACCGAGAAGGGTGGCACCGCATGGCACGGGTACGGTACGGCGCGCGCACCGAGGCCGAGATCGCGGCATCCCGCGAGGCCCGCTCCAGGCTCCCCGACATCTGGTCCACCGGCGTCACCGCCGTCTGGGAGAGCGACCCCGACGCGGTGGCGGCCGTCCTCCCGCCGCCGCTGAAACCCGCCGGGCGCCCGCTCGTCCGGGCGAGCATCAGCAAGGTCGACCTCCCCGGCTATCCGCTCGGCGCGGGCTCCGTCTCCGTCGCCGCCGTCCACGACGGGCACGAGGGCTGGTACCCGCTGGTCATGCCGATGACCCACGAACGGGCGCTGACCGGCGGCCGCGAGGTGTTCGGCGAACCGAAGAAGCTCGGTGAGGTCAGCGTCGAACGCGAGGGCCTCGTCGTACGGGCCCGCCTGGTCCGTCACGGCATCGCCTTCGTCGAGATCCGCGGCGCGGTCGACGGACCGCTCCCGCTGCCCGAACCGGTCACGAAGCTCGACTTCTACTTCAAGTTCCTGCCCGCCGTGGACGGCGAGGGCTTCGACTCCGGCCCCGTACTGATCCACTGCACCCGGCACGAGAAGGTCCGCGGACTGGAGCGGATCACCGGCGACGTGGTGCTGCGCGAGTCGATGTACGACCCGGTCGCCGACCTCCCCGTCCGCAGGCTGATCGACCTCACCATCGGTGAGAAGACCAGCGACCAGCAGGGCAGGGCCGTGGAGCGGGTCAGCGCCGACGCGCTGCTGCCGTACGTCCACCAGCGCTACGACGATCCGCAGCAGATCCACGACGGCCCGCCCGAGGGGAGCGTCCGATGAGGCTGGAGGAGGGCCGGACCGCGGTCGTCACCGGGGCCGCGAGCGGCATCGGCCTCGCCATGGCCCGCCGGTTCGCGGCCGAGGGGCTGAACGTCGTGCTCGCCGACGTGGAGGAGGGCGCGCTCGACAGGGCCGCCGCCGCACTGCGCCAGGACGGCGCACGGGTGCTGGCACGGGCCGTCGACGTCAGCGAACGCGACTCCGTACAGGAACTCGCCGAGGCCGCGTACGACGCCTTCGGCGCCGTGCACGTGCTGTGCAACAACGCCGGCGTCGGATCGGGCGCCGAGGGCCGGATGTGGGAGCACGAGCCCAACGACTGGAAGTGGGCCTTCGCGGTCAACGTGTGGGGTGTCTTCCACGGCATCCAGGCCTTCGTGCCGCGCATGCTCGCGGGCGGCGACCCCGGCCACATCGTCAACACCTCGTCCGGTGACGGCGGGATCGCCCCGCTGCCCACCGCCTCGGTGTACGCGGTCACCAAGTCCGCCGTCGTCACCATGACCGAATCGCTCTACGCGCACCTGCGGGCGGAGGAAGCGGCGGTCGGCGCCTCGGTCCTCTTCCCCGGCCCGCACATGCTCCGCACCGGACTGTGGGAGTCGCACCGCAACCGCCCCGAGCGGTACGCGAAGGAGCGCCCGCGCCGGACCCCGTACCGCAGCCTCGGCCAGTGGGAGGCCGCGATGAGGTCGGCGGGCCACGACGTGGAGTTCACACCGGTGGAGGAGGTCGCGCAGACCGTCGTGGACGGCATCACCGCCGACCGCTTCTGGATGCTGCCGGACAGCGAGCACAGCGACCGGCAGATCCGCGCCAGGTCGCAGTCGATGCTCGACCGCGCGAACCCGTCCTACCTGGAGAAGTTCGTACTCGACTGAGGAGTGAGCCATGACCGACGACGACCCGTACCTGATCATCTCCTCCGACTGCCACGCCGGACTGCCCACCGAGGAGTACCGGCCCTACCTCGACAGCCGCTTCCACCGGGAGTTCGACGACTTCCTCGCCGGCCGCGACCGCCGCCGCGAGGAGATGACCCGCCTCGGGGTCCGCAACGAGGCCTTCGCCGACAAGTGGTTCCAGGACAACGAGGAAGGCCTCAGGGGCGGCTGGGACGCCACCCAGCGGCTCAAGGAGCTCGACGGCGACGGGGTGGCGGCCGAGGTCGTCTTCCCCGACGCGGACGCCGTGGACAGCCGCACCGCCGCCCCCTTCGGCGTCGGCCTCGGCCTCTCCGGCGACCAGGACCCGGAGCTGGGCATGGCCGGAGCGCGGGCCCACAACCGCTGGCTCGCCGACTTCGTCTCCCAGCACCCCGAACGCCACTGCGGGGTCGCCCTGCTGCCCGTCACCGGCGAGACCGGCCGGGTCGTCGCCGAGATCCACCGGGCGAAGGAGTCCGGCCTCGGCGCCCTGATGATCCCCTCCATGTGGGTGGACAAGGCGCCGTACCACGACCGCCGCTACGACCCCGTCTGGGCGGCCGCCGCCGAGACCGGGATGCCGATCGTCACCCACTCGGGCGCGGCCCCGCGCCACGAGTACGGCGACCACCTCGGGATCTACGTCTCCGAGGTCACCTGGTGGCCGTCGCGCCCGCTCTGGTTCCTCCTCTGGTCGGGCGCCTTCGAACGCCACCCCGGGCTCAGGTTCGGCGTCGCCGAGTCCGGCTGCTGGTGGCTGCCCAACCTGCTCTGGTTCATGGACCGCCTCTACCTCGGCGCCCACGGCGGCAAGAAACTCTCCCCGTTCGCCGAACTGAAGCGCCCGCCGCACGAGTACCTCGACCGCCAGGTGTTCATCTGCGCCACCAACACCAAACGCCGCGAGCTCGCCCAGCGGTACGAGATCGGCGTCGACAACATCCTCTGGGGCAGCGACTTCCCGCACCCCGAGGGCACCTGGCCGAACACCGCGAACTGGCTGCGCGACACCTTCCACGACATCCCCGTCAACGAGACCCGCCGGATGCTCGGCCTGGCCGCCGCCGAGGTCTTCGGCTTCGACACGGACAGGCTCGCCCCGCTCGCCGCACGCATCGGCCCGACCCCCGCCGACCTGGGCCAGAGCGCCGACCAGAGCGCGGTCGAGGCCTCCTGGGTCCGCTCGCGCGAGGTCGGCAGGCACTGGCTGACCGACCACGACTTCCCGGTCCTGGGGACGTCGTGACGGGCCCCGAGGGTGCGGTGACGGGTCCTGGGGGCGGCATGACGGACCGCTACACCGTCATCTCCGCCGACTGCCACGCCGGCGCCGACCTCCTCGACTACCGGCCGTACCTGGAGTCGGAGCACCACGACGACTTCGACGCCTGGGCGGCCACCTACGTCAACCCGTACGAGGACCTGGTGGCCGACACCGCCGACCGCAACTGGAACTCGGCCCGCAGGCTCGCCGACCAGGAGGCGGACGGCATCGTCGCCGAGGTCGTCTTCCCCAACACCATCCCGCCCTTCTTCCCCTCCGCCTCCCTGATGGCACCCGCACCCTCCCGGGCGGAGTACGAACAGCGCTGGGCCGGGCTGCGCGCCCACAACCGCTGGCTCGCCGACTTCTGCGCGGCCGCGCCCGGCCGGCGCGCGGGCGTCGCGCAGATCCTCCTCAACGACCCGGACGAGGCGGCCCGCGAGGTCCGCCGCACCAAGGAGGCCGGACTCACCGGCGGCATCCTGCTGCCCGGCGCCCCACCGGGCTCCGGCGTTCCGGAGCTGCACTCCCCGGCGTACGACCCGCTCTGGGCGGTCTGCGCGGAGCTGGACGTACCGGTCAACCACCACGGCGGCTCCGCGTCCCCGCCACTGGGCGACGAACCGGCGGCCCGCGCCGTCTTCATGGTGGAGACCACCTGGTTCTCGCACCGGGCCCTGTGGCACCTGATCTTCGGCGGGGCGTTCCGCCGCCACCCCGGACTCAGGCTCGTCCTCACCGAACAGGGCTCCGGCTGGATCCCGGGCATCATGGAGATGCTCGACTACTACCACGGCCGGCTGGTCGCGTCGGCCTCCCGGGCGGCCACGGCGGAGTCCAAGTTCGGTGCGGGGCTGGCCGGTTCGATGGGCGCGAGCCCCAGCGAGGTATGGCGCGAGAACTGCTACGTGGGCGCCAGCTTCATGCGCCCGCACGAGGTGCCGCTGCGCGACCGGATCGGCCTCGACAAGATCATGTGGGGCAGCGACTACCCGCACGACGAGGGCACCGCCCCGTACTCACGCGAAGGCCTGCGGATCGCGTACGCCGGGCTGCCGCCCGCCGAGATCGCCGCCATGACCGGCGGCAACGCCGCCCGCGTCTACGGATTCGACCTGGCCGCCCTCGACCGGATCGCCGCACGCGTCGGCCCGACCGTCCAGGAGATCGCCGAACCCCTGGAGGAGGTCCCCGCGGGCGCGACCAGTCCCGCGTTCGCGCGAGGCGGGTCGGTACGCGTCTGGTGACTCCGTGAGGTGAGACCATCCCCGGATGAGCGATCCCCAGGCGCACCACGAACCGCACCGCACGGGTATGGGCGCACGGCTGAACTGGCTGCGCGCCGCCGTGCTCGGGGCCAACGACGGTGTGGTTTCCACCGCCGGCCTCGTCGTCGGCGTCGCCGGGGCCACCGACGACCGCGGCACCCTGCTGACCGCCGGCCTGGCCGGGCTGCTGGCCGGGTCCATGTCGATGGCCGCGGGCGAGTACGTGTCGGTCTCCACCCAGCGCGACTCGGAGAAGGCCGCACTCGCCACGGAGAAGCGCGAGCTCCAGGAGATGCCGGAGGCGGAACTCGCCGAACTCACCGGACTGCTGGAGGGCAAGGGGCTGAGCCACGAGGTCGCCCGCGAGGCCGCTGTCCAGCTCACCGAACGCGACGCGCTGCGCGCCCACGCGGAGGTCGAGCTGGGCATCGACCCGGACGACCTGACGAATCCCTGGCACGCCGCGGGCGCCAGCTTCCTTGCGTTCACGGTGGGCGCGCTGCTGCCGCTGCTGGCGATCGTGCTGCCCCCGGTCTCGCTGCGGCTGGTGGTGACCGTGCTCTCGGTGCTCGCCGCACTGGCCCTGACGGGCTGGTGGAGCGCCCGGCTGGGCGAGGCGGCGGTGGGCCCGGCGGTGCTGCGGAACATGGGCGGGGGAGCGCTGGCGATGGCCGTGACGTATGCGGCGGGGGAATTGCTGGGGGCGGCGGGGGTGTAGGGCCTCTGATGGAGTGACCGTACGACGGCCGTCCTGTCAGAAGTCACCAAAGATTGCTGACACCACGTCTCGCATACTTGTTGGTAACAACGTCTGGCCGCGGGCCGACCTGCGGCTCTACGGTGCTGACATGCCGACGAACCTGCCCGATGTAGTGCTCTGGTCCATACCGGCCTTCGTCCTGCTCACCGTCCTGGAAATGGCGCTCCACCGCTTCCACCCCGACGAGGAGGCCGCCGGTTACGAGGCGAAGGACGCCGCCACCAGCATCACCATGGGGCTGGGCAGCCTGGCCTTCGACCTGCTGTGGAAGGTACCCATCGTCGCCATCTACTCGGCGGTGTACGAACTCACCCCGCTCCGCGTGCCCGTCCTGTGGTGGACCGTCCCGCTGATGCTGCTGGGGCAGGACTTCCTCTACTACTGGTCCCACCGGGGCCACCACGTCATCCGGATCCTCTGGGCCTGCCACGTGGTGCACCACTCCAGCCGGAAGTTCAACCTCTCCACCGCGCTGCGCCAGCCCTGGACCTCGCTGACCGTCTGGCCGTTCTACCTCCCGCTGATCGCCTGCGGTGTCCACCCGGCGGCGCTCGCCTTCTGCTCATCGGCCAACCTCGTCTACCAGTTCTGGGTGCACACCGAACGCGTCGACAAGCTGCCCAGGCCCTTCGAGTACGTGCTGAACACGCCCTCCCACCACCGGGTGCACCACGCCTCCCAGGGCGGCTACCTCGACCGGAACTTCGGCGGCATCCTGATCGTGTGGGACCGGTGGTTCGGCTCCTTCACGGCGGAGACGCAGCGGCCCGTGTTCGGGCTCACCAAGAACATCGACACGTTCAACCCGCTGCGGGTCGCCACCCACGAGTACGCCGCCATCGCCCGCGACGTACGCGCGGCGGGCAGCTGGGGCGAACGGGCCGGGCGGGTCTTCCGCGGGCCGGGCTGGCAGCCGGCCGGCACCGCCGCCACGCCTGCCGCCGCCTCCGCGACCGCCCCCGCGCGCGAGCGCACCGGATGAGCGCCGGCCCGCTGACGAGCCCCGGCCCGTTCCCGGACCGGCGGGAGCGTCTCGTACGCCCCCTGCTCATCGCCTTCCTCGCCGTCTGCGCCGCCGACCTCGTCGCGGTCCTCGCCGGCAGCGGTGTCGCGCACCTCGTCGCCAAGCCGCTGCTGATGCCGCTGCTGGCCGGGTACGCCGCCGCCCGGCGCGCGCCCCGGCTGCTGATCGCCGCGCTGCTCTGCGGCTGGGTCGGTGACGTGTTCCTGCTGGCCGACGCCGACCTCGCCTTCCTCCTCGGGATGGGCGGCTTCGCCGTAGGGCACCTCTGCTACCTGCGGCTCTTCGGACGGGCCCGCGGCGCCCTGCTGCCCGCGATCCTGTACGCGGCCGCCCTGGCCGTCTTCACCGCCCTGATCTGGGGCGGGCTGCCGGCCGGTCTGCGGTTCCCGCTGGCGGGCTACAGCCTGCTGCTCACCGCCATGGCCTACCGGTCCGGCGTCCTCGGCCGGTACGCGGCCGCCGGCGGCGCGCTCTTCCTGCTCTCCGACGCCCTGATCGCCACCGGCATCGCCGACCGGCCGCAGCTGCCCGCCCCCGGCTTCTGGGTCATGCTCACCTACGTGGCGGCCCAGCTCCTGCTGACCCTCGGAGCGCTCGCCCCGGGTGCGCGACGGCCCGGTACGGACCCTGGGGCGTACCGTGGACGGAGTATCAGCATCTGAGATCAGCAAGGACCCCCACGCATGCGCGCCACCGTCATCCACGCCCCCCACGACATCCGCGTGCAGGAGGTCCCGGACCCGGCGATCCAGCAGCCCACCGATGTGGTGCTCCGGGTCCTGCGGGCCTGCGTCTGCGGCAGCGACCTGTGGGCGTACCGCGGCGAGTCCGCCCGCAAGCCCGGCGAGGGGGTCCCCCCAGGCCGTTCAGGCTCTGGGGGAGCATCGGCCACGAGTTCCTCGGGATCGTCGAGGAGGCCGGCTCCGGGGTCAACGGCTTCGCCGTCGGCGACCTCGCCGTCGCCCCCTTCGTCTGGTCCGACGGCACCTGCGCCTACTGCGCCGAGGGCCTGACCACCTCCTGCCCGCAGGGCGGCTTCTGGGGCTCGGTCGGCTCCGACGGCGGGCAGGGCGAGGCCGTCCGCGTCCCGTTCGCCGACGGCACCCTGGTCAAGCTGCCGTCCGCCGCGGCCTCCGACGAGCGGCTGCTCACCGCGCTGCTGGCCCTCTCCGACGTCCTCGGCACCGGCCACCACGCGGCCGTCGGCGCCGGTGTGAGGCCCGGCACCACGGTCGCCGTCGTCGGTGACGGAGCCGTCGGCCTGTGCGGCGTCATGGCCGCCAAGCGGCTCGGCGCCGAGCGGATCATCGCGCTCGGCCGTCACACCGCGCGCACCGACATCGCCCGCACCTTCGGCGCCACCGACGTGGTCGCCGAGCGCGGCGACGCGGCCGTCGCCGCCGTACGGGAACTGCTCGGCGGCGAGGGCGCCCACGCGGTGATCGAGGCCGTCGGCACCGAGCAGTCGATGCGCACGGCCGTCGGCATCACCCGCGACGGCGGCTCGGTCGGCTACGTCGGCGTACCGCACGGCAGCGGTACCGGACTGGACCTCGGCGTCATGTTCGGCCGGAACATCGCCCTGCGCGGCGGGGTCGCCCCCGTACGCGCCTACATACCGGAGCTGCTCCCCGACGTCCTGTCCGGCACCATCGACCCGTCGCCCGTCTTCGACCTGGCCATCGGCCTCGACGAGGTCCCGGCCGGCTACAAGGCGATGGACGAGCGAACCGCGCTGAAGGTCCTCATCACACCGTGAGCCGGGCGGCCGGGCGCTCCCGGCCCGGCCGGTGCGGGGGCCGGCGAGATCACCGGCCCCCGCACCTGACCCGCTACCAGCGGACCGCGTTCAGGGCGTTCACCACACCGGCTCCGTAGAAGCCGTTGCGGTGCTTGCCGCCCTCGCAGACCGCGTCGACGGTGCCGTCACCGTCGATGTCGTACGGCGCGCCGCACGCGGTGGCGTCGGCCTCCGCCAGCAGCAGCGCCTTCACCGCGAGCGCCGACGCGTGCGGGTGCGTCGACTTGATCAGAGCGGCGACTCCCGCCACATGCGGGGAGGCCATCGACGTACCGGCCATGTAGCCGTACTGGCCGCCCGGCAGCGTGGACAGGATCAGACCGTTCGTCGCGGGCAGCTCGGGGGGCTGGTAGCCCGTCGAGTCGCCGCCCGGGGCGGCCACGTCGATGACGCCGTTCCCGTAGTTCGAGTACGAGGCCTTCAGCCCCTTCGCGCCCGTCGCCGAGACCGTCACGACACCCGGCAGCATCGTCGGGATGTCGAAGCACTTCTTCGGGTCGATCGTCCGGGTGACCGTGCTGCCGTCGTTCGGGCTCGTCGAGTCCTCGATCGTGTCGGCCGCCAGGTCCTCGGCCGAGTTGCCCGAAGCGGCGACATTGACCGTGCCCTTGCGCTCCGCGTACCGGGTGGCACGGGCGACCGCCTCGACCAGTGCGCCCTGGTCCGGGTCGTCCTTGCAGTTGAACAGCCACGGGTCGGTGTAATAGCTGTTGTTGGTGACATCGACGCCGTGGTCGGCCGCCCACATGAAGCCGCAGACTATGGACTCGGTGTAGAAGAACCCGTCCGGGTTCGCCACCTTGATACCGGCGACCTTCACACCCGGTGCGACACCCGTCACCCCGATGCCGTTCTTCGCGGCGGCTATCGTGCCCGCGACATGGGTGCCGTGCGGGCTCTCACCGGCCTTCGGACGCCAGGAGCCGGCCGTGGTGTCCGGTGCGCCGGTCACACAGTTCGCCGAGGCGCCCCGGTCGAAGTTCGGTGCGAGGTCCGGGTGGGTGTCGTCGACACCCGTGTCGATGACCGCGACCGTGACCTTCCGGCTGCCCAGCGACTTCTGGTGCGCCTTGTCCGCCTTGATGGCGGGCAGGGCCCACTGGAGCGGCTCCATCGGGTCCTGGTCCGCCGTCGCCCGCGCCGCGGCGCCCCGCTCCTCCTGCGCGGTGAGCGGCTGCTCGACCCCGATGTCCTTGGTGGCCTGCGGAACGATCGGGTTGGTACGGGTGGCGCCCGCCGAATCCACGCCCCTGACCCTGCGTATGGACTGCGCGAAGTCCGGGTTCTGCGAGTGGACGACGAGGACACCTATCCGGTCGTAGGTGGTCACCACCGTGCCGCCGGCCCGCTCCACCGCCTTGCGCACCTGCTTGACGGTGCCGAGACCGCCTCGCGTATTCACCACGTACGACAGCTTCGGTCCGTCGGCCGGCACCGCCGCCGCGGGCCTGCCGTCCACCGGCGAGGCGGTCGCGGCACTCGTCGGCAGGAAGCCGAGCGAGACAGTGAGGGCCAATCCGACGGGCAGCGCCAGTGCGCGCGTCCGTCTGGATCCCAGATGAGCCATGGGGTCTCCACTTCATCCGTGTCAGTGGACCGGACACGGGCGTGTCCAGTCGCGTACATGACGAGTGAAGCTATCGCTGATCATCCCGGCTCATCAATGAGTTCACGAGAACCCGTCTTCGCGGCGGCGTCCGAAAGGGTGACCCGGAGAAGGGGGGAAGAGTGGTGAACCGCTTCGCCGCGCGCCGCGTGCCGTTGTCAGGGGAGGCGCACCATCACCCCCCGATACCGAGGTTCGCAATGAAATCCACCGTCCCCACCACTACCGCACCCGCGTCGCGAGGAGATTCCGTGGCTACCGCTGCACCGCCGCCCGAGGGCAGTACGGACAAAGGGCCGGCCCAGCCCACGACCGAGGCCTTCATCGCGGAGCAGGAGAGCGCGGAATTCGGCGAACTGCGCCGCTCGCACCGCTCGTTCGCCTTCCCGCTGACGATCGCTTTCGTCCTCTGGTACCTGCTGTACGTGCTGCTGTCCAACTACGCCGGCGGCTTCATGGGCACCAAGGTGTACAGCAACTTCAACGTCGCCTTCGTCTTCGGTCTCGCCCAGTTCCTCACCACCTTCCTCATCGCCTGGTTCTACTCGCGGCACGCCAACGCGAAGCTGGACCCGAAGGCCGAGGCCATCAAGTCCCGTATGGAGGCCGACGCATGAGCGCCGCGTACCACGCCCACACCGCCGTGCTCGCCGCCTCCTCCACCACCGAGCACCGGCCGCTGATCATCACGCTCTTCGCGGTCTTCGTCGCGGCGACCCTCGGCATCACCGTCTGGGCCGGCCGGCAGACCAAGAGCGCCTCCGACTTCTACGCGGGCGGCCGCCAGTTCACCGCCTTCCAGAACGGACTCGCGGTCTCCGGCGACTACATGTCCGCCGCCTCGTTCCTCGGTATCGCCGGAGCCATCGCCCTCTTCGGATACGACGGCTTCCTCTACTCGATCGGCTTCCTCGTCGCCTGGCTGGTGGCCCTGCTGCTGGTGGCCGAACCGCTCCGCAACTCGGGCCGGTACACCATGGGCGACGTCCTCGCCTACCGGATGCGGCAGCGCCCCGTGCGCACCGCGGCGGGCGTCTCCACGATCATCGTCTCGATCTTCTACCTGCTGGCACAGATGGCCGGCGCGGGTGTGCTGGTCTCCCTGCTCCTCGGCATCACCAGCGACGCCGGAAAGATCCTCATCGTTGCGCTGGTCGGCGTACTGATGATCGTGTACGTCACCATCGGCGGGATGAAGGGCACCACCTGGGTGCAGATGGTCAAGGCCGTGCTGCTCATCGCGGGCGCCATCCTGATGACCTTCATGGTGCTGTGGAAGTTCAACTTCAACGTCTCCGACCTGCTGGGCACCGCCGCCGAGAAGAGCGGCCACGGCGCGTCGTTCCTGCAGCCCGGACTCAAGTACGGGGCCACCGGCACCTCGAAGCTGGACTTCCTCTCCCTCGGCATCGCCCTGGTGCTGGGCACCGCGGGCCTGCCGCACATCCTGATCCGCTTCTACACCGTGCCGACCGCCAAGGCCGCCCGTAAGTCCGTCAACTGGGCCATCGGCATCATCGGCGGCTTCTACCTGATGACGATCGCGCTCGGATTCGGCGCCGCGGCCCTCATCGGCCCGAAGGAGATCATCGCGAAGAACCCGGCAGGCAACGCGGCGGCCCCACAGCTCGCCGAGTACCTCGGCGGGGTCGGCACCACCGGCGGCGCCGTCATGCTCGCCGTCATCTCCGCCGTCGCCTTCGCCACCATCCTCGCCGTCGTCGCGGGCCTCACCCTCGCCTCCTCGTCGTCCTTCGCCCACGACATCTACGCCAATGTCATCCGCAAGGGGAAGGCCAGCGAGAAGGAGGAGATGCGGGCCGCCCGCTGGGCCACCGTCTTCATCGGCGCGGCCGCGATCCTGCTGGGCGCCTTCGCCCGCGACATGAACGTCGCCGGCCTGGTGGCGCTCGCCTTCGCCGTCGCCGCCTCGGCCAACCTGCCGACCCTCCTCTACAGCCTCTTCTGGAAGCGGTTCACCACCCAGGGCGCGCTGTGGTCGATCTACGGCGGTCTGGCCAGCTCGGTGATCCTGGTGCTGTTCTCGCCGGTCGTCTCCGGCAACGAGAAGACCTCGATGTTCAAGGGCGTCGACTTCGCCTGGTTCCCGCTGGAGAACCCCGGCCTGATCTCCATCCCGCTGGGCTTCCTGCTCGGCTGGATCGGCTCCCTCCTGTCGAAGGAGGAGCCGGACAAGGGCAAGTACGCCGAGCTGGAGGTCAAGTCCCTCACCGGCATCGGAGCCCACTGAGAGCAGGAGTTCACCCAGGAGTCCGTCTCTCGCACCGCTCCTTGCCCGCGGCCGCGTCGTAGAGTCCTACGACGCGGCCGCGTCGTACCTCGTGCCAAACGAGCCCCTGCGATGTCACACGTCTCGCGTAGTCTCGAAAGAGTCAGCGACCGCAACCGGGAAGTCAGCCGGAGGAGGGGGCCCACCATGCTCATCGACACCTACGACCGGGTCGCCACCGACCTGCGCGTATCACTCACCGACCGGTGCAATCTGCGCTGTACGTACTGCATGCCCGAGGAGGGCCTGCAGTGGCTGGCCAAGCCGGACCTGCTCAGTGACGACGAGATCGTCCGGCTCGTCCGCATCGCCGTCACACAGCTCGGCATCACCGAGGTCCGCTTCACCGGCGGAGAGCCGCTGCTGCGCCCCGGTCTCGTCTCCATCGTCGAACAGTGCGCGGCCCTGGAGCCCCGCCCGAAGATGTCGCTCACGACCAACGGCATCGGGCTGAAGCGGACCGCCGCCGCGCTCGCGGCCGCGGGTCTCGACCGGGTCAACGTCTCGCTGGACACCCTGCGCCCCGACGTGTTCAAGACCCTCACCCGCCGCGACCGGCACCACGACGTCCTGGCCGGCCTCGAAGCCGCCCGGGAAGCCGGGCTCACCCCGGTCAAGGTCAACACCGTCCTGATGCCGGGACTCAACGACGACGAGGCCCCCGACCTCCTCGCCTGGGCCGTGGACAACGCCTACGAGCTCCGCTTCATCGAGCAGATGCCGCTCGACGCACAGCACGGCTGGAAGCGCGACGGAATGATCACAGCGGGTGACATCCTCGACTCGCTGCGCACCCGGTTCGACCTCGCCCCGGAGGGCCAGGACGAGCGCGGCTCCGCCCCCGCCGAACGCTGGCTGGTCGACGGCGGACCCCACCGGGTCGGCGTCATCGCCTCCGTCACCCGGCCGTTCTGCCGGGCCTGCGACCGCACCCGGCTCACCGCCGACGGACAGGTGCGCACCTGCCTGTTCGCCCGCGAGGAGACCGACCTGCGCGGCGCACTGCGGTCGGAGGCGCCGGACAAGGAGATCGCCCGGATCTGGAGGCTCGCGATGTGGGGCAAGAAGGCCGGGTCCGGCCTGGACGACCCCTCCTTCCTCCAGCCCGACCGCCCGATGTCGGCGATCGGCGGGTAGCGCGGCCTAGCGGGGCGAGTCCGGTGACTCCCACTCCGCCAGCGTCACCACATCCTTGAGGAAGCCCCGCAGATCCAGGAACGAGGAGAGATGCTCCCGGTGCTCGTCACAGGCCAGCCAGGTCTTGCGGCGGTCCGGGGTGTGCAGCTTCGGGTTGTTCCAGGCAAGCACCCACACGGCGTCGGCACGGCAGCCCTTGGCGGAGCAGACGGGGGCTTCGGCAACGTTCTCGGCGGCGGATTCAGGGGAGTTCACGGACTCAACCCTAGAGCCTCTCGTGAGGCCGTCGGCCGGCCGCCGCGGCGGCCGGCCTGACGCATCCCCTGCCGGAGAAAGGGCGACGCCGAGCAGCCACGGGGGGAGCTGCCCGGCGTCGGTCCGTCGCTCCGACGGGGGATGCGGAGCGCTATCGAAGTATGTCACGCAGACCGGGGTGCGGTGCACTGGAACTTCACGATTGATCTGAGCTTTTCTTGAGCTTGAATCCGCCGCGAATTCGGTTGATATCGGGGCATACGGGTTCAGTCGTGCCCCTGCGGATCCAAGGCGCGGAAGCTACTGGCCCGCCTCCGGGCCCGGTTCGGCCGGGCCTGCCGCCGGTGCGGTGCCGAGCGCCGGCCGCGTCGGGGCCGGGACGAAGGTGGAGGGCAGCGCGGGGCTGTTCTCGCGGCCCGCGTTGGCGATGACGACGGCGACGTACGGGAGCAGAACGCCCAGCGCCAGCCCCACGATCGCCACATAGCGCTCCACGTTCCACAGGGCCGCCGCGGCGACGACCGAAAGCGTGCGCACGGACATCGAGATCACATAGCGCCGCTGCCTGCCGCGCACATCCTCCGCGAGACCCTGCCGGGCACCCGTGATCCGGAAGACCTCCGCATCGCTCTGCTTCCGCATCCCGTCTCCACCAATCTTCCCCGAGCCCGCGCGGGAGCTGGGGGAGACCCCGTTACCGCGCCGGACGCTCCCCGGACCGGACCGCTCCCACGGTACGCCCGGCATCCGGCGCGTTCGAGACCGGGGCGCGCCGTGAAACCGCTCCCGCCGCACGTTCGGACCCCTCCGGCATGCGGGGTGCGCGCCCGGCGTCGAGACTGATCGGACATCGCGACACCGCGTCGCACGAGGAGGCGGCATGAGCTGGTTGTGGGCAATCATCGTGGGCCTGGTCCTCGGCCTGATCGCGAAGGCGATCCTGCCGGGGAAGCAACAGATCCCGCTCTGGCTGACGGTCATTTTCGGCATGATCGGCAGCATCCTCGGCAATGCTGTCGCCACCTGGCTCGGTGTCAACGACACCAAGGGCATCGACTGGACGCGCCATGTGCTCCAGCTGATCGGTGCCGTGGTGGTGGTCGGCGTCGGCGACATGCTGTGGGCGTCGATCCGCGGCACCAAGCATCAGAAGACCTGAGGACCGCCGGGCACCGAACGGCAGCGGCCGGGCACGCGTCACGCGTGCCCGGCCGCTGTGCTGTTCTCGTGACGGCTCAGCCGGCCGTGACCTCGATGGCCGCGAGGTTCTTCTTGCCCCGGCGCAGCACCAGCCAGCGCCCGTGCAGCAGCTCCTCGCGGGCCGGTGCCACCTCACCGTCGGCGACCTTGACGTTGTTCACGTACGCGCCGCCCTCCTTGACGGTGCGGCGCGCGCCCGACTTGCTCGGCGCCAGACCGACCTCCACCAGCAGGTCCACCAGCGGACCCAGCTCGGTGACCCGGGCGTGCGGCACCTCGGAGAGCGCCGCGCCGAGCGTCGCCTCGTCCAGCGCACCCAGCTCACCCTGGCCGAACAGCGCCTTCGACGCGGCGATGACCGCGGCGCACTGGTCCGCGCCGTGCACCAGCGTCGTCAGCTCCTCGGCCAGCGCGCGCTGCGCGGAGCGCGCCTGCGGCCGCTCCTCGGTGACCTTCTCCAGCTCCTCCAGCTCGGCGGGGCTCAGGAAGCTGAGGATGCGCATGTAGCGGGAGATGTCCCGGTCGTCGACGTTCAGCCAGAACTGGTAGAACGCGTACGGCGTCGTCATCTCCGGGTCCAGCCAGACCGCGCCGCTCTCGGACTTGCCGAACTTGGTGCCGTCCGCCTTCGTCATCAGCGGGGTCGCCAGCGCGTGCACCTCGGCGCCCGGCTCCAGGCGGTGGATCAGGTCCAGGCCCGCGGTGAGGTTGCCCCACTGGTCGCTGCCGCCCTGCTGGAGGGTGCAGCCGTGACGCCGGTACAGCTCCAGGAAGTCCATGCTCTGGAGCAGCTGGTAGCTGAACTCGGTGTAGCTGATGCCCTCGTCGGACTCCAGCCGCCGGGCGATGGACTCCTTGGTGAGCATCTTGTTGACCCGGAAGTGCTTGCCGATGTCCCGCAGGAACTCGATCGCGGACATGCCCGCGGTCCAGTCCAGGTTGTTCACCATGACCGCGGCGTTCTCGCCCTCGAAGGACAGGAACGGTTCGATCTGGGAGCGCAGCCGCGTCACCCAGGCGGCGATCGTCTCCGGGTCGTTCAGCGTGCGCTCGGCGGTCGGGCGCGGGTCACCGATCTGACCGGTGGCCCCGCCCACCAGGGCGAGCGGCCGCAGACCGGCCTGCTGGAGCCGGCGCATGGTGAGCACCTGCACCAGATGGCCGACGTGCAGACTCGCCGCGGTGGGGTCGTAGCCGCAATAGAACGTGACGGGACCGTCCGCGAGAGCCTTGCGCAGTGCGTCCTCGTCAGTGGACTGGGCGAACAGCCCGCGCCACTTCAGCTCGTCGACGATGTCCGTCACGGTTCCGTGTCTCCTCAGCTACGTCTATGGATACGTGTATTGAATTGCAACAGGCAGTCTAGGCGGGTCACACCCCCGGGCTCACCGAGCTCATGTTGAAGTCCGGGACGCGCAGCGCGGGCATCGCGGCCCGGGTGAACCAGTCGCCCCACTCGCGCGGCAGCGTCTTCTCGGTGCGCCCCGCCTCGGTGGCCCGCGACAGCAGGTCCACCGGGGACTCGTTGAAGCGGAAGTTGTTCACCTCGCCGACGACCTCGCCGCCCTCCACGAGGTACACCCCGTCGCGGGTCAGCCCGGTCAGCAGCAGCGTCGCCGGATCGACCTCGCGGATGTACCACATGCAGGTCAGCAGCAGGCCGCGGCCGGTCGTGGCGGCCACCATCTCCTCCAGGGACCGCTCCCCGCCGCCCTCCAGCACCAGGTTGTCGATCGCCGGGGCGAGCGGCAGCCCCGTCAGGCCCGCCGTGTGCCGGGTGGTCGTCAGCTGCTCCAGCCGCCCGTCCCTGATCCAGTCGGTACGGGCCAGCGGCAGCCCGTTGTCGAAGACCGAACAGTCGTCCCCGGAGGAATGGGCGAGGACGAACGGCGCCGACTCCAGGCCCGGCGCGTGCGGGTCGCTGCACAGCGTCAGCGGCAGCGCGGACAGCGTCTCGCCGAGCCGGGTGCCGCCACCGGGCCTGGAGAACACCGTCCGGCCCTCCGCGGCGTCCCGGGCGGTCGAGGACCACAGCTGGTAGATCAGCAGATCGGCGACGGCGGTCGGCGGCAGCAGCGTCTCGTACCGTCCGGCCGGCAGCTCGATACGGCGCTCCGCCCAGCTCAGCCGCCGGGCCAGCTCGGCGTCCAGCTCGGCCGGGTCGACATCCTTGAAGTCGCGGGTCGCGCGCCCCGCCCAGGCCGAGCGCGACCGGTCGGGCGACTTGGCGTTCAGCTCCAGCGTCCCGTTCGGCTGGTCGTGGCGCAGCCGCAGCCCCGTCGACGTACCGAGGTAGGTCGAGGTCATCTCGTGGTTGGCGAAGCCGTACAGCTCACGGCCGCCGGACCGGGCCCGCGCGAAGGCGTCGCCGAGCGCGGGGGCGAACGCCGCGAACACATCGGAGTCCGTCTCCGCGGGCGCGTCCGTGAAGTCGGGCGAGGCAGGCACCCCGGTGACCAGCGACTGCGCGTCCTCCGCCGGACCGGCCCCGCGTGCGGCGGCCTCGGCGGCCCGCACCAGCGGCTCCAGGTCCGCCGCGGTGACGGCGGACCTGGACACCACGCCCGACGCGGTGCCCTCGGCCCCGTCGACCGTGGCGATGACGGTGAGCGTGCGGCCCCTGGTCACCCCGTTCGTGGTGAGCGCGTTGCCCGCCCAGCGCAGATTGGCCGACGACTCCTCGTCGGCGATGACCACACAGCCGTCGGCGGTGGACAGTTCGAGCGCGCGCTCGACGATCTCGTACGGCTTGCTGACGCGGCTCATCGTCCGGCCTCCTGCGTCGTGTTGAGACTGTGCTGTCCCGGGGGGCGACCCCCGGACCCCCGGCCGGTTCCGTGCGCGCGGCTCATCGTCCGGCCTCCTGCGTCGTGTTGAGACTGTGCTGTCCCGGGGGGGCGACCCCCGGACCCCCGGCCGGTTCCGTGCGCGCCGCTCATCGTCCGGCCTCCTGCGTCGTATTGAGACTGTGCTGTCCCGGGGGGCGACCCCCGGACCCCCGGCCGGTTCCGTGCGCGCCGCTCATCGTCCGGCCTCCTGCGTCGTATTGAGGATGTTCACGCCCCGGAAGAGGGCGGAGGGGCAGCCGTGCGAGACCGCCGCCACCTGGCCCGGCTGGGCCTTGCCGCAGTTGAAGGCGCCGCCCAGGACGTACGTCTGCGGACCGCCGACCTTCTCCATCGAGCCCCAGAAGTCCGTCGTCGTCGCCTGGTAGGCGACATCGCGCAACTGCCCGGCGAGCCTGCCGTTCTCGATCCGGAAGAACCGCTGCCCGGTGAACTGGAAGTTGTACCGCTGCATGTCGATGGACCAGGACCGGTCGCCGACCACGTAGATCCCGCGCTCCACCCCGCCGATCAGATCGTCGGTGGAGAGGCCGCCCGGATCAGGCGCCAGCGACACGTTCGCCATGCGCTGCACGGGGACATGGCCCGGCGAGTCCGCGTACGCGCACCCGTTGGACCGGCCCAGGTCCGTCAGCTTCGCGATCCGGCGGTCCAGCTGGTAGCCGACCAGCGTGCCGTCCTTCACCAGGTCCCACGACTGGGCCTCGACACCCTCGTCGTCGTAACCGATGGTCGCGAGCCCGTGCTCGGCCGTGCGGTCGCCCGTCACGTTCATCACCGGGGAGCCGTACGCCAGCTTCCCCAGCTTGTCGAAGGTCGCGAACGAGGTCCCGGCGTACGCCGCCTCGTACCCCAGCGCCCGGTCCAGCTCGGTGGCGTGGCCGATCGACTCGTGGATGGTCAGCCACAGATTGGACGGGTCGACCACCAGGTCGTACGTCCCCGCCTCGACACCCGGGGCGCGCATCTTCTCGGCCAGCAGCGCGGGGATGCTCTCCAGCTCCGCGTCCCAGTCCCAGCCGGTCCCCGTCAGGTACTCCCAGCCGCGCCCGACCGGCGGCGCGATCGTGCGCATCGAGTCGAACTCGCCGCTCGTCGCGTCCACCGCCACCGCGGTGAACTGCGGATGCAGCCGCACCCGCTGCTGGGTGGTGACCGTGCCCGCCGTGTCCGCGTAGAACTTGTTCTCGTGGACGGTCATCAGCGAGGCGTCCACATGCGCGACGCCCTCCGCCCGCAGGAGCCGGGCGCTCCACTCGGCGAGCAGCTCCGACTTCTCCTCGGCCGGCACGGCGAAGGGGTCGACGTCGTACGCCGACACCCAGCTCCGCTCCCCGTGCACCGGCTCGTCGGCCAGTTCCACACGCTCGTCGGAACCCGCGGCCGCGATCACCTTCGCCGACAGCTTCGCCATGGCGACGGCCTGCGAGGCCACCTTCGCCGCGGCGTCCATCGTCAGATCCACCCCGGAGGCGAACCCCCACGCCCCGCCGTGCACCACCCGCACCGCGTACCCGAGGTCGGTACTGTCCGACGCCCCGGCCGGCCGGGCGTCCCGCAGCCGCCAGGTGGCGCTGCGCACCCGCTCGAAGCGGAAGTCGGCGTGCACGGCCCCGAGCGCCCGCGCGCGGGCGAGCGCCGCGTCGGCCAGCGGCCGCAGCGGAAGCGCCAGGAACGACTGATCTACCTCATGGGGCACGAGCGGCCTCTCCTCTGCGTCACATACCCTCGGATCTTTCACGAGGCAGTGAAGCATGACGGAAGCGGCGGCACAGTCGAATTGCGGGCGGGGCGAGGCGCGGTCCGGCGGGGTCGCGGCCGGGACGGCACTGTAGGAACCCGACAGTGCCCGGGGGAAGGCGCTGTCAGAGGCCGATTCCCCGGGAAGCGGGCGGTACCGATAGGTTTTCGATGTACCAGACCGCCAAGGAAAGGGTGATCCGTTGAGCCGCTCGGTTCTCGTCACCGGAGGAAACCGGGGCATCGGCCTCGCCATCGCCCGCGCTTTCGCCGACAACGGCGACAAGGTCGCGATCACCTACCGTTCCGGCGAGCCGCCCGTGGCGCTCACCGAGGCCGGTGTTCTCGCGGTCCGTTGCGACATCACCGACGCCGAGCAGGTGGAGCAGGCCTACAAGGAGATCGAGGAGAAGCACGGCAATGTGGAGGTGCTGGTCGCCAACGCCGGTATCACCAAGGACCAGTTGCTGATGCGGATGTCCGAGGAGGACTTCACGTCCGTCCTCGACACCAACCTCACCGGCACCTTCCGGGTCGTCAAGCGTGCCAACCGCGGCATGCTGCGCGCCAAGAAGGGCCGGGTCGTCCTGATCTCCTCCGTCGTCGGCCTCCTCGGCTCGGCGGGGCAGGCGAACTACGCCGCGTCCAAGGCGGGTCTGGTCGGCTTCGCCCGGTCGCTGGCCCGTGAGCTGGGCTCGCGGAACATCACTTTCAACGTCGTCGCGCCCGGCTTCGTCGACACCGACATGACGCAGGCGCTCACCGAGGAGCAGCGCAAGGGCATCGTCGCCCAGGTGCCGCTCGCGCGTTACGCGCGACCCGAGGAGATCGCCGCCGCGGTGCGCTTCCTCGCCTCCGACGACGCGTCGTACATCACTGGAGCCGTCATCCCTGTTGACGGCGGATTGGGCATGGGTCACTGATCACCATGAGCGGAATTCTCGACGGCAAGCGCATCCTCATCACCGGGGTGCTGATGGAGTCGTCCATCGCGTTCCACGCTGCCAAGGTGGCCCAGGAGCAGGGCGCCGAAATCATTCTGACCGCCTTCCCGCGGCCCACGCTGACCGAGCGCATCGCCCGGAAGCTGCCCAAGCCGGCCAAGGTCATCGAGCTGGACGTGACCAACGCCGAGCACCTGGACCGGCTCGCCGGTCTGGTGCGCGACGAGCTCGGCACGCTCGACGGCATCGTCCACTCCATCGGCTTCGCGCCGCAGGACGCGCTCGGCGGCAACTTCCTCAACACCCCGTTCGAGTCGGTCGCCACGGCGATGCACGTCTCGGCGTTCTCGCTGAAGTCGCTCGCCATGGCGTGCAAGCCGCTGATGAGCGAGGGCGGTTCGATCGTCGGCCTCACCTTCGACGCGCAGTTCGCCTGGCCGCAGTACGACTGGATGGGCCCGGCCAAGGCCGCGCTGGAGGCGACCTCCCGCTACCTCGCCCGTGACCTGGGCAAGGACGGCATCCGCTGCAACCTGGTCTCGGCCGGGCCGCTCGCCTCCATGGCCGCCAAGTCCATTCCGGGCTTCGATGACCTCGCCGAGGTGTGGAACACCCGCGCGCCGCTGGCCTGGGACATGTCGGACCCGGAGCCGGCCGGCCGCGGCATCGTCGCGCTGCTCTCGGACTTCTTCCCGAGGACGACGGGCGAGATCATCCACGTCGACAGCGGCGTGCACATGATGGGCGCCTGACCCTCGCAGGACCGCGTTCCGAAACGGCCGCGCACCACTTCTCCGGAGGTGGTGCGCGGCCGTTCTCCTTGTCCCGCCCGGCCTCCCGGCGCTCAGGTCGAAAACCTGGTCGATGCACCGCAGAATGTGGAGGAACCGGACTCTGGTCAGGCTGAGGGGAGGAGATCGCTGTGCGCGGCACACGTCACCGAACCCGGTCCCTGCTGGCGGCCTCCGCGGTCGTCGCCGGACTGCTCGTCCCCGGCGCCCTGTACGCCGCGGGCGGGGGGGGGGGGGGGGGGGGGGGGGGGGGCGGCGCCCCCCCCCCCCCCCCCCCACTCCGCTCCCGCCCCGATCCCGCGGAACGCGGCCGAGCCCTACCGTCCGCTCCCCCGTGACGACCCGGCGCGCGGCACCTCGGCGTCCGGC